>CAZJKJ010000045.1:0-11355 GCA_964546435.1 uncultured Cellvibrionaceae bacterium
TTGCGCCTTGCTCTAAATCCCCGGCGTTGCTAGAGTGCGATCCGTTATTTCTCCGTGCGATTTTTATGCGGTATTGACTGGTAACTCCCTGTCGGAAGGCCGACCCTGTGCGGAATTCCGGATGACCGGACAGCGCCTGGCAAAGGCTCTGAACAAATCGCTTTACCCGCCGAATAATCAGGGAATGCCGAATTTCACCGTGTGTCTGTCGCTGACTGTTTTTGCGGCAACGTTGCACAGACAGTTCGCAATCCCTGAACAACTTAAACAAAAAAAGGTTCTGCCGCCGCTATGTTCAAACGTTTGCGTGGTATGTTTTCCAATGATCTTTCGATCGATCTCGGCACCGCCAACACGCTGATTTATGTGCGCGATCGCGGCATCGTTCTCAATGAGCCCTCTGTGGTGGCCATCCGCAATCACAACGGCCAGAAATCCGTGGAAGCGGTCGGCATGGCGGCCAAGCGGATGCTGGGCCGAACCCCGGGCAATATTACCGCGATCCGGCCATTAAAGGACGGTGTCATCGCGGACTTTCAGGTAACGGAAAAAATGCTCCAGCATTTTATTCGCAAAGTTCATGAAAACAGCTGGTTCCAACCGAGTCCGCGGGTGCTGGTGTGCGTGCCCTGCCTGTCGACGGAAGTTGAAAAGCGGGCGATCCGGGAATCGGCGATGGGTGCCGGTGCCCGGGAAGTCCGGCTGATCGAAGAGCCCATGGCAGCGGCAATCGGTGCCGGACTGCGCGTGGATGAGGCGACCGGCTCCATGGTGGTGGACATCGGGGGTGGTACCACAGAGATTGCGGTGATTTCTTTGAACGGCGTCGTGTTATCTGAATCGGTGCGGATTGGCGGGGATCGATTTGATGAAGCTATAGTCAACTATGTAAGGCGCAAGTACGGCGCAGTCATCGGCGACGCTACCGCCGAGCGCATCAAGAAGGAAATTGCGGTGGCTTATGCGGGCAGTGAAGTGCTCGAAATTGATGTTCGCGGGCGCAATCTCGCCGAGGGTGTGCCGCGCAGTTTTACGCTCAACAGCGACGATGTGCTGGAGGCGTTGCAGGAGCCATTGTCGGGCATTGTGCAGGCCGTCAAAAGTGCGCTGGAACAGTCTCCGCCGGAACTGGCGTCCGATATCGCCGAAAGCGGCATCGTCCTGACCGGTGGTGGCGCGTTGTTGCGGGATCTGGACCGTCTGCTGATGGAAGAGACCGGGCTGCCGGTGCTCATTGCCGAAGATCCACTCACCTGTGTGGCCCGCGGCGGTGGCAAGGCGCTGGAGCTGATGGACAGCCGCACAATTCATTTGCATACCTGATTTCCAGAGAGGCAAGGCCATTAAACCGCTGTTCACCAAAGGTCCCTCCAACAGCATACGCCTTGTGGTGCTGGGGGTCTTTGCGCTTGCGCTGGCGCTGGTGTACAGCAAGAGCTCTTTGCTGGACCCGGTGAAAGAGCGCATCAGCGATGTGACCTTTCCTTTCTACTGGGTGACGGAGATTCCCACCGATATTCGCGAATGGTGGGATTACCGCTTCACCTCACGCCAGACCCTGATCCAGGAAAACGAAGGCCTCCGCACCGAACTCCTCGTACACAAACGCAAGACCCAGCAGATGGCGTCGCTGTCTGCAGAAAATACCCGCCTGCGTCAACTGCTCAACTCTGCCGACACCATTGAGGACCGGGTGCTGGTGGCAGAACTGATCGGCGTCTCTCCCAACCCCATGATGCACAAAGTCATGATCAACCGCGGCACCCAGGATGGGGTCTATGAAGGCCAGCCGGTGGTCGATGCCTACGGGCTGGTGGGGCAGGTTGTCGAAACCGGACAGAAAACCAGCATGGTATTGCTGATCACCGATTCGAGCCATGCGCTGCCGGTGCAGCTGAACCGCAATGGCCTGCGCCTGGTGGCGGAAGGTCAGGGCGATCTGGAACAGCTGCGGCTGCGGCACGTCTCGGGGACCATGGATATCCAGGAAGGGGACCTGCTGGTCAGCTCCGGGCTGGGACAACGCTTCCCGGCAGGCTACCCGGTGGCGGTGGTGGAAAAAATCGAATTTGATCCGGGCAAGCCCTTCGCCACGGTGCTGGCCCGACCCATGGCCGAACTGAACCGCCACCGGCACATGTTGCTGGTATTTGATCGCAGCCATCAGCTCAACGCCGCCAAGGCCCGTCAGCAGGAGCCCTGAGTGATCCGGGGTGTGTCGCAGGTACTGACCATCGGTGTCAGTTATATGCTCGCCATCCTTGCCGACATTTTTCCGCTGCCAACGGTCCTGGTCTGGTTCCGGCCTGAGTGGGTGTGTCTGGTCACCATTCACTGGGTCCTGCGCTTTCCCCATCATGTGGGAATGGGCACTGCCTGGATGGCGGGTTTTGCGCTGGACATCATTGGTGGCGGCATCTGGGGAGGCAACGCGCTTGCACTGGTGGTGGTGGCCTACATCTGTCAGATGTCCTACCAGCGGCTGCGCAGCTACTCGCTCTACCAGCAATCCCTGTGGGTCTTTGTCCTCGTGGGGGTCTATCAGCTGTTTTGCAACTGGATTCAGGCGCTTAACGGTTATAGTGCACCGGTGCACTACATGCTCATTGCGACCACGGTGAGTGCCCTGTGCTGGCCGCTTCTGAGCTTGATCATGGGTTGGTGGCGTCATCAGGCGGTCGATCCCTAAAAAAGGAATAATTGTGTCCTCCCAGCCCGATCTGATACTGGCCTCCCAATCACCCCGACGTCAGGAACTGCTGCGGCAGATCGGGGTACGCTTTGCCGTCAATCCGTCCTCCATTCCGGAAATTCCCCACTCGCATGAGTCGCCCCGTGACTACGTCACCCGCCTGGCGACGGCCAAGGCGCAGGCTGTCAGAGCCGGTACCGACTTGCCGGTGCTGGGTGCCGATACGGTGGTGGTGCATCAGGACCAGATCCTGGAGAAACCCCGCGGGCAGGAAGAGGGTATTGCCATGCTCTTGAAACTTGGCGGCGCCGTGCATCAGGTGGTGACGGCGGTGGCTTTGATTTCGCCCCGCGGCGCCTCCTGCATTGTCTGCACAACTGACGTCGGCTTTCGCGCCATCACGCCCGTCGAAGCGGCCAGGTACTGGCAGACCGGTGAACCGGCGGACAAGGCCGGCGGTTACGCCATCCAGGGGCTCGGGGCGGTGTTCGTCAATCACCTTGCCGGCAGCTACAGCAACGTGGTGGGCTTGCCGTTGACCGAGACCGCGCAGTTGCTGCAAAAAGCTGGCATTTCCATCTGGAACGGGGATTTCGCGCGTGAGTGACGAAATTCTGGTCAACGTAGGCCCCACTGAAACCCGCGCCGCACTGATTGAAAATGGGGTGGTCCAGGAAATTTATATCGAACGTGTGCAGCGCAAGGGCTACGTCGGCAATATCTTTCTGGGAAAAGTCGTCCGGGTATTGCCCGGCATGCAGGCGGCATTTGTCGACATCGGTCAGGAACGGGCGGGCTTTATCCATGCGGCAGATATCGCACCGCTGGACAAGAACGGCATGGAAGACCGCTCGGCTGAGGTCGGCGACATCCGGCAGCTGGTCCATGAAGGCAAATCGCTGCTGGTGCAGGTTACCAAGGATCCAATCGGCTCCAAGGGTGCCCGTTTGACCACGCATCTGTCGGTTTCGGCGCGGTATCTCGTCTACATGCCCCAGACCCGGCACATCGGCATATCCAACCGGATTGAACAGGAATCCGAGCGCGAGCGGCTGCGGCTGGCAGTGGAAACGCTCTCCGCCGAGTATGCCGACCGCTACCAAGGCGGTTTCATTGTGCGCACCGTGGCCGAAGGGGTGTCGGAGGACGATCTGCGGGCGGATATCCCGTTTGTCTACAAACTCTGGCACGATCTGGCGGACACGATCAAGGCGGCCCGGGCGCCGGCGCTCATCTACGAAGATCTGCCGCTGTTCATGCGAACCGTGCGCGACTTGATCCGGCCGAACATCGAAAAGGTGCGCATCGATTCCCGCGAGGCGTTTCAGCGGCTCGACCAGTTCGCCAGACATTACGCCCCCGAACTGGGTGGGCGTATCGAGCATTACCCCGGCGAGCGGCCCCTGTTCGATCTCTACGGCGTCGAGGAAGAGCTGAGCAAGGCTCTGGAAAGCAAGGTGTTGCTGAAGTCCGGCGGCTACCTGGTGATCGAACAGACCGAAGCCATGTGCACGGTGGACGTCAATACCGGTGCCTTTGTCGGCCATCGCAACCTCGAAGAGACGATTTTCAAGACCAACCTGGAAGCGGCCGTAGCCATCGCCCGGCAGTTACGCCTGCGCAATCTCGGCGGCATCATCATTATTGATTTCATTGACATGAGTGATGTCGAGCATCAGCGCCAGGTTCTGCGGACCCTGGAGAAAATGCTGGAGAAGGATCGGGCCAAAACCATGATCGATGGCGTTTCCGGGCTGGGACTGGTGGAAATGACTCGCAAACGTACGCGGGAATCCCTGGGCCAGATCCTCTGTGAACCGTGCCCGGTCTGTTACGGTCGCGGCAAGCTCAAGTCGGCGGAAACTGTCTGTTATGAAATCTTCCGGGAAATCCTGCGCGAAGCCCGCACCTATGATGCGTCCACATTTCTGGTACTCGCCTCCCAGGTCGTCATCGACCGTCTTCTGGACGAAGAATCGGCCAATGTCGCGGATCTTGAAGTTTTTATCGGTCGTACCATTCAGTTCCAGGTGGAGACAATCTACAACCAGGAGCAGTACGACATTATTTTGGTGTAACCTTGCCTGTGCTGTCATAACCGTCAACAGACCCTGATGCCCCGATCACTCCGTCGATACATGCGCTACTTCGTGCGCACATTCTGGGCTACGGTCCTGCTCACCGTGATCTCGGTCGCCGTATGCGTGCAGATCGGCCGCATGATCTTCCCCTACCTCAACGATTACCGTGGCGAAATTGCCCAGCAGCTGGGAGACCGGCTGGGCGTCGCCGTCACTATCGATGCGATCGAATCCAGATGGCAGGGATTGCGCCCGCGGATCATCCTGCTGGGACTGGGGCTGGCCAACCGGGATTCCCAGGCCATCATTTTCGTCAGCCGGGTCGAAGTGGAGGTCAGTCTGCTGGCAGCATTTGGCGATTGGCAGGACAGCATTCGTACGCTTAAATTCGATGGTCTGCGATCGTCTTTTACTCAAGAAGCTGACGGCAAGTGGCGCATCAATGGCCTGCCCAAAACCACCGCCGCCAAAGGCAATCTGATCATCGACGACCCGCTGGATATTTTCCTGTTCGGCAGGCGAGTAGAGCTGCTCGGGACCGAACTGTCTGTAGAGTTTCGCAACGGGCTGCAGACCGACATCAACATTCCCCGCATCATGCTGGAAAACGACAACCAGTTTCACCGGCTGGTTGCCTCGTTCACGGTGGACAATCACCAGGCCCTGCGACTGGTTCTCGAAGGCTCCGGGGACCCCCGGGAAGAGAAAACCTTCCAGTCCTCCGGCTATCTGCAGCTGAGCAACTTTCCCACCGAAAAAGTGCTGGAAGCCCTCAGCGGCGTGCCGCTGGTTGACCGGCTGACCCGGGAGACCCGGCCCGGGGAAGCGGACTGGCCGGATCAGGGGCGGCTGAGCATGCAGTTGTGGTTTGCCGGCACCTTGCAGAAAGGGATGACGTTCACCGGGCATGCCACTCATGACGGGGTGCCCATCGTACCGCCTGACGGAGCGCAATGGCCGCAGCGGGTGTCGAGCCGGTTCACCGGCCAGTGGCAACGGGACAAAGACTGGCAGCTGGGACTACAGAAGCTGTCCGTGCAATGGCCGGAGGCTGCCTTGCCACCGTTGAGTGCCACCCTTCGCGGCGGACCGGACACCGTCACCGAGTTGCGTCTGCCAACCCTGGATATCGCCGAAATTTTCACGCTGCTCAACAACAATGGCTGGTTGCAGCACGACGCGCTGGAGCCGCTGCGCGAACTGCAGCCCAGAGGGACGCTGCGCAATGCCGTGGTGAACTTTGTGAAGCCGGAAGCCGGTTATCTGCATTTACGGGCAGAAGTGGCGGACGCAGCGGTGAGCGCCTGGTCCGGCGTGCCCGCGGTCAGCGGCGCCCAGGGGTTTGTGGAAGCCACGGCGTTCTCGGGGCAATTCGACCTGAGTGTGCGGGAGGGCATAGCGCTGGATTTTCCGAAACTCTACGAACATCCCCTGGCATTCGACTCGGCCTCCGGCAGCGTTCGCTGGGACGTGGATCTGGAGCGGCAGTGGGTGGGGGTCAGTTCCGGCCCGCTGCAGGTAGCCAGCCCTCAAGCGCAGGCCCAGGGCGCATTTCGTCTGAGTCTGCCGTTCAAGCCCGAGCTCAACAACGAGCCGGAAATGACCTTGATGCTGGGCATCGCGCAGGCCGACGCGCTGCTTTATCGCCAGTACATGCCCAATGTGGTGCCGGCAGAGGTGGAGAAATGGCTGAACGGCGCCGTGCACGCCGGCCGGGTCAAGGATCTGGGATTTATCTATCACGGAACCCTGATGAAAGGATCGAAGGCGCCCCGCACGGTCCAGCTGCGCTCGGGTCTGGCGGAGGCACAAGTCCGGTTCGATCGCGACTGGCCGGTGCTGGCGCTCGAAAAGGGTTCGCTGTTGCTGGATGGCGAGGAGCTGCACATACGCCAGGTGCAGGGCAAGCTGCACAATCTCGTGCTCGGCAATCTGCAGGTGGTCATGCCGGCCGTCAACGCGCCCCAGCAGCGCCATTTGTCGATCCGGGGCAATGTCTCCGGCAACAGTCATGACGCCCGAGCCCTGCTGCTGGACAGCCCGCTAAAGCAGATTCTCGGCGACGAGCTGCTGAGCTGGCAGTTGAACGGCGCTATTTCCGCCTCGGTGCAGGTGCGCGTGCCGCTGGTGGAAGGGGGCGAGCAGGAACAGCAGTTTGCGTTGTATCTGCGCAAAAATTCTCTTTCGATGCCGTCACTGGACCTGGATTTCGAGGATATCAGCGGCGAACTGACCTATTCCAGCAAGGCCGGCGTCCACAGTGGCGGCCTGGACGCAAAGCTGTGGGGCGAACCGCTGAAGGTCTCCATGTCTTCACGGAAACTCGCGGATCAGCCCCAGGGCCACCTGGCGCAAATTGATTTTCGTGGCCGGCTGGACATCGACGATTTGCAGCAGTGGCTGAAACGTCCGGAACTGGTGTTCACCGAAGGCAGTAGCGATCTGAGCGGTCGGATCACGGTGCCCGTAGGCTTCTCCCGTCCGCTGGTGTTTGAAGCCGCAACCGACCTGCGCGGCGTGGGTGTCGCGTTGCCGGCTCCGTACTACAAGGCCCGGGATGAAAAACTGGAAACGGTCGTGCGGGTGGTGGTGGAACCGCAGACGGAAGCCAGGGGTTCCCAGAGTGACTACCGCATAACCATTGGAGACATTGCCGAGGTCCGGATGCATCGCGCGGACAATCAGATTGAGGGCATCGAACTGGCGCTGAATGCGCCCGCGGAACGACCCGCGCCGGGGATGATGCGGGTGCAGGGCGAAGTGGACAGCGCCAGTCTGAGCGAGTGGCTTACCGCTCTCGATATCTATACCTCGGCGAGGGAGAACCGGGAGCAGTCGCGTGCAGGAGAAGACACGCAAAGGGAACTGCCTTTGCGCGTCGAACTGTCGGTGAAATCGCTGCTGGCGGGTGGGATGGCGCTGGCGAACCTGTCGGTGGTGGGCCGTCAGCTCGAGACCGGCTGGCATTTTGATCTGAGCAACGACAATCTCGCCGGAAAGATCGCGCTGGCAACGGCGGATCGGCCGATGGCCATTGCCCTCGATTATCTGCGTCTGCCCGCGGCGGCGCCGGACCCGGATGAACAAGTGGCACCGGAACCGGCAGATCTGCCGGTCAGTGCCCTGGCGGGAATCGATATCCAGGACCTTCCGGCCGTGGATTTCCGCACGGCCGAATTCAGCGTCGGCGGTGCCAGTTACGGGCAGTGGGACTTCAAACTGAGGCCGGTCAGTGGGGGTGTGGCGGCCTATGACCTGACCGGGCAAGTAAGAGGTTTGACCATCGGCGGGCGCGGTGAGCGCACGGCGGAGCTGCTGTGGCTCAAATCCGTCAACGCCGAGAATAGCTATTTTTCCGGTTCCGTCAGCGCCGCCGATCTGGGACAAGTACTGGCGGACTGGGGGCAGGATAAGGCGATTACCAGCGATCGCGCCGAGGTGGAACTCGAAGTTCAATGGCGGGGAGCACCGGACCAGCTCAAATTGGCGAACCTGATAGGGATGGTCAATCTGGATATCGAGCGGGGTCGCTTTATCCGGGGTGCTTCGGTAGGGGAAAACCCACTGCTCAAGCTGATCGGTCTGCTGAATTTCGACACCATTGCCCGGCGGTTGCGCCTGGACTTTTCCGACTTGAAAACCGAGGGCATGGGTTACGAGTCCATCGAGGGGCAACTGCTGTTCAAAGAGGGCATGATCACCACGGCGAATCCCATACAGGTGGAATCGCCGTCCGCGAACATGCAGTTCGCCGGCGACATCAATATCCTGGATCAGAATCTAAATGCGCAACTGGTGGCGACCTTGCCGGTGGCGGGCAATCTGACGGTGGCGGCCGCGCTTGCCGGGGGCGTCCCGATTGCGGTGGGGGTATATGTGGCCGGCAAGCTGTTCAAAAATCAGGTGGACAAGGTTTCCAGCATCCGTTACCGGATCAGGGGGGACTGGAATAACCCCGACGCAAAAATTGAAAAGGTATTTGAGAACAAGACGGATTAATCCGGTCTGTCCCGGCTTCCGAACGCTGTTCGGGAGAAACATTACTGAATGGAGGTTTTATGGTCACTGTCGCCGCAATCCAGATGGCCAGCTGCAGCGAAATCTCCGTCAACCTGGATGCCGCGGCGGAACTCATCGGCGCAGCGGCCCGTCAGGGTGCCCAGCTCATTGTACTGCCGGAAAATTTCGCCTGTTACGGACGCACGGATGTGAGCGCAACCGGTCAGGCCGAAATCGCCTTTGAGGGTCCGATCAGCCGGTTTTTGTGCAGAATGGCGCGGACCACTGCAACCTGGATCGTGGGTGGAACCATTCCCTGCGCGAGGGGGCTGGACGGCTCACTGGCCGCGCCCGGAAAAGCATTCGCGGCGCAGACAGTATGGTCATCTGCAGGGCAGCTGGTGGCCCGCTATGACAAGATTCATCTGTTTGATGCCGATGTGAGAGACGGTATCGGCAGCTATCGGGAATCCAATCGGCTGGAGCCGGGTTCGCTGCCGGTTTGCGTGCAGACACCATGGGGCGCAATGGGACTGGCCACCTGTTATGACTTGCGCTTTCCCGAGTATTTCCGACTGCTGCGGGAGCAGGGAGCGCTGCTGGTCACGCTGCCGTCAGCGTTTACCTACAGCACCGGTGAGGCGCACTGGGAAGTGCTGTTGCGCGCACGCGCCATCGAAAACCAGGTGTTCATGATCGGCGCCAACCAGGGCGGTGACCACGGAGGAGGGCGCAGAACCTGGGGCCAGTCCTGTGTGATCTCTCCGTGGGGCGAGCTGCTCGCAAGCGCATCTGAAATGGGCTCGCAGTACGTACTGGCGCAGCTGGACTTTGCGCAGCTCGACGATGTGCGTCAGCGAATGCCCGTTATTCGACATCGGCGCTTTTAGCGCTACGAATTGGTCTGCTTGATGCTAAGGAACCTCTGAGGTCGGGGGTTCCCTAGCCGAGGATTGTAATCAGCAGGTTAGTACCGGAGTGATTGCCATGACCGCTTTAAGCCAGAATCAGATCCAGATGTTCAATGAACGCCTGACGGTGCGTCGAAATCAGCTGCTGGATGATGTGATCGAACGGATACGGGGCGAAGACAGTGACAGCGCCAGTCATCTTGAAGAACAGTTGACGCAGAAGGGTGAGGCCTGCGTCGTTGACGAGATTATCAGCCTTCAACTCGATTATCTCGAGCGCGAAATCCGCCAGTTACACGGCGTTCAAAGCGCCAAGCAGCGGATCAAGGACGGGACTTATGGAATCTGTATCGACTGCCAGCAAGAGATCAACCCCGATCGGCTGGAGCTGCAACCCAGTGCCACCCGGTGCGGCCCGTGTCAGGAGCATTATGAGTCCATCCACGGCTCCGAGGAGCGTGAAGACGTTCTTTAAATTGCGGTGGGCGTAGGGTTCCGGGTGCAAGGGATCTGCCCCGGGGCACCCGGATTCCGCGTGTTATCAGGTGCCTGGTTCCCTTGCCACAAGCTGGTCTTCCAGCCAGTTCCGGTGCGCGGTTTCATCAAGAAGGTATTCGGCAATAACCGCTCGAAACTCGTCAAAACCTTCAAAATCCGTATTGGCGGTGGCATAGGCGTCCGCGACACGGGCTTCCATCTGCATCAGTGTTTCCAGAACAACCCGCTCACTCATTCCCGGAGCCAGTGCAACTTTGTTCTGTTCCTTTAGATTTTTTACATCGGTATCCAAAGGCGGGCTGTCATCATAATTGGCAAGAATGGTTGCCAATACTTCTATGTGACGCTGGTGGTCCGTCTTCAATCGGGCCAGCAGTTCTCGCAGCTCCAGATTGGCAACCTGTTCACTGGCCGTGGCACAGGCGAGTTCGGCAACGTAATCCAGCTTTATCAACTCACGCAGGGTAGCAACGATTGCATGTTCAGTCATCTTCATACGCTCAACCCTCTGCTCGACAGCTCGTTGCGCATCACGTCTACCTTGTCCTCGGCCTCTTGATGCTCCAGCCATCGAGCCAGTTCCTCCAGACCTTTTTCAATGCTGACTTCCGGCTGATAACCCAGAATTTCCGACGCCTTGCTGATATCGGCAAAACAATGACGGATATCTCCGACCCGGTACTGGCCGGAGACTTCAGGTTGGATATGGGATTTCTGCAGAACTTCTCCGGTCATGCGAGCGATGTCCAGAATCGAGTAGTGCTGGCCGCTGCCGATATTGAAAACCTGCCCCTCGGCGGCTGGCGTCTCGAGCGCGAGCTGACAGGCGCGCGCCACATCGTGAACGCTGACAAAGTCACGGCGTTGCAGATTGTCCTCGAAGCCCTGCATCTACTGCAGTAGACACTTAACATGCTTGTGTATCAGGTCAATATCGAAGGAGATTTACAAAATCAAGAAATAATTACAAAAAATTCTTATCGGGGAGGTTCCGCCGCATGGACTGCGCAAGGTGCGAATCCGGGGTCCTGGTTACAGGTGCGAGATCACGAAAATTCCTGCGTAGAGGCTTCCGCAGGAACCGTGCCGATTAAATCTGGTTACATCCAGTCGGGGTGAGAAAGTAGGTATGATTCTTGATCAAGGTTCATGAGTTCACAGCCAGGTAGCGCGG
>CAZJKJ010000045.1:11455-17122 GCA_964546435.1 uncultured Cellvibrionaceae bacterium
TTCTGCAGAATGGACTGCTGCTGCGAGAGATGATGAAAGACATCAGCGAAGCCCGGCAAACCATTCATTTTGAAACCTATATGTGGTGTCGCGGACGCTTCGAATCTGCCCTGGTAGAGCTGCTGTGCAGCAAGGCGCGCGAGGGCGTCAAGGTGCGGGTGCTGATAGATGCACTGGGAGCAATCCGGGCGCGTGACCGGCAGCTCAAACGGCTTCGGAAGGGCGGTGTGGAGCTGTGCCATTTCCGGCACTTCAAAGCGTTGAATCTTTACCACTTCAACAACCGCATGCACCGTAAAATTCTGGTGGTTGACGGACTCACGGCCTACACGTGTGGCCACGGTGTTGCGGACGAGTGGCTCGGCAACGCTCAGGACAGCGATCACTGGCGGGATACCGGTGCCCGAATGACGGGGCCGGTGGTGCATCATATCCAGTCCATATTCATGCAGGACTGGTGTACGGCGAGCCACGGCGTGCCGGTGGGATCCGGATGTTTTCCAAAGCAGCGCCGCGCGGGCGATACCTCGGTGCATGTGGTGAAAAGCTCGACCAAAGCGAATGACTCCAGCGTAGCGCTTTTCTACAAGCTCGCCATGGCCAGCGCCAAGCAGGAAATCATTATTCAGAATCCGTATTTCAGCCCCGATGAGGATCTCTCCCGCTTGCTCATGGATAAAGCCTCTGCCGGAGTTAAAGTTCATTTGATGCTGCCCGGGCGCCATACAGACAACTACTTCGTCTTGCTCGCGGGCCGCAAACTGTACCGCCGTCTGCTCGAAGCGGGGGTGCATATCTATGAATTCCTGCCGACCATGATGCACCAGAAAATCGTTGTCATCGATGGCAAGTGGTCGCATGTTGGCACGACCAACCTTGACATGCGCTCGCTGGCGCTCAACGCGGAACTTGGCGTGGGCATTCTGGATGGCCGGATTGCCCAGCAGTTGCGCCATGCCTTCAAGCAGGATCTGGCGCGATGTCAGCGGATCAACCTGGATGCGTGGCGGCGTCGCAGTTGGCCCATGCGAGTGGGGGAGTGGTTTGCGTTCCGCTTGCGGGCGCAGATCTGACCGGTTTGCAGCCATGCAAATCCTGCAGGTGTATTCTTCGAAAGGATAGCGAGTGAACCCGATCAGAAAACTCAAATCAGCCGGGTCGATGGTGATTGAAGCCGGCAGCAAATGGTTCAGTCGCGACCCCTTTCGCAACAGCACTGTGATCGCTTACTACACGATATTTTCGCTGCCGGGGCTGTTGGTTATTCTGGTCAACATGGTGGGCTATTTCTGGGGCGAACAGTTTATCGCGGACCTCATTACAGAGCAGACGCGGGATACAATCGGACGGGATAGCGCCCGGGTTATTCAAGTCATCATGAATAATGTTCAGGATGAGGATAAAACCCGGGTGGCCTCCTGGATGGGATTCGCCACTTTGCTGTTCGGCGCCACCGGTCTTTTCTACCAGATTCAGCAATCACTGAACATGATATGGGAAGTGGAAGTGCGACCGGGCGGGCAATTCCTGAAGTTTCTGAAGGACCGGATTTTTTCTTTCGGATTGATTCTTACCGTTGGCTTCTTGTTGCTGGTATCCCTGATTCTCTCCACCTTCCTTGGCTCTGTGAGTGACTGGGTGAGCCAGCACTTTTCGGAGTCCCTGGCTGTGCTGTTCAGCGTGCTCGACATAGTGCTCTCGCTTACTGTCATAACGGTGCTGTTTGCCGCGATCTTTAAAATACTGCCCGACGCCGAAATCAGTTGGCGGGATGTGTGGGTGGGTGCCGTCGTTACGGCAGTGCTCTTTGTGGTCGCCAAATTTGTGTTGGGATTTTATTTCGGCCACAGCCGCCCCGGTCTTGCTTACGGGACGGCTGGCAGTATTGTGTTAATCCTTTTGTGGGTGTCTTACACCACCATGGTTTTACTGTTCGGTGCAGAATTTACCAAAGTTTACGCAGAGCGCCGGGGTCGGCGTATTCCTCCCAGTGAAATCGCGGTTGCCGCGCCGGAAAAAGACGAGGAGGTATAGCGCTGCAAAGACGCAGGATGCTCTGGTATTGAAGTTGCATTGCAGCAATCCGGTCGCAGTGGAACACATTCTACGCATTGCCCTGCACCGTCCGGCTGAGTTAACGTGTTCAGCGGATTGCAGGCGGCAGGCACGTCGTGCGGTCAAACCTGCAGGCCCGGCTGATTCCAATTCCCGATAAAAGGAGCATAACGTTCATGCAGGGCTCTCCTGTTGCCAGTTACCGTCTACAACTCCACCCGAACTTCGGGTTTGCCGATGCGCAGAAACTGCTTCCTTACCTCGCCAGGCTCGGCATCAGCCACGTTTATACCTCCCCCTATCTGCAAGCCGCCAAAGACAGTTCCCACGGGTATGACGTCGTCAACCCCGGTGTCGTCAACCAGCAACTCGGGGGTGAAAATGCCCACGCCGAGTTTTGCGAGGCCATTCAGGCGGCCGGGCTTTCCCATTTGATCGACATTGTGCCGAATCACATGGCCATCAGCGGAAAGCAGAATCCCTGGTGGTGGGATGTTCTGCAAAACGGCCAGGCGAGCCGCTTTGCTACTTATTTCGATGTCGACTGGGAAACCAACGGTGAGCGCTGGCCGAACAAGGTGCTGTTACCGGTTCTGGGCGATCACTATGGCCGGATTCTGGAAGCCGGCGAACTGACCCTGTGCTATGACAATGGCGCATTTGAACTGCACTATTTTGATCACGCCTTTCCCATCGACCCATCCAGCACGGCTGGCTTGCTGGGGGCGGCGGCGGCGGCCTGCGGCTCGGATGTACTGGCCTTTATCGCAGAAAGTTATGCGCGGATTCCGCGCCCCAGCGTGATGGCACAAAGCGAAGTGGAGCAGCGGCATCGCGACAAGATAGTGCTGTCGAATATGCTGGCCAGACTCTGCTGGGAAGACACCGACAGCCACGCCGCTATTGAAGAACAGGTGCGACGCTTGAATGAAGATCCGGATGCTCTGGATCGTCTTATAGAGCAGCAGAACTACCGCCTCGCCTGGTGGCGCACTGCCAGTCGCGACCTCGGCTATCGACGCTTCTTCGACATCACGGATCTGGCTGGCGTGCGCGCCGAACGGCTGGAAGTATTCCACGCCTCCCACGCCCTGCCGATTCGCTGGGTGCGCAAAGGCTGGGTTCAGGGTCTGCGGGTAGATCACCCGGACGGGCTGCGGGACCCGGCGGAATATTTCAACCGGCTCAACCGGGTCTGTCCGGGCGCCTGGCTCCTGGCGGAGAAAATTCTGGAAAGGGGAGAGCGGCTGCCGCCCAACTGGCCCATCGCCGGGACCACCGGTTACGACTTTCTCATCACCTTGAACGGCGTGTTTGTCGATGCGGATAACGCAGAGGCCATGACCGACGTCTACCGGGAATTTTCCGGCGAGCAGGACGACTATGAGACGGTCGCGCGGGACAGCAAACGGGAAGTGCTCACGGAACTGCTGGTGAGCGAGTTGAACCGGCTGACCAACCTGTTTGTGGATGTCTGCGAAACCCATCGGCGCCACCGGGATTACACCAGCTACGAGCTGCGGGAAACCCTCTGCGAGACGGCGGTCTGCTTTCCCGTGTACCGGTCTTATGTCTCCACCAATTCGCGCTCCGTGCAGGCCCAGGATCTGGAGCATATCGATCAGGCGATCAATGGCGCCAAAGAGGGGCGCCCGGATCTGGATCCCGAGCTGTTCGAATTCCTGCGGCGCATTCTGAAGCTCAAAGTGCCGGGGCGCAGGGAGGGCGAACTGGCGATGCGCTTTCAGCAGCTGACCGGTCCGGCCATGGCGAAAGGCATTGAAGATACGGCTTTTTATCGCTATCACCGACTGGCCTCGCTGAATGAAGTTGGGGGTGATCCCGGTGAATTCGGCACCAGCGTCGAAGCATTCCACAGCGCGTGCAGTGTCACCCAGGCCGAGTATCCGGAGACCCTGCTGGCCGCGACCACCCATGACACCAAACGCAGCGAAGATGTGCGCGCCCGCATCGCGGTGCTCTCGGAAATTCCGTCCGCCTGGCAGGCAGCGGTCTCTCATTGGCGCGATCTCAATGTCCCGTGCCGCAGCGGTGAGTGGCCCGATCCCAACACGGAATATCTGTTGTATCAGACCCTGGTGGGCGCATGGCCGATCGACGGTGAACGGATGATCCAGTACGCGGAGAAGGCGTGCCGGGAAGCGAAATGCGAAACCAGCTGGACCAATCAGAATGAAGCCTACGAGACGGCCATCAAGCAGTTTCTGACGGCGATCCTTGCCAATGAAAACTTTCTGAACGAACTGAACACATTTGTCGACGGCATTACCCGGGCGGGCCGGATCAACTCTCTGGCGCAAACGCTGGTTCGCCTGACGGCACCGGGGGTTCCCGATGTTTACCAGGGTAACGAGTTGTGGGATCTGAGTCTGGTCGATCCGGATAATCGCCGGCCGGTGGATTTCGAGCAACGCATGGCGCTGTTGCAGGATCTTCCGGGCATGAGCGCCGCCGACGTCATGGCGGGTATGGATATCGGCCTGCCGAAGATGTGGACCATCAGCCAAACGCTGCTTTTGCGGCGGGCACATCCGGATGTGTTCGGCGCTCAGAGTCGTTATCAGGCGGTGCAGGCCGAAGGCAGCAAAAGCCGACACCTGCTGGCCTATTTGCGCGCAGAGCGGGTGCTGGTTGCCGTGCCACGGCTGGTTCAGAGTCTGGCCGATGAGTGGGAGGACACCTGCATTGAGATACCGGAAGGCCGTTGGCGCAATGTGTTAACCAATACCATCGTCGCCACGAGCGATCTGCCGGGCGGGCGCCTGTTCATGACGCAACTGTTCGAGCAATTCCCCACCGCACTGCTCATCCGGGAGGACACATAAGATGGCGACGGTCAAAGTCTGGGCACCACTGGCCAGGGAAATTTTGCTTCAGTCGGGTGGTCAGCGTCTCGCCATGGACGCGGCCCCCAGCGGCTGTTGGACCTGTGAGGCGGCAGACGTCCAGCACGGGACGGATTACCAGTTTGTCGTCGACGGCGGCAACCCGTTGCCCGATCCGCGCTCGGCCTGGCAGCCGCAGGGGGTTCACGGGCCGTCCCGGTGGGTGGATCACAGCCGCTTTTCCTGGTCGGATCAGGGCTGGCAGCCTCCGGACTGGGCGCAGGCCATTATTTATGAAATGCACGTGGGGACATTTACCAGATCGGGGACCTTCGAGGGCGCCATCGAACGACTGGACCATCTGGTTCAACTGGGCGTGACCCATGTGGAGATCATGCCGGTTGGTGCCTTTTCCGGTGAACACGGCTGGGGCTATGACGGTGTCGATCTGTATGCGCCGCATCAGCCCTATGGCGGTCCCGATGGCTTGAAGGCGCTGGTGGACGCCTGTCACCGGCGGGGTCTCGCCGTGCTGCTGGACGTGGTGTACAACCACCTCGGTCCGGCGGGCAATTACCTCAGCCAGTTCGGCCCGTATTTCACCAAAAAATACTCGACGCCCTGGGGAGAAGCGGTGAATGTGGACGACGCCTACAGCGACGAAGTGCGCCGGTTCTTTATCGACAACGCATTGATGTGGATGCGGGACTACCACATCGACGGCCTCCGCCTGGATGCCGTCCACGCCATCGTGGACGAATCGGCG
>CAZJKJ010000045.1:17222-28648 GCA_964546435.1 uncultured Cellvibrionaceae bacterium
CTGGAGGATCTGGGCAAGGCACTGCGGGACGGGTTTGTCTACGACGGCGGCTATTCCGTGTTCCGCAAACGCAGTCACGGTCGGCCTGGATCGCACCTGTCACCGTCAACGTTTGTTGTGGCCATCCAGAATCATGACCAGATCGGCAATCGCGCGGTAGGGGAACGTCTGCACCAGCTGGCGGGTCTGCCCCGGGCGAAAATTGCTGCGGCCACGATGCTGCTGGCTCCCTTCGTGCCCATGCTGTTCCAGGGCGAAGAGTGGGCGGCCTCCTCGCCGTTTCAATACTTCACCGATCACGAGGATCCGGAACTGGGGGAGGCCGTGCGCTACGGACGTCAGCACGAGTTTTCAGCATTTGGCTGGAACCCCGAGGATGTACCCGATCCCCAGGCGCGGGCGACTTTCGAGCGGTCGCGTCTGCAATGGCAGGAGCTCGACCAGCCGGAGCATCAGGAAATGTTTCAATGGTATCGGGCGCTGATCAGTTTGCGCCGGCGGCTTCCCGCCATCACGGCCGGGACGCTGGCGGACTCCAGGGTGGACGTTGACAGTGAGCAGCAGTGGTTGGTTTATGGCCGTGGCCCCTTAACGCTTTGCATCAATTTTGCGGACCGGCCGCAGATCGTTCCGGCGGCCGGTATTGCCGGCAGCGATAGGGTGCTTGCGTCGGCCGCCGGTTCGGAGTTTGTGCCGAACGGTGTTTCTCTTCCCGCTCTTTGCGCAGCGGTTTTTATGCAAAGCTGATCGGCAGCGGCCGGCAGGCACAGTCGCTGCCGACAGCATCGCTTACAACGGCCCGTTCATTTATATATCGGATTTTAAATTAAGCTAAGTAAGGTTCTGGCGCGTATCGGCTCGTATGTTATTGAGCAAACCTGGCACTGAAAAGGGGACTGACTACCATGCCCAGTCGCGGCGTTGATTCACTGGTTAAGAACGGGAAAAACGCACAAGAAAACCTGCCGCAAACGTCTGCCGCAGCCGCCGGGAGGCTATCCATAGAGCAGGCCATCAAAGCTCCGCGATTGATGATTACCCGCGTGCGCCCGGCCGTGGACGACGGCCAGTTCCCCGCCAAGGCCACCGTCGGCCAGGCGCTAACGTTCCAGTGCACGATTTTTACGGACGGTCATAACCGCCTGGATGGTCGGGTGCTCTGGAAGCCACCGGCGGCGAAGCAGTGGCACAGCTACAAACTGAATCTTCTCGGCAATGATCTTTGGGAAACCGTGATTCAACCTGAGCAGGAAGGCGTGCATCAATTCAGGATCGAGGCCTGGCTGGACCGCTGGCAAAACTTCCATCACGAGCTTTACCAGAAATACCACGCCGACGTGCCGGTAGAGCTGGAAACCGAGGAAGGGCGGTTATTGCTAAAGGAAATTTTCGAATACGCGCAGGGCGGGCAAGAAGCCGGGCACGACGATGCCGTGCCCCACGGCGTGATGGGTCAGGCTGACGCCATGGTCTTCATTGCGGAAAGTCTGGACAAACTCGAGACGGCGCGTGCCCATGGCGACATCCAGAGTCAGGTACAGGTCCTGTTGCAGCAGCGCCTGGCCGAAGCGGTGGAGGTGGTTGAGCCGAAGCTGTTTTTCACCCAGAGCCAGAAAACCTGGCAGGTGGATGTCGAGCGGCAGCTGGCAGGTTTCGCCAGCTGGTACGAACTGTTTCCCAGGTCCATCACCGATTCACCCCAACGGCATGGCACCTTCGACGATGTCATCGGGCGCCTGCCAGCGATTCGCGACATGGGCTTTGATGTGCTGTATTTCCCACCCATCCACCCGATTGGGGAAAAATTCCGCAAGGGCAAAAACAATCACGTCACCGCGCAACCGGGAGAGCCTGGAAGTCCGTACGCCATCGGCAGTGCCGATGGGGGGCACGATACTGCCTATGCACAACTTGGTGGCATTGACGGGTTTCGCCGTCTGATCGAGGCCGCCCGAGCGCATGGGCTTGAAGTGTCCATCGATTTTGCCATTCAGTGTTCGCCCGATCACCCCTGGCTGAAAGAACACCCGGGCTGGTTCAACTGGCGTCCGGACGGGTCCATCCGCTACGCAGAAAATCCGCCGAAGAAATATCAGGATATTGTCAACGTCGATTTCTATGGGGAAAAGGCGTTGCCGCAGATGTGGATCGCCTGGCGGGATATTGTGCTCTATTGGGTTTCCGAGGGCGTCAAAATATTCCGGGTGGATAACCCTCACACCAAACCTCTGCCGTTCTGGCAATGGTTGATCGGGGAAGTGCGTGAACGCCACCCGGATACCATGTTCCTGTCCGAAGCCTTTACTCGACCGGCGATGATGTATCAGCTGGCCAAAATCGGCTTCAATCAGAGTTACACCTACTTTATCTGGCGCAACACGAAGCAGGAGCTGACCAGTTATCTGCGCGAGTTGAATGAAACGGACGTTCGAGATTTTTACCGACCCAATTTTTTTGTGAATACGCCCGATATTAATCCATTTTATTTGCAGAGCTCCGGGCGGCCAGGATTTCTGACAAGGGCTGCCCTCGCTGCGACGCTGTCGGGCCTGTGGGGCGTTTACAGTGGATTTGAACTGTGCGAGGCGGCGGGATTGAACGGCAAGGAAGAATATCTGGATTCGGAGAAATACGAGATTCGCCCCCGGGACTTCAATGCCCCCGGAAATATCGTGGCGGAAATTACCCGTCTCAACCAGATCCGCAGACAGCATCCGGCCTTGCAGACCCACTTGAATATCACCTTCGGGCGGTGCAGTGGCGACAATGTCTTATACTTTTACAAACACACACACAATAACGAAGATTTTGTCCTGGTCGCCATCAATCTGGATCCACACCAGAGTCATGAAGCCATGCTTGAATTACCCTTCGAAGCACTGGGTTTGAAGGAAGATTCTGTCCTGCGTGTGACCGAACTCATGAGGGATATCCCGATTGAATGGCAGGGGCGTCGCCAACACTGGTATTTCGATATTCACGAAATTCCGTTTGCCATCTGGCATGTGCGCAATGGGAGGGTCTGATCTTGCCAAACACCCAAGTCCGAGAAAAACAGGTCAGCGCGGCAGACCATGCATTATCCAGTGAAGAGCCCACCTGGTACAAAGATGCAATCATTTATCAGTTGCACGTTAAATCCTTCTTCGATTCCAACAACGACGGGATTGGTGATTTTGCGGGCCTGATTGAAAAGCTGGACTACGTGTCGGGACTGGGCGTCAACACCGTCTGGCTGTTGCCCTTTTACCCGAGCCCCCTGCGGGATGATGGTTACGACATCGCCGATTATTACGGCGTGCATCCGGATTACGGCACCATCGAAGACGTTAAGAAATTTATCGACAAGGCCCATTCCCTCGGGTTGCGGATCATTACCGAACTGGTAATCAATCACACCTCCGACCAGCATCCCTGGTTCCAGCGAGCGCGCAAGGCCCCGCCCGGCAGCCCGGAGCGGGAATATTACGTCTGGTCGGATGATGACCAGAAATATTCAGGAACCCGGATCATCTTTCTCGATACAGAGAAATCGAACTGGTCCTGGGACCCGGAAGCAAAAGCCTATTACTGGCATCGGTTCTATTCTCATCAGCCCGACCTGAATTTCGATAATCCCGCCGTTCTGGATGCGGTGCTGGATGTGATGAATTACTGGTTCGACATGGGCGTTGACGGCTTGCGCCTGGATGCGGTGCCCTATCTGGTGGAACGGGAAGGGACCAATAACGAAAATCTGCCGGAAACCCACGCGATCCTGAAACGCATCCGTGCCGAGGTTGACGCAAAATATCCAGGGCGCCTGCTGCTGGCCGAAGCAAATCAGTGGCCCGAGGATACCCAGGAATATTTTGGTAATGGTGACGAATGCCACATGGCCTTCCACTTTCCCTTGATGCCGCGAATGTATATGGCCCTCGCTCAGGAGGATCGCTTTCCCATCACCGACATCTTGCGCCAGACGCCCGTGATTCCGGAAAACTGTCAGTGGGCAATTTTCTTGCGCAACCACGATGAGTTGACGCTGGAGATGGTGACTGACAAAGAGCGGGATTATCTCTGGGAGCAATATGCCGCCGAGTCGCGGGCGCGCCTGAATCTCGGTATCCGACGGCGCCTGGCACCGCTGATGCAGCGCGACCGCCGCCGTATCGAACTGCTGACATCGCTTTTGTTTTCCATGCCGGGAACGCCCACCATTTATTATGGCGATGAACTCGGGATGGGGGACAATATCTATCTGGGCGATCGCGACGGGGTGCGTACCCCCATGCAATGGTCGCCGGATCGCAATGGCGGCTTCTCCAAAGCGGACCCATCGCGCCTGATGCTGCCGCCGATCATGGATCCGCTTTACGGGTATTACTCCATCAATGTGGAGGCCCAAAGCCGCGATCCCCACTCTTACCTGAACTGGACCCGGCTGTTGCTGGAGGTTCGCAAGAAATACCGGGCATTCGGCCGCGGCCTGTTCAAGATGCTCTATCCCAACAACCGGCGGGTGCTGGCCTACATCCGGGAATATCAAAGCCCGGGCGAGCAGGAAGGCCGCACGGAAACCATCCTGTGTGTTGCCAACATGTCCCGCACTGCACAGGCCGTCGAGCTGGATTTGTCGGCCTACACCGGGTATGTGCCATTAGAGATGACCGGGGGCAGTTCATTTCCGCCTATCGGCGAGTTGACCTATCTGCTGACGGTACCGCCCTACGGATTTTTCTGGTTTCTGCTGGCGGAGGATACGCACTATCCGGACTGGTACATTGCGCCGCCGGAAACCTTGCCTGAATACGTCACCCTGGTGCTGCGCAGCGACCTCAAGGACGTGACCGATCCGGCCATCAAGCGGGTGCTGGAAAGCGATGTGTTGCCCGAATATCTCAAGAAGCGCCGCTGGTTCGGAGGCAAGAACGCGCATCTGGATCAGGTGCAGATCCATTATTTTGGTCTGTTGCCGGTTCTCGGGGCGGATGCCGACGTCGAGCACGCCCGCACCGCACTGACGTTGGTATCCGTGAATGTGGACGGGCAGCCTCAGTGTTATCAAATTCCGCTCACTATCTATTTCGAAGACGGCGCAGTGCCGGCGCTGGCCCACCAACTGGCGCTGACCCGGGTGCGACGGCAGCGGCATGTGGGCGTCCTCACCGACGCGTTGAGCAGTGATTATCTGGCGCGCACCATGGTTGAATTTCTTAAAAAGGCCCAAGGGGATTCCTGCGTAACGCTGGAAACCGGTGGCGGTCAGGAGCTGCTCGGTTCCGCCTCGCAAGGCCAGGGCACATTTTTCTGTGCGACGCCGGCCCTCGCAGAACTGGAGCTGGATACTGAAGAGCTGGAAATTCGTACCCTCTCGGTAGAGCAGTCCAACAGCTCGGTCATTCTCGGCGAACGGGCGGTGCTCAAAATTCTGCGGCGCGTCTTCAATGGTCGTCATCCGGAAATCGATATGAGCGGGGCCCTGACCCGGGGCGGCTTTGCCAACACCGCGCCCCTGCTGGGCTATGTCTACCGCCAGTCCGATGACGGGCAGTCCATGGCGCTCGCCATATTACAGGGCTATATCCCCAATCAGGGTAACGGCTGGGAGTGGGTGCTGGACCAGCTTGAACGGGTGCGCAAAGAGACCGCGTCCTTGATGACCGCGGAGGTGGGGGACGGCGAGCTGCCAGAAGTCGTGCAGCATCAGGAAGAATTTGCACTTGAGGAATGTGACCGCTTTGCCCGGGCCATTGGCAAGCGTCTGGCGGAAATGCATTTTGTGCTGTCCGGCGTGGATGACGACCCGGCATTTGTCCCGGAAGTGGTTGATGATGCGGTGATCCAGCAGTGGATCGATGCGGTGACCGCTCAGGTTGATCAGGCCATGCACCACCTGGAATCCCTGGCGGCGACGGGCGATGACGATACCCGGCCGCTGGCGCAACGCATTCTTGCTCAGCGTGAAGTCATTAACGAGCGCATCAAGCGGCTGGCCCGCCGCGGTCACGGTTCGGTGATTTTCAGAATCCACGGGGATCTCCATCTCGGTCAACTGCTGGTGTCTCAGGATGATGCCTATTTCATCGATTTTGAAGGCGAACCCACCAAAAGCGTGGCTGAACGCTCCGGTAAGGCGAGTCCGTTGCGGGATGTGGCCGGGATGCTCAGATCGTTTCATTACGCCGCTGAAAATGCCGCCGCAGGCGCCCCTGTGGTGGAATCGGAACAGGCCAGTACGGAACGTGGCATCTTCGTCGAAAAATTCCATCAAAGAGCGGCGGCAACATTGCTGGAGGCCTATCGCGCCGGTTCCGGGGAACTGCCGCATCGCTGGCAGGATGACCAGGCCGAAGATGATGTCATTGACTTGTTCACCCTGGAAAAGGCTGCCTACGAGATTGCCTATGAAGCGGCAAACCGGCCCGACTGGGTAGGAATTCCTTTACGGGGATTGGCCCATACGCTTCGACGGCTGGATATCAATGTGGCTGGATAAGCAGATGCATGGAAGCAATTAAACTGGCGGGCTGCGATTGAAATACATAAAAAAAAGACACAACGAACCAGGTTCAGCGCCGGGTGAACTGGCGTCGGCCCATGCGGTGGCCACAACCGCCAGGGCAGATGTGATTGTCTACACCGCCGATACTTATCAGATCGAGGCCGGAATTGATCTGGCGGATAGCTGGGTCAACCCTCAGCGCGAGGGTGAAAAGCTCTGGCTCGCGGTTCATGGAAGACCTGCACCGGCATTACTGGAGGTGCTGGAAAAGCAGCTACAGTTGCACCCTCTGGCGCTGGAAGATGCAATCCATGCCGGCCAGCGATCCAAAGTGGATGATTATGAATCCCACCTGTTCGTTGTATTGCAACGTCCGCACTGGGAAGGCACGGTGCTTGCCATCGGCCAGGTCAGCTTTTTTCTCGGCAGAAATTTTGTAGTCAGTGTCGACGATGTTGGTGGCGACGCTTTTGATCTGGTGCGCAAACGACTGGAGATCAGTCGCGGTGGCCGGATTCGCGCGCTGGGGGTGGACTATTTGTTCTACGCCCTGGTGGACCTGGTTATCGACCGGGCGTTTCCTGTGCTTGAAGGCTATGCCGAAGAGCTCGAAGAAATGGAACTCAAGGTGATGTCCAGCCCCAAACAGCCCGATCTTCTGGACCGGTTGCATGAATCCCGGCGCGAACTGGTATTTCTGCGAAGAGCACTTTGGGGTCAGCGCGACGCCGCCTCCGCACTGCTGCGCGAAGAGTTGACGCTGATCAGTAAAAGCACGCGCGTCTACCTGCGCGATTGTGCCGATCACGCGCATCACGTACTGGATCTGGTAGACGCCTATCGCGACATGAGCGTGGCCGTCATGGAGTTGCTGCTGTCGAGTCAGAACAAACAGCTCAATGAAGCCATGCGCGTTCTGACCATGATCGCCACCATTTTTATTCCTCTCTCGTTCGTTACCGGAATTTACGGGATGAATTTTGATACGGAAGTCAGCCCCTGGAATATGCCGGAATTGCACTGGAAATTGGGATACCCCGGCGTCTTGCTGTTGCTGCTCGTTCTCGGTCTGGGAATGGTGGTGTACTTCAAACGCAAAGGATGGCTGTAGGGGGCCTTTACCAACCGCTTGAGTAATGTTTATTCTGGAAATATTAAAAATATTAAAAATATAGTAATCATGGACTGGAATTTGCCAGCTGTGGGGACGGATGGCAGGGGGCACCCGGACTGAGGCTTTGCGACTGGACCGTCTTCCTGGAATGCAGTGCGCAACTGGACGCATTATCCGAATTCTTTTAATCGGTTTCAGCGTGGCTGAAGCCGTCTTCTATTTGTTGCCGGAAACGGCAACGTCTGCATGCTATTGGGGAACCATATGAAAGTCTGGCCAGGTCAACCTTACCCGCTCGGCGCCAATTACGATGGTGCCGGCACCAATTTTTCAATTTTTTCGGAAGCCGCTGAAAAAGTTGAATTGTGTCTTTTTGATGATGAAGGTAACGAAACGCGCATCAAGCTGCCGGAAGTCACCGGCTATTGCTGGCATGGATATCTGCCGGCAGTCGAACCCGGGCAACGCTATGGCTACCGGGTCTACGGCCCCTGGGACCCGGCGCAGGGACATCGCTGCAATCCGGCAAAACTGCTGATCGATCCCTACGCCAAAGCGATTGATGGCCAGATCGAGTGGGATGATGCTGTGTTTCCCTACGATATGGATGACGGGCCGACCGTGATCAGTCTGGCTGACAGCGCAGCTTTTATTCCTAAAAGTGTGGTGCATCAGCCGCATTTTGACTGGAGCGGCGACCGCCAGCTGCAAACCGCCTGGCACGAGACCATCATTTACGAAACGCACGTTAAAGGCATTACCGCGAATCATCCGGACATTCCGCCGAATCTGCGCGGGACTTACGCGGGCCTGGCGCATCCGGTTATGCTCGATTACTACAAGGAACTCGGCATTACAGCCATCGAATTGATGCCGATTCATCATTTCGCCCATGACAAGCATCTCATCGACAAGGATCTAAGAAATTACTGGGGGTACAACACCGTCAGCTATTTTGCGCCCCACAGTGAATACGCCAGTGATAAACGGCCCGGTGCCGTCGCTGCGGAATTCCGGCAAATGGTCAAAGCCCTTCACCAGACGGGAATTGAAGTCATCATGGATGTGGTTTACAACCACACAGCCGAGGGCAACCATTTCGGGCCGATGTTCAATTTCAAGGGGATCGATAACGCATACTATTACCGGCTGACCGAGGACAAGCAGTACTACATGGATTACACCGGTACCGGGAACAGCATGAACATGCGCCATCCCCACGTGCTGCAATTGCTAATGGACTCCTTGCGCTACTGGGTTCTGGAAATGCACGTCGATGGTTTCCGGTTTGATCTTGCGGCGACGCTTGCCCGGGAACTCCACGACGTGGACCGACTGTCGGCGTTTTTCGATCTGGTGCAGCAAGATCCGGTCATCAGCGGCGTCAAACTGATTGCCGAACCCTGGGATGTAGGCGAGGGCGGCTATCAGGTTGGAAACTTCCCGCCCGTGTGGACCGAGTGGAACGGGAAATACCGTGACTGTGTCCGTGACTTCTGGGCAGGACAGGATCAGACGCTGGGTGAACTGGCGTCACGCTTTACGGGTAGTTCCGATCTCTACGAATACAGCGCCCGGCTTCCCGCAGCGAGTATCAATTTCATAACCGCTCATGATGGCTTTACGCTGCATGATCTCGTTTCCTACAACGAAAAACAGAACGATGCCAATGGTGAAGACAACCGGGACGGCGAAAGCCACAACCGTTCCTGGAATTGCGGGGCGGAAGGCCCGACAGATGACCCGGAAATCATCAAACTGCGGAATCGGCAAAAACGCAATTTCATGACCACACTACTGCTTTCCCAGGGCGTTCCCATGATCTCCGGCGGAGATGAAATCGGCAGATCCCAGCAGGGCAACAATAATGCGTATTGTCAGGACAATGAAATTTCCTGGTATGACTGGGCGAACCCTGATGAGCAAATGCTGTATTTCTGCCAGCGATTGGCCCGCTACCGCGCCATGCACCCCGTTTTCCACCGGCGTCGCTGGTTTCATGGTCGTCCGATCTATGGTTCTGAAGTCAAGGATATTGCGTGGTTCAACCTGGAAGGTCAGCCGATGACTGAGCAGGACTGGGATCTCGGCTACATCAAGACCCTGGGTGTTTTTCTCAACGGGGAAACCATTCCCAACCCCAATCCCAAGGGGGAACCGCGAACAGACGACAGTTTCTATGTGATCCTGAATGCGCATCATGAAGAGCTGGAATTTGTCATTCCCGAGATCGAGAGTCGCGATTCCTGGTGTGTGGAGCTCGACACGGCGCGTGGCTGGGTCGATGAAAGTGAGACCATCAAGGTCGGTGAACAGTTGACGGTGACCGGCAGATCCATTGTGCTGCTGCGCTGTGAAACCGCAACAACGTTGACGGGGAATCTGCTGTAAACATAGCAATCCTCCACATTGCGCGGGTGCACAATGTGGAGGGTCAATTGACGCTGACGTACAGTTTTAGTTTGCGTGAACCCGAATGAATTCGACCTTGCACACGTCGGTTTCGTATCGGGTACGCGAATCAATCTTAACATCGACCTTGTGGCCGGCGATGTGAGCCTCCAGCGCGGCTTTGTAGACCCTCTCATCCTCGGGCGCAATGTCTGCGGCCGACGCGCGACAGCTGGTATTTCCCCACGCACCGGGATGAAAATAGAGACGGGTGAAGCCCTGATAGACCGACGAGGAAGTACTTTCGTTGGTAACTGCGGCAAGTTTTTTAATCAGCAAGTTTTCACGAGTATGGGCATATGCATCTGCGCAGATTCCAAGCAGGAGAAATACGACGAGTAGATTTTTCATTTTCATCACCAATTTGATCGTTATTGTGGAGTGAAGTGAGGGGAGCTTTATCAGATGACGTTTTCTGACAGCCCTGACAGTATAAATCGGAGAGCGGCTCCGGACCTTAAATGAGGGCGAAAGCGCTATATTGATTCTGCATCTTTATGGCGTGCTGTCACTTGAAAACGCAATAACGGCAAGGCGACAATCCCGGCCGTAAGTGTAATTTGTACACCATGATGTAAATCCGGATCGAAACAACGTGCGCGCAATGATTTCCTTTGGGGGCATGTACAGCATGTGCGCAATAAAAAAACTCGGTAGTGGTATATCCATTGCACAAGTGTGAATTCATTCCCACCCATTCCGAGGAATTTCACCTATGTCCGTTAAGCTCTTTGATAGTCGCGGCACCCCCCTGGATCGCCAGAAATTTACCTGGCGAGAGTTGACACCCAAACCTCTGAGCAAACTCGATGACGATGCCTTCACTCGTGTCAGAGTCATTTTGATGAACGGTGTGGAACAGCAGGTCAACCGGTTCCAGCACATGTGCAGCCAGTTCAATAATGATCTGCGCCGACCGTTGGCAGATATCCGGCGGGTGGAGCACCACCAGCAGACCATGATTAACTGGTTACTCGGGTCAGACCATTCCCCGCTGGAAACCACCATCGGTTACGAGCAGGTCGCGATTGAGGTAACCGCGGCTATCGCCCAGCAGGAGCCTGATGAATACCTGGCGCAGACCTATAGGTTCGGATTGCTCGAAGATTTCGATCACATGTATCGCTACTCAGCGTTGATGGATCGCGTCGAAGGTAAAGATGCCAACAATATTCTGCAAAGCTACACCGATATTCTGCCCGGTCGTCCCACAGTGGATGAACATCGGGCGCCGGAGGATGATCTGCGGCATCATTATGATCACAAAGCTGCGGATCCGATTTCAAAACTGAATGCGCTGACCATTTTCTCCGGCGAGTATCAGACCCGCGATTACTACATGAATATTGGCCCCACTTTCAGTGACCCGGTGGCGCG
>CAZJKJ010000046.1:0-13346 GCA_964546435.1 uncultured Cellvibrionaceae bacterium
CCAACACAAGCGCCCACACGCTTTGCTTGATAACTTGTTAAAGAACGTGCCGCCAGGGGCAATGCTGCATCAGGATGCTTTGATAGCGTATCCAGATCAGGCTTTTCCTCTTCAGAGTTCGTCTGGAGAGGGTGCGCATTATACCCAGCCAAATTGCCTTGGCAAGGGTTTTTTTCGACGTTGTAAAAATAAAACTTTTGGCATTCCGGAGCTCAAACGATTTCGAACAGCTGGTAATTTTTTTTGCCCAGCTTCACGAGATAAAACCGCCCATAAAGCGCAATATCCGGAGAGAAGATGGAGGTCAGGTCCGCATTCTGTTCCGAGGACGGTCTTGTCTCGTTGACCAGCACTGCGCCACTCCCCAGTGCATCTTTTACCTGCTTGCCGGACTTGACCATGCCGCTATCCACCAGACATTGACTCAAGGTGGCTGCCGGGAGGTCTTGCCGCTGCAGCGCCCTGAATGGAAGCCCGTCCAGCTTTAACTGCTCGAGATCTCCTTCTCTCAACACATCGCCCCCGTCGGAGAATAGCGCGCCGGTGATCCTCAGGGCCGCTCGCAAACCCTCTTCCCCATGCACCAGGCGGGTGACATGCTCTGCCAGCCACCGCTGCGCTTCCGGCCGACCGACGGCACGCGAATCAACCTCCGCGATATCGTCGATTTCCTTGACCGAAAGGAAGGTGAAGTACTTCAAAAATTTATAGACGTCTGCGTCGGCCGTATTGAGCCAGAACTGGTAAAACGCGTAGGGTGAGGTTTTGCGGCTGCTCAACCATATAGTACCGGCTTCAGTCTTGCCGAATTTGGTACCGTCCGCTTTGGTCACCAGCGGCAGCGTCAAGCCGAAGACTTGCGCGCCATGCATGCGCCGCGTCAGATCCACCCCGCCCGTGATGTTCCCCCACTGGTCTGACCCGCCAATCTGGAGGCTGCAGTCGTATCTCTTATAGAGCTCGGCAAAATCCAGCGACTGAAGCAGCATATAGGTGAACTCGGTGAACGAAATCCCCTCACCTTCACGCTCCAGTCTCTGCTTTACAGATTCCTTGTTGATCATGTTGTTGACCGAGAAATGCTTACCGATCTCCCGCAGAAAGTCCAGGGTCCGCAGCTCACCCACCCAATCCAGGTTGTTGACGATCTCGGCAGCTGCTGCCGTGTTCTCAAATGAGACAAATTGAGCAACCTGGTCTTTCAGTCGTTCAACCCAATCCGCTACTATTTCCGTGGAATTGAGTTTGCGCTCCTGAGCCTTGAAACTGGGATCGCCAATCAACCCGGTCGCGCCGCCCACCAGTATCACGGGACGGTGGCCGGCCTCCTGGAAGCGTCTCAGGGTCAACAGCGGAACCAGGCTGCCAATGTGAAGGCTGTCAGCCGTAGGATCGAATCCACAGTACAGGGTCCGGCCCTGCTGCAAGTGCTCATGAAGCTGTGTTTCCGCAGTCATCTGGGCAACGAGGCCGCGATCCTTGAGGTCCTGAAGTAAGTTGCTGTCAACAGCTGGCATAATGGCTTTTGCTCTCGATATGAAAAACGCTAATAAACGACGCGCAACGATACCGAAATGAATCCCAAAAACAAGTTGTCCAGTACAAATTGCCGGCAATGGATCTATATTTAGTAACGAAGATGATTTATCTGGCTGTATCTGTTATAAACCGTGCGATATCGCGTGCAACCCCTATTGAAGACGCCTAATTAGTTATGAGTTCACTCGATCCAATCAAACCGCGGGCCAAAGGGTCAAAATCGTTGACTTCCAGACGACTGCCGAGACTCCCCAGACTGCCGCTCCTGGTAGCAGCCGGTATTGCGACCGTACTGGGGGGGGTATTGATTGTGCCATCCCCGGAAGCCGTCGCATCCAGAACTGTCATGCCGGTTGAGCTTCCCCCGCTGACAGAGTACCCGCTTGAAGAAGAAAGTGTACGCCTGGCCGAGTCCCTCCTGAGCACAACGGACGCACTCGGCGAAGAACTTTTCAAATCGGTGAAAGTGACAGTTAAAAGCGGCGACAATCTGTCCGCCATCTTTAACCGTGCCGGCTTGAAAGACAAAGACATGTTCGAATTGCTAAACAGCTGTGAGGAAGCGGCTGCGCTGGCACGCCTGCATCCTGGTCATCGGTTTGTTTTCAAGCTGGACGGGAACGGCAAGCTTATTGAACTGGATCATCTGGTTAATCGCCTGCAACGCCAGGTATTCAGCCGCAGCGAAGGCGGCAGCTTTGCGTTCCAGCTCCATGAAAGCACCCCTGACATCAAGACCGCCGTGCGCAGCAGTACCATCAAAAGCTCCCTTTACCAAGCGGGAATTGACGCCAAAATCGATGAACAGCTGATCATGGAATTGGCAGGGATATTCGGTTGGGACGTGGATTTCGCCCTCGACATCCGTAAAGGTGACGCCTTCACCATTGTTTTCGAAGAATCGTTTCTCGATGGGGAACGCCTGGGCACTGGCAAGATTCTCGCGGCAGAGTTCGTCAACCAGAATTCGACCTATCGCGCCGTACGTTATGTGGACGCCAATGGCCGTGCCCAGTATTACACCCCCACCGGAAAGGCGATGCGCAAGGCCTTCTTGCGAGCCCCGCTGGATTTTCGTCGCATCAGCTCAAATTTTAACCCGCGTCGCTTACACCCCATAAGCAAAACCGTCAGACCACACCGGGGGACGGATTACGCGGCGGACCGTGGGACGCCCATCTGGGCTGCCGGTGATGGCAAGATAGTCGCATCCGGATTTACCAAACCCAACGGCAACTATGTAATTATCCAGCACGGCTCCGACATCCAGACAAAATATCTTCACCTGGACAAGCGCTATGTAAAAGTCGGGGACCGGGTAAAACAGAAGCAGGTCGTGGGCACCGTAGGTTCGACCGGGTTTTCGACGGCACCGCACCTGCATTACGAGTTCCTCGTCAATGGCGTGCATCGCGATCCGCGTACCATCGTGCAAAAGCTGCCAAAAGCACAGTCGATTGCTGCGGCCGACCTGCCCCGGTTCGCTACCCAGACACAGCCCATCCTGGCAGAACTGGATAAAACCACCCGAATGGCGTCCGCCGACCCTGCTACATCACGCCAATCCTTGTGAGCCTGTATATCGGTCTGATATCCGGCACCAGCGCCGATGCAGTGAACGCGGCGCTGGTTCGCTTCACTGGCGACCGCACCGACTTGCTGGCCACATCGGTAACTCCGATACCGCCGGTTTTAAAACGTCAGATCCTCGATCTGTATTCACCTGGTTTCGATGAAATCGATCGTTGCGGCGTACTGGATCGCCATCTCGGAAAGCTTTTCGGCGAGTGTGCCCTGCAACTTCTGGCGTCGTCAGATATTCCGGCACGATCCGTCAACGCCATCGGCAGTCACGGCCAGACAATCCGCCACAGACCGACCGCCGCCTTGCCCTTCACCGTTCAGATTGCCGATCCGAACACCATCGCCCAGGTGACCGGCATCCCCACGGTGGCAGACTTTCGCCGACGGGATATTGCCTGTGGTGGTGAAGGCGCCCCGCTGGCGCCCGGCTTGCACCACGCGCTCTTTGCATCGTCGATTGAAACTCGTGCAGTACTTAACATTGGCGGTATCGCCAATCTCACGATTTTGTCGCCCAACGGGACGGCGATCGGATTCGATACCGGGCCCGGCAATGGTTTGATGGACAGCTGGGTGCACCGCCATCTGGGAACCGACTATGACAAGGGTGGAACCTGGGCATCGACGGGCCGCGTGAATACGCCGTTACTGACGCGCCTGCTGGCACACCCTTATTTTGCCCAACCACCCCCAAAATCAACCGGTCGAGAAGAATTTACCCTCGCCTGGGTCGAGCAGATACTTGCAGAGTTTCCGGATATTCCGCCAGCGGACGTGCAGGCGACTTTGCTGCAACTGACCGTAGACACGGTTGCAGAGGCCGTAGCAATTTACTGCCCTTTATCGGTGAAGGTTTATGTGTGCGGCGGCGGGATTCACAATGAATTTCTGATTGAACGACTTCGGTCCCGGTTGAACCCCCGGTCGCTGTCGTCAACTGCCGACCTGGGTCTGGACCCCGACTGGGTTGAAGCGGTCACTTTTGCGTGGCTGGCCATGCGCACGCGGAACAACCTGTTCGGCAACCTGAAAGACGTTACAGGTGCTCAAGAAGATGCTGTCCTGGGCTGCGTTTATCCCGGCAGCCGCGTCAGGGGACTGCTTTAACGGGAATTGCTTTAACGGGGATTGTTTTAACCAGATGAGATGACGAATCTAAACTGAAAAAGATGCTCCACACCCGCAAGTACTGCTGGCATTGGGGTTTTTAATGGTAAATCTGGCGCCTTGCAGCCCCTCCTCATAATCCACGACCGATCCGATCAGATAGGGATAGCTCATGGGGTCGATGATCAGCGTGACACCTTCCCGCTCGATCCGGGTATCATCTTCCGCCGCATCCTCCTCGAAAGAAAAACCGTATTGAAATCCGGAACATCCACCGCCGGTAACATATACGCGAAACTTGAGGTCGGCGTTTTCCTCCTCAGAAACCAGTTCACGTACCTTGTTGACCGCACTGGGTGATATGGTCACGGGAGTGGGAACATAAGACTGCAACTCTGCCATACCAAACTTTTGCCTCTTAATGCGTTTAATGCCACGGACCCGGCGAAATCCTGTCGAACTCCGCTCGCCGCGACCTCAATTTCTGGCAGATGATTAACTGGTCGCCCGCTGGCCCCTTTGCGACTTGATGTGCTTGCGCTGCTGCTCTTCGGGCACAAAAACCAGACCGCCATTCACCTGCGCACCTTTTACCATCTCCAGCAGATTGTAGTAGACGTTACCATTAATCACGGCGGTGGGTGCCAGTTCAATATGTTTGTAGCAGTGGATATCGCCGTTGACCGTCCCTCTGATGACCATCTTCGGCCCCTGCAACTGTCCTTCAATAATGCCGCCCCGGCTGATTTCAAGCTCGGCAGCTTCGTCCGCAACGATCGTACCGACAACCTTGCCCTGAACGTGCAACTCCCCGCTAAAATAGACGTCCCCGACAACTCGGGTACCTTTGGCAATCAATGTATGGTTCAACGTCGTCCTCTCCGTCAGTGGGCAATGCGCACCGGTTACCGTTCCTGCACCAGCCAGCCGAATCGCTTTTCAATCTTGGTGACACTCGGTTGCGACGAGCGAGCCTCAAGTTCGATCCGCTCCGGCTCGAACCCCTCAGGCAGTACCAGATCTCCTTCGATATTCTGGAAGTACTTGAATTTCAATTTGATATTGGTCGCATCCACGTCGGTCGACACGTCTTTCAGTGGCAAGACAACTCTTTGACCCGCCTGTCGCCCCACGAGGTTGAAGCTCAAGGTCCCCGTTAGTTGCCGCTGATTCGTCCCCAGCTGCTGCATCACCACTTTGAAGCGGAAAGCCCGAGGTCGTTCCGTATCGACGATTTCAACAGCGCCGAAGGTCAGACCCCGCTGGCTGCCCGCGGGCGACATAAGATTCCGGTAGAACTGGTTTTCTTCCTGCAGTGCCGCCATCTGGGTTTTTAGTTCCGCAACCTCGGTGCGGACGCCTTCCAGCGCTCTCCTGTCGACTTCGGCACCGAGCAGGGCCGTTTCCAGCTGCTTTCTGGATTCGGCGTCGAAGTCTTTGGTCGCCGAATCGGCCTTGGTGCCTGCGCTTACCGGATCAATGACCTCTGGCGCCGCATTGGTTTGCGCGCCCAGATAAAAGCCGACACCACTGACGCCGATGAGCAGCAGCAATATCAACAGGGCCAGACCCACGATCCAGTAATCCTTGATCGGGTTCCGGCGGACTACCCTGTAACTGTATTCTCTGCTGCCTTTTACCCGCGCCATGATCTTCCTGTATTTTTTATTTCATTATCAGCTGTCTGGACGAATAACTGCCGCTGCGTCAGCAGGCAACGAGCGGAGTTTGCCTCTTTTTGGCCTTCTGAGGTGATGGATTCACCCATTCTGGCACAAATATCACATCGCCATTGCGATCTATGGCAACAATGCGGGGAAATCCAGACCCGTGGTCTCTTCAAGTCCAAACATGATATTCATGTTCTGAACACCCTGGCCGGAGGCGCCCTTGGTGAGATTGTCTTCCACAACGAGTATGAGCACGGTGTCCCGGTTTTGCGGGCGACTGACCGCTATGCGGCAGGTATTGGTGCCCTTGACCGAACGGGTCTCCGGATGCATTCCCGCCGGCAGCACATCGACAAAGGGTTCATTGGCGTAGTGCTCTTCATATACTGCCTGCAGATCCACGTCCGGGCTGCGCAAGGTTGCATAGAGAGACGAATGAATCCCGCGAATGATGGGCAATAAATGGGGGATGAAGATCAGTCGAGCGGGATCATCGCCAACCGCCTGAAAATCGCGCAACCCCTGTTCGGCTTCGGGCATGTGCCGATGGCCGCTACTTGCGTAGGCCCTGAAGCTGTCGCTGTTCTCGGCCAGCAGAAAGTCCACCTTGGCCTGACGGCCCGCCCCGGTGATTCCCGACGCACAGTTGGCGATCAATGACTGGGGATCCACCAGTCCCTGCTCCAGCAATGGCATGAAGCCGAGCAACACAGAGGTTGGATAACAACCCGGACAAGCGATCAGCTGGGCTGTCCGGATCTTGTCACGATTGGCTTCCGGCAGACCGTAGACCGCTTTTGCTACCCAGTCCGGACTCCCGTGGGGCTGACCGTACCATCGCTCCCAGGTCGCAATATCCCGAATCCTGAAGTCTGCTGACAGATCAATGACTCGGGTACCCGTAGCCATCAGTTCCGCCATCATCGACTGGGCCACGCCGTGGGGAGTCGCAAAGAACACTACATCGCATTGACCCAGGGCATTGCTGTCAGGCGCTGTAAAGGTGAGGTCATAGTGACCGCGCAAACTCGGAAACAGATCCGCCACCGATCGACCCGCGTCTGCCCGCGACGTGATTACCTCTACGCGCGCCTTGTCGTGGCGTGCCAGAATCCGCAGCAACTCGGCACCGGTGTAGCCTGTTCCGCCAACAATACCTACTTTAATCACTGACCACCTCCGGGTTCCGGCCACTCCAGACCCTTTACATAGGTGTAGAATGGCGGATGTTGAAAATCGCGCTGTATGGTAAAGATCTTTAATCCAAAACTAAACCCTGCATTTGGGCTGCTCGCGCCAAATCCCCGTCCGCCAACCGGGGAAAGTCTGGCAGACGGGTCGCCCCGGGGATTCATCACCGGAGGTGGGCATTGGAGGTAATCGCATGCTGTGGGTGAAGTCGTTGCACATTATTGCGGTCATCAGCTGGTTTGCCGCTATTTTTTATCTGCCGCGGCTGTTCGTCTACCACGCAATGGCTGAAGATCAGATCAGCAGAGATCGCTTTAAGATCATGGAGCGTAAACTCTACCGCGCGATAGGCACGCCTGCGATGATCGCTACCCTGGTACTCGGTGTGTGGACGGCCAGTTTCAATTGGGATTATTATCGGGTCGCCACCTGGTTCTGGTTGAAAGTTTTCCTGGTCCTGCTGGTGGTCGGTTATCATCACGTTTGCGGCGCCTACATCAGGAAATTCGCGCGGGACGAGCCCGTACCGGGACACCGGTTTTTCCGGGTGTTTAACGAGTTACCTGTGCTTGTCCTGTTCGCCATCGTGTTCCTTGTGGTCTTGAAACAACCCGTTTGAGAGAGTCCCGCATGTCTCCACCCGTCCCACCTGTCATCCTGTCATTTTCCGCCCTCGATCCCTCCGGCTGCGCCGGCCTGCAGGCCGATATAGAGACTGCAGCAAGCCTCGGCTGCCATTGCGCTTCCGTTGCCACCGCCTTATGCAGCACGGGCGTTTCGGAAACTTCGGAAGTCTTCCCGGTCGACACTACACTGATCATTGAGCAGGCACGCTCGGTGCTCGAAGACATGAAGGTGCAGGCCATCAAGATCGGCTTTGTCGGATCGGTGCGCAATGCGGAAGCCATCCACACGATTTTGCAGGATTATCCGACTATCCCGGTCATCATCCATCCGGCATTTTGCCTGTTCGACAGAGACGACCCACAGCAGGCAGAACTCCCTCAGGCCATCGCTTCCCTGTTGTTGCCCCGCGCGGAAATCGCCCTGCTCCCGCTTTCAGAAGTCGCCCTGATGGTAAAAACCGGCGATACGGTCAATGCGACTGCGCACGCCCTGTTGAACCTCGGGTTGCGCCGCGTGCTCCTGAGCGAGTCATCCCCGTCGGAGCGACGCTGGCGCACGGGTCTTTACGACCAGTCTGGCCTGATTCAGGAATATGACTGGCCACACGCGATTCCCAGCTGTCATGGTTCATCCGGAACACTGGCCGCTGCCGTTGCGGCCTTCAGAGCCCATGACTTTCCGATTCAGGCCGCGATTGAACAGGCACAGAATTTCACTTGGCAGGCCATGGCAGCGGCACATCAACTGGGTTTCGGCAAACCCACCCCCCACCGTTTCTTCTGGGCCGACGAAAGTGTAGAGCAGCCGGCGCTCATGCCGTCCGGTAACCCAGTTCATTGATGATTTCGGGCATTTACGCAATCACCGACCCCCAACTGTTGCCCGGTGACCGGCTTTTCGACGGTGTGCAGGCGGCATTGCAGGGCGGAATCCGCTGGTTTCAGTATCGGGACAAGCTTTCAACTGCCGAAGAGCGTGCCGTCAACGCCGCGAGACTGGTCAGCCTCTGCCGTGATTTTGACGCCCACGTGATCATCAATGACAGCGTCGAGCTGGCCCGGCACTCCGGTGCCGCCGGCGTCCACCTCGGAACTGAGGATGGTCCAGTCAGTCTGGCCCGGACCCGTCTGGGGCCCGCTGCCGTCATTGGTGCAACCTGTCATGACGATCTGCCCCGCGCTTTGCAAGCCCGCTCGGACGGCGCTGATTATGTCGCCTTCGGGCGGTTTTTCCCGTCGGCAACCAAGCCCCTGGCACCGCCGGCAACTGTGGAGCTGTTGCGTGCAGCCCGCCAACAGCTTGGCTGTCCAATTGTCGCCATCGGCGGCATTACGCAGGATAATATGGCTGACCTGATCGCCGGCGGAGCCAATGCCATAGCGCTCTGCCATGAACTCTTCACGGCACCGGATATCGAGCACAAAGCCCGATCTCTGACTGTCGCCTTCAAACAAGCGGAAACTGCCCAATCACTATGAGTTCTTTATTTGAAGAAGCCCAAACCGTCATTCCCGGCGGCGTCAACTCACCCGTACGTGCCTTTAAGGCCGTCGGTGGCGAACCGATTTTTATCGATCGTGCACGCGGCGCCTACCTGTGGGATACCGCCGGAAAGCGCTACATAGATTACGTCCTGTCCTGGGGCCCGATGCTGCTCGGACACGCGGATGACGACGTCCTCGCGGCGGTGATCGAAAAGGCGCGCAAAGGATTGAGTTTTGGCGCGCCCACAGAAATCGAAACCGAGCTGGCTAAAGAAATCGTGAAGCTGATCCCCAGCATCGAAAAAATCCGGTTTGTCAGCTCCGGCACCGAGGCGACCATGAGCGCCATCCGGTTGGCCCGGGGTGTTACCGGCCGGGACAAGATCGTCAAATTCGAAGGCTGTTACCACGGCCACTCAGATTCCCTCCTCGTGAAGGCTGGTTCAGGCGCCCTGACGCTGGGTGTGCCCAGCTCGCCGGGGGTTCCTTCGAGTCTGGCCAGTCATACGATTACGCTGAATTACAACGATCCGGACGGAGTCCGACACCTGTTCGCGGAAGCGGGAGATTCGATCGCCTGCATTATCGTAGAGCCGGTGGCGGGCAATATGAACTGCATTCCGCCGGCCGCCGGTTTTCTGGAAACCTTGCGAAACGTCTGTGACGAGTCGGGCGCTCTGCTCATATTCGACGAAGTCATGACCGGCTTTCGTCTGGGATTACAAGGCGCCCAGGGGGTTTATGGTATCGAACCGGACATCACCACGCTCGGCAAAGTCATCGGCGGCGGCATGCCCGTTGGCGCTTTCGGTGGACGCGCCAGCATCATGGACCAGATAGCGCCTCTCGGCCCGGTTTACCAAGCGGGCACCTTGTCCGGCAATCCCGTGGCAATGGCGGCGGGGCTGGCAACAATCCGCAAAATCCAGACAACCAATTTCTACCAGCCCCTGTTCCGGCGGACCGAAGAACTCGTCGAAGGGTTGCACCAACTTGGTCGCGAGACGGGTGTTGCGCTGACCACCAATCACGTCGGCACCATGTGGGGAATATTCTTTACAAGTGAAGCAACCGTTACCAACTTCCAGCAAGTGATGGCCTGCGACCGGGAACGTTTCAACCGGTTTTTTCATGGGATGCTGAAAGCAGGCATCAATCTGGCACCCGCCTCTTATGAAGCGGCATTCATGTCTGCCGCACATTCGGATCAGGATATTCAGGATACGTTGCAGGCGGCGCGTGAAGTATTGGGGCAACTGTAACGGTCCCGGCTGCCCAGTGACGCCTTGATGTGCGAGGGAGATTTGCGGGAAGAGATAAGAGGTAAAGAGTGCGGTCGGTCGGAGAATTAACCACCGACCCGCCGTTTTACCCGCTCAGGACTCGTAATGCTGAATGAGTTTTTCGATTCGATCCCTTACCGCATCAGATATCTGGGTGAACTGAAAACCCGCCCAGATCTGATCGCCGGTGCCGGTTTCGCTAATCCAGAGACATTCTGCACCGAGCGTTATTTCACCGTCGGGCATTCCGGGTTCAAGCCCGATAATCAATTCGTAAAATTTGTCTTCTTTAATTCCTTCATCACCAATGATCATGAAGCCATCCATATTGATGTTGGCGAGAATTCCCAGCTCCCGCCCACTGGCCAACTCTTTCACATAAATTTCGTCGTCGACGGGTACCCGTACCTGCTTTCGCTTTTCACTTTGCACCATCATCATCCTCCTGAGCTTCCGCCTGTGCTTTGAGTTTTTGAAAAATGTTTTCCAGCGCTCGCTCGAAGAACGGCTTGGAACTGCCGGCGATAATCTTAGCCCGTTTCGCCATCATTTCTCGAGTAATTTCCAGCCCGGATTTGAGGTCGGCCATTTTCCCGGTCTGATCAAGAAACATGTACTGGGATGTACGCGGGTTATACCACGCCAGCTTTCGACGTTTGCCGCCTTCAAATTCGAACCAGGTACCGAATTCGATCATTTTCAGGCTTTCCAGCACTCTCGCTTCTTCTGCGGAAAGATTGCGCTCGGGGAGACTGATTGGCTTCCCGGCTTTTTCAGCCGCAAGTTTTTCCAGTTCATCACGCACCGGCGGTGGTGCCGCTTCCATTTTTTCGCGGTTTATCGCCTGCCGCAGAATCGAACCAATGGCCGTCGTTATCTTTTGCCCCTTGGACTGGTCATAACCGATGGTTTCAAATCCTGCGGTCATGTCTACGGTCAGGCTGGTTTCCATCTGCTTTTGCAATTTGATATCGGCGTCGCTGCTTTTGCTTTCGAGGGCCCACAACAGGTCATCCACAACTTGCAGCGCATTGCGCCAACGCGCCGACTGTTCCCCATGCCGCAGCATGATGAAAGACAGAAAGTCTGACCAGGGTTGCAGAGCGAACAGCAGCACTGCGGACGGCAGCTGTCGACCTTCGATGCGATGCCGGATTTCGCTGTTGACCCGTATTTTCACTTCCCGCAAATGCTCTTCGCCACGCGCTTTTTCAGCGGCGCGCTTCTCGAGCAATTCCTGCTTGCGCACCAGGTTTTTATTCTGGGTGTTGAATTCCACCAGCAGTTCGGTAATTACCCGTGCATCATTCTTGTAATCCCGCAGAACCCGATCCACCACATCCTTGATGCGATTGTACATATCGTGCTGAATGGTCCCGTCATTGCCGATCCAGCGGGTTCCCGCTTCAGCCAGACTGTTGAGCAACAGGCGGGCAGGATGTTCATGCTGTTCAAAGAATCCCGGATCGACGAATGCGAGTTTCAAAAACGGTGTATGCAAATAGCTGAGCAATGCCTTGACCGAATCGGGAAGGTTCTCGTCATTGAGCATGTATTCGAACAGCAAACCCACCAGATCGATGGTATTCATGTCCGAATCGGACACCTGCCCGCTGGCCCCTCCCAGTTGCGATTTTATCTGTTCGCCCAGCGCCGTCAGAATCCCGGGCAGATCCACCGCCTGTAAATCACCATGGGACGCACTTTCATTGACGGTCGCCTGGTTACCCGCCTGCAACGACTGGAGAACGCCCAGCAGTTGTTCACTGCTCACCACCAGTCCAGCCGTGTTCAAGAGCGCAGTGTCGGACGGATCAGTCGGGCTTGTCAGCGTCTGGGCGAAAGCCTGGCCGGCAGAGGATGCCAATGGCGGGCGTGCCGCCGGGTGGCTCGTGACCGGTGCGAGACTTTGCTGGAGATTGCGGATCGCCTGCACCAGCGACAACTGATACTGTTGGGCGGCTGCCGCCTGAGCCATTGTTTCCGCTTCATCCAGGACAGTACCGGATGACGACTCTTCCGCTTTCCTGACCGCCGGCGGCTGATACCGGAGCTTTGCCAGGATGCCCACGCTCATCAGACAGGCATTGGTATCGTCGAGGATCCGGCGTACCAACTGGGTGAGCGGTTCTTCGAATACCTGATAAGCCAGCATGCGGATCCGGCCGGTCAACGTAAGCATTTTCAAAGATTGCCGCAACGCATCACAGGCTTGTACCGGTGCGGCGGGATTACCCGCATCAGTAACCGCCTGCCCGCCATTGAGCAACGTCAGACGCTGCCCCAGCGACCACAGAGGCTCCGCAAAATAGACGCCCAGCTTCTGTGTCAGAGTCGATATGGCAATGGTTTCTTCGAGAACTTCATTGTCGACCAGCGCCAGGCCACCATCGGTTGCCTCAGGGCTGCTGTTGATTTCAGTGCGCAGCTCATTGTGCTGAAATTTCTGATAATTTTCCCCGATACAGCGAATGAATTGCTGCTCCAGCTCGCCGCCTTTGCGCCGCACCATTTTTTTAATACCGGTAATTTCCGTGGCCTCGGTATTCGACCGGGCGGATTCGATCGCACTGTCCAGAGCCGCCTCGAACGCCGCGAGAAACTGGCCGAAACCATGGCGGCCATGGTCCATCGCGATTTTTTGACAGGTTTGCAGGTGCGCCGCAGCTTCCAGAGTGCTCAGGGGCTCCGTGATATCACGCGCTGAGCTAACGTTGGCAGTCTGAGCAGCGTCGTTCCGAATCAGTCTCGACATACAAGTCTCTTATTATGATAATCGGCCGGCATCGCACCATTGCCTCGACGAACATCATGCGACCGGCTTTACAACCCGGGTTCTGTCAATCCTCAAAAACTACATA
>CAZJKJ010000046.1:13446-28442 GCA_964546435.1 uncultured Cellvibrionaceae bacterium
AACTACATACAGAACTACGTACAGAACCCGGTACAGAACTACCCACAGCACTACGGACAAAACCGCACGCAAAAATCGTGCGCAACGTCACGCTTTGAGACGCGTTGCCAGGATTTCAGGGTTGCGTCACCTCTCAGTATTGCCGTCCAATGCGTCTGCGTCGAATTCCGGCTGACAAAAAGCCTGTTTACTGTCATGACTGCCTTGAGAATGGCTGTTTTGAGTTTTGAGAATAGATGTCTTGAAATTAGAGAATAGCTGTCTTGCCGGCAAACACGCGACTGAAGACGACCAGCCACCCATTCATTCCCTTTTTTATGAGTAGCACGAGGACACACTCATGTCTGTTTATGACATTTATGGACTGGGCGCCGCCCTGGTTGATACAGAGATCGAAGTTACCGACGCAGATTTGACGCGGCTGGGTATTGAAAAAGGTCTGATGACGCTGGTCGATGCGCGCCGGCAGCAGGAACTGCAGACGGCTCTGGAGAATCACCTGGTCGCCGCGCGTCGTGCCAGTGGGGGTTCGGCGGCCAACAGCATCATCGCCGCCCAGTACCTCGGTGCCCGGACTTTCTACAGCTGCAAGGTCGCCGACGATGAGAATGGCCATTTTTATCTGAATGATCTCGCGCGAGCCGGTGTTGACTACCCCGATCAGTGCGTCACAGAAAATGCGGTGACCGGCCGTTGCCTGGTCATGATCACCCCGGATGCCGAGCGCACCATGAACACCAATCTGGGCGTCAGTGAGTATCTGAGTGAAAAGGAAATCGACATTAAAACCCTCCAGAAGAGCGCCTGGGTCTACGTAGAGGGATATCTGGTGACCTCCGCCACCGGCTTGCCGGCGGCCATCCGTCTGCTGTCCGAAGCCCGTGCCAGCGGAGCCAGAACGGCGCTCAGCCTGTCAGATCCCGGTGTCGTCGGGTTCTTTTACGATCAGATGCAAAGTCTTTTGGCCTGTGGTATCGACATTCTGTTTTGCAACGAAGCCGAAGCCATGGAAGTGACACGTTCTGCGAATCTTGAAGAAGCCCTCCAGGCCCTGACGCAGCAGGTCAAGACCTTTGCCGTGACTCGCGGCCCCAAAGGAGCGGTGGTCTATGACGGTGCCAACCTGGTGACCGTGGAGGCCCCGGAAGTACATGCAGTCGACACCAACGGCGCGGGTGACATGTTCGCCGGGGCTTTTCTGGCAGCCCTGACACGGGGCGCTACCTATGAAAACGCTGCCCGCTTTGCCAACGTCGCCGCCGCCACCGTGGTCGCACAATACGGGCCGAGACTGACGCCGGAAGGGTATATCCCTCTGCAACAACAGCTGTCGAAGACTTTGACGGATCAATGATCGCCTGCCCCGGGGCCGTTCGGAGATTTCTACCCGCGCGAGAGCAGTTCCCGCAGATCGATAATGGCCGCGTTGGCACGGGAGATATAGTTCGCCATGACCAGAGAATGGTTGGCAAGCATTCCGAACCCGCCACCATTCAGCACCATGGGCGAGCGTAACGGCTGCTGTGCGCCTTCGAGTTCGCGAATGATCTGCTGCAGGCTCACGCGCGCATTCTTGCGATCGAGCACATCCGCAAAATCCACTTCCGCGGCGCGTAAAAAATGGATGAGCGCCCAGGTACTGCCGCGCGCTTCATAGAAAACGTTATCGATTTCAAACCAGCTGGTTTTGACTTCAAGATCCGCCGGCGTCGAGGTGGACTGGCGCGCTGCGGTCTCGCCCGCGAGGTTGGTGTCCAGCCGCTTCTGGCCGACGCTGGCACTCAGATTCTGGGACAGACTGCCCAGACGGGTTTCCACCGTACCGAGCCAGTACCGCAAATTGTCCGATCTTGCAAAAAATTGCGCCGATTGTTCGGACTCGTCCACCAGTCGGTGCAGGTAGTTTCTGATGGACTTTATGCCGGTCTCATACTCATCTTCTGTGGGCGGCAGCATCCAGCTTGTATTGCTGAAATTGAACTGGGCTTCGGTTTTCTTGAGCGCAATATCTTCTTTGGACTGGGACTGCGAGCGACTGTAAGCTTCCCGCATGACCCGGGACAGATCCCGCACCTGGGTCAGCACGCCGTATTCCCAGCTGGGGACGTTATCCATCCAGAGACCGGGCGGGAGAACGTCGTTGGACAAATAGCCGCCGGGCTTGTTCAGCAGGGTATTGGCGACTTCGATCAGGGCGACCGTAGTCTGGGTGCCGGTGATATAGTCGCGTCCCGACGCGGTGGCGTCGACTGCTGCCGGCGCCTCACCCTCCGTGGCACCGGCGTCGTTCAGGACCAGACGGGTTTTAAGATCGATATCGAGCAGTTCGGGCTCGTTGTCCCACCAGAGCGTCAAAACGGCCGCCAAGAGCAGATAAATGCCGAGCGCAGCCAGCAGCCAGTACACCCACGAGAAGCCGCGACCCGCTCCGCTCGCCTCCGCGCTGGGCGAACGGCGGGGGTTTGCCAGTGCGCCGCGAGCGCGCTGAAGCCACTGATTTAACTGGATCATAATCTTGCCTGTGTTGATTGGAGGGTGCTCTGATTCGTGTCGATGGCCGTCACTACTGGCGTTTACGGACCTCGACGGCGGTGGTGATCACTTCTCCGCCGTCGAAAGTAAGACGCAGATCGAACTGCGCGCCCGCCTGCAATGACGCGTCCAGCTGCATCAGCATGACATGATATCCACCGGGTTCGAACCGCAAGGTTTGACCGGCCGGCACCGTCAGATGCGGAACATGGCGCATGCGCATAGTGCCTTCATCGTAAGAAGACCGATGCACCTGCGCTGAGGCCGCGACATCCGTTTCCAGCAGCACCAGTTGGCGATCCCGGGGCTGGGGGTTGCTCAGCACGAGATAAATTGCCCCCATCGAAACTCCCGGTGGCGGTTCCGGCATGTGGGCTTCGGATATCTGCAGGCTCGCTGCGGCTGGCGATGATTTGTCCGGCGCCGGACGTTCGCAGCCGGCGAGACCCGTCAGGACGATGCCCAGGAACAGCAGCGCCCAGGGCATGACAATGCGTTTTCCAGGGTTTTTCATGTCAAAGGGTCCATCAGTTGTACATAGGGCGTTGCGCTGATACGAATATCACCGCGAATCCGGTAACCGGGCACCGCCTCTTTGAGGGTTTTGTAGATCCACCGCCCTTCTTCGTCGGTCCGGGCGTAGATGTGAATCGACCAGTCGCTGCGCTGGACTTCCTCGGCCAGCGCCTGCAGTACGGCGGTAATGGGTTCGCCTCTGGCGCGCAGAGCGGAGGGTGATAGCCAGACGCGCCCCTGGGGGTCGGGAACAGAGGTCTGTTCGGGGCGCGCCGCCCGCGCTTCGGCGATCTGCTGTCGAAAATCCGCCGCACGCTCATGCTTGGGCGCCACCAGCAGGAGCCGGCGCAGTAATTTACCAGCCTGCTCAAGGTTGCCAGTGTGCAATGCCTCTGCAACCAGTTTTTCATAGGAATCCACGATGGCCTGCACGCCGGCTTGCACACGTGGGTCATCGGGGCGCACCAGTCCGGCCGCCCGCAACTTGTCCAGCGCATTGTTGTTCGCGGGTGTGGTTAGCCTGCCTTCGAGCACTGCTTTTTCGGCTTCCTGGATCAAGCGGTCAAACACCACCGCCTTGCGCTCTTCCATGGATTTTGGAACAGACCAGGCCGGAATTGAAACCAGCAGCCCCAGCATCAATACGGCACCTCGACCCAGGCTGCGCGCCGGGGCAATGCCATGCATCGCTGCGATCAGAAGGAGGCGGATTCGGCAGAGGAACATAGGGTTTCCGATATAAAGGGTTTCCGAAATATATACGTCGATGCGTCCGGCCACTGCGCGGGCGCAGGTATCCGCCGGAGGCATGCTTGCCGAAGCAACCGGGAGTTTACGCAAACATGCACGGTTGCACAGCCTCTGCGTGAACGGAAAGAGTCGCGGATTGTCGAACACAGGCTTGACACGACATCCCTATTCACCGACTAATATTACACGCGACGCAACTTCTTCTGCGGGAATGCCCGGGAAGACATGGTATACAGAATGAAAGTTTTCACCAAATTCGGGTTAGTGCACCTTTTAATGGGGTGGCTGTTTTGCTCGTTCGCCTCGGCAAGCGGCTTTGGCGACCTCACCCGCGCCGACCCTGCAGTCATCGGCGGCAGCGATACCTTTCTTCAGGTCGAACAAGCCTATCAGGCGTCGTTTGAAATCACCGACGAAACTCTGCAGGTCAATTGGGTCATCGCCCCCGGCTATTACCTTTACCAGGACAAGTTCAAGCTGGAAATGATCGGCCCCGATGGAGAGCCGACGCCCCTCGCGGCGACCTACGAGGAAGGAATCCGCAAATTCGACGAATATTTCAATCAGGAACTTGAAGTTTTCTACGATCGCGCCCGCATCGCGGTTGCCCTCGACGGCTTGCCGCAGGAGTTCAAGCTGAAAATGCGGTCACAGGGCTGTGCGGATGCCGGCTTGTGTTACGCCCCGCGCACCCAGTATTTCGACATAAACACCCAATTCCACACTGCGGTAGAGTCCGATGGCGGACCGGCCGGGCCCGCCTCGGGCGGCAGCGGCAGTGCCGGCGACAGCCCGGATTCACCGGGCGGTTTACCGGCATCTGTCGACACACCCTTCGCGACCCTCCTGCTCTACTGGGTACTGGCGGCGGGCGGCGGTCTGATCCTGAACCTGATGCCGTGCGTCTTCCCCGTACTGTCCCTGAAGGCACTGTCTTTTGCAGGCACCGGCGGCTCCAGTCAAAGTCATCACCTGCACGGATGGGCTTACACGGCCGGTGTTGTGGGGTCATTTTTGCTGGCGGCATCCCTGATCCTGATCGCTCGCACGGCCGGGGAATCTGCCGGCTGGGGGTTTCAACTACAGTCACCCGCTTTTGTCGGATTCATGGTTTACCTGTTCCTGATCATGGGCTTGAGCCTTTCGGGAATGGTGTACTTTGGCGGCGGTTTGATGGGGATCGGTCAGGGCCTGACCGCCACTTCGGGCGTGCGCGGTTCCTTTTTCACGGGCGTTCTGGCTGCCGTGGTGGCGAGCCCCTGCACCGGTCCCATGATGGCGCCGGCACTGGGGTTTGCGCTGACCCAGACGCCGGTGGTGTCGCTGTCGGTATTCGTGGCTCTCGGTCTGGGCATGGCATTCCCCTTTTTGCTCCTCAGCTACAGCCCCCGGCTGGCGCAGCTGCTGCCACGCCCCGGTATCTGGATGGAGAAGCTCAAGGAATTTCTAGCGTTCCCCATGTATCTTACGGCGGCGTGGCTGCTGTTCGTTTTCGGCCGCCAGGTGGGCATGACAGGGCTGTTCTTCCTCTGCATCGGCGCGGTCGCCCTGGTGTGGGCCATCTGGCTGCTGCAGAATCTGCCCGAGCGGCTATCTCTGCGACGCATCCTGCAGGGTGTGGCCGCCAGCGCAGCGGTATTCGCCGCCTATACCGCCTGGTCCAGCGAGACCTTCCGGGCCGGCTCCAGCGAGGAAGTCTGGCAGGCGTTTTCCGAAGAACGGGTCGAGTCTCTCCGGAGCGAGGGACGAATGGTGTTCGTGGACTTCACCGCCGACTGGTGCATCACCTGCAAAACCAACAAGGCGATTGCCTTGTCCCGGGATGGCTTTCACGCAGCCGTCGCTCAATATGACATTGCACTGTTGACCGCCGACTGGACCAGCGAAGATCCGGAAATTTCCCGCGTGCTGCAATCATTCAATCGCACTGGCGTGCCCCTATATGTAATTTATCCCGCCGATCCGCAAGGCGACCCAGTCGTGTTACCCCAGCTGCTGACCCAGAACATGGTGATTGAGGCGTTCGGTCAGGTTGCGGGTGCCGGCAAGATCGCCAAGAAGTAGGAATTTGCAGCGAAAAGAGGTAAAAAGTAGTGAAACTGCAGCGATGCACGATTTTTCGTGGACACTCGCTGCAGATTTATGCACAATCCCTCCCCTTCTAATAAATGCAGCGGTGCACGCTGTCTGCCTGGTCGCTCCGTCCACCTGGTGATTCCTGCAATCCATCTGTCACGGCAATCTCCTCTGGTACAACCGCGAACGACCGTCTGATTCACCCCAACCTGTGTGGGTTCTATGGCGACGATCCTGGTATTACATGGTCCCAATCTAAACCTGCTCGGCACGCGTGAGCCTGCGGTCTATGGCTCCACCACGCTTGCGGACATCAATCGCGACCTGACCACCCACTGTCAGGGAGCCGGTCATCACCTGCATGTGCTGCAAAGCAATGCCGAATATGAATTGATCGACCGCATCCACGATGCCGGCAACGAGGGAATCGATTTCATCATCATTAACCCCGCAGCCTTCACTCATACCAGCGTGGCCCTGCGCGATGCCCTTGCGGCCGTCGCCATCCCGTTTATCGAAGTACATCTGTCAAACGTCTACGCCCGCGAACCATTTCGCCATCACTCGTATTTTTCGGATCTCGCCGTCGGCCTTATTGCCGGGCTGGGTCCGCAAGGTTACCTGCTGGCTCTGGATGCGGCGCTGGCCAGAGTGAACTGACTACCCTTAGCTATTGAGAGGTCTCATGGATATTCGGAAAATCAAAAAGCTGATCGAACTGCTCGAAGAGTCGAACATTGACGAACTGGAGATCAAGGAAGGCGAGGAATCCGTGCGCATCAGCCGGGGGCATCGACAATTGATGGCGCAACCGCTGCACGCCTACGCCCCGGCCGCACCGGCCCCGGTTATTGCCAGTGCCCCGCCGGCCGCCACGCAGGCGGACAAGCCTGCCCAGGAATCCAAAGGCCACACGGTCCGCTCGCCCATGGTTGGCACCTTCTATCGCTCTCCAAGTCCCGGTGCGGGATCTTTTGTTGAAGTGGGCAAGAAAGTGAATGCGGGCGACGTAATTTGCATCATTGAAGCCATGAAAATGATGAATCAGATCGAAGCGGACAAATCCGGCGTAATCGAAGCCATTCTCGTCGGAGACGGTGAACCCGTCGAATTCGATCAACCTCTGGTGTCGATTGCCTGACGGGAGACGAACCATGTTTGACAAAGTGCTCATCGCCAATCGCGGTGAAATCGCCCTCAGAGTCCTGCGTGCCTGTAAAGAGCTGGGCATACAGACTGTCGCGGTCTACTCGAAAGCCGACCGGGACCTGATGCATGTACGCCTGGCTGACGAGTCCATTTGCATCGGGCCCCACCAGTCCGCCCAAAGCTACCTGAACATTCCCGCCCTGATCAGCGCCATGGAAATCAGTGAAGCGACTGCCGTTCACCCCGGTTACGGATTTCTGGCAGAAAACGCCGACTTCGCCGAACAGGTGCAAAAAAGTGGCTTTACGTTCATCGGCCCTGATCCCGACGTGATCCGGCTGATGGGCGACAAAGTGTCGGCCATTCAAGCTATGAAAAAGGCAGGGGTACCTACCGTACCCGGTTCCGACGGCTCCCTCCCCACGGACGGCGACGCCTGCCTTGAAATCGCCAACCGCATCGGTTATCCGGTCATCATCAAGGCCGCGGCGGGTGGCGGCGGTCGCGGCATGCGGGTAGTGCACTCCGAAGCGACTCTGCTCAGCTCCATTCAGGTGACCCGGACCGAGGCAAAATCTGCCTTTGGTGACAGCACTGTCTATATGGAGAAATTCCTGCAGAACCCCCGCCACGTCGAAGTCCAGATACTCGCGGACGGCCAGGGCAATGCCATTCACCTGGGAGACCGGGACTGCTCCCTGCAGCGGCGCCACCAGAAGGTCATCGAAGAGGCACCCGCACCCGGCATCGACCCGGAAGCCCGGGCGAAAACCCTTGATGCCTGCGTCAAGGCCTGCAATGAAATCGGCTATCGGGGTGCCGGCACCTTCGAGTTTCTTTACGAAGACGGCCATTATTACTTTATCGAGATGAACACCCGCATCCAGGTGGAGCACCCGGTGACGGAAATGGTGACTGGCGTCGACCTGATCAAGGAGCAGATCGCAGTGTGCTCGGGCCAGAAACTGCGCCTGAAGCAAACGGACATCCAGATCAAGGGGCATGCCTTCGAATGCCGTATCAATGCTGAAGATCCGCGCACCTTTCTACCGAGCCCCGGCACCATTACCGGCTACCATGCGCCCGGCGGTCTAGGTGTACGCGTCGACTCCCATATTTACGCCGGCTATAACGTGCCACCCTATTACGACTCCATGATCGCCAAGATCATCACCTTTGCAGAAGATCGCGAGACCGCACTCAACAAGATGCGGGTTGCCCTTGATGAACTCATCGTCAACGGCATCAAAACCAACGCAGCCCTGCATCGTGATCTGGTCACCGACGGAGAGTTCATGCGCGGCGGTGTAAATATCCATTATCTGGAGCATCTGCTCAGCCAGTCCAAGGCAGCGAGCTAGACATGCCGTGGCTGGAACTGCGCATCAACAGCTCCCGGGAAGATGCGCCTCAGGTGGAGGATTCGCTGCTTGCAGCCGGAGCACTTTCGGTAACGCTGCAGGATAATGCGGACGAACCCATCTTCGAACCGGCGCTCGGCGAAACACCCCTGTGGGCCGCCACCCGGGTCACCGGACTGTTCGAGGCCAATGCCGATACCGGAATGGTGGAGCGCGATCTGGCACTTGCCAGCCGCAGTGGCTGGTCCTGGCAATTGCTGGAAGACCGGGACTGGGAACGCGAATGGATGAAAGACTTCGCACCCATGCAGTGCGGCCCCGGACTCTGGATCTGCCCCACCTGGGCCGATCCTCCCGAGCCGGACGCGGTGAACATCATGCTGGACCCGGGCCTCGCATTCGGCACCGGCACACATCCCACCACTTACCTGTGCCTGCAATGGCTCGCTGCGCAGCGGCTGCGAGGCAAATCATTTGTGGACTATGGCTGCGGATCGGGGATTCTCGCCGTCGCCGCTGCCCGGCTGGGTGCCGAGCCGGTTTTCGCGGTGGACATCGATCCCCAGGCATTGCTGGCAACCCGTACCAATGCCGATCGCAATCAGCTGCCCGAGCATCGCATTGCGGTGAGTTTTCCCGATGGCTGCAAGGCGTCGGCTGCCGATGTTCTGGTGGCCAACATCCTGGCTGGCCCCCTGGTGGAACTTGCCCCGGTGTTGGAGCCTCTGGTTAAACCCGGTGGTTTGCTTTGCCTGTCGGGCATTCTCGAAGAACAGGCCGGCGCGGTCATGGCGGCCTATTCCAGTCGCTTCTGCTTCGAGCCCGTCCAGTCACGTCAAGGCTGGGTCTGCCTGGTTGCCCGAAAAGGCGCCGGCCACGCAACCGGCTGATGGCCGCGCCCCCTGTGGGCGCCGACGGGAAGTCCGGCACGTGATCCGCTTCCCCGGTGCCAACATTTACGGCAAACCCCGTAGACGTTACACTGCCCCGCTCCATACCAACAATAACAATGCCATCTGTTGATAGAAGCAGCACCGACCGGCGCACCGGGTGGCAAATCAGTTGTGACTCCAGGATTTACAAGACATGGCGGAAATGATTACCCGTTGTCCCAGATGCGCCGTTGCCTTTCGCGTTTCGGACGCGCATCTGAGGTCTGCCAAAGGAATCGTCAGATGTGGCTCCTGTTTAAGTATTTTTAACGCCAAAGACCATATCGAACCCGCCAAATCCCGCAAACCGGAAACGACCGGACCGGCCTTGCACACGGCCGCCCCTGCGACCGGCGCAATCCGGACGCCGCCCTCTTCGCCACCACTGGAAACACCCCGGGAAGAGTCGGCGCAGGCTGAGCAGATCGTCGATGACACCCTTGATGAGGAAGACATTCTGATCGACGACGACCTGTTGATGGATGATGACTTTTTGATAGACGACGACATCCTGATCGACGATGACCTGCTCATCGATGACGATATGGATGACAGCGAACTGATTTATGACGCGCCGGACGACGTTTATGTCGACAGCGGCTACCGGCGCTCCGATCTTTTCGAGACCGGCGATTCCCGGACGGCGCGCAACGCTTCGGAACCGGAGGACGACGCCGACGAGTCCTGGGCTCTCGAGCTGCTTAAAGACGACACCGACCTCAATGTCAAATTTCGCAAGATCGTCGCCCGGGACGATCACGGCAGCAGCAGATCTTCTCCAGAAGAGCAGGCGGGCGAAGGTGTTCAGCTGGACTTCGGCACCCATCACAACCAGCCCACAGCCGACCAGGCCGCCGCTGCGCTGCATGCCCATTCTGCGACGACTGCCGAGACTCATGCCAGGGCAGCCGATTCCGCCGCCCCCGCACACCCTGAGAATCCAGCTTCGGAAGCCAATGCCGACATCACGTTGAGACCATCCGTCGACGGCAGTACCCGTGCTGTCTCAAGAATGCCCAAAGCCGTTGCGGTGGTGCCGCCTCACAAACTGGCCACACCTCTGGGCGACCAGGATGAAAGATCCGTCACTATCAAAAACAGCAACGCCAATGACGAGGAGGATGACGAAGGCGTCCTGCCGTCCCAATGGGAGTTCGTTGGCGGCAGTGATGTTCAGGAAGAGCTGCAGGCAGTCCAGAAGCTGATCGCGTCGATCGAACCGGAAACCGTCGAAGTGGGCTGGCGCCAGAACCCGCTGATCTGGCGCAAACGCCTGATCTGGGCAGGAATGGCGCTGGTCGCGTTACTGTTCCTGCTGGTGCAGGTTGCCTGGCTCCAGTTCAACCGGCTCAATGTCGTTGAACCCTACCGGACTTTTTACAGTACTGCCTGCGCGGTCGTTGGTTGTACTCTGCCTCCCATGAAAGATCGCAGCAAGATCAAGACGTCCAACCTCTATGTGCGCAGTCACCCGAGCGTCGCCGAGGCACTGCTCGTGGATGTGGTCATGCAGAATGTCGCCGACTATGAGCAGACTTTTCCCAACCTTCTGCTCACCTTCACCAATCTGCAGAACGAGGCCATTGCGGAACGGAAGTTCGTGCCCGATGACTACCTCGGCGGCGAACTGACCGGCAGAGACAGCATGCCGGTGCGCACGCCCGTCCATGTAGAGCTGGAAATTGTCGATCCGGGTGAGGAAGCCGTGAGCTACAGCATCGCCATCGTCGACTGAATCCGCCTGACACCGCTGCCGCGCGCGACCTGATTCAATTTTTTTATATTTTTATCACTCCAATCACACTTCGACGGTGATTTTTTAAGCACCCGTTCCAATTTACGCATTTAAAAAGCGGGGGGCAGGCGGTATCATAGCGCCCGTTTCAGCTGCATCCGGACGCCAGCCATCTGTCGCGCGATGGGGGAGTCAATTTTTCGGGGGATTCCGCGTGCTGCAAATCGGCCCGCATATTATTGCCACCAGGGCAGTACTCGCCCCCATGGTCGGAGTTTCCGACCTGCCGTTCCGTCAGTTATGTGCTGCCCATGGGGCCGGAATGGTCGTCAATGAAATGGTGACCAGCGACACGCGGCTCTGGCCTTCAGTCAAGAGCCGATCCCGTTTGACCTGGGGGACCGCAGCAGGGCCCAGAGTAATCCAGATTGCCGGCAGCGAACCCGCGCAGATGGCGCTGGCGGCGCAACAGGCAGCCCGAATGGGCGCGCAAATCGTCGACATCAATATGGGCTGTCCGGCCAAGAAAGTTTGCAAAAAGGCCGCCGGCTCTGCACTCCTGAAGGATGAACCGCTGGTATCCGCAATCCTGGAAGCAGTGGTGAGGTCCGTCAGCATACCGGTCACCCTGAAGACCCGGACCGGCTGGGATCCACTGAACAAGAACGTTTGCAAGGTTGCAAGAATTGCAGAAGACGCAGGCATACAGGCCCTGACGGTTCACGGACGCACCCGCGCCTGTCGGTTTGCAGGGGCTGCGGAATACGACACCATCGCTGAAATTGTCAGCGCAGTGGGCATTCCGGTGATTGCCAACGGTGACATTGATTCACCCGGCAAGGCGAAATTTGTATTGAGTACCACCGGCGCCGCCGCAGTCATGATTGGCCGGGCCGCCCAGGGCAATCCCTGGCTATTCGGGGAAATTGACGAATACCTGCTAAACGGGTCGATCCGGCGCAAGCCGGCATTGACAGAGGTATGTTCCACCATCCTCAGTCATTTCGACGCGCTGTATGAGTGTTATGGGGAAGTAACCGGAGCGCGTTTGACCCGCAAGCATCTCGATTGGTATCTGCAAAGGCAGACAACTGTCTCCCAACGGCAGACGGTAAAACACTTACAACAACGCTTTAATGCGATGACGACAGCCGGCGACCAGCGTGATCTGATTCACCGGATGTTCGATCAATTGCAGCAACTAGAGGACCACGCCGCATGAACACAGTTGAAACAGCCCTGACCGAACGCCCTACGAATGCCGGCACACTTGGCCGGCCCATCGAAGGATACATCGAAGAAAACCGCCCCTCTCTCAGAGAAAGCGTTGAGACTGCGGTTAGCAATTATTTTCAGCACCTTGAAGGTCAGGATGTCACCGACGTGTATGACATGGTCATGGCCGAGGTGGAAACACCCTTGCTCGAAGTCGTCATGAAATACACCCGCCACAACCAGACCAAGGCTGCCCAGGTGCTCGGTTTGAACCGCGGTACCCTGCGCAAGAAACTCAAGCAGTACGGGTTGCTGTAAGCACACTTCCACACCATTTCGCCTCTCGAATACCGGGAGCCTCTTTCACATCAATCGATGGCGCACGCTCGTCACCTGCTGCTGGGGTGGTTCCGGGCTGCTGTCGCTTTAACAGGAAAAAAGATGTCCAGGTCCAACCCTACCCCTGTCAGACGTGCGTTGCTAAGCGTCTCTGACAAGACGGGGGTTATTGAATTTGCGCAAGCACTGGTCGCCCTCGGCGTAGAAATACTGTCCACCGGAGGCACCTTCCGGCAGTTGGTGGAGCATGGCGTTCCGGCCATTGAAATCGCCGACTACACCGGCTTCCCGGAGATGATGGACGGTCGCGTAAAAACGCTGCACCCCAAAGTTCATGGCGGCATCCTGGGCCGCCGGGGACAAGATGAGGCGGTCATGCAGACCCACGGCATTCCCCCCATCGACCTGGTGGTAGTCAATCTTTATCCGTTCGCGCAAACCGTTGCCACACCGGACTGCTCACTGGCCGATGCCATTGAAAACATCGACATCGGCGGTCCCACCATGGTCCGCGCTGCCGCCAAGAATCATGCCCATGTGGCCATTGTGACCCGTCCGGACAGCTACCCGACCGTACTGCAGGAACTGCAGGCCCACGCTGGCACGCTGTCGCTGGAAACCCGTTTTGATCTGGCGGTGCAGGCGTTTGAACACACCGCTCAGTATGACGGGGCGATTGCCAATTATCTCGGTGCCCGGCTGCCGGCGGGGGAACCCTTCCCGCGCACGTTCAACTGCCAGTTCATCAAATCCCAGGACATGCGATACGGAGAAAATCCCCACCAGAACGCGGCGTTCTATGTGGAGAAAAACTGGCAGGACGCGAGCGTGGCCACTGCCCGGCAATTGCAGGGCAAAGCGCTGTCTTTTAACAATGTCGCAGACACGGACGCCGCGCTTGAGACTGTCAAACTGTTCGCCCGGCCCGCCTGCGTTATCGTCAAGCACGCCAATCCCTGTGGCGTCGCTGAGGCTGACACCTTGTTGAGCGCGTATGAAAAAGCCTTTGCGACCGACCCGGAATCCGCGTTTGGCGGCATCATCGCGTTCAATCAACCCCTGGACGCAGACACCATGGCAGCGATCATCCAGCGGCAGTTCGTGGAAGTGATCATCGCGCCGGAAATTTCCGCCGAAGCCCTGCAAACTGCAGCACAAAAGCCCAATGTGCGCGTCCTTGCCTGCGGCCAGTGGTCGGCGCAGCAACAACCGTCCCTCGATTTCAAACGGGTGGCGGGTGGTTTACTCGTGCAGGATAAGGATTTGGGCATGGTGCAGGCGGCTGATCTGGAAGTCGTCACCCGTCGCGCGCCCACGGAAGCGGAGATCCAGGATCTGCTGTTTGCGTGGAAAGTCGCGAAAATGGTCAAGTCCAATGCCATTGTTTATGCTGCCGGCAGTCACACGGTGGGTATTGGCGCAGGTCAGATGAGTCGGGTGAATTCTGCCCGGATCGCCGCCATCAAGGCGGAGCATGCGGGCCTGGAAGTCAAAGGCTCGGTGATGGCTTCCGACGCTTTCTTCCCGTTTCGCGATGGCATTGATAATGCGGCTGCGGCAGGCATTCGCGCCGTAATCCAGCCCGGCGGGTCCGTGCGTGACAACGAAGTCATTGCCGCAGCCGATGAGCATGACATCGCCATGGTCTTCACGCGTATGCGTCACTTCCGGCATTGACAGGTCCCAGCATGAATATACTGATCATCGGCAATGGTGGCCGCGAGCACGCATTTGCCTGGAAAGCCGCCCAGGGCGCACAGGTTGAGAAAGTGTACGTGGCGCCGGGTAACGCCGGCACCGCCCTCGAAGACAAGGTCGAAAACGTTCCCATAGATCCGCTGGATTTCCCGAGCCTGGCGGAATTTGCGAAATCCAGCAATATCGCCCTGACGATTGTAGGGCCGGAAGCACCCCTGGTGGCCGGCATCGTCGATTATTTCAGCGAGCGCGGCTTGCCGTGTTTCGGACCGAGCCGGTTGGCCGCACAGCTTGAAGGCTCCAAGGCTTTCACCAAGCAGTTTTTGCAGCGCCACAACATCCCCACCGCCGACTATGCCTGTTTCACGGAAGTAGAACCCGCCCTCGCCTGGCTGCGCGCCCACGGGGCTCCCATCGTGATCAAGGCCGATGGTCTTGCCGCCGGCAAAGGTGTGGTGGTTGCCACCACCCTCGCCGAAGCCGAGGCCGCGGTAACGGACATGCTCTCCGGCAATGCCTTTGGCGCCGCCGGCTGCCGGGTGGTGATCGAAGAATATCTCGAAGGCGAGGAAGCGAGCTTTATCGTGGTTGTGGATGGCGAATACGCCCTGCCCATGGCTACCAGTCAGGACCATAAAAGGGTCGGCGATGGCGACACCGGCCCCAACACCGGCGGCATGGGCGCCTATTCCC
>CAZJKJ010000047.1:0-28177 GCA_964546435.1 uncultured Cellvibrionaceae bacterium
TGCGTGTGACCACGCGTACGCTTGGCTCATACGATGACGCGAACCCGCTTTTGGCGACGTTTACTGAATAGAGACCGGGGTCGAGCTGTCCTACGACGACGCGACCTTGTGAGTCGGTTTCTACCGATTGCGTGACACCGGTTTCGCGTTCCCTGATCGTGATCTGCACGGTTGCGAGTGGCCGGTCCGTATTCTGATTTCTGACTATGAAAGTCAGCGCACCGGGCGCCTCTGCGTGGGTAAAAAGCGGCAAGCCAATCAGAAGTGCCAACAGCGTCAACCACGATACGTGTCTAAAGTGCCTGCTCATATTGCTGTCTCTCCAACAATCACTCGTATTTACGCGCGGAGCTTAGCAGCCACTATGTGACTAAAAAGTCGCTGAAACGTGAAAGCTGCATCAGGCTGTGTACGAAAAGTGCCTGCGCATCGGTGATGCTGCGTTAAAAACAGGCTCAGAATGCTCATTTACAGCACGTAAACTCCGCTTCTTCGCCTGTTTTTGCCTTGCCTGACCTTCGCTCGACGACTTTTCGTACAGACCCTGGCGCCGGATGTCGGCAATCACATGCATCTTCATAAATCGGTGTCGATGCTTAGGTTGCGCCATTGTGTTTGTGGTCGCGCGTGCGGGCTCGAGCTGCGCACGTGCGACCAGGCTTTCACGCTTGCGGTTCAGACGGCTTCTCGTTGCGTCGCCAGTACCCATGCACCCCCAGCTGCAACCATGCCCAGCGGATCCAGCGCATAAGAGCGAAGGCGAGCCACAGGGACCACAGCAGCATGGTGATGCGGTATACCCACAGCGGGACGCTGATCACCCAGGCGGTTGGCAGCGGGCCCTGGGTCTGGTCGTGGTACCAGCGCAGTGTGTGGGCAGAAGAGTGGTTGCCGGTGATGTACATTTCCGGCGAGGCGAGCAGAGAATAGGGAATGCTTCCAACCATGGCCAGCAGCGTCACCACCGAGAAGCCGATCAGCAGGATCTGCATCAGCGCAAACTGCGACGGCAGCAGCGGCTGCTTGAGTTTGCCCCGGTATTGCATGGTGATAAACCAGGCGACGATAAGGATCAGCACATACACATTGATGGTGGCCACGCCCAGGCTCAACAACAGCCACTCGTAGGATTTCAGCGGCGTCACGCGGCTGCGACCGAGCGCCAGGCAGCCAAGCACCACCACGGCGAACACCCCCCAGAACAGTACGGCCGGGCCCAGCAGTGGCCCCCCGACCAGGAGCGTCCAGCGGTTCTGGGGCAGGTTCATGTTCAGATGAAGGTTGGTTGCCGGCTGGTTCAGGTTCAGCGGCGGTGTTCGGGTCATCCATTCCATGCTGTCGGGGGTCTGCCATTCCAGTCGCACCGTATGCTCACCCGGGCGGACCGGAATCTGGAGTTTCTGTTGACTGTAGGTCAACGGCAGCTCTTCTCCATCGACCACCAACCGCTTGGGCTCCGCGCCCTCCGGCAACGGCAAATAAAACTGTCCGCCGTACGTCGCCCGCAGCGTAAGTTCAAGGTGATGATCGGTGGCGCGTTTGCCGAAAGTCTGATTGAGCTCTACCTTGTCCAGCGCCAGGTCCGCGCCAGCCACCGGCTCCGGTCGGGAAATCTCGGCTGTAACGCTTTCACCCGGCCATGGTTGCCACAAATAGTTGAACTGCTCCCCGGCACGCAGTACCGGCGGGATGCCGCTGACCGTCGAGTGCCACATGGGACCGGTCACCAGGTTCCAGACTTCGTGCCACTGCTCGGTCTGGGGCGCGGTCAGATTAATGGCGGGCTGAACTGACAGAATGGATTCCCAACTGGCCCTCTGCTGACCGGCAGCCAGGCGGATGTCCATCTTGCCGTCATCGGTCAGCTGGCCGCTGTTGGGGGCTTCGCCGTCGAGGAGCGGAATGGCCAGCTGGATCACCCCCGAATGAGGCGCAACCCGCTGCACTTCGGTGTGTACGGTCCATTCCAGGCCCAGCTGAATACGCCGCGTCACTGTGACATAGGCCGGAATCGGGTCCGGCAACAGCTGGTTGGTCTGGCGTTGCCGCGCCACCGTAGCCTGCCGCACCAGTTGCAGGATCTGGCTCGACTGCCGCTCTGACGGCAGGCCGTTAAGCCGCCAGCCATCGAGACTGTAGGTGACATTGTGGACCGGCATGGCGAAGTCCAGGTCGAGCGAGTTCTTGTCGCCGAGGCGGCCGGTCAACGTCACCTCCTGGATGCCGCGTTTGAGCGACACCCACAGCTGTTCATCACCATTGCGCAACAACGGCGGATGCACCTTCTGGATGGTGACAGATTCGGGCTGCCAGTCCTGAATACGCGACGGTATGGGGACAGCCACATCCTCCAGTGCGTGGATGCGCATCCGGATCTCCAGCTGATTGTCCCGTGCCTCAATATGCACCGCTTCGATACCGGCGCAGGATGGCAGACATTTGACGGGTTCCAGCAAACGCTGCCGCAAATCTTCCAGCAAGGCCCCATCGACCATCACATCGGCATGGGCCCGGTCGCTGCCAAAGCCGCCGTGCACAACGACAAGCAACATCGCGATGGCCGCCGCACCGCCCGGGGTGCGCCCGGTTTCGACTCTGGCAAGCGACCAGAAGCGGCGGCCGAGCCAGAGGGCCAGACCGCAGGGCAAGAGCAGCCCGAGCAGATCGCCAAAGCGGTTCCAGAGAGGCGGGATGAGTATCCAGCCGCTCGTTTCTTCCGCCTGGACCGGGCCGCTCCAGTGACCCCAGGCATGCTGCCACTGCCACATGGGCAGCCCCGGGCCGACCTGTACTTTCTGTTTGGGATCGTAGTCCGGCATGTTGTAAGTCATTTTTTCCCGCGCCGCTCTGCTGGAAGCGCGGGTCTCCGGCATCGCCTTCAGGGAGGCACCCTGGGCCGTGTCAGCCATCGGCGCCATCTGCGCTGCGGCCGGAGTCGGTCTTTCCAGATAGGGGGTGGAGTATTGTGCGCTCTGCTCCAGTTGCGGATAGATCACCTGGCGGGCCTGCTGCACGCCAAACGGCAGCAACACCAGCAACAATACGACGAAGCACAGCACCCCGACTGCCTGTAATGCCCGCCCCCATTGACCTTTCACGTGGGGCAGCAGGGCGAGCACGGTGAGAATGGCCAGCCAGCTCATCAATGGAGCCTGATCACGCTGATAGGTGAACAGCAAAGTAACCAGAGCCAGCGCGCCGCAGGCCGGATTGATAACCCGGGCGAGCGCGACGGTAATGATCAGCACCAGAAATATGTCCCAGAGATTCCAGCCACTCAACCAGGTGCCACCGACATTATCGGCACCGCTGACATGGAAGGCGGACCAGCCGGGGGGCAGATACACCGTCTGGCGCACGCTTTCAAAAGTTTCCTGCCAACCGCTGACCGGAAGGTCGTGAACCTGGTCGACGCGGCTGACGGCACTGAGCTGTACATCCTGGGTACGAATTTCGACGCCGGCGGTGTCTTTGTCTTCCAGCTGGGTGATCAGTTGCGGTTTGCCCGCAAGTTCAACCCGCCCTAACCGGTAAGCCGGGTGCACATCGAGTCGCCAGTGATTCTGCAGGCGCCCCTGAATGGAATCCTTGATGGTGGCACCGCCGCCACCGAAATCCAGCCACATCTCTTTGGTGAGGCTGAGCTGATTGGCGGCGGGATTGGGATCGCCCCGATGAGTGACGTCGAAGGTGAGGCGACTGTCCGGAGTGACAAGGTAGGCCGGCAGATGCCGCCATGCTTCCGGCAATTGGGTCTGGGAGGCATCGATCAGGGAAGCGCCTTCGACCTGAATGGTGCGCAGGGCGGGCTGGGTTTCCACGGCCCAGATTTCCTGAGCTGGCCAGTCGGCGCCCTGGGGCGTCACCGCAAATTCCCGCAGGTCGGTACTGTGATTGGCGAGGAGCTGAATGGTCCAGCGGCCCGGCTGCAGCTGCACACGCAGCTGCCCGTCCGCTTCGATCCGGGCCGGCAAGGGACTATTGAGTTCCACCAGCCGGAATCCGGGCAGCACGACCGGGCCTGTCTGCAGTTCACGCTCGCGCCCGCTGACGATGAGCTGGATGTGCGTCTCCATCTCCAGGGGAATTGTGTCGGTCAGCTTGCGGAATACCGACAGGGAAACCTGATCGCGCTCCGCCACCGAAGGCGCGGTTTCTGCCATTTCCCGAGCCAGGAGCAGCGTGGTGGCATTGGCAAGACTGGGCTGCTCGACACGCTGTCCGTCCCGGGTAAGTTTGAGCAGGCCGGTGAGCGCCGGGATACCGAGGGTTTGTGGTGGCGCCGCCCATTGCCACTCCCCGCGAATTTCGTAGCGGCCTGATTGCAAGCGGACCGCCGGTTCGCCTTCCCGGGTCGCAATCATTTGCGCCTGCTGGTTGGCCGTCACTTTTTGCGGCCAGTGGGCGTCGCTTCCGGGTAGCGTAATCCACGCCGGGGCGAGCACTTCCACCTGATAGCTGAACTGTCCGCCACTGCGGTGAATGTCCAGTTCCAGCCGGGTCGGCCAGACACATTCATGGCGGAGTTCGTTGTAAAAGACGGGGCATTCAGTTTGGGGGTGATCGTGCAGGACCCAGCTCTTCCACTCTTGCAATACGGGGGGAATGTCCGCCTGAGCCACGGCTTTGTGAGTGATTAACAGGCTCATTAGTATTGTTATTATCAAGACCGCGCGCATAGTCCCTCCTGACGCCGATTGGAATGTTCCGTGATTATAGACTTGCGCGCTGGCATCCAGCTAACGGGGAATGTGCAACGTCCAGGGTGCCTATTGGCACCCTGTAACGGATTTCAGTCAGAAAATTAACCGAGCTTGATTTTCTTGCCGCCGGCCGCAGCGGATTTCAGCGCGGCTTCGACAATGCGGATATCGTTCAGACCATCTTCCCCCGGCACCATCACTGGCGTGTTGTTGATGATCGCCAGTGCGTCATCGTCCATTTGCGCGGTCTGCTGGTTGACAACCTGCTTGTTCAGTTGCTTGCCGTCGCTGGTGTCGCCCCGCACTCCGGTATAACTTTGCATCGGCTCGACTTGATACCAGCCTTTCTCGCACTCCACCCGCAAAATGTTGTACTGCTTGCCTACGCTGGTTTCGCAGAAAGCCGTCAGACCATCGCCAAAATCGAGTTGCAGATTAGTGGTTTCATCGGCCTTCTTGAACAGGCCCGGTCGCGAATTCTCGTGCTGTGCGGATACGGCGATCGGCTCTTTGCCGGTGGTGAAGCGCGCGGCATTGATGGGATACACCCCCATGTCATAGAGTGCACCGCCGCCTTTGCTGCGGTCCATGCGCCAGTCGCCCAGAGGCGCTCCAGAGCCGGCATAACCCGCCTTGGCGATGACTTTATTAATGGCCCCGTAGGGCTTTTCCTGTGCCCAGTTAATCATGGTGCGCGTGTTGGGCTCGTGCTGCATGCGATAACCGATACTGAGTTTCACTTTGTTTTTCTGACAGGCATCGATAATTGACTGACACTCCCTGACCGTCATGGCCATGGGCTTTTCGCACCAGACATGCTTGCCGGCGTTCGCGGCAATAATCGCGTATTTGGCGTGCAGGAACGTCGGCACCACGATATAAACCACGTCGATGTCGGGGTTTTCAGCAATCTTGTGCAGGTTTTTGTAGGAGTAAACGTTTTTGTCCGCAATGCCATATTGCTTCTGCCATTGCGGAATTTTTTCCGGCGAGCCGGTGACTATGCCGCGCAATTCGCAGTACTGCGCCAACTGCAGGGCGGGGGCAAGCTGGTGGGTGCTGTAGCCACCGAGCCCGACCAAAGCGATACCGAGTTTGCGTTTGGGCGCTGTGCTGGCAAGTGCCTGCAGGGGCAGAAAGTGTGACAGTGGCAGGGCACATGCCGAGGTGAGCAGGCGGCGGCGGTCAAAAGGTTTCATAGGCCATTCTCTCGATGGTTCGCGGGACGGTTTTTACGCAGCAACGATCAAAACGCGCAAACACCGCAGTGGACAGAACAATACGGATTGCGAAGGTTCAGACGGATTCACCCCGCCTGTCAATGGCCGGACATCGCGCCCAGATATTCAGTGAAATCCAGACCGGCCGTCATCTTTACGTGATCAATAAATTTTGCGATTCGCAAATGATGGTTGAAGGCGAATTCCAGCTCTTTGATTTTGTCGAGCGGTTGCCAGCAGATATCCATGGTCTCGTTCGGTTCATTGTAGGCATTGGAGACGGCGGGCAATTCCGCGCAGGTTGCCACCAGGCCGTGATGGATGGTGACGTTCTGCTTGCTGAAATTCGGCTCGGAGTTGACATCCCAGGGCGCGTCAAACCAGGCAGCCTGGGCATCCGGCAATATGGGAAACAGATTGACACCACACTCCTCCCAGACTTCGCGTACGGCTGCCTGAGAGGTATTTTCATCGTAGTCGAGATAGCCACAGGGCAGATTCCAGTAGCCCTGAAAATCCGGCACACCGATGCCACGGCGATTGATGAGGATGTAGGGATGATGCTTCACCACCAGAACCACGCTCACCACCACGGCAACGCTGCGCGACACCCACAATTCGCGCCCATCGGCCGTAATTACACATTCATTCTTCCGGTTTCTGAATTTCACTGCGGTCTCCCGAGGTCGGCACCGTGCCGCCGCCAGTGGCAGGATTATGCCACGGCTTCACAAGAAATCATGTACCAAAGAATCGACGATAAGCCGTGGTGGGCACCTAAGCCCACCGCGCAGAATCAGTTGGGCAGGAAATCGTAGGTGTAATTCAAGGTGGTTTTGAGCACCTCCGCTGCGCCGAAATCGATAAAACGGATGGCAGCGAGAATCTTCCGTTCCAGATCCGGATCTTTCAGCTCGCTTGAAACCACCTGGGCGTCGGACACCGAACCATCCGGTTCGATCACGATTTTGAATTCCACTTTACCCCGCAGTGCCGGGTTCTTTCGCAACTCACGCGCGTAGATGCTGTAGATACGCCCTTTGGCCGCATCGAGTTTCTGGCGAACGCCGTCAGTCGCCCGATATTGACTGTCGCCGCTGGAGCGGGTTTCACGGGCCTTGCCGGCCGCCGCGCTGACGTCTGCCATCTTGCTCTCGACCGTTGTGGTTTCCCGGCCGGACAGGGCGACACCGCCGGTATCCCGGCTGAGCGCGGCGGTATTGATACCGCCGCTGCGAGACTTGGCACCGCTGGTGATCACGCTGCGATCGACGCTGGCTGCCTCGCCAGTGGCGCGCGTGAGACTGGCATTCGCCGGTTTGACATCGCTGACATCAAGCGCGTCCCGCATCGCCGCCAAATCATCCTGAAATTGCAGGACGCCGCTTTTTTTGGCCTGCTCCTGGGCCTTTTTCAGCTTGACCGGTTCGGGCTCCGGCTTGGGTTCCGGTTTGGGCTCGGGTTTGGGTTCCGGTTTGGGTTCTTCCGGTTTCGGCTCAGGCTTTTTCTCTTCCTTGGGCGGTGGTGGTGGGGGCGGAGGCGGTTTGGGCAGCTCCTTTTTTTCCATCACCACCCGCGCCAGTTGTGGCGGCAGCTTTTCCAGTTCCTCGCGCTTGGGTTCCGGCACATCGATCAGCGGGATGATGACACCTAACAGAAAAAACAGGCCCAGCAATACCGCGAGAATACGTCGAAAATTCCGGTCTTCCAGCGCCGAACTGCTCCAGGGCAGGGTGGAATTGAGTGCTGCAGCAGCCACGGTCAACCCCCTGCTTCCACGGTGGGTTCTTCAGGAGCAGTCTGATTGACTGCCAGAGAAATATTCCGGTATTCGGACTGGGCACACGTGCTCATGATCTTTTTCATCAAATTGTACGGTGTCCGCGCATCGCCCATGATGGTGATGTCCCGGCCCCGTTCACGTTCTTCGTCGGACGCATAGGGTTTACGACCGGCCAGATATTCCAGCTCCTGCCGCAGGGGTTCAATCAGATCACCTTCGGTGTTCATGGCCGCCTGAGTGGGAACAATGGCGCGACCGTTGATAATGATGCTGTCCGCGCTGATCATGACTACCAGGGTCGGTTCCGGGATTTTGTCGGCCAGGGATTCTGGAAGATCGATGTCTTTATTGGTTTGCAGAACTTCAACGTCCGAGGAATTCACCAGCAGGAAAAACACCAGAATGGTGAAAATGTCCATCAGGGCAACCAGATTCAGCTTGGAGCCTTTGCCGGCGCGCTTGTGCCGGTTCGCCATGCGGCGGGCATGCAGCGATTGCTTCATGGGGTTACCTCCTCACTGCCGCTCACCGGTGCATCACCGAGGGACGCATCGGGAAACAGCTCGGCATCCACTACGGAGGCGGCCACTACCGTCTTGAATGAGCGCACGGTGTCCATGGCGGTCACCAGCGTCTGATATTCGGTATCCGGTTGCGCCAGGATAAAAATGTCGCGCTTTTCGATATTGCGCTCACGCAATTGGCGTTTTACTTCCTGCAGTACATCCGAAAGCAGCTTGAAATCATGGGTGTCACCGGTTTTCGGAATGGTTTTCAAGGGCGCACCGGCGGGGTAATTGACAACCAGCCGGTCCTGCAGGATCACCAACTCCAGCATCTGTTTGGCGGGATCTTCTTCAGCAGGTGCCGAATCATCAGCGGCAGCATCCGGCAGCTTGAGATCCAGCACGGTGACCTGGGAAAACACCATGCTCAGAAGCAGCACCGGCACCAGCACGATCATCAGATTCATGAACGAGGTGATGTCGAGATCCGCTTCTTCGCGATTGCGTCGTCTAACTCGCATAGAAAAGCCTGCTAATTCGCTACGATTGCTTCACGGTGCTCGCGGGGCGGGTTTTGACCGCATTGAACGCGCCGATGGACGACAGGGTATTGAGGCATTTGACCCCGGCCATCTCCAGGCTATCGACTATCTCGGTGGTCTTGTTTTGCAGCGTGGTGTGCAGCAACAGCAAGGGAATGGCGGTCATCAGCCCGAAGGCGGTGGTGTTCATCGCGACCGAAATACTTTGGGAAAGCAACGAAGCCTTCTCGGCCGGGTCAGCATTCGCCACGGCGGTGAAAGCGCTGATGAGACCCATGATCGTACCGAGTAGTCCCAGCAGCGTGGCGATGTTGGCGAGGGTAGCCACATAAGAGGTACGTTTTTCGAGCCGTGGCACCGCTTCCATGACGCCCTCTTCCATGGCGTATTCGATCTCGTCGCGACTGGCGGTTTGCTGCAAGCGTGTGAGGCCGGAGGCAACGATGCGGGCGACTGGCGCTTTGGAGCTGCGCCCCAGTTCCACCACCGAGCTGAAATCCCGGCGTTGCAGCATGGGCATGATGCGGTCGAATGCCCGGCGGTTGGTCGATTTCGCCGCAGTCAGAAACAACCAGCGTTCGATTGCGATGGCCAGCCCGATGATCAGAACGATTCCGATCGGGTACATAAACGGGCCACCGTCCTGAAAAAAGCTCACTGCCGCGTTGAAGAAACCCATGGTGTTCTTGCCTCCAAAAACAAATGTATACAGAGTTTAAAATCGTTCTGGGCTACTGTTTTGTTTCATCAATAACCCTTTCCACCGTAGCTTTTTCAACAGTAGCCTTTTCAAAAACAGCCCTTGCAACAGCGACCGTTTCGCCGCAACTGTCTCAAGGACGCCAGCTCAACGATGACCACCGGCGCCCGATGCCGGCGCCCAGGGTGTCGCCCGGAAACTATGGGGAGTCAGGTGCGGTTTCATCTGAGGGGAGTCGCCGGAGTCCTCGCCTGTTCGGTCCTACTTTTTACCCGCTGGCTGAGCGGGTTGCTGAAGCTGCTCCAGGTATTCCAGTTCGCGCAGATGTTCGGGTCGTTCGATGTGCTTGAACACGTCGCGACCCAGCTTGGTATGAACGGGGTGGAAGATGATACTGGTATCTTCCGCCGATTGCCACGGCACAATGTATAGCACCTGCGGCTGCTCCTGGTTACCGATTACCGTGTCCTGCAACTCGATGACTGCACCGTCCTGAGCGTGCACGGACGCCGCGAAAACGCCGAATCCTACGTAAGTCGCCAGCACTTGTATTGCTCGCTTGATATTCATGGCTGCGTACCCGTTAACCAGCCGCCGCTTCGTCGATGCGGCGCTGCAGATCGATTATCCATCCCTCTATTTCCTGACTGGGCTCCGGCAAAATTCGTTTGACCATCTGGTAATGCTCCAGCGCCTTGTCCCACTTGCCCATATAAAGGTCGTAGAGAATGCCGAGATTGCGATGGCTGTGGGGGCTGTGGGGCCAGACATCCAGCGCAGCCAGATAGAGTTTTTCCGCTTCGGCGAAGCGACCCTGCTCCCGCAACAGAATGGCGTGCTGGTTATACGCGTCGGAATTTTTAGGGTTTACTTTCACGGCGAAGGCAAAGGCTTCTTGGGCCTTGTCCAGATGGCCCAGCCGCCACAAGGTAATCCCCAGATTCACATAGGGGCCGGACAGCTTCGGATACTCCTGCACAATCTGGGTCAGCAACCGCTGGGCCGAGGTGTAATCGTCGCTCTGCATGGCGATAACCGCTTCCTGAAAAAGACGCTGCGCGGCCGCTGGAATTTCCACAGTTTGCGCTTCATACGGATCCGGAATCAGAATGAGGGGCGCCTCTTCCATGTCGGCCGGCGTCTGCTCCGCTTTGACCGTCTCCGACCGGGTCGCCCGGGCGCTGCGCAAATCGTCCAGGCGCTCGTTCAGCGCGGTGCAGCCCGACAGCAGCACGGCCAGAGCACACACTGCGAGACCCGGCTTCAGTCGCCCCGGATTGAAATCAGTGAATGCCATGGCTCACCTCGATGATGCTTTCCTTCTTGCCGTAACGTGCCGGCAACAGCCGCGCCAGCTCCTTGAAGCTCGCTTTTACCCAGTCGTCATAAAGACCGTCCCAGGCGCGCTGAGCGTTGGCTTCCAGCAGTTCGGCAGATTTTTCTTCGAAGGGATAGGCCTGTTCTTCCAGCAGTATTTCGTATTGCTCCAGCGCCATCTCGTCCAGCCCCCTGGGGCGATCCGAATCCAGCAGATCCCGGCTCAACTGGGCGTAAACGGTGCCGATGCGGTGATTGGCCTGGGTGGCAAATTCGGAAACGCCGTAGTCCATCACCTTGCGATAGGCGGTCAGCGTCTCGTCCAGCGCTTTCTGTTTGGCCTTGAGACTGTTCTTGATCGGCAGGGTCAGACGGATGCCGGCAAACCGGTCGTAGGTTTCGGCGGCAAACTGACTGGCGGCGAAGGCGGCCAGATAGCGAGACCGGTCGGTGGCAGCCGCGCCCGCCCTGTCGTGCCCCTGCATCAGCTCCCGCAACCAGCGATCGCGCCCTTTGCGATCATTGCTTGCCTGGGCCAGCAGCACCAGCTGGTAGCGGGCTTCGGTGGCGAGATCAAAAGGTTCCGGCCAGGCCTTCACATAGGCCTCGTATTGCCGGGCGGCCTCTTGGGCTTTGCCGGACTTCTGGTACAGCTCCGCCGACAGGTACATCGACTGGCGCTGCGCCGCCGGGTCGTCCGACTGCTGCGCCATCAGCGCCAGCGCCCCGGCAGCCTTGTCCCACTGTTCGGTTTCCTGATAGATGACCGCAAATTTGGGCGTCAGCGTCGCCGCCAGTTCGTGGGTGGGAAAACGCTTGCCAAAATCGGTAAACACCTGCTCGGCACGCCCCCAGTTCTGCAGCTCCATCAGGTAATTGCCCGCATCATACTGGGCGCGAATGGCGATCTCGGTACCGGGCGCGGTGGCATCAATACGCAACAGCCGGTCAATCGCGCCGTTCAGGTCCTCTCCTGCCGCCAGTTGTTCCGCCGACTGGAACATACTGGCCGCGATGCGCTCTTCGATGGCAGCCAGCTCTTTGCTGTCGGCGGGCAACCGGGTCAATACCTCCCGGTAAGCCTGCTCGGCCGCCACGAAATCACCCCCGTCGAACAGGGTGTGAGCAATGATCAGCCAGGCGGTTTTCTGCAAATCCGTCGCCGGTGCCGGTTCCCAGGTGGTCACGCGGCGCGCCAGAGCGACGGCCTGTTCGGTATTGTCCTGCTCGAAATAAGTCTGTGCCGCTTCGGTCAGTACCGCGACGGCGCGCTCATCACCGGGATAATAGTCGGCAAAGCGTGCGGCGGTGGCGGCCTTGTGTTCCTGCCAGCGCATCTGCTGTTCGCCGACCGACCCATCGACCAGTTGTTGCAGGGCGAGGATGGCGCTATAGCCGGCTTTTGAGCCGTACTCGGGATCGACCCAGTCGAACGCCACCTGTTCATAGGCGCTGACGGCAAACGGATATGCTTGCGCTTCCTCGTAGGCTTCCGCCATGAGGAACGTCACTTCCGACAGGCGTTCGCTGTTAGGGAAGGTCTGCCGGAATTCATCATAGTATTCAGCGGCGAGCACGAACGCCGGAACTGCGCGCTCCGGCTCCACCGCCGGTTTGCGGCCCGCCGCCAGCTCTGCCTGATACTTCTGGTTGGCGGCTTTGAGCGTCTGGGCCTCGGCGTGGTAGAAGCTGGACAGCTCGTCGAGGAAGGTCTGCAAGTGGGGCAATATGGTCGCCCGCAGCGCGTCGTCGGCGTGACTGGCCCAGTACTGGCTCTTGACGCCATAGCTGCGCACGAACTCTTCTTTCGCGGGCAGTACCAGGGTCGCCAGACCGCCCTGCATGTAGACATCAATGCGCTGCACTGCAAACGTCGGGCTCAGCTCCGAATGGGGATTCTGTTCGATGAAATGAGCGTAGGTATCGGCGGCATCCTGATACAGCTCCTTCTCCAGGTAGAACTGGCCCAGACGCCGGTGCAGCAGATGCTGGTAATGCCGTTCGCCCAGACGGGCGTAAGTATCGGTGATGGATTGGGGGCCATCCAGATAGGAAAACGTGATCGCCATGACGCGCAGGGTATCGGCAATCAGACCGCGCTGGGCAGCGCTGAGGGCCGCCGGTTCGGTGCCATCCACCATCACCCGGTCCAGCAGTTGCGTGAATGAGGCGAGGCTCTCTTCCAGGCGGTTGCTTTTGAACAGCGCCCAGCCGTGCATATAGAGGCTGTTGAGAAAATAATCGGTGTTCTCACCCGCCGCCATGACTTGGGCATACAGGCGCTCGGCGTCTTCATACCGGCCCTGACTGAACGCCAGCTCGGCCCGCCGGAAGTTGGCCTCCGCACCGAATCCTGACTCGGGATGTTGCGCCAGCATGCGCTCCAGAGCTTCGTTGGATTCGACCATGCGGCCATCGAGCGCATAGGCTTTGGATAACTGATACAGCAGGCGTTCGTCGGTTTGCGGATCGAGGCCGGCTTCGGGTTGCGACAGCAGATCGTCATAGAGCGCTATGGCTTCGGCGAAATGGGCATCCTGTTCCGCCTGGCTCAACTGGCGGTTTTCACTCCGCGCCATTTCGATATCGGCCAGCCGCACCTGGATGCGTTGCCGCAGGGCCGGGTCGGTGGCCACCGCCAGCGCCGAGCGGTAACTGCGTTCGATTTCATTGAGGGTAACCGGCGGCAGGCTTTCGCCCTGCTCGCCGGGTATCCGGGTCGGTTGCAGATCGCCCAGCGTCGGCCCGAGGTAGGACACCTTGTCTTCGAACATGCTGCAGCCCGAAAGCCAGAGCGCCGTACTCAACAACATCCAGTGGCGTCGTCTCAGAGTCATGGGCCCGACTCCTCGGCAGCGGCGGGTTCGTCTGCATCCAGGGTTTCCCGCAGCTGGGAATCGAGCATGCGGGCGATCGCCAGACGGGTATTCGCCAGGTAATACTGCAACCGCTCCTGCTGTTGCGCCAGCACCCCCATGACCCGGCCCCGCACCCGTTCCTCGGCGGCCATTATGGCGAGTTCGACCTCGCTGGCTTTCTCGCCGAGCACCGTCTGCGCCACGCCGATCTTGTCCCGGTAGGGTTGCAGGTCCTGCCCCACTTCAGCGATGTCCTTGACCCGGCTGTAGGTGTCGCGGACGGAATTCAAGGCGACGTTCGCCTGTGCAAGCTGATAGCGTGCCCGCGCAATGCGCTCATCAAAATGCTCGGCGGAGCGCCACAGGAGCAAGCCCTTCTGCCGGCGCAGGTCTTCCTGCAATTCCAGCAGTTCGTCGGTAGGCATCACGGCGTGACCCGCCTGGGCCGCCCGCAGCAAAACGGCGAGGTTCGATTCCGAACGGCGGATGCGTTCGTACCGGTCACTGTCTTCCGGGTCCAGCAGGTTCAGGAAGTCCGTCCCCATTTCCGCTTCCGCAATGCGCATGGCATACAGGTCCCGCTGGTGACGTAATGGCAGCAATTTTTCGACAATGCGTTCCTCTTCCAGAAACGCCAGTTCCCGCTCGCGGTTGACATCCCGCTCGTCCAGCATCTCCAGATAGAGCGCGAGTTTTTCCTGCCACAGGGAAAAGTTTTCCTGAATCGCCAACAGATCCCGCCACTCCTGCAGCAGGCCGAGAAACTCATCTTTGGAGAACAGCTCCACCAGATAACTCAGCTCCGGGGTCAACTGGTTTGCTTCCGCGTAATCGAGCCAGTTGATGTCGGTGCTGCTCTGAATGTTCATGGCCGCGCGCAGGGAACGGCCTTCCATTTGATCGATCACTTCCTGCAGCCGGGCGACCTCGCTGACAAAGCTGGTCTCGGCCGCCTGAAAATGCCGCAGAGCACGCGCTTTCAAGCCCATTTTCTCGTAGGCGAACGGCAGGGCTACCAGAACTTCCTGGGTGTTTTCATCGATCACCGAACGGCTGGCCAGCACGCGCCAGGGCGTAAGTGCTGTGGAAAAATCCTGCAACTCCACCGCGCTCCAGCCGTAACCCAGCAATGCCCGATTGGAAACCGGGCTGTCCAGACGCACCTCGCTGAAGGCTTTGATGGCCTGGCGGTAATTGCGATTCAACAGATGGGCGTAGCCGGCGCCGGTCAGGGCCCGGTCGTAGAGGGCGAGGTTCTCGTCGCTGAAATCCCGCAATGCGAGCAGGCCGGAGAAATAGTCGGCAGCGCGAGGATATTGTTCGGCGCGGGCATAGGCGGCCCCCATATTGAATTGCACGTAAGGCCACCAACGGGATTTTTTGAAATCGCGCTCGCTCAGCAACGCTTCGGCCCGGGTCAGGTCACCGGTGCGCAGAGCCGAATTCAGGCGCAGCAGGTGCTCCTCTTCCAGAACCTTTGCGGCCGCTTTCGGGCTGATTTTGTCGAGGGCGGCTGCGGCGCTTTCATAATCCCCCCGCAGATACCGCAAGCGCGCCATATACAGCCAGGCGGCATCGCGCGTGGCCAGCGGCCGGTTGCCTTCGAGAAGTTCTGCAAAGATCTCGCTGGCGGTGCGCTCCATGCCGTAAGCCAGATAGAAACCGCCCTTCATCAGGTCGGGATTGTCACCATGGCCCCGGATTCCGCCTTTTTTCTCGGCGACCAGCAGCTCACTCAGGGCATCCAGATGCTGATCCTGATAATAGTGATAAAGCGCCACGCCAAAACGCAGGTCGGCCACCGCCGTCAGCGGTTCTTCCTCCGGCTCGGCGTAATCGTAGGCTATGGCGCTCGGAATGCTCGATGACAGGACAATCGCGGCAATGCCGAAAAACTGTTTTATAACTGCCATTCTTTGAAATCAAATTCCGGCTGCATGCTGACAGTGGAGTCCATAATGCGCAGTTCGAGCATCTTGGGGTTCTGGTCTTTTCTCAGAGTGTAGGTGGCGGCGCGCTTGTACTCGCGATTCTGGGGGCCGTAGCCGTGGAAGAACGCGGTCACTTCGTGGGTCCCGGTTTTCACATTGCCAACATAGAGCCGCTGGATGCCGCCACGGGTCAGCGCGCTGTTCTGCTTGTCGCTGTATACGTGCGAAGCCACCAGTTTGTCATCGACTTTGATCTTGACGGCGTCGAGCTTGAAATAATCCCCCACGTCCACGGAAACATAGACGGCCATCTGGGTACTCGCCGGGAACAGCAGATCCTCTTCCAGAATCAGCAGATCCCGGTTGAGCTCCAGCGCGGCCTGCTTGAGGTCTTCCACCTGAGCGCTGAGAGGAGAGGCGTTGGTTTCGCCGCTGGTGACGGCCGGGGTACTGGCGGGCTTGAGCAGTTTGAGCTCTTCGACCCGCTGGGTCATCTGCGACACCGGATCGGTTGGCGGTTCGGCCGTCGGCGCGGCCTGTTCCTCAAACGGCAGTTCTTCCGGAGCGCCGGGTAGCTCCTGCGTCGCGGCCAGGCTGCTGAACAGGGCCAGCGCACAGCCCAGAAATGTCGTTCGCAAAAAAATTGTGTTCAAACCAAATCTCCGCAGCTGAAAGAACATTGGTAGCAGCCATGCCGGATCAACCGCCCCAGGCGCGAGCCTGTCCGTGGCGCTGGAAAGTCACCGCAACCGGACGCGGCGTCCGATTTTACACGGAGTGACGCCTTCTGGCTTCCGCTCTTGTCAATGCGGTTGATTAATGTGATGAAGGTCGGACCTTCAGGGAGGCGTCAATCCCGCGCTGTATCTTACGCGTCCCTTGCTGTCGATGATGACTGCATCAAAACCGTCGAGGCGATTGATCAGTTCCAGCCCTTTTTCCGGCCCCAGAACAAACACGGTGGTGGACAGCGCATCCGTGTCAGTGGCCCGTGGGCCGATTATGGTGGTGCTGATGACGTCGGTCGCCGATTTGCCGGTGCGGGGGTTGATGATGTGGTGTACCCGCGTGCCCGTGGCCTCGTCGATAAAGTAGCGCTCGTAGTCCCCCGAGGTACTGACGGCGGTATCGGCCAGGGGCAGCGTAAGCACCACCTCCCGATCGTCGGAATTTTTCTTGCGCGGATTCCGGATGCCGATGGCCCAGGGGCGATCCCGGTTCTGGCCGAGCACCCGGCTGTCACCGCCGGCGCTCACTGTCGCCTGGGTGACACCGAACTTTTCGAGAATCGCGATGGCGCGGTCCACCGCATATCCTTTGGCTATGCCACCAAGATCAATGCGGAGGTCTTCGTGGGAGAATTTCAGCGAAGGCGCTTGCGGATCGAATTGCAGCAGACGGTAATTGACCGCGTGGAGGAGTTTCTCGCGGGTTTTGGGGTCTGGTTGCTGTTTCTCCCGGTAATCGTAAAACCAGCCGACGGAGGCAAACGTGATATCGAAGGTGCCCTCGCTGATCCGGCTGAAGTAAAGGGACCGGTCGATCAGGAAGGCAAACTCGGGAGACAGGGGAAAGGGCTTTTTGGCGGCACTCGCGTTCAGGCGGGCCAGATCACTGGTTTCAATCCAGGGCGAATAGGTCTGATCGATGCGGCGCATTTCCCTGCGGATTTCGGTGATGGCGAGCCGTCCCTGGGCCGCGTTGTCGTGCCACAGCCCCACATGAATCTCGGTGCCCATGGCACTGTGAGTGTCGCTGAGCCACTCGGCGTGCCCGCCCGGAATCCACAGGCAGGCCGCCAGCAGGATCCACCGTCGCAATGGCATCAGCCACCCATCGGCCAGGTAATGCGATAGGCACCGCTGTCATCCGCTTCGGCGATCAGGGACAGGGCGTTGACGATCATGGCCGACGCGGTGTTACGCGGCTTGACCGTGCCATCGAGTACCGGCTCTGCACCCAGTCCATACTCACCACTGAGACGGATTTCGAAATCGCCGGCGGTGTCGGTGATGCTGGCCTTGACGCCACCCTTGCCGTTGTCGGTCAGGTCAGCGGAGTAGCTGCCCAGATTGAGCCAGCCGTCGCCATAATTAACTTTTGCGCCCTGCCAGGAGAAATTGCCCGCCAGTTCTTTTATCTGCCCCTTGTCGGTGATCTCGGCGCCCTGAACAGTCAGACTGCCGCTGCCAGTCAGCTGTGCACCCACAGCCCGGTCCAGCAATCGCGCGGGCAGCTGATCCAGCATCAACTGCTTGACGGTGTTGGTGCCCGACAGGATGCCGCGACAGACATCTCCCGTCAGGCGCGCGCTGCGTACGTCAACGCAGGCGTTCATGATGAGCAGCGGCGTCGCCTTGAAGCGCCAGTCCAGAGCGCCCAGGTCCAGCGGCTGGCCGTCCAGCACAACCATGGCCGAGCGGGCCCGGCCCTCCCACAGTGTGCCGCTGACGCCCCCAAGCTTCACGTGAGGGACTGCCTGGGTCACGGCCCAGGCTCCCCATTCGGCAGGCACCCGTACGACCACCAGAAACAGGAACAGAAAAACCAGTGCAACAGCAAAAACTACCTTGAGTGCGCGTCCCACTATTCCCCCTGTTGCAATTGCAGATTTACCGATACAGCGCCCTGGGCCTGATCCGCAGTGACCGTCAGGTCGCGGATATGCATGCCCCGGTTGATCTCAAGATCGTGAACCCATGCCAGCACCTGATTAAAGTCGGAAACGCCCAGACGCACCCGCGCTCCATCGCCTGATGGCTGGAAATTCTCCATCGTCAAACCGTATTCACGCAACGTGTTGTTGAGCACTGCGTTCATGCTGCCACCGCCACCGGCGTTGCCACCGGCAGATTTCACCGCCATCAGCTCGCCGGCCAGTTGACGCACCCGCTGCTGCTCTTCCAGCGCGGCCAGATTGCGCTTGCGGCTCTCTTCCAGCTTGTCACTCATCGGCAACAGCACGATGAACACCATGACGTAGACCAGGACCAGGGACCCGCCCGCCACCAGCATCAACTGGTCACGGGGGCTCAGATCAAAAAACCATTGTTTGAAATCGTTCATCAGCCTGCCTCCGAGACTCTTAGCTGGGCCTGATGCGTATCACCCTGCACGTTGGCGCTGCGGATATCAACGGTCAGGCCGGCTTCGGCGATCTTGTTGCGCAGACTTTCGAAAGTGGCAAAGCTGTCCGCTTCTATGTTGAGCTGTAGCTGCCGGTTTTCGGAGCTGTAGCGGAAATTGCGGATACGGACCTGATCGTATTCGCCGATGGCCGGCGCGACGCCGGCCAGAATCGACATCAGGTTCGATGCGCCGATGCTGTTGCCGGATTTGCCAAGCAGGCCCCGCAGTTGCCGCTCGGGGTCGGTGATGGAACCGGCTGGCACTACTTGCCGGAAAATCTCGTCGGTCTGCCTGGTGATTTCTTTGCGCTGCCGGTCGACGTCCATCAGCCCCAGCCAGGTAACACCCAGCGCCACCAGAAATGCAGCCGCCACGGTGATCACGGGCGTTTTCCAGTCCAGCCACCATTTGTTCAGAGGGAGTTTGCGAGCCAGACGGCCACCGCGGAAGTTGAAAGGCCCGCCCTGTCCCGGTCGCACCAGATCCCAGAAACCCGCCTCGGCTTCTTCGATGGCGATGGTGGAGTTTTCTGCCACGGTGCCCGGCAAGACGGCCCGGAGCTGGTCCAGCCCCTCGTCGGTGTCGGCGAACAGTTGAATCAGTCCCGGCTGACCGTCTGCCACCAGCGCCGCGAGATACAGGGCCGCCGCCTCGATCTCTACCGCGAACCCGACGCCCGGCGCAATGTGGGCAATCAACTGGCCGTTTTCCAGCAGCAATACCCAGCTGTCATCCGGTCGGGGCAGCAGGCCATAGTCGACCGCCACCCGGTCCACTTCGGCGCCCGTGCCTTCGACTTCAGTGACCGCTGCCTGCATCCACTCGGCATCACCATAGGCCACCGCAATGCGGCGGTCGTGGAGCGGGCCGAAGGCGAAATGCAGATCTTCGATTGGGTCGATGATGTTTTCTTCGACTTCGAATGGCAGGATCTTGGTGAGCTGGCGGCGATCGGATATTTCCGTTATAACCTGTTGCGACACGATATCCTGCCCTGGCAATACCAGCCAGACAGATTTGCCTTCGGTCGATTCCTTCAGCAGATTGATATCGCCGGTATAGAAGGAATTGCTGCGCCAGTCACCCTGTCCGGCTACATCGCGCCACTGCCATAGCCCCGAGGCTACCTTTCTAACGATTATTTTTTCAGCCACTGTTAATTACCTGGACATTGATTCCTGGACGTTCCGTCATTAAAAACCGGCGTCTGTGCGTCGGAGTACACTTACATCGGCCCCGTTGCGAAGCAGCACGGCCTTGCTGCGACGAACCTGCTCGCCCACCAGGGTTTCGCCGAAATACAGAAAATAATTGCTGGCAACCACCAGATCACTGGTTTCGCTTTCGTCCTTGCTGCCAATGATACTCTGCACGGTCGGATCATTGCCGAACTCATCCGGGTTCTGGAACCCGCCCTTGAGCGGTACGCCGTTTTCATCGGTCATCATGGTGGCGTTGCGGATCTGCAGGAGAGCATTTGCCTGCCCCTCTTCCAGAGGCTCCAGGTTCGCCTTGACGTTGAAGGTTCGAAACAGCGCCGGCGGCATGGTATTGATATTCAGTGTGACGGAGGTGTCCAGGGCGATGACATAAGGCTCCAGCGCGCGATAGATTTCCGGGGTCATCCCGCGGATCACCATGAGATCGCTGACCGAGGCGATGGGACCATTGGGAACCGGATACTCGATCCCTGCACCCGAATAATAGTCCTGCTCGGCCCCCCCCATTCCGGATATTTCATGGTCACTATCAAGCCAGTCCTGGAGTGCTTCGACGATGGACGTTGCTTCATTCACGTCCATGGGGCCGTTCTCCAGCTCGAAGGTCTGCAACAACCGGATGAGGCGGCGCTGGGCAGCGGTAAACCGCACAGTAGGATCATTCATATCGAGGTTGGGATCCTGCGTGCCCCTGAATTGCTGCACCATCAGGTTCAGATTAAGCCTGCCATGGGCATCTTCAATGCGCCCGCGAATCCAGCCTTCATCCGTCGGCAAGGGGTCTCCCTGCTGGGCCCAGATTTCGGCGAGGTGATCAGTCAGGCCCTGCTGACTGTCTTCACGCAATACCAGGCGCGCCAATTGTTCGCCACCATCCAGATATGCGCGGGCCTGAGAACCGTGCCAGCGGTTTTCGTTGCGCGCCATGCTCAAATTAAAACGCCAGCTGACCGACACCACAATGGTGGTCACAAGGGCAACGATCAGCAGTGCCATGATCAGCACTACCCCCCGTTGTCGCCTGTATTGATCAGAAGCCGCCATTGTTATTCATGCCACCCTGGTTCATGTCGTTATTGCCAGCACCACGGTTGTTAATACCACCGCTATTGATGCCACCATTGTTTATGCCATTGCCGGCCGGATTGTTCGGATCGGCATTCTGGTTGTTCTGGCCGTTATTGCCGCCGAAATTCGGTGGCGGCCCGCCCCGCCCCTGGGCCGCCGCCCCCGGCAAAAGCGTGAACAGACGTGTCACCTCACCCAGATCGTCCAGCTCCAGCGTGATTTCGATCGCGATGGGAAGATCCGTTGAGTGAGGGTTGCCCGGCCAGCTGTCCAGCCAGGGCCCCGCCGCTATCGATGTTGCGTTTCGCGGCAACACCCGCACTTCCATCGTGCGGACGCCCGTCAGCAATTTCTGCTTGCGAGCTTCATTCTCATCGTTGTCGGCCGGGTTGTACCAGGTATCTCGCCATATCGCTTCGTTGACATAACGATAGCCTATGCGTACCAGCTCGGTGCGCGGCTGAAACAGGGTATTGTCGAACCCTCCCCGCAGAATCGTCAGCCAGTAATCATCGCTGACCGCGATGTACAACGGCGGTAATGGGTTGCCCGACTCTGAGCGCACAAGCATGGGCAGCGCATTGCGAAAATCGTTTTCCAGCAACACAAAAGTCCGGTCAATCCGGGCAAACCGATCCATGGCTTCACGGGTAGCCGCCGCACCGGAAGAGGCCGTCTGGAATGCCTGGCCCGATAACACGGCGATTATGGCCATGATCGCCAGCGCCACCATCACTTCCAGCAAGGTGAACCCGGCTGACTTCCCCTTACTGTTCAAGCACAAACCCCGACAGCTCCACCAGCGGCCGGTCGCTGCTCTGGGAGGATACCTCCACCCGGATGCGCAACATTCCCGGTAGCGGTGTGGGTTCGGTTTCCACCACGCGGTCCCAGGTTTCCCCGGCCATCTCGACGTCGTCCTTGATGCGTCCGCTCGGCACGGTGCGCTGCAACTGCTGGGTCACCCACATCTCCGCCAGCTGGTTTTCGGCAACCCAGTAAGCGATGGCGACTTCCTTGGTATGCATGGTCGTGGTCGCCATTGAGCCAATGCGCATAAGCATGGCGGGAATGGCCATGGCCACAATAACCAGCGCGACCAGCACTTCGACCAGTGTGAAACCCCGTTCAGAACGCATCGTCAGCCACCTCCGGCATTTCGGGCGCTTCGCGCCAGACCAGCTCCCCGTTTTCATCCATCTCGATGTTCTGGGTGAATCCGGGTTCGCGCTCGTCGGAGATTTCAATGCGGATCGGCGTGATGTCGCCACTGGAGTAATAGGCTGCAACGGGCGTGGTGCGATCGATCTGATCCGCTGGATCCCAGATCATCTCGTCCACTTCAATCAGCAGTTTTATGGTGGGAGGCAGAGATACCGGCGGCAGGTTGGTGATCGGCTGCCAGCCTTCACTGCTGGAGGTTACCCAGCGATAACGCCAGCCGATCTCCCGCACGTCTTCGCCCCGCTGTGCCTGCCAGTGTGGCGGCTCCAGCAACAAACCCATGGTTTCACCTGTCAGTATCGCCCGCTCGCCCGCGGCGTGCGCAATGCCCAGAAATTGCTCCACGGCCTCCCAGATATCATCCTTGGCTCCACCCCGGTTGACCGAAAGGCCCACCATGCCGAGGCTGAGGCCAATAATGAAGATGACCGCCAGGATCTCGATCAGGCTGAAGCCGTGTTGGCGGATACTGCGCATACAGAGGCTTAGCCCTCAGCGGAGACGGCATCGTCCCAGTAGCTGATATCGGCATCCTGACCCTCTCCACCGCGTGTACCGTCGGCGCCCAAGGTATAAATGTCAAAGGGTCGGCTGTCATCGCCGGGGCTCATGTAGAGATAAGAATTGTCCCAGGGATCACGCGGCAGCTTGTCCATGTACTGGCGCCATTTCTTGGGCACCGGATCGGCACTGGGCTGGAACACGAGTGCTTCGAGACCCTGCTCGGTGGAGGGATAGCGGAAATTGTCCAGCCGGTATGAATCCAGCGCAGTCTTAAGGTTGGCAAAGTGGGCTTTGACCGTCTGCTTCTGGGCATCTTCTACGTTCTGGAACACCCTCGGACCGACCACACTGAGCAGCAGGCCCATGATCACGATTACCACCATGATCTCGATTAAGCTAAAACCTCGTTGACTTCGAATTGGCATAGTTCCCCCTGTTATAAATTTCGGATTCCGTGAATTCAGCTGTGTCCGGCGGTGCCCTGCGATGAGGATCCGGTCCGCCGGCGCGGTTGCAGACGAGTCGAGACTCCGGTCGCGACAGCTGATGTCACTGTTATCTGTTTGACTGGACCACAGGCTGATTATCCCGTTCATGCAACAATCACCCGCCTATCATTTCGTTCATCTGGAAAATCGGCAGCATTATCGCCATGACAATAAAAAACACCATACCGGCCATGAACAGAATCATCGCCGGCTCCATCAATCCCATCATGGTGCCGAGTGTAAACGACAGCTCCCGCTCCTGATTGCGGGCCGCATAGAGGAGCTGATCCGCCAACTGGCCGTTCTGCTCACCACTCGCCGCCATCTGTACCAGCAATGGCGGAAACTCGCCGCTGTGATCCAGGGCCTTATGGAAGGCGGTGCCCTCCTGCACAGAGATCGCCACCGCCAGCGCGGCGTCCTGAATGACCCGGTTGGTCACCACCTGAGCCGCAATCCGCAGACCTTCCAGCAGTGGAACGCCGCTCTTGACCAGCAGACCGAGGGTATTGGAATAGCGGGCCGCTTCGGAAATGCGGATAAACTCGCCAAACAGCGGCACCTTCAGCAAGAAACGATGCCATTTCAAGCGCCGCTCGGGAACCTTGATGGCCTGGTTGAACAGCACCACCAACCCGAACATGCCCACCAGCACAAAAATGCCGTAGTTCACAATGAAGTCACTGGCGACGATCAGGAACTCCGTGATGCCGGGCAGCTTCTGTTTGGTCTGGGTAAACATTCCGGTGAGTTTCGGAACCACGAACGCCATCAGGGCCATGACCACGCCCATACTGACGCACAGCAGGACAACCGGGTACATCATCGCCATTTTTATCTTCTGGCGCGTCTCCTGACTGTTCTCGGTATATTCCGCCAGCTGCTCCAGAACCGGCCCCAGAAAACCAGCCGATTCGCCGGCCTTTACCATGGCCCGGTACAGGGTATCGAATGCCCGGGGGGATTCGCTCATGGCCTGGGCCAGTGACAAACCTTCGAGTACCCGCGAACGGACCTGCAACAACAGACTCTTGATGGCCGGCTTGCGGGACTGGGTGGCGGCGGCGTGCAGTACTGCATCCAGAGGCAGGCCGGACTGCAGCAGCGACGCCAGCTGCCGGGTCACCAGGGCGATATCCTTGTAACCCAAACGGGGCCCGCCACTGCGCATGCTGAATTTGCGTTGGCCGGAGGCGGCTGCGGAACCCGCCTTTTTGCGCTGACTGGCACCTTTGACTTCAATCGGCTTTAACTGCCGCTGGCGCAGCAACGTACGGACGTGCCGCTCGGAGTCACCGTCGATTACGCCCTTAACGGTCTTGCCGCTGGCGTCTATGGCCTGGTAGGAAAACGCGCTCATACTTTAGCCTGCGGCAGTTACCCGCAGGAGCTCCTCGACGCTGGTGATACCGGCGAGGACTTTGGCCCGCCCGTCTTCATCTATTGAGTGACAGTATTTGCGGGCATGGGCCAGCATGGCCTGTTCGCCCACCCCTTCGTGTATCAGCTGCCGCAAACCGTCATCGACCGGTATCAGTTCATAGATACCGGTCCGTCCGCGATAGCCTGAGTGGTGGCATCGCTCACAGCCCACGGCCCGAAAGATGACACTGCCTTCGGGAATTTTCACACGCTCGCACTCCGAGGCGCTGGCTTCGTGTTCTTCTTTACATTCGTTGCACAGCTTGCGCACCAGCCGCTGCGCCATCAGTGCTTCCAGACTCGACGACAACAGAAACGGTTCGATGCCAAGATCCTGCAATCGCAGAATTGCGCCGATGGCGGTGTTGGTGTGCAATGTGGACAACAGCAAGTGGCCCGTCAAACTCGCCTGTACGGCAATGGCAGCAGTTTCCCGGTCCCGGATCTCCCCGATCATGACGATGTCGGGATCCTGACGGAGAATGGCGCGCAGACCGCGGGCAAATGTCATATCCACCTTGGTGTTGACCTGGGTCTGGCCAATACCGGGCAGAACGTATTCGATCGGGTCTTCGACAGTGAGGATGTTGCGACTGCGGGTATTCAGAAAGCTCAGACCGGAATAGAGGCTCGTGGTTTTACCGGAGCCTGTCGGCCCGGTCACCAGAATGATTCCGTGGGGTTTGGCCAGTGCGGCTTTGAAATCGCGCAGCACTTGCTCGGGCATGTTGAGTTGCTCCAGCGAGATGGCGCCGGCGGACTGATCGAGAATCCGCAGCACCACTCGCTCGCCGTGGGCGGACGGCATGGTCGAAACCCGCAGGTCCACCGCATGGCCGGCCAGCTTTACCGTAATGCGTCCATCCTGGGGAATCCGCTTTTCCGCAATATCCAGCCGCGCCATGACTTTGAGACGCGAAACCAGCACCGGCGCCAGCACCGGCTTGGGTGACAGCACTTCCTTCAGAACACCGTCAATCCGGAAACGGACGGAAACCCGATCTTCATAGGGCTCCACATGAATATCCGACGCCTTTTCCTGCACAGCCTGAGAAAGGATGGCGTTGATCAGCCGGATAACCGGCGCGTCGCCTTCACCGCTGAGCAATTCACCGTCGTCGATGTCGTCGGCCAGGGCGGTCAGGTCGAACTCGTTGCCCATGTCTTCAGCGGCCTGCTGGGCCTCGGAGTCGGAACTTTGATAGACCAGGGACAGGCGTGCCTTGAACTCCTTTTCCTCTATCTGCTCCAGCGTCACGGGCGCCGCCATATAGCGACGCACTTCCGCGAGTGTCGCCAGATTAAGGCCAGGCGTGTGCACCAGGCGCCCGTTATCGATCATGACGCCTTTCGTCGCGGCGAAAGAGAACGGCAGCCGCGCCTTGGTGGCCCGCACCGGCTCTGGTTCGCCCAGATCCGTCGGCGGTATTAAAGTGTCGTCATCCAGAACGTAGCTCATATGTGTGCCTGTCTCTCTACGTGACTTCTCTCTACGTGACTACAACCTGCCTATCAACCGGACTATCGGCTGCCATTTAATTCCTCAAGGAGGGTGTGACCACCTGAGGGAATGCTCCAGCCGGCTATTCCCGGCTTCGGTCCTGCTGGTCCTCTACGGTTTCTTCGATCTCCCGGGCGGTTGGCGTCTTGATGACGTTCTCCACAGCACCCGGTCGCTCCAGATCCTGGAACGTCAGGTCCGGCAGGACGACACCGGCCTTGTGTTTCATTCTCAGGAAACCGTTGTCGCGTTGCTTGATCTGCTGGTCACGAATGTACTGGTACTTCTCCGCCGTTGCCCCGGACAGTGTTTCGTCGTCCTTGATGATTGTCACCTTGAGGAACACCATCAGGTTGGTGTGGGTAATGGATTTACCCGACGTGCGGAACAAGGCGCCCACCAGCGGCAACCGGCCCAGCACCGGTACACGCTGTTCGTTGTAGGTGGTATCGGTCTGGATCAGACCACCGAGGACCACGATCTCTCCATCTGCCGCCAGCACCTGGGTCTGAATGGCGCGCTTTTTGGTGATAAGACCCTGGGCCGAGGAAAGGCCCTGGTCAATACTGGAGTTCTCCTGGGCAATGTCCAGCAGGATGGTATCGCCCTCGTTGATCTGCGGTGTCAGGGTCAGCTTGATACCGACGTCTTCCCGCTGGAATGTCTGGAAGGGGCTGATTGCGCCGCCGGTGGTATTGGATGAACCGGTAAGAATGGGAATATTCTGACCAACCGTAAAGCTGGCTTCGTGGTTGTCCATGGTCAACAGGGTCGGCGTGGACAGGATATTGGTCTTCTGGTCTTCTTCCAGAGCTTTGAGCAGCCCGAAGAAATCTGCATCGTCATTGGTACCGATTACACCCAGTACCTGACCGACCTGACTCGCCAGTGCACCGGCCAGATTGGTGAGTGCGGCCGGATCATTGTTGCCCGGATCGCCCCCGATGGCGCCAGCGCCCACAGTGGCGAGGGAGCCGTCACCCAGCGATGAACTGCCCAGCACACCCTTGTCGGTGTTGCGGAACAGCCACTGAATGCCAAGATCTCGCGAGTCCGTGTTGCCAACCTCCGCGATAATGGCTTCCACCAGTACCTGACGGCGCCGGATATCCAGTCGCGCAATGACCTGCATCAGGGTTTCAAGCTCATCACCGGAGGCAGTGATCAACAGGGAGTTGGTTTCTTCATCTGCTTCAACCGTTGCAGCGGTTCCCTTATCGCCCCCTCCCGCCTTGGCGCCGGGTGTCAGTCGCGCCAGGTTGGCCATGACCTTGCTCAGGGTTTCTGATACGGTTTTTGCATTGGCATATTCGAGATAGACCACCCGCACGTTGCCCGAATGGGATTTGGGTTTGTCCAGTTTGGCAATCAGGTTCTTGATGCGCTGGCGCTGCAGGTCTTCGCCGGTCAGCAGGATCGCGTTGTTGCGCTTGTCGGCGGTAAGATTGATCGAGTTTTGCGGCGACCGGCGGTTCTGCTCTTCCTTTTCCAGACTGTTCAAAACCTGCACCAGATCCGAGGCATCCGCGTATTTGAGCTCGATCACTTCGGTAATTGGCGTGGCGGACTTGTCCAGCATCTCGATCAGATCACGGATTCGCGCAATATTCTCGGCAGTATCGGTGATGATGATGGCGTTGGAGGGGTCGTATGCGGACAGGTGAGAATGCTGGGGAACAAGAGGTCGGATTGACGGCAGCACTTTGGCTGCCGCAATATTCTGCAACTGGATGACCTGAGTAAGAAAACCTTTTTCCTGGGAACCGCGAGGGACAACAGGGACCGGCGATGAACGTGCGTCTTTGAGAGGGATAATCCGCAACACATCACCGACTTCCACTACCGAGAAATCATGGACTTCAAGGACTGTGCGAAACAGCCCGATCAATTCTTCTTCCGTCACAGGTTTGGCGGAGATGACTTTCACCCGACCTTTTACCCGTGGATCAATTACGACGGTCCGACCCGTTACGTCGGCGACGAACTTGATCACCTCCTGGATATCCGAGTCTTTGAAATTGACTGTCCAAGTCTTGGCAGCCCAGGTATTTGCTGCCACGG
>CAZJKJ010000048.1:0-27811 GCA_964546435.1 uncultured Cellvibrionaceae bacterium
TGGTTGATACCGGCAGCCGCATGGACCAGGTTATATTTGAGGAATTCAAGGGCACGGGGAATATGGAACTGGTTTTATCAAGGGATGTTGCCAGTCAGCGAATTTTTCCTGCGCTGGACATCGCGAAAAGCAGTACGCGCCGTGAGGAGCTGCTGTTAGATCCGAAGGATCTGGAAGCAACAAGAGCGTTGCGCCGGGCGCTTACCGGGCTCAAACCGATAGAGGGTGCTAAAAAACTGGTCGATCTGCTTGAGAAGTATCCAACAAATGCCGAGGTTCTGAATGCTATGCGCAGGACGTCAACCGATTGAGCCCAGGAGAGCTAACAAGGCACTGTTGCGGATAATTCCTACAGCGCATTCTGCACCTCCGGAGCTGTCGCAGAGCGCGGTTCTAGCCATACGGATCTGCGCTATGAAATTTGATCGCATAGGTGAGAATCAATCTTACGAACGCTGGCGGCGTTATATCCCGAAGCACAATCCCAATAACCCCATATGTAGCAGGGACATGCGCGTCGCTCCGTCACCGCACTAACCCCGGTCAAGACAAGGGCATCGCCTCTTCATGCCTGGTCTTCACATCAATTTAGGTCCCGGCAAGATTGCCCGCCATCTGTTCAAGTTCGCAATATCTGCAACAAGTGCTTTTTGGCACCTGTGAAACCTTTGACGTCCCTCGAAATGGTCGACATAATCGCGCCTCGTTTTTCTGGCAGAGGATGCTTGTAACATGTCGAATTATTCATTTCCCGTTTCCGTCATTTTATCCCTCGCAGTGCTTACTGGATGCAGTGACAGTTCTCCTGATCAGCCTGATAGCGCCGCTCCACCGGTAATTGTGCTGCCTGTCGGCGAGGCGCCGGATGGTGCGGATGGTAGTCCGAATTCCGATGATGTGGAACCGGTCGAAACTGATGCTGAAGTACCGGATGAACCTGAGGAGCAGAACGCGGCCCCGGCGGCACCACCTGCCGAAGAGACTCCCGCCCCAGAAAACCCTCCCACTTCTGATCCTGGCTCGCCGGTTGAATCGGATAATGCCAAGGGTGAGGAAATCACCGCAGAATCATTTTGGGAATTTTATTCGCAGCCGGGGGTGTGGCGCAGGACGTATGAGCTTGAGGGCCGCGGTGTCTGGAGGGACGATCAGCCAACCACCGTTTTTTTGGATGCGGCCATGACACGCAAGGAGCTTTATTCCGTAACGGCGATCAATTCAGACTCGGCAATATTTACCGAGTGTGTATTTGGGGAGGTAAAGCAGCTTAGCCGCGATTCTATGTTCGAACCCGATGCGGACGATGAGGAGCCAGTTGAAGGTTGTGCCACTCCAGAACTGAAATTTTTTCAAATTTCCAACAGTTCGTTGAGAATTGAAAACCACTGTGAAGACGGCAAGATCATAGACGTGAAAATGGACAGAATCTCCAGCAGTCCGGTGTTTACTCATGGAACCCTTGTTTTTACTGCACACGGAATGTCAGGTGCAGCTATCGACGCCAACATCTGCTCCGACATTATGAACGTTCGTGACACATTTGTTGCTGCCGATGGCGGGCCGCCAGATATTGAAATTACCTCGGATTCTCAGGCACTCACCTTCGAGACATGGTCCACGTACCAGGGACAGCTGCTTCGGGCGCGATTTACCTTTCTGGCAGATCTGGAACTCAGTGACGGCATCCGGTCCGGAGAGGAATACCAGGTCGGATCGATCGGTTTGGGGCAGACTGCGGAAGCGGTAGACGTACGCTGGGTGTCTCTTACTGCTGACGACAGAATCGAAGGGGTTTTTACGGCTACTTCCGGAAGCGCCCGTATTCTGGAATTAACAGAGTACACTGCGAAAATTTCATTCAACGTATCCGGCTATGACGGAAAATCTGTCGTCGGCGAAATGACGGTCAATCTGCAATAACCACCAGAAACGGCCATGCTTAAATCATGGCCGTTTTCCCATTTCTAATCCCCGGTCGGAGAAATCCGGAATTCCCGCACGCCGTCGTGTTTGCTCCAGTAATCGGCCAGGCGCGAGGCGCCAGCGGGTTGGCGGGTGCGCAGAATCATGCGGTATTCGAACAGGTTGTCATCATTAATTCGGTACGTCATGTTGGACACGCTAAAGCCGTGGTCTTTCAATTGCGCGATGAGGTCTGCCTCGGCGATGGCATCGCCACGTCGAAAGCTCAAGTGATGATGCACGTAGGAATAGTGCGGAATTTTTGATTCGACGATGCGGAAAACCGAGAGGGTTCCGAGCGTGAGCAGGACGGCGACACCCGCAGCAAAGAAGAAGCCGATGCCGACCAGAATGCCGATGGCGGCGGTCATCCAGATGGAGGCGGCGGTGGTCAGGCCGCGAACGCTGAGGCCTTCCTTGAATATCACACCTGCGCCCAGAAAGCCGATTCCAGTCATGATCCCCTGAGCCATCCGGGTCGGGTCCATGCTGACGGTGCCCTGTGCGCTCGCCGGCATCCAGGACTCCTGATAATACGAGACCATCATCAACAGGCTTGATGCAAGGGATACCAGCGTGTGGGTTCGAAAGCCGGCCGGGCGGCCATGATAGCTTCGTTCCAGACCGATCAGCCCGCCCGCGACAAGGGCTGCCAGCAAATGCAGCAGTATTTCCAGATTCTCGGAACTCATACCTTTTCCCGCCCCGTTAAACACATTTACAGTGTAGAACGTCGTTTTCGATCAGGGAGGGGATCCGTCGCGATTAGAAATCTCCGGGAAGTCATCGTCCATCCGGAAAATATCCTCGTACTATCACCACCGAACCGTCTCGCTCAACCGGGAGCGCCAGCGTGATGACCAGAGCCAGTATCAATGCGATAGCAACTGCCGTCCCCGATCATGATGTTCATGGAAAATTTGTCCAGTACTGTCCGCAGTTGCTGCCCGACCGCCGGTCGAACGCATTATTCCGGCGCATGGCGGCAAGAGCCCAGATTGACCACCGATATTCCTGTCTGCGACCCCATCCGGATGACGACCGGCTGGACGCCGACGATTTTTACCGGATCGAGCAATTTCCCTGCACACAAAAGCGTATGCAATTTTTCGAGCGGCATGCGTTTGGTCTCGCAAAGCGCGCGCTGGATCAACTTGATCTCGCGGGCATTACGCATCTGATCACGACGACCTGTACGGGTTTTTACGCGCCGGGGGTGGAGCACCAGATCATCCGGCATTACGGGTTGTCGCCCTGGATCGAACGCACCACGGTTGGTTTCATGGGCTGCTTTGCGGCGCTCAACGCGCTCAAGCTGGCGCGCCACATTGTCCGCTCCGAACCAGCTGCCCGGGTTGCAATCCTGAATCTGGAGTTATGCACCCTGCATTTGAAGTCTTCGGGCACCCTGGAGGAAATGCTGTCCTTTTTGATATTTGCCGATGGCTGCGCCGCCAGCATAGTGTCCGCCGAACCCGGAGGTATCGAGCTCGAGAGCTTCCGTACCACCGTGCTGGAAAATACCGAGGATCTCATAACCTGGCGTATCGGCAATCTCGGTTTCGACATGCATTTGTCGGGGCGGGTGCCGTCCGCCATAGCGGGCAGTCTTGATGGCAGTCTGGACAGCATGTTGAACGGTTGCACCCGGCGGGATATCCATCACTGGGCGGTACATCCGGGAGGCCGCACGATCCTGGACGCGGTGCGCGACAGCGCGGGCCTTCAGGAGCCGCAGCTGGAAGCTTCACGGGAGGTTTTGCGACGCTTTGGCAACATGTCCTCCGCGACCATCATGTTTGTGTTGCGCGACATGCTGGCGAAAAATTCGGGCTCGGCACCGGGGTGCGCCCTGGCATTTGGACCGGGGCTTACGGTTGAAAGCATGCGTTTCAGTTGCTGATCATGCCGGATTTCTCCCGTCGTAGTGATGAGCCGGAATTGATGGATGCGGTCGATCTGTCTCTGGACGAATTTCGGGAATGCCTGCTCAGCCTCGAGACAATCAACCGGTTGACGCTGGCGTACCGGCCGACTCTGCAGTGGCTGCGCCCGTGGTTGAATTCGCAAGAGCCGCTGCGCATTCTGGATGCAGGCTGCGGTGGCGGTGACATGCTCCGGCAGATTGCCCGGAATTTGCCAGCACATCGGGTGGAACAGCAGTCTGTCCAGCTGCTGGGTGTCGATTTGAATCCCTGGTCCCGGGAGGTGGCGGAATCGATTGGGTCACCACCCTGTATCAAATATTTCACGGGCAACGTTCTTGAGTTTGAGTCGGAGCAGCCCGTCGATATTGTTATTTGTTCTCTGTTTACCCACCACTTGACGAACGAGCAACTGGTAGCGTTCTTGCGCTGGATGCATGGCCGGGCGCGTCTGGGCTGGTTTATCAACGATCTTCACCGACATCCGGTGCCATATCATTTCATTAAATTTGCCACCCGGGTTTTCAGTCGCAACCGGCTTATCCGCAATGACGCCGCCGTATCGGTTGCGCGCTCGTTTACCAGGCCGGATTGGCGCCTGCTGCAAAAACAGGCCGGTATTGATGGCGCTTCAACAGGTTGGTATTTCCCTTTTCGCTTGTGTCTGTCCTGCCAGAAGGTTTGATGCCGGATGCGCTGATTATCGGTGGAGGGCCTGCGGGCGCCGCGGCCGGAATCGACCTTGCCCGCGGGGGCAGGCGCGTGCTTCTGTTGGAGAAAAGGCGCTCAGCGCACGATAAAGTGTGCGGCGAATTTATCAGCAATGAAGCGGTTGCCTACCTCGAGCGTCTGGGGATAAACCTGCCGGCGCTGGGCGCTTTGCCGGTCACGCAATTACGGCTGATCGACCGGACCCGAATGCTGTCTGCCGAGCTGCCCTTTACCGCCTGGAGTCTGTCCCGGCGAAAGCTGGACGAATCGCTGTTGAATTGCGCTGTGGATGCGGGCGTTGAAGTGCGGACCGGTGTGACGGTCAAGGCGTTTACGCGAGTGGAGCATCGTTGGTCTGTTCGCGCGATTGGCCTGGATCCGCTGGCAGGCGGTTTGTGCTCATCTGGCCGACGGGCTTATGAGACGCTGTGCTCCGAAGTGATTTTCCTCGCGACCGGCAAGCACGATATCCGCGACTGGCGCCGCCCCGCTCCGGCGAACGGGCAAGACCTGATCGGCATGAAAATGCATCTTCGACTGGACGGGCAACAGACGGCCGACCTGCGAGGCGCGGTTGAACTGTTTCTGTTTGATGAAGGCTATGCGGGTCTGGAATTGATCGAGCGTGGTCGCGCCAATTTGTGTTTGCTCATCCGCAAGCGGACTTGGCAAAAGTATCGCTCCTGGAGTGGGCTGGTAACGTCTCTCTGCCGCCATTCGCCGCATCTGGCGCAACGACTGAGGGGCAGTCTTTCATTGTGGAATCGGCCCTTGACCATCGCCGGCATGCCCTATGGATACCTGGCCGCGCCTCAAACCGCCGTGACTGGACTGTTCCGGCTCGGGGACCAGGCGGCGGTGATTCCGTCGCTGGCAGGCGATGGTATTGCCATGGCGTTGCGTTCGGCGGATCTGGCGTCGCAGGTCTGTTTGCGCGGCGGCAGCTCCGGTGATTACCACCAACAGGTGTACCGAAGTTTTCAGCCAGCATTAGCAACTGCAAACCGTTTGACTCGTCTTTTTGCAAGCGCACCGGGCAGACGGGTGGCGTTTTTTGCGACCGGCCTCTGGCCTGGATTGACGCAGGCGGCGATACGGCGAACCCGGACAGAACCCGTTTCGCAGGCCGTTGGCCGGCCCAGTGGCGGGACTTGATTCGCATCACCGTGACAAGGGGGCCTGCGCACTCGCAAAACCTGGCCAGCGGATTTATATTGCCTGGTCACACTGACAGAAATCATCCAAAAAGGACCGATATGCGAATTTGCGTACTGCCGACTGTTCTGATTTTTGGCGCACTGTTGCTGGGAGGTTGCGAAAGTGATGGTCCGCGCTGGGTCTATGTATGCGACGAGCCAGCTTCCGGTGAGACCGAAAAGCAATGCCGTGCAGAATTAGGCGATGAGGAACATATATTGACCATCAAGCGCACCGACGGCGCTTGGAAAATGGTGGTGTTGCGCCCCGGTGAGCGCTATGTGCGCGGCGAGCTGACGGCAGAATCCGCCCAGGGCGGAGCCGTCAAACTGACTGCGACGCATAAGGACTACACCTGCATGGCGGAGCAATGCATGTTCTCGATGCCCGAAGAAGCGGTGGATGCGCTGCGCAAGGCCAAGCAGTTTTCCGTGACCTTGAAGACTGCCACCATATCCAGACACAGTGTGCGCCACACGGATCACACCCGTGAATTTGTCACCAAAGGTTTGAGCAAGGTGCTGCGAAAACTGAGCACCTAAGCCGCCGGCACAGGGGTGCCGACGTCGTGTGCAATCCTTCATTGCTCGGGTAGAAGAGCGTCCTTTTCCGGGCCCCAGGACCCATCCTGCCGGTTGTAAAAGCCAAAGGAGCCACCGTCATCCCAAACGGTGGCAGCCATATTGCGCTCACGGGCCAGATTCGCATGGGTTTGCAGATAAAGCAGGCGTTCACTGGGCGCGCAGACATTCCCCGGCAGGGTGAAATCATAATGGGCCGCGCCAAATTCATTCACTGTAACGGGGATGTCGTGCAGAATTGACCAGTTCTCAGCACGGTCATAAATGGCGGTAAGCGCGTTGATATCGGCAGTGCTTCCCCAGGTTCGCTGGCATTGTCCGGCAAAATTCCACGGATCGTAGGAATGGAAATTTGCGATGAGGTAGGGGTCGGCGGGGATGGCTGCATCCAGAAGGTTGTCCAGCGAGGAGAAACCATTACCTGAGTAGATCACCAGTCGAGAGGGGTTGGTCTGCCGGATGATCGCCAGAATGCGTGCATTCAGATCATTGATCTGCGCAATGGTCATGCCGTCCGGTTCGTTGAGGATTTCAAACAGCAGGCGGTGAGGTTTGTTGCGAAACCGTTCGGCGATTTGTTGCCAGATTTGCTCAAACCGCATCCGTGTCGCACTGTCCGAATAATCCTCCTTGAGCCAGATTTCGTGGTGGGCATTCAGGATGACCCGATCATTCGCTGCCAGGGCCCAGTCGATCACTGTTTCGACCCGGTCGAGAAAATCCGGATCAATGGTGTAGGGTGGTTGCTCGCTCACGTGGCTGTCCCAGGTCACAGGCACGCGAACGTGTTTGAACCCCGCTTCCGCAAAATCCGCCAGAAATTCCGGTCGGGCGGCCGGCGCCCAGTCACCTTCATCGGGATAGGCATCCAGGGTATTGCCCAGATTGATGCCGATTGCCATCGCCGCTACCGTTTCGTGAGGGCTGGCAGGTTCACTTTCGGCGTAATTCAGTGTAAAGAAATCGATGTCCGGGTGACCGGCCTGTACCGATACCGTCAAAATCTGCAAGCCGTCGCTCAAATAGATTTGCGGGCCGACAATGTCCTGCCAATCCGCCGAATCCCGCGGCTCAACAAATACCGTCTCCGGTGGTATCCCGGAAGCCTGTCGTTCCACCTCAAGTGTCACAATTTCTGACAGGCCCGCGAGTCGGAATTGCAGTTGGTAGCGCCCGGCCTGCTCGACTTGCAGACTGAACTGCAGGAACTCGCCGGCAGTCGTATTTCCCACATAATGCTGGCCAGACGTTTCGCCCGAATAGATATCAACAGCATCGTCCCGGTAGGCACCTCCGAGATTGTCCGGATCGGCGTCTGCAAAGGAGCCGGCGCAAGTGTCGTAATTCTCGGCTTCAATGTGCCCGTATCCGGCGGCGCCGATGCTGACCGGTGTGCCGGTGTAGTCACAGGGGATGTCGGCAATACCGCCTGCGCTTGTCGAAGATGAACTGGATGATGACGAACTGCCAGACGAGGATGAACTGCCCGTCGCGCCCGGAGTGGAATTGCCACCGCTGGAGCAGCCGGAAAAAGCCAGCAGAATGGTCAGACCGATTATGGTGAAACTTGTGGTGCGTTGTGGATAAACCACGGAGACCTCCGTAGGGGCCGTGCACCTGTCGCACGGCAACGGATTCAGATACTGCCGGGAACCTGATCGTGTCCGTTGCCGCCCGCAGATCTCGAATGACTGCGCGAACATGATCAGAGCTTCCATGGAGTATAGCTACCTATAGCCAGGGCTCCACCGGTTAGTGGGCCCTCAGCGGTTGTGTTCGCTGGCCCGTTATCGTCCGGGTCAGAGAATCAATAGCCGAAGAGGGAAGGGGGTGTAAACTGCGGCGTCAGATATATCAATATCAATGAGTCACGTACACGTGTTAATTGGTTAAAGTTTATTAAAACGACATGATGCTGTTGTCAGCATGATTGAACGGAATGTTTCTATGAACCAGATTGTCCGGATTCACCAATTTGGAGGCGCTGATGTTCTGCAGCTTGAAGAATGCTCGTTGGCTTATCCGCAGCAAGGACAGATTAAAATCCGGCATGAAGCCATAGGTCTGAACTTTATTGATGTGTATCACCGGACCGGTCTATATCCGAACGACCTGCCTTTTACGCCGGGCAGTGAAGCCGCCGGCGTGGTGACTGCCGTGGGGCCGGGTGTTACCGACTTGAAACCCGGCGACCGCATAACCTATCACGGCCCCATCGGTGCCTGCTGTGATGAACGAATCATGCCGGCGGCAAACGCGCTGCCGCTGCCCGATGACATTTCAGCCGAGACCGCGGCGGCGATCACCCTCAAAGGAATGACGGCCTGTTACCTGTTAACCATGACCGCGAAGGTAAAAAAGGGAGATGTCATTCTGGTTCATGCAGCGGCTGGTGGCGTCGGCCTGTTGCTGGTGCAGTGGGCCAAACACCTCGGAGCGACCGTCATAGGTACAGTGGGGTCTTGGGAAAAAGCGGAATGGGTTAAAAAATACGGGGCAGACGAAGTTATCAATATCCGCGCAGAACCCTGGGTGGAAAAGGTCCGAACGCTGACCCGTGGTGCAGGCGTCGATATTGTCTACGATTCGATTGGCAAAGACACCTTCGAGCAATCCCTGAACTGCCTGCGGCCGCGGGGATTGATGGTCAGTTTTGGAAACTCTTCAGGTCCGGTCGCCGTACCGGATCTCGGCATTCTGGCATCCCGCGGATCCCTGTTTGTCACCCGCCCCACGCTCGCGCATTATTTCGCTGATCGCCAGATCTGGTTACAATCCGCCGCGAGTTTATTCGACCTGGTAAGAACCGGGATTCTGAAGGTGAATATCGGCCAGCGATACCGATTGGCGGACATTGCCGAAGCGCACCGGGCACTTGAAGATCGACGGACGGTTGGTGCGACAATTCTGCAACCATCCGCTTGAATCCGGATAATTCGCCAGGTTCACATACATTTACGAGCGCAGGGCGCCGTGCCGGCTGGAGCAGTTATGAAAAAACCGAAAATATACTTGTGGATTGGTGTTATCGCATTGACGGGGTGTGCACAAAAGCCCACAACGAACGCCGCGGATAAGGCACAGGAAGAATACGACCGTGTGAGGAGTTATTGTAGCGGTTCGAGTAATCCGGTCGGCATGCAGGCCGTCAAGCCCAACTACGATCCGCAGGCGCTTCCCGAATTCGAAACCGATGTCGTTGGCTATGACGACTGTATGCAACGGTATTGGCCGGAGCATCAGCAATAGGTTGAAAAGGAGTTTGTTAAAACCGGAGTTTTCAAGAAACATCAACAGAAGATAGGGGATCGCCGTCGCCAACGAATGGCTCCGACGGCGACGGAGGCTCTGGCTTTGCAATAATTTCGCAACGAACCAGAGCCTGATGGTGTCTCTGTTTCAATTAATGGTTAACAACCATTACATCCTGTGTCAACGCCGCGATGACGCGCTCTGCGGTGTTGCCGCGACGACGGGTGGCGATCAAACCGTTCTGCCCCAAAGTACCCATAATCACCAGATCCGCATTGATCTGTTTTGCCACGGCGCCGACCACTTCATTGGTATAGCCTTCATCGACGTGAATCCGATCGGCTGGCAGCTGGGACTTGTTGGCGAGATTGCCTCGATCCGGGTAATTCATGGAGTCTCGATAAGCGTTGACTACATGCAATTCCGCGTCGTAAATGTCGGCGACGGTGCGGGCCCAGTAAAGAATGCTCTGATTCAGTGCTTTCTGATCGTCCTGGATTGCCTGGAAATTTACTGCGGCCAGTATTTTCCGGCGTTCGGGCTGGGCGCCTGGCTGGATTAGTACGACCGGGCAGGGAGCCGTTTTCAGGATTCCCCATTTGGCCTCACTGAAGGTAAACCGGGAAACGTTGGTGCGCGGGTGCACTGGCAGATAAATGCGTTCGGCGCCGAATCGCTTCGCGGACTGAACGATGGCCTTCTGCCACTCTTGTGACCAGGACACCTCAATGGTACAGGTCATGCCCGCGTCGATGATGGGTTTGCGAATAACGGAATCGAACCACTCCTGAGTGCGGAACAGATTGTCGTTGGTTGCGCGCAGGTCAGTGCTTTCACCGTCAACGCCGACAAACACATAAAGCTCCGGCGGTAGCTGATGCTTTTTGCCCATGATCAAGGCGCGTTCCAGAGCAATGGGTATCGTATTGGAAGGGTCAACAACCACGAATAGCTTTTCCGGCTTGGACATGCTTTTACCTTATAAAGTGATAAGAGGGCTTGATTGACGGCGACGGCCAGGATTGCCATCGGTGCCGCAGTCGGGTGAGTCATTGTAGAAGCCTGCGAGACAACGAACAACCGCCGTATCGGTTCGCGCTCGCAGCACTTCACGAGTTCTATGCTCATGTTTCCAGCCTCGTAACCGTGCTGCAGAGCGGTCGCTGACGGGGATTAATCCGCAGTTTTTCGGGTTTGCTGCAACGCCTGTCGTACCGAGGCCAGCTTCACGCAGAGCACGAATACGTCCATTGCGGTGTCAACCTGCGGCAGGGTGGGTACCGTGGGGGCGATGCGGATGTTGGTATCCTGCGGATCCTTGCCGTACGGGTAAGTCGCCCCGGCTGGAGTCAGTTTCACACCGGCTTCGCCAGCAAGTCGCACCACCTCCCGTGCCAGTCCCGGGCGGGTGTCAAATGAGATGAAATAGCCACCATCTGCGGATTCCCAGCTTCCCAGCTCACGATCTGCAAATGCACTTTCCAGATGCGACAGGACTGACTGGAACCGCGGCCCGATAAGCTCGGCGTGCTTGCGCATATGAGCTTCAAGACTGCCGGCTTCCGCGAAAAACCGCACGTGACGCAGCTGGTTTACTTTGTCCGGTCCTATGGTAAGAATCGACAGCACTTTCTGCAGGCCCTGCAGGTTGGTCCGGCTGCCGCCAAAGAACGCGACGCCGGATCCGGCGTGCGTGATTTTTGAAGTCGACGCAAACTGGATGACGGAATCTTCGGTCCCCAGCTTTTGGCACAACTCGAAGATGTTAGCCAAACGGGGCGGATTCTCCGAAAGATCATGGATGGCGTAAGCGTTATCCCAAAAGACCCGGAAGCCCTTCCCGGCAATGCGACCCAAAGCGGCAATCCGCTCAACGGTTTCGTCGCTGTAAACCACACCGGTCGGGTTTGAATACTTCGGCACGCACCACATACCCTTGATGCTGCTGTCGTTTTTGAGCATATCTTCCACGACATTCATATCGGGGCCGGTGGAAGTCATCGGAACGTTGACCATCTCGATGCCAAACTGCTCGCAGATCGCGAAGTGGCGGTCGTAGCCGGGAACCGGGCACAGGAACTTCACCGATCCTTCAAGCTTCCAGGCTGAACCCGCGCCTTCGAAGCCGAACATATAGGCGGTCATCATGGCCTGATGCATCAGGGTCAGGCTGCTGTTGCCGCCGGCCAATACATTTTCCACAGGCATGCCGAGGATGGCGGCGCCCTGTTTCCGGGCTTCGGGCAGACCGTCGAGCCCGCCGTAGTTGCGGGTGTCTACGCCGCTATCACTGATGTATTTACCCTGCAGAAGCCCATCCAGTCGGTCCGACAAGGAAAGCTGTTCTGCGGACGGTTTGCCGCGGGTCAGATCCAGGTTCAGTTTGAGGGACTTGATCCGCTCATATTCAGCGCTCAACTCGTCGGCCCATTGCTGGAGTTGAGTAGGGGATGCGTTTTGAAGTTGCAAAGTAAATTCCTCAGGTGAAAGCGGGTGCTGCAGGACGGCGGAGCACCGGAACGGAGCCGGGCAGCAGCGTGACGCGACTGCGAAGGCCGGGAATTATAACGATTTACCCTGTATCATTCACCGCCTTCGTTTAATCGTTTAAGTGTTTTGAGCGTGCAATGGACGTAAAAATATTTCTCACAGTGGTATTGACAGTGTTTCTCGCGGAGCTGGGCGACAAAACGCAGCTGGCGACCATGGCGTTTGCCACCAACAAAGAAGTCAGCGCCTGGCTAATATTCGCAGGGGCGTCCGTGGGTTTGATTCTCGCAGCGGGGCTGGGTGTTCTGGCGGGCAATCTGCTGTCGGAAATTCTGAATCCGAAGATTCTGGCAATGGCGGGTGGGTGCCTGTTCCTGGTCATCGGCTGCTTTACTCTTTACAAAGCTGCGCAGATGAGTTGAGGGCACTTCGCCACGACGGCCGTCGACCGGCTTTGCGGTCCGGCGCGATATACAGCTTATAGAGGTACCAAACCAGTCATGTCCACCCTGGCCCCAATACCGGCGGGACTCGCCAAAGTCATCGGCGAGGCACTTGATGTTGCGTTGCTGCCGCCCTTCCTTCGGGTTCTACTCACTACGGATGGGACAGTCACCAAAAGTCTCGAGGCGTTCTTCTGGGAGACAATCGCCGTGCGAAGCCTGGGGCAGGACTACCGGAGTCTGGACGAGGCGGAGCCCTCGCTGGACAAGCCGGCAGGTACGACCGTGTTGCTGCGGCGCGTCCGGCTTGTGGGGGTGACAACCGGCACCTGCTACGCCCATGCAGAGTCAGTAATCTGTACCGGTGAGCTTCCGTACGGCGTACGCGCGGGCCTGGAAGAGGGGCGTCTCGGAATCGGCGAGATATTGCGTGACTGCGGGTTGGAAACCTATCGGCGCCTGGTCGATTTTGGTCGATGCAGCCTGGATGCGTCCGGGGATCCGGTAACCGCCGAAACACAGGAATCAGAAGGAATCTGGCGCCGTTACCAGATTTGTATTGGTGGCAAACCCTTCATGTTGATCAAGGAATTCTTTCCCCTCGCGGTATTCAGCAAATCGCCATAAAGGCTTGACAACGCCATACGCCATGGTGAAAATAGCCGCCCTTCGCGGGAGCCCTTGGGTACAGCTGTTTAAACAGGTTTCGATGGTTAAAACAGTAACCGCTCCGGGGCAAGGTTCCAGGTTTCATGGCTAGGTAGCTCAGCTGGTTAGAGCACAGCACTCATAATGCTGGGGTCGAGAGTTCAAGTCTCTCTCTAGCCACCATGAACCCCGCGCGAGATCCCCGCATTTGTTAGTTCGCGTGTCGAACGAATTTCCCGTTTTATCCCGGATCCGTTCTTTCTGCTGCCCGCTCAAACCGCTGCGTTGGCAGTTGCTCTTCGATACAGTCTGCGCCACCCCGATTCCATGATGTAAACAATCAGCAGACCCGTCGTCAATCCGGCGAGGTTGTACAGCATGTCGCGTGGGTCTACGCTGCGGCCGGGGGCATATCGCTGTGCGAGTTCAAGCAGGAGCGAATAGGGGAGCAGGAAGAAAATGAGCAGGGGAATACGCAGACGACCGTAGAAAGCGACGGAAGCCGACATGAACAGCAGTAGATTGCCGCAGAAGTGCATGAGCCAGTCGGGCTTGTTCAGTGACTGGACCTGACTCGCCGGCATCAGCACCGCGTAGCTGAACACGATGATGGCCACGAGAAACTGGAGGATGCGGAGCCACCGGAAAGTGCTGCTCCGCAGAAACTGGTCGATCCTGAGTATCATGATGACGTATGCGGAAAAATCAATTTGAAACCGGCGCCACCGAGATTCGATTCGACAATATCGATGTTGCCGCCATAACTACTCAATATATCGACGACAACCGCCAGACCGATACCTTGACCGTGCGTTACGGTATCTGCTCGGGTTCCTCTTGTCAAAATTCGCGTTTTTAATTCCTGACTAACGCCCGGTCCGTCGTCTTCAATCATGACCTGCAGATTGTTGCCGGCTTTTTGTGCCGATATGCGCACCCGCTGGCCACCATATTTGCAGGAATTGTCCAGTACGTTACCCACCAGCTCCATCAGATCGGCTTCATCTCCCACGAAATGCAGCTTTTCCGGAACGTTCACCTGAAAGCGCACGCCTTTGCTCTGATAGACCTTCTGCATGGCGCCGACCAGACGCTCTACAACGGATTTTATAGACACGTGATTATGGGCAGCCTGCGAAACCTGTGCATTGGCCCGACGCAGTTGGTGGTCGACAATCGAAGACATCCGGGAAACCTGCTCATCGACCAGTTGCCGAAGCGTTTCCGGAGAATGCCCCGCCTGTTCGAGCTGCCCGCGAATGACCGCCAGCGGCGTCTTCAGGCTGTGGGCGAGGTCTGAAAGGGTATTGCGATATCGCTCCCGCTGGGTTCGTTCGCTTTTGAGAACGCGATTCAGGTTGTCGGTGACGGGCTGGATGTCTGCGGGGTATCGGCCCAACAGCTGCTCCTGACTGCCGGACTCGACCTTCTCCAGATCGGTGGCGAGCTTGCGCAGGGGAAACAGGCCCCAGCGGGCTATGGCTGTCTGCACGATCACCATCAGAACCGCCAGTATGCCCAGCCAGCGCCAGAGGCGGATGCGAAACGCCTTCAACTCGTTGTACATTCCCTGGCGGCTCTGCATGACCAGAAAGCGCAGCTCCCGCTCCTGCTTGCCGATGTTCCACAAGGTGTCATAAGACGTTACATAAAATTCCTGGTTATCGATGAAGGCGGGGAAATATCGTTCCGCACCTGCCAGAAAAGTCCGGTCCGCCCTGGGCATGTCTTCAGACGCAATCAGTTCGCCGGAACGGGACCGCCAGAGCATCACGCCATCGGAATCCACCACCCAGCCGACCAGCCCCGAATTGACGGAACTGTAGCGCGGGTCGGGGAGCGTGGCCGGCACATTCACGCCTTCCTCGGCGGGTTCGGCGGCACCGAGCAAGACGTAGATCTGCCCGCGCAGGGCATCGCGCTCGGACGCTCGCAGGCTGCGCTGATAGGCGTGATGGAGCATCGCGCCGCTAAACCACAGCAGTAACGGCAGCAGCACGGCAGAGGCGAAAAAAAGCCGGGATGTGAGTGAGGTGGAGCGAGCGAGCAATCTCAAGGGTCTTGAGCTTCTGACTTGTCCTGATGGTCCGGGTTGAAGCGATAGCCGCGGCCGCGGAGTGTGGTTATAAGTTGTAAAGATCCGTCGGGATCGAGCTTTTTGCGCAATCTGCCGATGAAGACCTCGATGACATTGCTGTCCCGCTCGAAATCCTGCTGATACAGATGCTCGGTCAAAACGGTTTTGGAAATGGCTTCGCCCGCATGCAGGGCCAGGTATTCCAGAGTGTTGTATTCGTAACTGGTGAGCTCGACGGGCGTGCCGTTCAGGGCGACAGATTTGGCGGCGGTGTCGATGATGACCGGACCGAACTCCAGCTGGGGAGAGGCATGCCCGGATGCCCGGCGGATCAGCGCATTGACGCGGGCGCGCAGCTCTTCATTGTGAAACGGTTTGACCAGATAATCGTCGGCGCCTGCTTCCAGTCCTTGCACCTTGTCCTGCCAGTTGCCGCGCGCGGTGAGAATCAGAATCGGGAACTGCTTGCCGTGCTTGCGGGCTTTCTTGATCAGTTCGATGCCGTTGAGCAGGGGAAGGCCGATGTCGATGATGGCAAGATCATAGTCGTACTCTTCAGCAAAATAGAGACCTTCCCGGCCATCCGCTGCCTTGTCGACAGCAAATCCCTGCTTGGTGAGGAAGTCATTCAGCTGCGCCCTGATGGAGGCTTCGTCTTCCACGATAAGTAAGCGCATGTAATCTCCTCAGGGGTTGGCGCCATAGGTCAGTATTCCGGGACAGCGTGCCGAACAGTCAGACGACTTGACCGCTGTCGCCGTCAACGGTGACTATTTTTATGCGTCCGCCATCCAAAAGCAATTTCACCCGGTACAGAGTCCGGCCGCCGTCCTTGATTTCGTCGACACTGAGGACTTTTCCGCCGTAAGCCTGGCGCGCGGATTCCGCTGCCTGGGATTTGCCCACTGCCGCGAGCAATGCCAGGTGATCGAGCCGGGTGTCAGCCTGCGCATTAACGGCCAAATGGCTGGACAGAGTCAACAGCAACGCAGCGAAGATAGGGAATTGCTTCATATCGGATGAGTACCTGCGACCAAAAAGACATCTCTTGAAAATATTCTACCCCTGTTAAGGGGGCCCGACTGAGACACCCGTGGCAGCGGCTGAACCTGCCAGCGGAAGCCGGCCCCAGCGTGTTGAAAGTTACGGTTCAACTGGCGTGACCACCACGGCCAGCCGGATCCGGTTGCCCGGATCAGAGTGGGTTCGAATAGTATAGTCCCGCCCATCATAGCGGTAGGTGACATCGTAGCCGACCAGCTCTTCATGGACTTCAAGTCGCTCTCGAATCTCGCAGCGCTCCACATCGCGGTACGCAACGTGAGTCCGGTCCGGTGTCTGACCAGCGATCCTGTTGCCGACCACAGCCCCCAGCACGGCGCCGACCGCGGCACCGATTTTCTGATTGCTGTCGCCGTGACCGACGGCATGACCCAGAGCGCCGCCCACTACGCCCCCCGCGAGCGTGCCGCCTGTATTGTTTCGGCCCGGGATGAAGGTTTCGTCCCGGATCTGCTCGATCCGACAGAGGCGTTGCGGAACCCGGGTTTCAACGTTGTGATAAACGGGTCGGCTGGCGATGACGTCTGCCCATATTTCATGGTTTGGCCCGAATCCGTAAGCCGGGGATGCGACAACCACGAGCAACGGGGCAAAAACACGTGCAAAGAGGGAGCGGTTTATCCGGATTGCGGATGGCATGCGGGAGCGAGAGGAAGAGGCCAGTCCTGCCGGAACGTTAGAAGCTGTCATGGCCGTCACCTGCAACTGTCTGGAAAATCAATGTAAAAGCTCTGTGTCGCTTGAACTCTAGCAATGAGTAGCTGAATAGGAGCTGAAATAATGATCAGTTGCCTTGGGGCGTCGTCGAGCAGGCCCGATCGCCATCCAGCTTGAACCAGCGTATGACCGCCTGCAGGTTGTCGACCCGCAGGCACCGGGAGCTGACGGAAAGTTCTGTATAAGTCGCCAGACGAAGGCAGAACATTCCGGCCGCTTCGGCGGCCATTTGACCGTAATCGCTGTCTTCGATGGCGCAGCACTGGTCGGGTGCCACACCCAGCCGGTTTGCCGCAAGCAGGTAGACATCTGGATGGGGCTTGTTGTTTTTGACTTCATTGCCGGTTGCAATGACCGGGAACCAGGGGGCGAGATTGTGGCGGGAGATTGAATGACAGACTTCGGGCTGGAGGGCGCCCGAAGCCACCGCCAACGGCATGCCACGCGCAGCCAGGGATTCGACGAGTCGGCGCGCGTCATTCATCAGCGGAAACGGTGCCTGTTCGAGATACGCGTCAACTACCTGACGTTTGCGACGGAACAGAATCATCGGATCGATGTCGATCGAAAACCGTTGTTGGAGGTACTGGGCAGATTCTTCGGTGGGTCTGCCCGACATGCAACGGGTATATTCGTCCCGGGTAATGGTCTGGTTGAATGCCTGCAGCGTCTGCTGCCAGGCGGCGAGATGGGTCGGCTCAGAATCGACGAGCGTCCCATCATGATCAAAAATAACGGCTTGAAAGGCAGCCGGGTCAATATCAGGCACGGGATCACCATCGCGTTATTGGGCTAAATACAGGATTTTAATGGCTATGGACCCAACGGACAATTTATACTGCGCAGCGCCGAGGATTCGTGGCGCTGGACATGCAAAGAGATGATGCGACCGGCGACGGATTTTTCTGGTCGATTATTGCGTGCCGCAGCGGATCACGGCGACGGTCGGCCGCCAAGTTTACCGAGTCCGCCTGAATGGCGCGGCTCCAGGAATAGCCCTGGATAACTATGCAAAGGTTCCATTTCTTATACCTCGCTTTACTTGTATGGGTATCAGGATGCGCTACGCATCCCCAGTTGCAGAAAGTCAGGCAGGCCCACCAGAGCAATCAGACGATCATTGTCCAGCAAGCTGAGCAGATTCAGCTGCAACGCGAACGCATCACCGAACTTGAGACTCTGCAGTCGGATCTTGTCGTCGAGATCGACGTTCTCAAAGATCATTTGGATGAATTGCGGACCAAGCTGGCCACGTCCGGCCAATCCACTGCCGGAAACACCGAATCCGCCAGCAATCGACCCGCGCCAGCGTCCACTCCCAGCGAAGTCGTCGATTCAACTGGCAAGATTATTCTCGGGCAATACGAATGGGTGTGGTTCGACTTGATGGATCAGAATATTCCCCTGAGCGTGGATCCGGGGGCGCGCCAGTCCGCGTTGTTCGTCAAGGAAACGCAGCCCTTCGAACGTGACGGTAAAAACTGGGTCAGGTTCTCGTTGGCCTGGGAGAGTGAGAAGGGTGTGCCGGAAGATACCTTTTTTGAAGCGCCTCTGACCCGCATGGTGAAGTCCCGCAACGCTAATGTCGCACCGCGGCCGGTAATCAATCTCAGGGTTCAAATCGGCACCATTGTAGAAGATGTCAGCTTTACCCTGGTCAGGAAGAACAATTCCGGTCACCCCGGAGTCCTGGGACGGAATCTGGTGCGCGACATCGCCGTGATTGATGTCGCCCGCCAATATGTTCAACCCAAGCACATGAACGGTCGATAATGAGCTCGAACAAGCACCCGAAAGCCTATTCCCTGTATTTCCTGGCATGCATCATGTTGATTGCAGGTATTGGCCTGACCTGGTATCGCCACGTCGCGTTCGATATACCCTGGCTGCCGGAGGTCAAGCGGCAGATCTGGTCGGTGGAAGCAAAAATCGAATTCGAGGCAGCGAACGAGCCCATCAAGCTGTCGATGGCGATTCCGGATACCCAGGCCGGTTTTGATCGGGTGACGGAGCACACCGCCAGCCCCGGCTATGGTCTGGCGTTCCAGGAAACGCCCCAGGGTCGCCGGGCCGAGTGGTCGATCCGTACAGCTGAAGGTTCGCAGATCCTTTATTACCAGGTTGACATGATGGTCAACGAGGACACTGTCAACCAGACAATCGGGTACCCGCCCAATCTGGATTACGTGAGCTATGCGGGGCCGGAAGCAACTGCGCTGGAGCAGATGCTGCAACGGGCCCGGGAGCGATCCGCCGACGCTTACACCCTCACGCGCGAATTGATTGCGGAGTTCAACCGCGAATCCCAGCTCGCCCAGTTGCTCGAGAAAAGCCAGCCGCGGTCAAAATGGCTGGTGGATATTCTCCATCGGGCCGACATTCCCGCGCGCATTGTGCATACGCTGTTTCTGGAAGACGGACGGCGCCGCCAGCCCCTGGTGGAATATCTGCAGGTCTTTGACGGAACCGAATATGCGTTGTTCGATACCGCAACCGGCAGTCAGGGGCAGGCCCGGAACCAGTTGCTGTGGGAGCAGAATTCGACGTCATTGCTTGATCTGACCGGTGGACGCAACTCCACCTTGAGCTTTTCCATCATCCGGCAGGAAGTGCCGGCCACGGAAATGTTCAAGCGGCGCGACAATGCCGAAAGCGGCTTGCTGGACATTTCCATTCACAGCTTGCCGCTGGAAGAGCAGGCGCTGTTCAAAGGGATTCTGCTGGTTCCGGTGGGCGTCCTTCTGGTCGTTATTTTTCGGGTGCTCATTGGCATCCGCACCTCCGGTACCTTCATGCCGGTGCTGATTGCGATTGCATTTATCCAGACGAGTCTTCTGACCGGATTGATCGGCTTCGTTCTGATTGTCGGTACGGGTCTGTTGATACGCGCCTATTTATCCCGACACAACCTGCTGCTGGTGGCCCGCATCTCGGCGGTGATTATTTGCGTCATTATCATTATTGCGCTGTTTGCATTGCTCGCATTCTGGCTGGGCTTGTCCGAAGGGCTGAAGATTACGTTCTTCCCGATGATCATTCTTTCCTGGACTATCGAGCGAATGAGTATTTTGTGGGAAGAAGAGGGGCCTCATCAGGTGGTGAAGCAGGGCGGCGGTTCGCTTATGGTTGCAATCATTGCCTACCTGGCGATGAGCAATGACATTATCCGGCACCTGATGTTCAATTTTATCGGCTTGCAATTTGTGTTTATGGCGGTGGTGTTGTTGTTGGGTAATTACACGGGTTATCGCCTGACCGAATTGAAGCGATTCCAGCCTCTGATTAATCGCAAATAGTATGAACTGGTTTTCCGAGTGGAAGAAAAGTACCGTTGCGGGCCGCCTGAACGAGAAGGGCATCCTGGGTATGAACAGCCGGAATATTCTCTACATCGGCCGTTATAACCCGCGCCAGCTGTTCCCGTTGGTGGATGACAAGCTGCAGACCAAAACCCTGGCGCTGGAAAATTCGGTCAATGTGCCGGAACTGATCGGCGTCATCGACAGCCAGCACGAGGTCAAAAAGATTGCCGAGCTGACCAGAAACTATAACGGTTTTTGCATCAAGCCGGCGAAGGGTTCAGGCGGCAAAGGTATTCTGGTGATTACTCGTAGCCAGGGCGATGTGTACATCCGCTCAAATGGCCAGGAAATCAGGCTCAAGGATATTCATCGTCATATTTCCAATATTCTTGCCGGACTGTTTTCTCTCGGTGGCTCAACGGACGTGGCGGTCATTGAAACATTGATTCAGGTTGATGATGCGTTTCTGAAATACAGTTTCGAAGGTGTACCGGATTTGCGGGTTATCGTGTTTTGCGGCTTTCCGGTCATGGCCATGATGCGCCTGTCCTGTGCCGAATCCAGTGGCAAGGCCAATCTGCATCAGGGTGCGGTCGGGGTCGGAATTGATATTGCCACCGGGCGGGCCGTGCGCGCCGTGCAGCATGGCAAGACGGTGGTTCAGCACCCGGACACCAAACAGGATCTGGTGGAGCTGGAAGTGCCCCAATGGCACGACATGCTGAAGCTCGCGTGCGCCTGTTACGACATGACCGGACTGGGGTATATCGGTGTGGATCTGGTGCTGGACAAGCATCGGGGACCGTTGCTGCTGGAGCTTAACGCTCGACCCGGGCTGGCCATCCAGGTTGCCAATAATGCCGGTCTGCTTCCGCGGCTTCTGAAAGTGCAGGAGTTAAAAAAACCGGAACGATTTACTATCGAACAGCGTCTCAACTTTTCCATCAAGCACTTCGCTGAACCCTCAGTGGCTCAGAAAGCGGTAGCTTCGGAATCTGCCTGATAAGTTACCGCTGGGCCTCCGGGCGGGGAACGGAATCAGCGGGTAACACCTGAAAATATCCCTCTGCACACTGCATGTGAAGAGGCGTTTCGTACAGGCGGCTCAGGTTGGCGGCCGTCATCACTTCATCTTTCGTACCGTCCAGAAAGACGTGTCCGTCCTTGAGCATGACAATTGGCTCTATTTCCGGTACGACCTCCGCAATATGGTGAGTGACCAGCAGCAGGGTAGTCCCTTCCAGTGCCAGCCGGCGCAGGTCCGCAAGCAGTCTGTGGGCGGACTTGAGATCCAGGCCGTTGCTCGGTTCATCCAGTATCAGCATTCGGGGCTGGTGGATCAGCGCGCGCGCGAGAAGCAGGCGTCGTTGCTGGCCGGTTGATAAATGCCAGTAGCGGCGTCCAGCCAGCGATTCGAGGCCAAATTCTGTCAACAACTCCTCGACTTGCAGGTGCTGTGCTTGGGTAACCCGCAGATGACCGTGCATCCCGATAGTGCCGAAAAATCCGGAAAGGACAACATCGTGCGCGGTAACATGGGCAGCGTAAAGGGTTTGAAGTTCCGGGGAGACAATACCGATTTTCTGCCGAAGTTCTGCGACTACGACCTGTTCACGGCCTTCGATCCTGACGAAGCTGTCGGGTTTTGCCACCGGATAGAGTTCGCGGGTGAGCAGTTTGAGCAACGTGGTTTTGCCGGCGCCATTCGGGCCGATGATGCAGGTGTTCTGCCCCCGGAAAATTTGCAGATCGAGTGCGGAGAAAACCTGATGATTGCCCTGAAAGACAGTGGCATTGCGAATGTCCCAGAACGGCTCCGCGGGGGCCTCTGGATTCATTGGCGATGCCAGAAGGGTTGGCCGATGGTTGGCGTGCTGGGGCTTGCGGTCTGGCGTTTGGTCATCAGCCCGCCGAGATAGGCGTGGCGACCGGCATTTACCGCATCGGCAAACGCTCGGGCCATCAGAGCGGGTTGTTGGGCCTTGGCCACGGCCGTATTCAGCAATACGGCATCGAAGCCCATTTCGAGGGCTTCACAGGCTTGCGAGGGCGCGCCTATGCCAGCATCGACAATCAAAGGAATGCCGGGCAGGCGTTCGCGCAAAGTCCGCAGATTGTACTTGTTCAACAACCCCTGTCCCGTACCAATGGGTGAGGCCCAGGGCATGATCACCTCGCAGCCGGCGTCCACCAGTCGTTGGCAGAGAACGAGATCGTCAGTGCAGTAGGGCAGTACCTTGAACCCCTTTCCGATCAGGATGGTTGCCGCTTCCACCAGACCAAAGGGATCCGGCTGCAGATTGTAGTCATCACCAATGACTTCCAGCTTGATCCAGTCCGTGCCGAATATCTCCCGGGACATGTCCGCCAGGTTGACCGCCTCTTTCACGGTTTTGCATCCGGCGGTATTGGGAAGGAGTGTGCAGCCGGTAGATTTGATGGCATTCCAGATCTGCTCACCGCCGCGTTCGGACGGGTTCTGACGACGCAACCCCAGCGTGACAATGTCGCACCGGGCGGCGGCAACGGCATCGAGCATGAGCTGCGGCGACGCATAGAGTGCGGTTCCCAATAGCAGGCGACTGGAGAAAACCTTGCCATACAGGGTTAACGGATCAGTGTCGGTCACGGGGGTCATCCTCCTCCTACGGGTGCGACGATATCCAGCGTATCGCCCGAGTGAAAAGACACTTCACCGTAACGGGCGCGAGCCAGGAATTCCCCGTTCAGGGCGATCGCAAAGGGTTCGCGCAAGCGCCCGGCAGCCAGCTGTTGGTCAAGCCAGGCCTGAAGCGTTACTGCATCGGGTATTTGAGTCGGTTCGCCATTTACAAGGATGTCGGTCATGAGTCACTGAACAAGGTTGCGGTTGCCAGACAATCGAGGATCTGCTGTACAAGAAACGGCGCCAGCAGATAGCCGTGCCGGTAAAGTCCGTTGACGCGAATGACCCGTTGCCAGGTGCCGCGTGCGTCGAGAACGAGGTCGTCTTCGATCAATGGCAGGTTATTCATGAAAGAAGGCCGCAGGTTAGCATCCAGTTCAATGATCCGGCCTTCGGAAAATGCAGGATTCAGCGTATACAACGCGCTGCACAGTTCGAGCATTGACTGCACGGTTACCGGAGAGCTGTCCTCGCTTTCCAGTTCGGTGGCGCCAATGATAAACCGGTTGCCCGGCTTCGGTACGACGTAGAGTTTGTAGCGGGGATGCACCAGACGCACCGGATGTGTCAGTTTCACTTCCCCGGTTTCGACCCAGAGGACCTCCCCGCGCACGCCCCGCAAATGCCGGCAGTTCTCGCGAGCGCCAATGCCGCGACAGTCGATGGTCGCATCAAAGCCTTCCAGCGGAACGCCGTCGAGGCTGGCGGTGGGGTTGAAGTGCACCGGCTTTTCCTGAAAACACTGGCCGCCCAGGTGGCAGATCTGGGGCAGGAGGTTCTTCAAGAGCTGGCGATTGTCCAGCCAGGCTTCCCGGGGAAGCAACAGAGCCCGTTCGAAATGTGCAAGATCGGGTTCCAGCGCCTGGATCTCACGCCGATCGAGCCACTGGGCGTTGTTGGCAGTCCCCAGATGAAAATCCAGATCCCGGTAGAACTGTTCAAGTTCGGTTTCATCCTGAGGATGTGCGACCACGAGACTGCCGGGTGCAGAATATTGAACCGGCGGTTCATGGGCGGCATTGAGTTCGGCGATCCATTCCGGCCAAAGCTGCAGGCTCTGCATCCCTTTGTCGTAAATCGATTTGTCCGATACCACGACTTCGCTCATGGGGGAAATCATGGCCGCGGCAGTGTGCGCAGCGCTCATTGGCCGGTCAAACCGGCCGGCCTCATAAAGCGTGACGGAATGTCCCTGCAACAGAAGTCGCCACGCGAGCAACTGACCCATAAGTCCAGCGCCGGCGATCGCAATTTTCTGAGGCTTGAGGGTATCGGCTCGCATCATGATGTGCACAACGGTTAAATTTTGTCGGCGCTGATCAGAGGCTTCTAATCAAGTGCGTGTTTGATACGGATTACCTCGCACGTCAGCTCGCCCCTTGCCAGACGGGCCGTGATCGTATCACCAGATTGGAGCTGCGTCGAATCCCGGACAATCGCACCAGCTGTGTCGGTGATGATGGCATAACCGCGCGCGACGGTTTGCAAAGGACTCACCGTGTGGAGCAATTGACTGCTGACGCCAAGGCGTTCGCCACGCAGCTGCAAAACGCGGGTCATACTGCGGCGCAGCCGCTCGCTCAGGTAGTCGTGCCTTTGTCGGTAACGATGCAGCAGGTCGCTGGGCACACAGCGGGCCAGTGCGGCAATGCGACTTTCGAGCTGCGCCTGCCGGCGGTGGAGCTCCGCGTGCATGGCGCGGCCCAGGCGGACCTCGAGATGGTCGACCCGTTGCATGCCGGCCTGCAGGCGATGACGCGGATGGAGCATGCGCGACTGCCGGAGCTGCAGTGCCTGGCGGGCCTGCTCCAGCTCAGAGCGAATCGCACGCAGCAGTCTTCTTTCAATTTGAGTCAGGCGGGCAACGACCTCATTCTGGTCGGGAGAAACCAGTTCGGCGGCGGCGGATGGTGTGGGTGCGCGAACATCGGCGACAAAATCGGCGATGGAGAAATCTGTTTCATGACCCACAGCGCTGACTACGGGAATGGTAGAAGAAAATATTGCGCGTGCGACGATCTCTTCATTGAATGCCCACAAGTCTTCCAGGGAGCCGCCGCCGCGGCCGGCGATAATGACCTCGGCAATGCGGTCGTCATTCACTCGTGCAATTGCCGCCGCGATCTGAGGTGCAGCCTGCTCTCCCTGCACGGCAACGGGTACCACCACAACCCGCAGGGCCGGGAAGCGGCGTTTCAGGACCTGACAGATATCCTGCACGGCCGCGCCGGTGGCCGAGGTGATGACGGCAATCGATTCGGGCCAGGGCGGCAGCGGTTTCTTGTACTGGCTGTCGAAGAGTCCTTCCTGCTGCAGGCGGGCTTTCAGTCGTTCGAATTGCCGCTGCAGATCCCCCTCTCCGGCCGCTTCCATCTGGTCTGCAATGAGCTGATAATCACCGCGGCCTTCAAACAGACTGATCCGCCCGCGCACCGCAACTTTTCTGCCGGCCTCCGGCTTGCACCGGCTAAACAGGTTGCGGTTGCGGAACATGGCACAGCGAATCTGAGCAGCAGAGTCCTTTAGCGTGAAATACCAATGCCCGGACGCCGGCGTGGACACGTTGGAGATTTCGCCCTCAACCCACACGGACGCGAACGCCGCCTCCAGCAGTTCACGTGCCCTGGAGTTCAACTGGGTAACTGTCAGTACTTGTTTATCCAAGAGTTTCTCCGGGAGAGGGCAAACATTGTCCGAGGCTTGATCAGTGGCAACGCAGGCGGTTTTCAACAGCCTGCTAGTGTAGACACTTGCAACGGCAGGCTCCACCGCCGATGCGGCAGAACCATTTCTCATTTACCCGGCGGGACTTGAGACGTTATACTTTCCGGTTTATTTCGCTAACAGAGGTTACGCCCGTATGCTGAGAATCGCTCATGAAGCACTCACCTTTGACGATGTCCTGTTGGTGCCAGGCTATTCCGAGGTGACAGCGAAAGATGTTTCTTTAAAAACTCGGCTCACCCGTCGCATCTCGTTGAACATTCCTCTGGTATCAGCTGCCATGGATACGGTGACGGAAGGTCGTCTGGCCATCACGCTGGCGCAGGAAGGCGGCATCGGCATCATCCATAAAAGCATGACCATCGAGCAACAGGCGGCAGAAGTACGGGCGGTCAAGAAGTTTGAAGCGGGTGTTGTAAAAGATCCTATAACCATCAATTCATCAGCCACTATTAAAGAGTTGATTGCACTGACCCAGAAGAACCGGTTTTCCGGGGTTCCTGTGCTGGAAAATGGAGATCTGGTCGGTATAGTCACCGGTCGTGATGTGCGGTTTGAACCGAATCTGGACGCCTCTGTGGCCAGCATCATGACGCCGAAATCCAAGCTGGTCACGGTCAAGGAAGGCGCTTCTGCCAGCGAAATCCGCAGTTTGCTGCATCGGCACCGAATCGAGAAAGTGCTGGTGGTCAATGACGAGTTTCAGTTGAAAGGGCTGATCACCGTCAAAGATATCAACAAAGCCGAATTATTCCCCGATGCCTGCAAAGACTCCGACGGTCGACTGCGGGCGGGCGCATCCGTCGGAACCAGTCCCGATACCGATGATCGGGTAGCCGCTCTGGTAGCCGCCGGGGTGGACGTTCTGGTGGTAGATACCGCCCATGGGCATTCCAAAAATGTGCTGGATCGGGTCCGGCGAATCAAGCAGATGTATCCGGACGTTGACGTTATCGGTGGCAACATTGCCACGGCCGCTGCCGCTCAGGCATTGCTGGAAGCGGGCGCGGATGCCGTCAAGGTCGGTATCGGTCCGGGCTCGATCTGCACCACGAGAATTGTCACCGGAGTGGGCGTCCCGCAGATGTCCGCCATCGCCGAAGTCGCGGCAGCCTTGAAAGACACTGATGTGCCGGTCATCGCCGACGGGGGAATCCGCTTCTCCGGTGATCTGGCCAAGGCGATTGCCGCGGGTGCCCATGTCGTGATGATGGGTTCAATGTTTGCCGGGACGGAAGAGGCGCCCGGCGAAGTGGAGTTGTACCAGGGCAGAACCTATAAATCCTATCGGGGTATGGGTTCGCTGGGCGCCATGAGCCGCAACCAGGGGTCATCAGATCGCTATTTTCAGGACTCGGCGCAAGGGATGGAAAAGCTGGTGCCCGAAGGTATCGAAGGCCGGGTACCCTACAAAGGCTCACTGAGCGCGGTGGTTCACCAGCTTATGGGAGGGCTGCGCGCAGCCATGGGGTATACCGGCTCAATCGACCTGGACACCATGCGCACCAAGCCGAGCTTTGTCCGGGTCACTGCGGCGGGAATGGGGGAAAGTCATGTGCATGATGTGAGCATCACCAAAGAAGCGCCCAATTACCCCGTGAGTGGCCGCTAGCCGCATCGTGTGAGAACCGTTTTGATCGCAAAGCCCGCTGATGCATGTCAGCGGGTTTTCTTGTTTTATGTACCGCTATGTATCAGGCAGGTGGCAAAACCGATATGACAATAGACATACACGCTCAAAAAATTCTGATTCTGGACTTCGGTTCGCAGTACACCCAATTGATTGCGCGCCGGGTGCGTGAGATCGGTGTTTACTCGGAAATCCATCCGTTTGATATGTCGGCAGAAGACATTATTGCTTACGCCCCCAAAGGTATCATTCTGGCGGGAGGACCTGAATCCGTCACCGCGAATAGTTCTCCCCGGGCGCCCGAAATAGTTTTCAACATGGATGTACCCGTGCTCGGAATCTGCTACGGCATGCAAACCATGGCCGTGCAACTGGGTGGCTCGGTGGAATCGTCGCCTGTGCAGGAATTCGGCTACGCCCAGATC
>CAZJKJ010000049.1:0-7781 GCA_964546435.1 uncultured Cellvibrionaceae bacterium
TATTCATCGAGCGTGGTCGCGCCGACGCAGTGCAGCTCCCCCCGGGCCAGCGCCGGTTTCAGCATGTTGCCGGCATCCAGCGCGCCTTCGGCCTTGCCTGCCCCGACCATGGTGTGCAGCTCGTCGATAAACAGCACGACCCGGCCTTCCTGTTTCGATAACTCGTTCAGCACTGCCTTGAGCCGTTCTTCAAAATCGCCGCGAAATTTTGCCCCCGCCAGCAGCGCACCGAGATCCAGTGACAGCAAGCGTTTGCCTTTCAAACCTTCCGGCACCTCGCCATTGATGATGCGTTGCGCGAGCCCTTCGACGATGGCGGTTTTACCCACCCCCGGCTCGCCGATCAGTACCGGGTTGTTTTTCGTGCGGCGTTGCAGCACCTGAATGGTGCGGCGGATTTCATCGTCGCGGCCGATGACCGGATCGAGTTTGCCGGATTCCGCCCGGGCGGTCAGATCCACCGTATATTTGCTCAACGCCTGACGATTGCCTTCATCGTCTGCGCTATCGACCTTTTCACCGCCACGGACTTTGGCAATAGCCTTCTGCAGCGCGTCCAGCTTGCCGAACGGTTTCAGGACGCGCGCCATATTATTGTTGCCGTCGTCCATGGCCGCAACCAGCAGCGCCTCGCTGGCAATGAATTTATCCCCCTGTTTCTGAGCGTACTTGTCAGCGAGGTTCAGCAGCCGCGCCAGCTCTGGCGACATGTGCACTTCACCGGTGGGATGCTGGATACGCGCCACATTCTCCAGCGCCTTTTTTACTTCGTTACGCAGGCCCACCATGTCGAAGCCGGCGCTGACGAGCAGGGGGCGCACCGAGCCGCTTTGCTGGTCCAGCATGGCCTGCAACAGATGAACCGGCTCGAGCTGATTATGATCCCGCCCCACCGCGACAGACTGGGCGTCGGATAAGGCGAGCTGGAGCTGATTCGTAAATCTGTCTAATCGCATGGGATTTCCTCACAGGTGTTCAGGGGTCGTGGCAGCAGCGCCCGGCGGCAACGGCGGGACAGCTTTAGCGCTTTAATTGGGTGCGTCCCCGTAAAATCAAGGCGAGCGAGCCGTACAACCCGGTTACATGGACGCGGAATTCCTGGTTGTTGTTCGTCGCATCCTGTCGGACCGTCGGCGAATTTCGCGGCACTGTGGCGGTCTAAAACCGAACGCAACACAGAGCGAGACTTTCGATGAAATGCAGATTTCTCATTATTGGCGCTGCCTTACTGGGACTGGTGCATATGCCTGGCTGGGCGACGCCCAAACCGGATCAGGCGCAAGCCGATCACGAGGTGCGGGAGCTGGCGGTGCGGGGCTTTGATCAGGCTTTACTGGACGATCAAACCGATCTTCACGCCTACCCCGCTGTATTTGTTAACGAACCGACGCTGGAATTCCATGACCGCTGGCTGCGGGATCACCGCAGCGACCTCAGTCGCCGGGACGAGCGCCGTATCCGCCAGGCGTATTCCGGCGCCTTGCGCGCTGCCCTGAACCAGAGCCTCACTGCCCAGGGCGTGAATCTGGCCGAGCAGGCCGGCCCCAACGTTCTTGTCGTGAATGCCCGACTGGCGGACTTTCGCCTCACCGCGCCGGATTTCAGCCGGGGCCCTTTCTCCCGTCAGTTTGTCGATTACGTCGGTTCGGCACGCCTGGAACTGGCCCTGCAGGATGGCGCGACCCAACGGCTGCTGGGTAGCCTGAACGATTTCAGCCAGACGCGCAGCCATGGTGCGTTGAACGACCTGAAGGAAACCAACCGCCTGGTGAACCTTCGGGACTTCAAGATGCTGTTCAGCAAGTGGAGCGATCACTTCGCCCGTTTTATCACGGAGCAATCCAGATAAGACTGGCGAACCGGCCGGTCACGCCGTCGCGACGGTAGGAGTAATAGCGGTCCGCCTGACTGGCGGTGCAGTCCGTTCCGCCGTACATGTTGGCGACTCCCAGCCGTTGCAGCTGCCAGCGCGCCAGGGCAAACAGATCAAACTGGTAGTGTCCCGCCTTGTGGGGACAGGTCGTGACTGTCTGCTGCCACAAGGATCCCCCCTCTTCCAGCTCAACTCGGGCCTGCAGCTCCGCCAGAAACCGGTCGTCCACTTCATAATGCGACGCGCTGATGGCGGGGCCGAGATACGCCAGCAATTGCCCGGGGGGCGCCTGGAAGCGTTCGATGGTCCGGGCGAGAATCCCATCCACCAGACCCCGCCAGCCGGCGTGAACCGCCGCGACCTGCTGGCCGGCCCGATCGCACAGCAGCACCGGGATGCAGTCGGCAGTCAGCACCGCACAGGCGATTCCCGGCCGGGTTGCAAACACACCATCCGCTTCCGGCGCGCCCGCTCGATCCGCAACGCCTTCATCGGCGTCCAGCAGGCGGGTACCGTGAACCTGCTGCAACCAGATGATCCGCCGGGCATCGATGGAACCCAGAAGACGGCTGCGGTTTTCCGCGACCGCCGCCGGATCATCCCCCACATGCAGCGCCAGGTTCAGGCAGTCGTATGGCGCAGTGCTGACCCCGCCGCTGCGCCCGGTAATGGCGGTCTTTACACCCGGTGGGGCCGGCCAGGAAGCCGGTTGCCATAACGGCTGCGTTGCGGATTCGACCATGGGGTCAAGGCTCATTGAGGATGATCATTAAGGATGTCGAGCAGGGACTGCATGTCCGCCGGCAAATCGCATTGCCATTCGCAAAACTCACCCGAGTCCGGATGCAGCAGGCCCAGCTTATGCGCGTGCAATGCCTGCCGCGGGAGTGCACCCGTTGCCGCCGCCACGGCGCTCGCCAGCCCACGGGTGATCTGCCCGCGCTTGCGATAGACCGGATCGCCGATCAGGGGATAGCCGAGGTGATTCATGTGCACCCGGATCTGATGGGTGCGCCCGGTGGCGAGATTGAGTCGCAACAGACTGATGAGGGGCCAGCGTTGCAGTGCCTGGAAGCGGGTAAGTGCCTCTTTGCCGGTGGCGACCACCGCCATTTTCTTGCGGTTATTGGGATCGCGGCCGATGGGCGCGTCGACGGTCCCGGACAGCGGGGGGTGGCCGTAAACCAGGGCCAGATATTCCCGTGCAACCGTGCGCGCCTGCAACTGCGCCACCAGACTGGTCTGTGCCTGGAGTGTCTTGGCGACCACCATCAATCCGGTGGTGTCCTTGTCCAGCCGGTGAACCACACCCGCGCGGGGCACGTTATGCAAATCCGGATAGCGATCCAGCAGCCCGTTCAGTAGAGTCCCGGTGTAATTGCCGGCGGCGGGATGAACTACCAGTCCGGCGGGCTTGTTGATAATGGCAATGCTGCGGTCTTCGTAGAGGATTTCCAGGGGCAGCGCCTGCGCCTGCCACTGGCCCTGGGGCACGAGTTCGGCATCCAGCTCCACCCGCTCGCCACCGCTGACCCTGGATGTGGGCCTGGCCGCTTTGCCGTTGACCACCAGAGCACCTGATTTGATCCACATTTTCAGACGTTCCCGCGAGAATTCCGGGAACAAGCGCGCCAGACTCTGATCCAAGCGCTGACCCGCTTCTGCCGAAGGCAGGGTGCCGGTTCTTTTGATCTGCTGTGTCATTGAGTTATTGCCTGTGACTGGCTAAACTGCGCCGACTCGAGTTGTCGCCGAGAATCTTGTGGACGCCTGGAATGCCTCGGGCTGCACCTAATCGATAGATGGTATTCAATGCGATTCAAAGCCCTGACCCCCATATTTTTGCTGCTCATTGTAACCCTTCTCACCGGCTGTGCCAGTCACGAAAAGCGACCCAAAGGTTCGACGGAGGGCGAGGTTTACGAGCTCGCGCAGCGCCAGATGGACGCGCGCAACTGGGCGGGCGCAGTGCAAGCCCTGAACCTGCTGGAAGAAAACTTCCCGTTCGGCAGCTACGGCGAGCAGGCCCAGCTTGAACTGATCTATGCGCAATACCGCGCCAACGACTACGCAGCCGCCATCGCCGTGGCAGACCGGTTTATCCGTCTGCATCCCCAGCATCGCAATGTGGATTACGCCTATTACATGCGCGGCCTCGCCAGCTTCAATCAGGAAAGCAGTTTCCTCGGTTCGCTGTTCGGTTCCGATCACACCAATCGCGATCCGGGCGCCGCTCGGGATTCTTTCGATCAGTTCACGCAATTTATCCAGCGTTTTCCCGGCTCGCCTTACGCACCTGATGCGCAAAAGCGGATGATCTATTTGCGCAACGTCCTGGCCCGGGCGGAAATTCATGCGGCGAATTATTATTTCAAACGCGGCGCTTATCTGGCCGCCACCAACCGCGGCAGCTACGTAGTTAAAAACTTCCCCAATACCCCCGCCGTTCCGGATGCACTCGCCGTGCTGGCGCAGGGTCACTATCTGCTGGGCAGCGATCCGGTGGCGGATGATGCCGCTCGGGTACTGGCCATGAACTTCCCCAATCACCCCGCCCTCACGGACGACGGCAAGTTTGACAAGCGGTACATTCGCGGCCAGAAAAAACGCAGCTGGGTATCCTGGGTCACCCTCGGCCTGTTCAACCGCGACGAAGTTCGCGGCTTTGATACCCGCAGACTGTATGACCCGGTCTACACCGACACCGCTCGGAAGCCGGAGCAGTTGTAATCTGATCCTGAACCGCATCAGCATTCGCCGTGCGCGCGGGCAGGCGCGTGCTGGTGCCCTTGTCTTACACGCATTCCGGCCATTCCGCCTTTCGACACCTCCGCCCCCCAACTACACTTGAGATAACTCCTCAAGACGAGCCGGACCGCCCGGCCGGGGCGCATGGTATTGCAACCGACTCACAATAAAGGTCTGTTACGGGTTTACCTGATTTTCAGGACAGTGCTGGCAATCGTGCTGGCGGGCATGTTTCTGACGTATTCGGGCAATATTCTCGGAACCTTCTGGCCCGATCTGTTTTTGTGGACCAGCACGATCTATGCGGGCCTGTGTCTGCTGACCATTGTGGCTTTTCCTGCAGAACGGCTGCTTAACTCGTTCAAAAGATTGACGGCCTCATTGGTCGCGGATGTGCTTGCCATTGTTCTGATGCTGCACGCCAGCGGCGGCGTTGGCAGTGGTCTGGGTTACCTGCTGATTCTGTTCGTCGCCATCGGCAGTGCGTTCATCCGCGGTCAGCCCGGAATCGCCTACGCCGCCATGGCCAGTTTGCTGGTAGTGGCGGAAAGTCTGTATCTGGCGAGCGTCATCGGCTTTTCGAATCAAAGCATGTTCTCCGCCGGCGCCCTGGGCGTTCTGCTTTTCTGTACGGCGTTTGCCATCCAGTTCCTGACGGAAAAAATTCACAGCAGCAGCCGCGAGGCGGCGGCGCAGGCAGCATTCGCACGCCACCTGCAACGCCTGGCGCAATCCATAGTCGCGCGCATGCGCACCGGCATCATCGTGGTGGACGAGGCCGGCAATATTGAACTGATCAACCATTCGGCCCTGAACCTGATGGATCTCCCCAAAAATGTCGATTACCGGGGAAGTCCGCTGAAGACCATTTCCTCCCTGGAAGGCATGATCGAAAAATGGCAGAAAGACCCCGGTTCGGGGCCGCCGGCCATACAGGAGATGCGCGCGGGAAAAGAAGCGCGGGTCAGTTTTTCGAATCTGGAGCTGGGGGTCACCTCCCGCACGGTCATTTATCTCGAAGATCACCGCGTGGTCGCCCAGCAAGCGCAACAATTAAAGCTGGCATCGCTCGGCCGCCTCACTGCGAGTATCGCCCACGAAGTGCGCAACCCCCTCGGGGCCATCTCCCACGCCGCGCAACTGCTGGCGGAATCTCCGGATATTTCGCCCGCCGACAAACGCCTGACCGAGATCATCAATCAGCATTCGAACCGGGTCAACCAGATTGTCGAAAGCACGCTCACCCTGTCGCGGCGCAAGGAACCTCGGGCGGACACGCTCAACCTGGCAACCTGGCTGCCGCGCTTCGTCAATCAGTTCCGCCTGGCCCAGGAGGCCTCCATTGAACTGCGCATCAGCAGCAGCCGGCACCTGGTAAAAATGGATCCGACCCACTTATCGCAAATCTTAACTAACCTTATAGACAACGGGTTGCGCTACAGCCTCAAGACGATTGGCAAACCCAGGGTGATTCTGGCAGTGGAAAACGCGGAGAACGACGATACGACCTATCTGGATATCATTGATCACGGGCCCGGCATTGCACCCGAATCCCTGCCCCATGTATTCGATCCCTTCTACACAACTGACGAGGGTGGCTCGGGGCTTGGTCTGTACATATCCAAGGAACTATGTGAAATCAATCAGGCCGGTTTGCACTACCTGCGCACACCCAGAAACATGAGTTGCTTCCGCATTGATTTCTCTCATTATCAGCGGATTTTTTGACTATGAACCCGATAAAAGCACTAATAATCGACGACGAACCGGATATTCGCGAACTGCTGCAACTGACGCTTAATCGCATGGACATCGACACCGACCTGGCGGGCTCCATCGCGCAGGCCACCGCTTTGATTGCCGACCATGAATACCAGCTCTGCCTCACTGACATGCGCCTGCCCGATGGCAACGGCATTGACCTGGTAAAACTGATGCAGGCCGATCACCCGGAAGTCCCCATCGCTGTGATCACTGCCCACGGCAATATGGATATCGCGGTCGAGGCCATGAAAGCCGGTGCCTTTGATTTTCTGTCCAAACCGGTGGACCTGTCCGCTCTGCGCAAACTGGTGAGCGCCGCTGTCGATGTGAGCCAGCTGGATGACGAAAGCAACCTGGCAATGCCTCGCATTATCGGTCGCTCCGAACCTATCAAACAGCTGCAGGCGAGCATTCGGAAATTGTCACGCTCCCAGGCGCCGGTCTATATCAGCGGGGAGTCGGGCAGCGGCAAGGAGCTCGTCGCCCGCTCGATCCACGACCTGGGCTCACGCGCCCACCGTCCTTTTGTACCGGTGAACTGCGGAGCCATTCCCGGCGAGCTGATGGAGAGTGAATTTTTCGGCCATAAAAAAGGCAGTTTCACCGGCGCACATCAGGACAAACAGGGCCTGTTCCAGGCTGCGGACGGCGGCACGCTGTTTCTCGATGAAGTGGCGGATTTGCCACTGGACATGCAGGTCAAACTGCTGCGTGCCATTCAGGAAAAGGCCGTTCGCGCGGTGGGCGCATCGACGGAAATCAAAACCGATGTAAGAATTCTGTGCGCGACTCACAAAGATCTGGCGAAGCAGGTCGAGCAGGGAAATTTTCGCCAGGATCTGTATTACCGCCTCAATGTTATCCAGCTGAACGTCCCCGCCCTGCGGGACCGCCAGGAAGATATCCCGCTGCTGGCGCAACACCTGCTTAAAAAGCTGGCCACTGACATGGCGCTGGACGTACCGGAAATATCGCCGGCGGCCATGGTGCAGTTAACCAAATATGCCTTTCCCGGCAACGTCCGCGAGCTGGAAAACATCCTGGAACGCGCCTTCACGCTGTGCGACAGCAACATCATAAAACCCCAGGATTTACAACTTAACCAGACAGCAACCCTGACAACACCGACGCGAGGCGACGGCGGCAAATCCAACCACTACGCCCGCTGCAAGGAATACAGCTCCCTCGACGATTATCTGGCCGATATCGAAAAAGAAGCCATTCTGGGCGCACTGGACACCGTCCGCTGGAACAAGACACTCGCCGCCAAAGACCTCGGCATAAGCTTTCGCTCACTGCGTTACCGCCTGCAGAAACTGGGACTCGAAGCCGACTGAAGCGGCAGAAATCGAAAAAATTACCCGGACACCCACCGTTATCACCCTCTGATAATTAC
>CAZJKJ010000049.1:7881-20503 GCA_964546435.1 uncultured Cellvibrionaceae bacterium
GCAGAAATCGAAAAAATTACCCGGACACCCACCGTTATCACCCTCTGATAATTACTGAGACACCCACTCTTGTCATTCCGGGACAATTACCAAGACACCCACCGTTAGCACCCTCAAATCACCCGGACACCCACCGTTTTTGCACGCTGCAGGCGTGTAGCGGTGGGTGTCTGTGTCGTTAGTAGGAGTGTAGAGGTGGGTGTCCCTGTAATTTACGATAATTACTCAGACACCCACCGTTAGCACCCTCTGCAGGAGTGTAGAGGTGGGTGTCTGTGTAGTTAAAGGTGGGTGTCTGTGTAATTTTTGGATAACGGTGGGTGTCCACGTAACTCGGTTAGAGTAATGGTGGGTGTCTGTGTAATTTTGGATAACGGTGGGTGTCCACGTAACTCGGGATAACGGTGGGTGTCCACGTAACTCGTCGTCCTCGCGCACATCGTTCCGTGCCGATGGCTCACAGGCGATGCGAGTCCTCTCCCCTTCTTTCAGTCCCCGAACTGGCGCACCATGGCCGTTTTTCCAGGGACAGGAAAATGCGTCGTTTTCTTTCAGGATTCACGCTGCTGGAGTGTCTGGCGGTTACGTTCATTATCGGTATTCTGACCGGTGTCGCCGTGCCAGCGCTAACCGGTTTTATCGACAAGCAGCAGGCGGATACCGCTGCCTGGTCCATCGCGCGACAGCTTAATGCCGCCCGCAAGTTCGCTATTACTTCGGGTCGTAAAGTGACTTTCTGCGGAGTGGATGCAGACGGGAATTGCACGCGCAATGATATCGAGCGGTTCGTTATATTTATTGATCAGGCTTACGATCAGCGTGTGGATGAGCCCGATACAGTTTTTGCCTACGGCGCCATCAAGTATCCGGGGACGGTGGTGCTGAAGGCGTCGAATAACCGCCACATTACTTTTAATGCCGACGGCAGTGCGCGTCAGTTTGGCAGCGTCATGCTGTGTCCGCATCGATCTGTTCCGCAACTGAACCGGCGCATCGCCGTGCACCGGATGGGACGACCTTATCTGGAGACTGATAAAGACAGCGCCGGTGTTGTGGAAGACACCGGCGCGTGCGGTAACCATAAAAATCCGGTTCTTTAGAAATCCCAGTCGATCAGCAGCTCACGCCAGGATTGACGGCGACTGTCCGTGGCGCCGCCGGAGCCGATTTCGGATGTTACCAGTTCACCGGTGGACGTCTGGATGACGGCGACTTTGGTGCCATCCGCACGCTGGTGAATGCCGGGCGTTGACGGGCTTCCCATACCAATATCCTGGCTCGGAAGCACGGCTTCGGCGCCATCTTCGTTGGTGATGTTGCCGTCGGTACCGAGCGGTCCAAAAAAGCCTGGCAGCCCGGTCCTGAGGCTGGTCGCATGCAGATAGCCGTTCCCTTCGGGCGAGCACAGCAGTCCGCTGGGCTGATATTCGGTAAAGACCAGCGAGCTGTCGGATACCACGGCTTCGGTGACGTTTCTGCCGCGGGTGCGCTCGAAATCGAAATACCAGCCATGGGTTTTTTCCACAGCCGTGGTCACATCCGTGTACACCGTCACTTCGGTGTCATTCTCGCCAACCCGTATGGCCGAGCCAGGGCTTGACCGCGATTCAAGCGTTCCATCGGAAAACACCAGAATGTCTGTGGTGTCGATAAGCGTGTCCTTGTCCACTTCATCGCCCAGCAGCACTCCGTTGGCCTGCGGATCCTTGATCCCGTAATAGGACTGTTTGGTGTTGCTCATATTGTCCGCCGCTACCATAAATCTGCCGGTTCCGGCATAAACCCAGTACCCTCCCTGGCGGTCCCGCAAGGCGAGCGGAGTGGCGCTGAAAGGCTGGTTGTTCACGTCCAGCAGGGTGTCGAAATCCACCAGCAGTTTGGAGCCGGTCCGGCTGAGGGTGCCGCGGTAGAGCTTGCCTTTGGGCGCAGCGACGGTTCCGCTGACGGTTCCAAAATAAATGGCATCGTCCTGATAGTCCCGGTTCCAGTCCATGACAGTCACACCGCCCACAAAACTCGCCGAGTCACCGACGTTATGAGCAGTCAGCGCCCGCTCCTCGAAGTCATACACAAAAATCTTGTTGGCTTTTTCGCTGATTGCCTGGGTGAGCGCTGCGCGCTTGCCGGTCGTTGTCGACCCGGCCGGACCCGATCCGAAGACCAGATACCATCGGTTGAGGTTCGGTGATTCGTAGCCGCCTGTGGTCAGGTCGGGCTCGCGCAGTTTTGCTACGGTCACCTTGGAGGTGGTGAAGCCGAGATCCGGATGCGAGATTTCCGCCAGTACCGTCGGTGCCTGCTCGGGGTCGGTAATATCCATGACGACATATCCTGAGCGCAGGGTAATGTCATTGGCCGGATTGGAATCGCCGGCCGGATCCAGCGTGTACTCACCGCCTCCGAAACGCATGCCCGCGACCAGGATGGTTCCCCATCCGTTGGGATGTTTGGTGCTCGGCGGGAAAATATTGACATCGAACGTCTGGATCGATCCATCCACATAGTAGACATGAGGATAGTCCGGAGCGGACAGCCACTTCAGGTGGGGCAGCAGGTTGTAGGGGACATAGGCCCACAGTTCTGCGCCCAGGGGGTGCTGGGTTTCGCTGCCGGCCTTCAGGTCATAGGTCGAGGTGGCGGGATTGAAGAAGCCGGCATTGAACGCGTGCAGCATGCCGTCGTTGGCCCCCACGTACACCACCTGCCGACGATTCTGATACTTGGCCCTGAAGGCGCGATAGGTCTCGTCGGAGAATTCCAAGTCGTAACCGGCCGACGGTCTGCCCACCGATACCGGGGAAGAGTTGATGATGTCACCCAGCAGCAGTGGTTCCACGGCGGCATCCCCATCGACGTCAATGCGTCGATTGCGGTACCCCGCGACGGGCGCGCCCCGGATATAGTTGACCAGGTTCATTGCCTGGCCGGTACTGCCCGAAGCCAGACCGAGCAAGCGGTAATACGGCTCGGTTCGCGCCGGGTCGAAGGTTGCGGCGGTAAAATCGAATACTTCATTCAGATCCGGATCATTGCCAATCTGACCGTCGCCGTCACGGTCGATGCCGGTCAGAATATAGCGACCCGTTTTAGCAGAATTCTTGTAGGCCGCGCGTTGGGTGGTATAGCTTGTCACCGCTGCCAGCTGATCGTTGGCGCTCCAGATCGGCTTGATGTCCCGGACGTCTACCGGGCCGCCTTTGGCCGCTCCCCGCGTACCGTCGGCGTTCAGGTCGTAGCGCTGCACCAGGGTTTTCTCGCTGACGGCATCATAATAGACGCGAATGACGTTGTCGGCGCTGGTCAGCTGCCCTTTCGGCGTGACACTGTCTTCCCGGATATTGCCCCAGGCGTCGATAAACAGCGCGTTGAGCGTACCCACCCATTCCACCGCATCAATGCCGCTGTCTGAGCTGAAGCGCGGGTTGAACAGTGCCTGGAAGATGGCGCCTTCGCCGGTGCCGGTGTTGGACACCACCGATGCCGCCGTACCGGAACCGGTGCGGTTCAGGATATTCACCAGAATGGATGTCAGCTGATCCTTCAACTGCTGGGGGTTGATCGCAAGGAAATAGTTATCCGGTACTCCATCCGGTCCTGACGCACCGGTCAGGTTGTTCATGGTGTCGAATTCTTTCGGGTCCAGGGGTTTGTTGTCGCCATCAACGTCCACAAAGCCGCCCCATTTCGCGGCGTAGTACAGCGGCTGCTCCAGCAGTTCGGCACTGGAGCTCCCCAACGTAAAGGTTTTGCTTTTAGCACTGTCGGTGCCTTTACAGTTCGAGCATCCGTAACCACTGAAACCCTTCATCCCCGAGATCGCATGGAAGCCATCATCAGTCGTGCCGCTGATGACGAATCCAAAACCGATCTTGTCTTCGGTGGACTCACCAATAATCTGGGTGGTCACAACCAGTTTGTTGTTGCTCAGGGTGTATTTAATAAGTCCGCTCAAATCCTGGTCGTAATCACCGCCCTGTTCACTATCCTCCCAGTTCACATAGAAGCTGCCCGAGGTCGCAGTTTTGCTGACAATCTTGAAATCCACCAGTCCGCAGTTGCCCCCCCGGGTCGAGTTGCGACACGCTGGCAGAATGGTCACTTTGCGAGCTGCCGTATCCAGCACCGTGATTTGCGGCAGGGTTGGAGACAAGGTAATGCCATAGGTAGTGACAGACTGTTTGTCCTGAATATCCGGACGCAGGTCGGTAATGTTGGCATGGTAGGCCAGGCCGGCCATCAGGTAAGAACCGTCCAGCCGCGGTGCGTCAGGGCAGGTACCTTCAACATCTCCCAGATTGGCGACTACTTTTTTGGTACAGAGCTGGTCGTTATTGCTGCCATTTTCACCCACAAAATAGGTGTTGCCATGTATACCTTCGCCCGCGCCAACAATATTGGTCAGCTTCTCGGCGCTGCTGCTCGTGTTCAGATCCGTGACTTTCTGGAGGCTGTTGCCATCATAGGAAACCGTGCTGGCATTGAAGGCGATGACGCTGAGATTGGCACAAGAGCTGGACTGGACCTGTGGATTCGACCAGGTTGTCTGCCGGGTCAAACCGCTGATCAGGCTTGAGTCGTCGGCATCGAACGCCGTGTTGGGTGTTTTCTTGGCGAAATAGCGGTAACACTCAAGCAGAATTTCCGCAAAGGGGTTGCCCCAGTTGGTACAGCTGCCATCGTTGAAGGTGTTCAACCCCCACGCGCAGTTGTCGTGGTCGTTGTAGTAGCCTTCATGGTAGGCGTAATTGACGATTCTGAATTTGTCGATGGTATTGATGATTCCACCGGTCGAAGGCGCGGCTTTGAAGGTACCGTCGGTTGCCGTGTTGATTTCGTCGCCGATGTAGCTTACGTTTTTGCGCAGCACCCCACCGGATTTGTTTTTCTTGTAAGAACCGGACATCAACCCGAACTTCATGGAATTGTCGTCACCAAAGGCTTGCAGAATCCCCACCGATTTGTAGTTGCCGCTGGGATACTGCTTGCAGTCTTCGCGTCCGATCAAGTCCGAATGACAGACCGAAACACGCACCACATAGTCACCAATGGTCGTATTGTTTTTTTGCTTCGCACGGTTGGATGTGCCGGGATGATTGGATTTTGCGTAAATACCGGTTTTACTTGGATTGTTCCCGTTACCGTCATAAGAAGTGTTGGTCTTTTTATCAACCTCACTCTGATACAGACACTGAAATCGCTCATTGGCCGCCCAGAGTGAGTAGTTGCCAGCAACCACCCGGGCCAGCGGCTTCTCGGTCACATTCTGCGACACCACCTTGTTGGTGGCAGGTGTGGTGTTACAAATGGTGATGCCGCTGTTGGAATCCTTGTCTTTGCCGGTGACGACGTTGAACGGCGTCAGTCTATTGAGATCCGTGCCGTTGTAGTACTTGGCGAAGCTGTGGGCATCGTTCGGAAGGTGGGTCCGTTCGAGAATAGTCTGTCCGAAGGTGTCGACGTCTCTGGTGCCGCCATACAACACTTTGCGGATCTGGTCGATGCGGGTCATGGTGGCCCAGTTCAGGAAATTTCCGCTCCAGTAATTACCGCCTGACGATGTGTTGCAATATTTGTCGGTGGTGGTTTTCACTGGTTTGAAATAGCTGGTTTTCGTATTAGAGCTGACATGCACATACTCGTAACACTTGTGGGTATCGAAATACCCGACATAGTCAAAGCTGTGTTCATAAGTCGTTTCTATTACTCGCGTGCCCGCCGCATCCAGCTGGGTTTCCAGATCGTCGTAATCGGTAAATGCCTTGTAGAAAAGCTGGTGATCATTGGACAGTGCCAGCATGATCAGCGGTTCGACACTCTCGGACGCCATGGCAGGTACAGCATAATAATCAGCTACAGTCTGCGCCTGGGAGACCGAAATGGTCGTCGCCAGCCCGACGGTGGCGACCGAAGCCATCACAGAGACAATGACCCGTTCAAATTGCATTAACTGTTTCATATATACACCGTGTGATTAAAGCGGCACGACTTTGTAAGTGGACTGCAGCGAAACGGTTGCTCTGTCACCATTGCCTTCCGCAAGCACCGTAATACGGTACAACGGCGATGCGTTGTCTTTCGACAAAGGGAAAAGTCCATCGGTCGGCTGATAGCAGAGGAACTCGACTATGTATTTGACGTCCTGGTCGAGTTCGTCGATCGCCATGGTCTTGTGGCGGGTCGAATCGGTCCACACCTTCATGGGCTTGTTACTCCAGAACTCGATTCTTGATGTGGCCGACGCATAATCCACCACCTCACAATATTCCGGTGTGGCGGTCGGTGCGTAATCGCCGTTGAAGCACAAACCGTTGGTGCAGTTCGGATTGAAACAGGTCGCGCCGGTACAGCCAGTGCGCACATCCTGCAACAGCGGCGGATTGGCCGCCAACGTCCTTTCGACCATCACCAGCGCGGCCTCTGCGGCTTCGAACGCCGCCGCGCGGTCGCGCAGGGTTCCGGCCATTTTCAGCTCGGCATTGGAGGTTTGCATCGACACGACGCCGAGCAAGGTGATCACCGCGAGCAGCACCAGGCTGACGACCAGGGCGGCGCCGCGTTGCTGATTCAGGCAGGCATTACGTAACGTCGACATGATCACCCCCGATTACGAATCTTGATGGTGGTGTTGACGACCTGGCGAATGTACCGGTCGTTATATGCCTTCCCGGCGATCGTTTCGGCCTTGTTCTGGGGCAGCACTGGATTCTGGGAACGAAATACCAACGTCAGGCTGACTGACGAGACGTGGCTCCAGTCGATGTCGTCGGTCACACCGTTGCCGTCGACATCCATACTGTCCGCCGCCCGGAACATTTCGGCAGAGCCATCATCGTCTGCGTCAATGCCATATAACAGCTGCATGTCGATCACCCCGAGGGCGATTTCTTCGGAGACGGTTGCAGGCGTCGAGCCCACGACCAGAACCTGACGCTTCAGCGCCGGCATCCCTGGAATCACTTCCGATTCCCCCACGTAATAGGCGTGGGAAATATACTCCATGACTTTTGAACCGGGGGCGTAGCCGCTCGAGACCGCGTTGTTCCCGCCGCAGCTCAGAGCCGTGCAGGTGCCGTCGCAGGAGAAGCTACCTTTGATGACTTGAGTGCAGTTCTTGGTGCTGCCGCCAATGGCGTGGACCAGATTCTGGTCCGGCAAAGTGGCCGGGCCGCTGACCTGAAACAGCCCCACGTTGCGACAGGCGGTATCCGTAATCATTAACGTGGTGCCAGCGGGATAACTGTGGGTTTCCCACAATTCCAGAATGGCGACATAGGGTTTGTGGGTTTTCACGTTCATATGGTTTTCGTCATTGGCCCGACGAATCATGAACGAGTCCGAACCGGTTTTTGCCGCCGCGCGGTAATCGATGGGGAATGTCGCCTTGGAGGTTTTGCTTTCGAAACCCCGAATTCCATGCATTGAGATAAATCCGTTGGCGTTGTCCACAATGGCATTGGCGACTTCGACTCCGTCACCCGAAGCGCATCCCATGTAACCGGCCATGCGTACATCCCGACCGATCAGGTCCATGGCATAACGAATGTTGTTCTGGATAAAAACCACCTCGTCCTGATCAAGATAATTGCGTTTGCTTGAGACCAGTACCTGCACCGAGCCGGCAATGACCGCCGCGCTGATCACCAGGGAAATCATCAGCTCGATCAGTGACAAACCGCGTTGCGAGTGAGAATTCATGGGCGGCAGGCAATTTGATTTACGTGTTTTCATATCAGTTTATTTCCGTCACCAGCACGTATTCGTTCAACACGGGTTCCGCAGACGATCCGAGCAATCCCCGACTGTCATCGAACTGCACGGTTACCTTGTAGAAACCGCCATCGCGTTCCACGGATGAGCGACCTGAAACCAGCGACGAGGCGACGTTGTCGCGCCAGCGTTTCAGAGTCCAGTTTTTGAATTCTCCCGCCGTGCACACGGCCGTCTGGCAATTGACCGCGGGCGTGGGCGCGGCGTCATCCAGGCCGATGACGTAGGTACTGGCGGTATCCGGACTGCTACGCATCTGTTCAACAATCTCATTGGCCAGAAAAACCGCTTGCGAGTAGTAGTAGGACGTCTGGCTGAACTGCATGGATTTGACCTGCATGGACAGCACGCCGAGCATGCCGACCGCCAATATGAACAGCGCGACCATCATCTCGATAAGCGATGAACCGCGATGGCGTCGGCCCGCCCTCGCGGCGCCCGGAAATTTATGATCGACAGATGGTTTCATACAATTCCTGATCAGATACTTGCTGGAGACTGTCGTTATTCACCGGTTTCGATGGCGACTGTGATTGCACCTGCAGTTGCGCCCAATGCGTACTTGAATAAATCCGGCCGCTGCGTTCAATGACCACCGCATTTGATGCAAGGCCGCTGGCATCGCATACCGTGGAAATCGTGCGGATGTCTCTCCCGTTGAAACCGCGACCATTGAACTCAATCCGGTTCGCTTTCCTTAAGCGTTCATCAAACACCTGCAACTCGCCAGATTTATCCTCCAGAAGGTAGCTTTCCAGCACTTGGCGGTCCGCTGTCGCGCTTGCCGCCTGAAGTACCACCCAGCCGGCGTCCCAGTTCTCGCCGTCGCACTCAGTGCCACTGACGCTGGCGCAGACCGTGACCGGCGCTCCGGCAGATATGGCCGCGGCGCGAGCCTCGTTGAGCGTTCTTTGCCAATGAGCCTCGACTTCGGTTGGATTGCCTGAGTTGAAATCCTGAAGCAGGGGTCCGCTGGCCAGCGCCAGCACGCCGGCGACAGTCGCGGTTGCCATACATTCCAGAAGCGTGAATCCCCGTTGCCCGCCAGGAGGAAATAGCGTCATTGTCCAGAGCCTGTGGTTGGTCGTTCGGGAGCGGATTTCTCTGAATTAACAGTAGATTAGCGGCCGCAGCGGCGCCTGTTTGCCGGGACCAGTGGCGGCTTCCTCGCGATGAACGCGCGCGCGTCGGCGCCCTCATTGCGAAAGGCAATAAAAATGGCTGTTACAGAACTAAAGTTTAGGGTGAAATAGCGGCCTGAAAAATCTGTCCGGATTGCCCAGCCATTGCGTGCTCTTTTGCAATAAACTGGCCCCCTTCTGACAGCTTGCGCAGCTTGCCCCCGGCGGAATAATTACAATAGTGTCACGGGCAGACTGCTTACAAACCCGCTAAAAACTCACGGAAGTTCATCATGAAGTGCTCGTTTAGCCGCACGCTCGCCTACGGTACCCTGCTGTTTCTGCCCGGTCTGGTCGCCGCCGCCGTACCGGTGGCCAATAACGACATGCGCAGGGTCCCCATCAATACGCCCATCACCATTGACGTGCTGAACAATGACTTTGATGCAGACGGCGACGCAATCTCCATCATTTCGCTGGGCGAGGCCGGCAATGGCACCGTCACCCAGCTCGATAGCGGCTCGGTGCAGTACACCCCGGACCCGGGCTATTCCGGTCCCGATGCTTTCACTTATGCCATCACCGACGACGGTGTTCAGATCTCGGCGCCGGCAACGGTCAATATTGTGGTATCCAACGCGGTGCTGGTGGGCAATGGCTTGCTGGGCAATGACCTGTCGGTGGCCGCCGCACTTGATGCCGCCTGTAATGCGCTGTTGCAGCAATTGCCGGGAGAACTGAGCGCCGGCGCCCTGCAATTGCGGGAACGCTGCATCGCGCTGCAGGATCTGGCAGCCACGGATCCCGCGACGCTGGCCTCCGCCATCAACCAGATCGCCCCGGAAGAAACCATGGCCATGATCCAGCTTGGCGCCATGAGTGCCAGCATCCAGACCGATGCCATTACGCGCCGCACGTCCTCCAGCAATACTCGTGGCAATCAGCTCATCATCAATGGATTCTCCGCCGGTCCGGGGAATTATCCGGGAGGTGGCGCCGGTGACGCGGATTTTCCCTTCGCCCGTGCCGGCTGGTTTCTGAGCGCCCAACTGGAAGATGCCGACAAGGATAAAACCGCCTGGGAAAACGGTTTCGAGTCCCGCTTGCACGCATTGACGCTCGGATTTGATTACCGCATGGACAGCCAGCTGGTGCTCGGTGCCGCTGCCGGCTGGACCCGCAGTGACCTGATTTATAAATCGGGGGATGGCAGCGTCGATACCAATACGGCGACCGCCATTGTGTTTGCGAGCCAGAACCTCGAGAACTGGAACAACGAAATCCAGCTCGGCTATAACCGCAACGATTTCGAGATGTATCGCAATATCCGTTATGAATCCAGCCTCGAAAATTTTCAGGCTCATGCCGTGAGCGAAACCACCGGCGACCAGATTTTCGCCTCGGCGCAAACCCGATTTTTCTGGTCACTCCAGGCCCTGACCCTCGCCCCGCAATTAGCGCTGAATTATCTGGACGGCAGTATCGAGGGGTACGCGGATAACAATGCCATGGGATTCGAGACCGTGATCGGGGATCAGAAGTTGACGCAATTGACGGTCGAACTTGGATTGCAGGCGCAATATGCGGTGAATTTCAATTGGGGCGTACTCCTGCCACAGCTGGATGTGAGCGCCAGCAGCGAACTGCGCTCTGAACAGGATGACATTCGCGGCGGCTTCGCGTTTTCCCCAATCGATAATCAGACATTTGTGATGCGCGCCGAAGAAAACGACAAGAAATTCTACAACGTCGCCGTCGGCACCAGCTTTGTAATGCCCAACGGCGTCAGCGGTTTTCTGCGGGTGGACCAATTACTGGGTTATGAAAATTTCACCAGTCGGCGAATAGAAGCGGGATTGCGGCTGGAATTTTAGCAGGCAGAAGACCTCTTTCCAGACCCCTCGCCCTCGCGCACGTGAGGCTGAGCGACAGCGAACAACCATGGATCCTGCGACTTCGCGCAGGATGACGTGGTTGGGGGCGCCGGATGAGGTGGCTGCGGGCGCCCGGTGACGTGAGTGGTAAGGCGCCCGTTATTGCCCCAATGTAATGTCCGTGAGGCCCGGAATGGAGAGGTCGATGTCGAGGGGTCTGTCGATGCGCGGTATGGTGGCTCTGGTTTCCAGGCTGTTATTGGTTTCATCCAGTTCATCAACCTGGCAATAACCGGCCGGTTTTTTCGAGGTTAATTTGCCTCCATCAGATCGACAATCATCCACGATTGTTTTGAAGTGCGTCGGTATAGCGCTTCCAAACGGAAAAATCAGATAACCGTCGAAGGTCACGGATGATTGGGGCATCAGCGTATCGTAATACTGTGGTCTTCGGGTGTCGTTATAGCCCCGAACCTCAAAATCCACCTGCTGTTCGCGGCCAATAATGTCTGTGTACTCAGTCGCCACTGCAAACGGACTGCGAGTTGGCGAATTTCCCTGGTTAGTGACGGTCACGCGGTGGCGGAGCCGGGTTACACCGTCGAGAGAGATGCCTCCATTCACCAGTTGCACCGCTTCGGTAACGACCAGATCCGGCTTGAAGGTCACGGTTTCGAGTTTTACCCGTTTAATGTTCTCGCTTTCCAGAAGCTCGCACGATGATTGCGAAAGTCCGACGTCTGGACAGGTACCGAGAATCATAAACAAATCTGCCGAGTCACCTTCGAGGCTGGACGGGAGCACCACATCGCCGAGGAAATGTATCCGCCCACCCGGCGAAAGTACAACACGGCGGCCGGGGTACAAGTTGCTTGAATTTTCGTTGATCACCAACGATGTAGCCCGCTCAATGCCATCGGCGCTCCTGTAGCCGGCACCTACCTGGAATTCCACCGTATTGCGTCCCTCATTGATGATGCCAACCCCAAACCGTATTTCAAAACCCGCCTCGGTCACGTTGACCGGGTTCCGCTGGTAGCCAAGCGGTCGCAGATCCGACCAGGCAGGAACTGTAATGCCTGAGCTGGAACTGCTGCTCGCCGATGAGCTGGAACTCGAAGAGCTGGAACTGCTGCTCGTCGAAGAGCTGGAGCTCGAAGAACTGGAGCTGCTGCTCGACGAAGAGCTGGAACTCGAAGAACTGGAACTGCTGTTCGACGAAGAACTGGAACTGCTGCTCGACGTAGAGCTGGAACTGCTGGAAGACGAGAACCCGGACAGATCCAGTTCAATCACCGGCGACTGATTGTTGTCCTCGTTACTTTCTTCGATCCGACAGTTTTCACTGTCCGGATCCTCATTCGAACAACTGTCGACTTCGGCATACAACCAGCTCTGGACAGAAAAATAGCTGTCGATCGCGCGGAGCGGCAGGTAGCCCTCGACTTTTACTGTCGCACCGGCTTCCAGATTCTCCACGACATAGGGTTGCAATTCACCGGCCGGGCCTGGGCGCCGTACTGAGAGAGGCAGCGCATACCAGTCAAGTTGATCGGGCGAATAATGGAGCGTCGTCACGAAACTACCGTTCGCACTTGCTTCACCCATATTCGATATTTCCAGACGCACTGGAATACCGTCCGTCGCCCTGCCCCGCGATGGTCCTTTTTCGATTACTTCAACTGACCCGACTCTCAGATCCGCCAAGGCGCCCGAACTGGAACTGCTTGACGAAGAACTCGAGCTTGATGAACTCGAACTGCTTGAGGACGAGCTGGCGCTGGACGAACTCGAACTGCCACCGGACGAGCTTGAACCTGCGAGACCGGAGCTGCTGCTCGAAGACGAGCTGGCGCTCGA
>CAZJKJ010000049.1:20603-27476 GCA_964546435.1 uncultured Cellvibrionaceae bacterium
AGCTTGATGAGCTTGCGCTGCTGCTCGACGAAGAACTGGAGCTTGATGAGCTGGCGCTGCTGCTTGACGAAGAACTGGAGCTTGATGAGCTGGCGCTGCTGCTCGACGAAGAACTGGAGCTTGATGAGCTTGCGCTGCTGCTCGACGAAGAACTGGAGCTTGATGAGCTTGCGCTGCTGCTGGACGAACCCGAGCTGCTGCTGGAAGATCCGCTCGACGAAGCGCTTGAGGAACTCGACGAAGCGCTTGATGAAGAACTGGAGCTGCTGGATGCGTTGTTGAAATACTCGAAGCGCGCGATTTCCAGGGTCTCGGCATTGCCCACCGTGCCGGTATATCTCTCGCTCTCTTCGTCGAACCAGACGCACAGATCGAAATCCGTGGGTTGACCGGCGACATGTTCCACGCCGACCACGTAACGCCCCGTGGGCGCCTCGTCGGTCCAGACAATATCTTCGCCCGGTCCCGATTCGCTTTCGGTGGCTACCAGGATTCCCGTCAAACCTTCACATTCGATTTCCGTCCCCGGTTCGGCCAGGACATTGCCGCAGGGGTCAGCGGCGCGGACGTTGAGATCGCTATTCACGTCCTGCCAGTTCAGGGCAAACCGGATAATTCCTTCCAGCCCGCCGCGCTGCACCTGGGTCTGGTCGCAGCTGCCTTCGTAGGTAAAGGTGGAACTCTTGAACAGCTCGCCGTCTTCGTTGTCTTCAATGAGCGCGACCGCGCGGGTGGCAAATGGCCGGGCGCTGTCCAGACTGGAAAGGTTGAAATAAAAATATTCGCTGCCTTCGCGATAGTCATCATCCACCACTGCAATGGCAATCTCTTTTTCCTGCTCTCCCGGCGTGAAAACCACTGTGCCGGAAGCGGCAAGATAATCTTCTTCAACCAGGGCTGTACCATCCTCGGTGGCGTACTGGAACGTCCATTCTTCCGTCACCGGCTCCGCCAGGCGAACCGTAAACACCAGCCGGTTGTCCGCTTCCGCCATGGCGGTATTGACCACTTCGACACTGTTGTCCAGCGGCAGCACTGTCACGCTGGTGACGGCCGACTGCGCGAAACCATCGGCGTCGACGGCGGACAGACGGAAGTGCAGGACCCGGGCTGAGGATACCCTTGGCAACAGCACCGAAGTGCGCGTGCTCTCGGGATTGATAATTACCGCCGTGGGACCCTGGACCTGCTGCCACACGACCCGCTCGATCGCCGCCGTGGAACTGCTGCTGACCTCTCCAAACAGGGAGATCAGGACTTCGGAATCGGCAAACTGGGATTTGCTCGCCTGCACACTCAGCGGATTGTCGGTCCCGCCGCCCTCATCGGGCGCCTCGCCCGGCTTGCCTTCTGAAGGTTCAATCCCCGGAATAGCGCCCGTGGCACCGGCCACCTGCTCTTCGCTGGCTTGCTCGTACAGACTCGCGTCGATGGTGCTGTTGGGTCGGGAACAGCCCCACGACAGGGCGCAACCCAGCAGCAGGCCAGACAGTTTGAGTGCGGGAATAAGCTTCATATGGTCCTTCCTCCCGATTCGGGAGCGAGCATGGCGCAAACGGCAAACGCGAATTGTAAAACCGGTGCCCCGCCTGGCTTCCCCAGACAAACACGGCTTGGTTTATTGTCGAAACGAAGAAATCGCCCCGCTAGCTCACGCCGCGGCATTAATGAAAATTCAGCGATACGTCAGGCACTTTTCGTACAAACCCTGGTGAACCCGCCCCGATGGTCTGTGAAAAAATAACACGGGTGGGAGGTTCGCGATAACGACGGATCGAGCAATGCCGGACTCGTCGAAAAGGAGGCAGATTAATGGATTTTTTGACGAATTGCGATACACGTCGGTCGAGCAGCGACCAGAGGCCAATTTGTTGACAGCCGCCGCCTTGGCACGGAGGACTTGCAGGCAGGCGTTCGGAACATAACACCCACGTAAGTTCCCCCTTGGCAGGGGGAACTTACGTGAGTATGGAGAGGGAGTCTGAGGTCGGGTTCAGTTCGACTCGGGTTTACCAGCAGATATCCGTGCTGGCGGAGGCGTCATTTTTGGCGGCGGTTTTGCGGCCGGTCTGGTCGATAGCGAAAGTGGTGCAGGCCTTGTCGGCGGCCTGGCCGCCTCGCGCGGTGGCGGTCACGGTGTAACAGGGGAAGGTTTTACTGCCGGCGGAGGTGCAGGTCGGGCCAGCGGTGACGGTGAGCTGGTAATGATTTTCCGTACTGAAAAAGCTGCCGCTCTGGGCCGTAAGACCGAGCTTGCTCAAATCGGTTGTATAGCCGTTGTTGGAAAAGAAAAAGCGTTCCTGGGCCGCCGCGATCCGCAGTAACGCGTCCTTCGCATCACTGCGGTTGGTTTTGCGGATCGACCCCTGATAGGACGGATAGGCAATTGCCGCCAGAATGCCGATGATGGCAACCACCATCATCAGTTCGATCAGGGTAAAACCTTTATGCGTGCTCATCTGACTCACCTTTGTCAAAGTACTGCGTCCGATTCCTGCGCGCGGCAGCCATCGTCTGTGTTGGGTCCTGCCGGTCCCCACCGGCAGTTATCGGGTGCTCCTTTTTGAAGCACTCTGTTTGATGCACTCTAAAGGTCCACTTCATCCAGCGGCACTTCCCGCCAGGACCGTCGATACGCTTTGGGCGGCGACGGTTTTATTTCAAGTTGTACCGGGTTGCCGTATTCAGTCAGGACACCGACCTTGCCGTTCACTACGACGTTGTCCGAGGCCAGGCCATCAATCACGTTGGCAACTTCGTCCAGCCCCTTGTAATCCTGATCGTCGCGGTTGACGGTCGAGCCGTCATAAAACACGGTTTGCAGTTGTGTCTGGGCCATGCCGTTGAACATGTCCAGCACGTATTGCCGCGTGGTTCCCTCGGCCTGACAGCCGCTGCTGTCCGGCGGCGTATAACCGTTGACGACCAGCGTACCGGCCAGGAATGCCGGCAGACTGAAGGTAGACTCATCCGGCCGGAACTCGCGATACCAGCCAGCCAGCTCGTCCACCTGCGCATTGGCGTCCTCTACCGTGCCGATCGGCGCTCCAGCGTCGTTCTCTACCAGTGTAGATCCGTCTGCGGCCAAGTACACTTTATGCGCCGACGATTCAAACAGTTCGTCGGAAGTGACCGGGCTGTCCGTCAGACCGGTACCGGCATTGACCTTGATCCCGAAATAGTAGTGCTCGCCCGCCGTCGCCAGATCCCCGGCAGAAAGGAAGCGGCCACTGCCGGCAAATATCCAGTAGTTGCCCTGGGTGTCGTTGACCGCCAGCGGTCGCACCGTGAACGGCAAGTCGAAGTCCGTCGGGTCCAGCAGATCGGTGGCGGCGTCAAAGATATCGCTGCCGGTCGATCCCAGGGTGACCTGCTTGAGTCCGCCGCGGGTCTTCTCGTCATCTCGCTCCACGCCGTCACCGACGACCCCGAAATACAGACTGTCGTCCATATAGTCCCGGTTCCAGTCGACGCTGCGCAGGCTGCCCACAAAGGCATGGGGCTCATCCAGCGCGAAACCGCGCAGCTGTACCGCCCCGCGTTGAGCCAGGTCTACCAGATCCAGGCTGAACAGCTGCGCCGGCTGATCACTGACGGCAGCGGATAGCGCAGAGGCGCCCCGTGGCCCGGAGCCGAACACCAGATGCCAGTCGTTCTGGACGGCATCGCTCCGGAAAGAGCCGTTAGTGGCCGGTCGCCGGAACTTCACCAGATCCGGCAGACCGAGGGTGTAGCCCAGCGCCGCGTCGGTTACTTCGGCCAGCAGACGCGGCGGCTTTTCGGGATTGGTTACATCCATGATGACGAACGCCGAACGCAGGGTCCGCGCATCGTCAGCGCCCATATTGACCGGATAATCACCCCCCCCAAATCGCATGCCCGCCACCGCAATGGTGCCCCAGCCGTACGGATGGTCTTCATCTTCATCAAAAATGTTGACGTCGTAGACCTGCACATTGGAATCCACATAGTAGACGTGGTTGTAGTCGGCCCGAGTGAGCCACTTCAGGTGCGGCAGCAGGTTATAAGGGACGTACCCCCAGAGCTCATCTCCAAGCGGCAGCCCGCCGGTGCCACCATCGGGCGCAGTTGAATAGGCTTTGGTGTCGGTGTTGAAAAAGCCGGCGTTAAATGCGTGCAGCATGCCATCGTTCGCGCCCACGTAAACCACCTGGCGGCGACCGGCATAATGGTCCTTGTAGGCGCGGTAGCTGTCATCGCCATAATTGAGGTCATAGAGACCCGCGGGTTTGCCGACGATGGCTGCGGTGGAATGCATGATGTCGCCCAGCAGCCAGCTCTCCAGAGCGGTGTCGTTATCCAGGTTAAGCGAGCGGGAGCGGAGCCCTTCTATGCCCTCCTCGCCCCGGGTGAATCGAACCACCTGCCGGGCCGCTTCGGCACTGCCGGCATCCAGCAGCGCAGCCAGATCGGTCCGGGCGGCGAGGCTGGTCTCCGTGAACGGCACTACTTCGGTCGCGACGACCTGCCCGTCTGCAGGGGTCGCGCCCCCGGTGTCCACTCCGGTAAACAAATAGCGACCACGACTTCCGCCGATATAGGGCGCGCGCTGGGCAAGCAGCTGCGCGGTCGACAGAGAGCCGAGCTGATCGCGGGCGCTCCAGATCGGTGCGATAGCATCCAGCTCCAGACCGCGGCGGGTGTTTTCGTTGATCAGCGGCTGGCCATCGGCGCCAACATCGAACCGGTTGACGAAAGTGTCACCTTCATCCCGATCGTAATAAATTTCGATGATCCGGTCGGCGGCGCTCAGGCGCCCGTTACCGTCGGTGTCTTCGCGCAGGTAACCAAGGCGGTCGAGGAACAGCCCGTTGAGGGCCCCCACCCAGTTGACCTTGCGAGCCCCGTCGCTGACTTCACCGCGATAGAGACTTTGCAGGAAGAGTCCGTCGCCACTGGTATTACTGACCGAAAGAGACGCGCCAGTCCCGGCGGATACCCGATAAAGGATGCCATTGATGGTGTTCTCCAGCTGAGTCTTGAGCTGGGCGGGATTGGAGACCAGGAAGTAGCCGTCGGGCTGTTCATCCCCGTCCTGATCCCATTCGCGGGCGTCATCGGGCACCCCGGCCTGGGACATGGGCCCGGTGGTGAGATCGGTAAATGAACCCCATTTTGCTGCGTAATAGAGAGGCGACTTGAGGAACTGCGCGGTGGCGTTGGCGCCTGCGGCCGCAATGCTGAACGTCCGCTGGTGCCACTGGGACGCCGTACAATCAGCGCCACACCCAAACTCGGACGCACTGAAGCCGTTGACCGCCGAGAGGATGTAGAAGTTGTCCGCCGAGGTGCCGGTACCCGAGATAACAAAACCGAAGCCCATGGATTCAGGGGTACTGGCGTAGGTAATCCGGGTTTCCACAGTGATGGAAGTGCCGCTGATGGTATAGCGAATCACGCCATTGAGGTCCACGTCGAAGTCACCACCCTGCTCCGAGTCTTCCCAACTCACCAGATAGCTGCCCGTGGTCTCGGTCACTTCAAGGGGTTTGAAGTCCACGATGGCGCAGTTGCCGTTGCCGCCAATGGAGCTGTTGCGGCATGCCGGCAGAATAGTGATCTCCCGGCTGGCTGTGCCCGGAACTCGCACGGTAATCTGGGGCAGATTGCCTGCCAGGGTCACGCCGAAGGTACGCACGGTGTTCTTGCCACTGAGATCCGGGCGCATGTCGTTGGTATAAGCATAGTGCGCGAGGCCCGCGCCGGCATAGCCTCCGGCAAGGCCGGGCGCTTCCGGACAGGTGCCGCGCACGTCCGCGAGGTTTGCCACGTCTTTGGGCGTACACAGGCCGTTGCTGACGCCCGTCGTCTGCCCCACGAAATACTGGGTATTGGGGTCGAGCTCGCGCTGCCCGATCCGCTGGACCAGGGTTGCCACCGTCGCATCTTCACTGCTGACGGGCAGATCGAGATCCGACAGCTTTTGACTGAACAGCTCGCCATCGTAGGAAACCGTGCTGGCGTTAAAGCCGATGACGTTCATGTCCACGCATTCCTTGCGCTCATCAGCGGCGAGCGGGTCCCGCCAGGTGGCCACGGTGAGTCCTGGTAGCAGGCCGGCGTCACTGATGCCGCTGGCGCCCCGGGCACCGGCGTAATAGCGGTAGCTCTCTGCCAGCAATTCACTGAAGGGGTTGCCCCAGTTGCGGCAGTTGCCGTCGAGGAAACTATTGCTGTTCATGGCCCAGTCGCACACCATGCCGTTGGTGGGGTTGGCCCGGCGGTAGGTTCCATGGAGCGTGTTTTCACCACCGGAATCCTTGTACAGATAATCGATGATGCGCAGGGCATCGAGGTTGTTGACGATGGAATCCAGAGTGCTGTCGCGGCGGAATATGCCGGTCTGTGGGTCGATTTCGTCAGACAGGGGGCCGATATTCTTGCGCAGGTTGCCGAAGGTCTTGTTGCTGTTGTAGCCGCCGGTGAGCAACCCGAATTTGACCGGGGCGGCGAGGTTTTCGCCATATTCCTGCAGGACGCCGACCGGTTTGGTGCTGCTCCCGTAGGTCTTGCAGCTGTGGGTGCCCCCCTCGGAACTGGCTCCGCAGGCAACTACCCGCACCAGCAGATCGCGACCTTCTGCGGCAGCGGGCGACGTTGCAAACGCATTGACGCCGGTAATCGCAGCATCGTTGCCGTTGTCCCCTTCCTGATCCGTACCGATCACCGTCAGTTCGCTGCCCGGTGAATCATGAGTCGGGCCGTACAGACACTGGAAGCGCTCGGAATTGGACCAGAACTGGTAATTGCCCTTGACGATGCGCAGCAATGGCGGCTGGTTGCGGGCGGCGGCCTCCTGGGACAGCACACCGACACCGGCGGGCCGGCTGGTGTTGCAAAAGGTATAGCCGG
>CAZJKJ010000050.1:0-25875 GCA_964546435.1 uncultured Cellvibrionaceae bacterium
CGATGCCCTGCCCGATCCGGTTCGGACCGCCGCCGAGCACCATGATTTTTTCCCTGGCGCTGGGGTTGGCTTCGCATTCTTCGTCGTAGGTGGAATACATGTAGGCCGTGCTGCTGGCAAATTCCGCCGCGCAGGTATCGACCCGCTTGTACACCGGGCGAATGTTGAGCTTCCAGCGATAATCCCGGACGGTTTTTTCGGTCACGCCCAGAAGCTGACCGAGGCGCTTGTCGGAAAACCCCTTGCGCTTCAGGTTGAACATGCCGTCCGCATCGATGCTGGACAACAGCTGGCTGCTCAGACCTTTCTCGATATCGATCAGCTCTTTGATCTGCACCAGATACCACGGATCGATGTGGGAATGACCGAACACTTCTTCGATGGACATGCCGAGGCGGAAGGCATCACCGATATACCAGATGCGGTCGGCACCGGGGGTGATCAGCTCCCGGCGCACCCGGTCTACGGCATCTTCGTCCTGCAGATCCACCTTGGAGTTGAGACCGCAGGAACCTACTTCCAGCCCACGCAATGCTTTCTGGAGAGACTCCTGGAAATTCCGACCGATTGCCATGACTTCACCCACGGATTTCATCTGGGTGGTCAGGCGGGCGTCGGCGTCGCCAAATTTTTCAAAGGTGAAGCGGGGAATTTTGGTGACGACATAATCCAGGGTCGGCTCGAAAGACGCTGGCGTGGCACCGCCAGTGATCTCGTTTTGCAGTTCATCCAGCGTGTACCCAACCGCCAGTTTTGCGGCAATTTTTGCAATCGGGAAACCGGTCGCCTTGGACGCCAGTGCGGATGAACGCGATACGCGCGGATTCATCTCGATGACGACCAGACGGCCATTTTCAGGATTGACGGCAAACTGGACGTTGGAGCCACCGGTTTCGACACCGATCTCCCGCAAGACCGCGACCGCAGCATTGCGCATGACCTGGTATTCCTTATCGGTCAGGGTCTGGGCCGGTGCGACGGTGATGGAGTCGCCGGTGTGCACACCCATGGCATCGAAATTCTCGATGGTGCAGACAATAATGCAGTTGTCACTTTTGTCCCGCACCACTTCCATTTCATATTCTTTCCACCCGAGCAGCGACTCGTCGATCAGCAGCTCGTTGGTGGGTGACAGATCCAGCCCGCGGACGCAGATCTCTTCGAATTCTTCCCAGTTATAGGCGATGCCGCCGCCGGAGCCGCCCATGGTAAATGAGGGCCGGATGATGCAGGGAAAACCGAATTCTTTCGGCACTTCGAGGGCTTCGGTGAGGGTATGCACGATGCGGGCGCGGGCGGTTTCGAGGCCGATGGCCTTCATTGCCTTGTCGAAACGGTCGCGATCTTCCGCCTTGTGGATGGCATCCTGTTTGGCGCCAATCAATTCCACGTTGAATTTTTCGAGCACACCATGGTGATGCAGGTCGAGGGCGCAGTTGAGTGCCGTCTGCCCGCCCATGGTGGGCAGGATTGCATCCGGACGTTCCTTCTCGACGATCTGCGCTACCGTCTCCCAGTTGATTGGCTCAATGTAGGTCGCGTCGGCCATGGCCGGATCGGTCATGATGGTGGCCGGGTTCGAGTTCACCAGGATGACCCGGTACCCTTCCTCGCGCAGCGCTTTACAGGCCTGGGCGCCGGAATAATCAAATTCACAGGCCTGGCCTATCACGATGGGGCCGGCCCCCAGGATCAGGATGCTCTTTAAATCGGTGCGTTTTGGCATATTGCTTCTATATCAACTCTGACTGGTAGAAAGGCGGCCCGGCATTATTTGCGAGACTGTTGCATCAATTCGATGAAGTGATCGAAGAGGTGATCGGCGTCATGCGGACCCGGACTCGCTTCCGGATGGCCCTGGAAACTGAACGCGGGCCGGTCCGTGCGGTGGATTCCCTGAAGGGACTGGTCGAACAGGGACCGGTGGGTCGTTTCCAGAGTGGCGGGCATGGTCGATTCATCCACCGCGAAGCCGTGGTTCTGACTGGTAATCAGGACTTCGTCGGTAGGCAGATACTTGACGGGATGATTGGCGCCGTGGTGGCCGAATTTCATTTTCTGGGTGCGCGCCCCGCTGGCCAGCGCCAGCAACTGGTGCCCGAGACAGATTCCGAACACCGGTACGCCCCGGTCAACGATGGTGCTGATCGCCTTGATGGCATAGTCACACGGCTCCGGGTCACCGGGACCGTTGGAGAGGAAAACACCGTCCGGCTCCAGCGCCAGGACTTCTTCGGCCGGCATGGTAGCCGGCACGACGAGCAGTTCACAGCCGCGGGCGGCAAGCATTCGCAGGATATTGCGTTTGGCGCCGTAATCGTAGGCAACGACTCTGAACGACGTGCCTTTTGAAGGCGGAGAAAACCCTTTGCCGAGTTCCCAGGTGCCGTCGTTCCAGCTGTAGGGCTCCGGAGTGGTCACCTGTTTTGCCAGATCCATACCCTTGAGCCCCGCGAACCCGCGCGCCGCCTCAAGTGCCTGCTCCTCGTCGATTGTGCCCGCCATGAGACAGCCATTCTGGGCGCCTTTTTCCCGGAGAATCCGGGTGAGCCTGCGGGTGTCGATATCGGCGATACCGACGACATTGTTGCGACGCAGATAATCGTCCAGGGTTTCGGTACTGCGGAAATTGCTGGCAACGATGGACAGGTCCCGGATGACCAGCCCTTTGGCCCAAATTCGGGAACACTCCTCATCTTCGAGGTTGGTGCCCACATTGCCGATGTGAGGGTACGTCAGCGTGACGATCTGCTCTGCATAGGAGGGATCCGTGAGGACCTCCTGATACCCTGTCATCGCTGTATTGAAAACCACTTCACCGACTGACATGCCGTCCGCGCCAATCGAATACCCGCGAAACACACTGCCATCTTCAAGCACCAGTACTGCAGGCCGCTTGCTTTCGTTTGTCAAGGTACACTCCTCCAACTGGTCGTCGGACCCAATCTGCGTCTAACGCCCGCAACCAGGCGTGCGAAAAAGCGCTGCGCAAAAATCCCCTCCACAATAAGGATTGTAGAGAACCGGCGCAGAGCTCAAGGGGTTCAATTTGCAAAAAAGCGAGGGAGACCCGTGTCCGCCTCGCTTACATTTTCTGATCGTCGCGCAGTCTTTCACTGAAAAACTGGCGAACGGATTTGAGCGCGGATTGTACGCGAAAGTGAGGGCAAATGCTACGTTGTCATGTGGATTAATCGCCAGCCGCATTCTGCCCTTGCGATCAGATCGCGCCAATACAGAAGCTCGCGCGCAACTTCCTGTATGATTTCGGCCGGCCCGGATTACGGAAATACCGTTCTGCGGTCATAACGCCGCCCCGTCTGGGGAAATTTTCTTGCACGAGACCTGACGATGTCCGCCAAATCCTGCTGGCACTGGAGCAAAACTGTCACCGCACCCACGACCCTGATCGACTTTGTCGCCAGCGAGAGTGCTCTGTCGAAAAGTCTCGCCAAGAAAGTTCTGGCGTTTGGCGGCGGCTGGGTGCGGCTTGGGGGCAGCCGCAAACCGCGCCGCTGCCGCCGGGCCCAGCAGGCGCTCGCGGCCGGTGACATCGTCGACTTCTACTTCGACGAAAAACTCCTGAAGGCCAGCTACCCGCCACCGGTGTCTCTGGCGGAAACGCCCCACTGGGGGATCTGGTACAAGCCGGCGGGGGTGCTGGCCCAGGGTTCGCCTTACGGCGACCAGGGCTGTATGGAAGTGGAGATCCAGGCCCGGCGGTCATCGACGGCAGTTTTCCTGATTCATCGGCTGGACCGGGAAGCGGCTGGCGTGATGGTGTTTGCCTATCACAAACAGGCGGCCGCCCGGTTGAGTGAACTCTGGGCGTCGAACCGGGTTGAAAAAGCCTATCAGGCCGAAGTCGTGGGTCAGATGGCCGACCCGGAAGGTCGCATTGCAATCGAACTGGATGGCAAACCGGCGGCCACCCGCTATGTGGTGAACAGCACCTCGCCCGCCTGCTCTCAGGTGACCGTCACGCTGGAGACCGGCCGCTATCATCAGATTCGCCGGCATTTTGCCGAGATCGGCCACCCCCTCCTCGGCGATCCCCGTTACGGCCGGGACAACAAAAACCGGGAGGGGCTGCGGTTGTGCGCCGTCGGCCTGAACTTCATTTGCCCGTTGACCAAAAAGCCCGTGAATTACCTGCTCCCGCAGGCAATGCGTCTGTTCGGGTGACCGTGCCCGGGCAATCAGACCAGATGGAAAATGCTCTTGATGCCGCCCATGACAAATTCCACCGCGATGGCCGCCATGATCAGACCCATGACCTTGTTGACGACCGACAGACTCAAGGGGCTGATGAACCGCATGATACGGCCACTCAGATGCAGGCTGAGCCACACGATCAGGCCCAGGACCAGCAGACAGCCGGCCAGAATGATTTCGTGCAACCAGTGGTTGGAGCGGAAACTGAAGACAATTACCGTCGAGAAAGCGCCGGGGCCGGCCAGTAACGGAATCGCCAGGGGCACCACCACTTCGCTGGCCTGATTGGGGCGATCGTCTGCGTGACTGCCAATCTGCGCCTCGTTCTGATACAGCAGCTGCAAAGCGACCATCAGCAGCAGCAGGCCGCCGGCGATCTGGAAGGATCCGATACTGATGCCGAAAAAGTGCAGCACCTGCTGCCCGAGAAATACCGTAAACACCAGCGCGATGGTGACCGCGATGGCGGCGCGGCGGGCAAGCCGGCTGCGCTCGGCATCATCAAAACGCCTCACCAGCTGCAGATACAGCGGCAATATGGTCAGCGGGTCAACAATGGCCAGCATGGCGATAAAGAACTGAGCATAGTCATTAAAACTCAGCATAAGCACGCCTTGGAGTTTGCTTCGGTTTCAAGCAATCAAATACCTTATGGAGTCGGGCCGGACGCCTCGCGGAGCAGTTTTTTCTGTTCGTCCCCCATGACTTTCCGGAAAAAGGCGCCCTGCTCTGTCGGCGCGAAACTCCAGTCTTCGATGAGGGTTGGCGCCCAGTCCGGGTCGAAGCACCAGGCGGCCCAGCCAATATTGCGCGCCCCGAGGAAAGCGACGATGTCCGGCCCGTAATGCCCGTCGTCGATCGCCGGCGCCTGGGCGGCATAATCGTCGCTGCGCACCCAGCCAATTTCGGTGGCAAGTAGAGGGTAAGTATCGGCGAGATGCCCCCAGTTTGCCTGCCACAATTCAAAATACTGCGCGGATGAGGCAACTCGCGGCGTTTCTTTCTGGGGCCAGGGATGGATGGCGTAAGCGATGCCGGGGCGCTCGACCGGATGCCGACTCACCCGGGACAAATCGTATGCACGGTTGTAACCGGCCACGAGCGGAATACCGCTGGAACCCCTTGCCCTCATCTCGTCGATCAGGTCTTCATTGAAGGCTTTCCAGCCGAGCCAGTCCGGCTGCCCATAGGCACCGCCGGCGGTGGTGGGTTCGCTGAACAGCTCATAGGCGGCGACCGTCGGCACGTTGCCGTAGCGGGCGGCAATGGTGCGCCAGAAATCGAAGGTCTCTGCCCGATCGGTCTGATACATGGGATGCGCGAACGCGCCTGCCTCCAGAAGGCCGGTACTGTGCCAATCCAGGATCAGGTAGAGGCCTTCCGCACTGGCCCAGTGGACGGCCTGATCGAGCAGCGCCAGATAACCGTCCCGCCCCAGAGAACGCCAGGTCGCCGGCACGACCGGAATTCGCACCGTATTGGCACCCCAGCTGGCTATTTCATGGAAAAGCCCCGAGCGCCATTGCTTCTGAGTGACGAGCTTGCCGGGATCCGCAATGCTCACGCCACGTATCCCGAAGGGCTTCCCCTGCTCGTCCACAATCAGATGACCGTCGACTTTCAGGACGGATGGCTGCTTCAGCCCGGACGTCTCGAAAGGCGCCGGCGAATTCGTATCCCACCAGTCGACGCCACCGAGGCTGTCTATAACCGGCTTTTCGGCCTGATGATTGCAACCGGCCATGAGCAGCGCCAGCAATAAATACAGACTGGCGCACCGGGCGTGCATTCCCGTCATAAAATTCCCCTAGATTTATGGCGACGGCAGCAAGACGAATTGAGCTGAATAGGAAAAGTGTCTGGCGCTGCTACTGCGTGCCGGATTATGGCATACGCAGGAAAAGGAGTTGGAATTCTCCATTCAAGGAGCGCCAACCGCAGACGTCGACTAAAATAATCATGTGACCCACTTCACATAATGGACGGGCATGTGTATATTCGTAACACTTTAACTAATGTGAAGATTTCACCCATTCCGGGCACCGAATTCCGCACAAGCCCTCTCGTTCATCCCTCAACAGGTAGCATGTGATGAAACGCCGCAATCCCCTGATCTCCCTTTTGCAGCTATTGGACGACGGCATCGAATTCTATCGACGTGCCGCGCGCGAAACCCGCTCGTTTACCCTGCAGGAAACCTTCGATGCCATGGCGGATATTCGCGAGTTTGCCGCAGCGCACATCAAGCCCTACATCGATCCTCATGAACTGAATCACGACGCTTTTGCCGGCTATCACGGCGCCCTCACGAACCGCTACGCCCCGCTGCTCAAGAAGGTTGTGTCCGATGAGAGCCGGGTGCTGCTGCCGGAAATTGAAGAACACCTGGTGGATGCGATGCGGGAGACCCGACAAACCACACACAACGGCCTGGCCCAGTACATCCTTTCAGATCTGGAACGGTGCGTGATCCGCAACCTGGATCAGCAACTGGCCCGGGACAATGCGCCCTGGATGACCTCAAGCGCAGCGAACTCCAGAAATGCCGTGAGCTGACCTGCCGAGCGGACACCAACAAAAAAGGGCGCTGCTAAAGCGCCCTTTGTAATGCCCGATCCGGATCAACGCACTGGCTATTGCTCGACGAATGCTCGCTCAATCACGTAGTGTGCGGATTCACCGTGGCGGACTTCCCGGAAACCGGCTTCGTCCAGAATCTTGCAGGTGTCCTTCAGCATTGACGGGCTTCCGCACAGCATGAACCGGTCGTGCTCGGGTGAAATCGGCGGCAATCCGAGATCGGTGGTCATTTTCCCGGAGACCATCAAATCGGTCAGGCGTCCGGAATTGACGAAAGGCTCGCGGGTTACGGTGGGGTAGTAAAGCAGCTTTTCCCTGACCACATCACCGAAAAATTCATTCTGGGGCAGCTCGTTCTCAATGAAGTCACGATAGGCCAGATCTTCGACCCGCCGAACCCCATGGGCGAGAATCACGTGGTCGTATTGCTCGTAAACTTCCGGATCCTTGATGATGCTGAGAAACGGTGCCAGGCCGGTTCCCGTGCTCAAAAGGTACAGGCGCTTGCCGGGCAGCAGATGGTCGGGCACCAGTGTGCCAGTTGCCTTGGCACTGACCAGGATCTGGTCACCGGGCTTGATTCGCTGAAGCTTTGACGTCAGCGGACCGTCCTGGACCTTGATGCTGAAAAACTCCAGCCGGTCTTCATAGTTGGCGCTGGTGATGGAATAGGCGCGCAGGAGCGGACGCTGGTTTTCCTGTTGCAAGCCGATCATCGTGAAATAGCCATTGCGGAACCGGAAGGCAGGGTTGCGCGTCGTGCTAAAAGTAAACAGCGAATCGTTCCAATGCTGCACATCCAGGACTGTTTCCGTTAGCAGACTGCTCATACCGACTACACCTCTATTGAAGAAGATTAGATTGAGCGCATTCTAAGGCAAGGATAAGATACCGGTAAATCAGCTTAATTTGATATAAATTATCGGAAACGTCGATATGCACTATACGTTACGCCAACTCCAGGTGTTTCTGGCGGTCGCCCACTTTGAAAATGTCACCCGCGCGGCCGATTATCTGGCCATGTCCCAGTCGGCGTGCAGCGGCGCGCTGAAAGATCTGGAAAACCAATATGATGTGCAACTGTTTGACCGGATTGGCAAACGGTTGCAACTCAACGAACTGGGCCGCCTGTTGCGCTTCAAGGCCGAGGCCCTGCTCGCCATGGCGAACGAGTTTGATGAAGACCTCCGCAAACACCGGGAAGTCGGCGGCATCAAGGTGGGCGCCACCCTGACGATTGGCAATTACCTGGCGGTTGGCCTGATCAGCCGCTTCATGCAGGACGCACCCCATGCGCAGGTCAGCCTCGAAGTGGCCAATACCCGCACCATTGTTCAGAAGATCCTGAATTTCGACATCGATATCGGTCTGATTGAGGGCGAGTACCAGCATCAGGATCTCACCATTCTTCCCTGGCGGGAGGACGAACTGGTCTGCTTCTGCGCGCCCGAGCATCCTCTGGCCGGCAAACCGGCCCTCAGCGACGCCGATCTGATCGCCGGCCGCTGGATTCAGCGCGAAGCCGGCTCCGGTACGCGTCAGACTTTCGACCGGGCCATGCGGGGACTGCTGCCCCGCCTGGAAATACTGCTGGAGCTGCAACACACCGAAGCGATCAAACGCGCGGTGGAAAGCAATCTCGGCATCGCCTGTCTGTCGCGCATTTCTCTGGTGGATGCCTTCCGGCGCGGGTCTCTGGTGCCTCTGGAAGTCCCCCACCGGGATTTTCGCCGCATGTTCTACGCGGTTCTGCACAAGCATAAATACCGCAGCGCCGGTATTCTGAAGTGGCTGGAATTGTGCAGAACCGAGACCGGCACGCCCGCCGTCGACGATTTAAACTGACGATGCCGGGGTGTGGACTCCTGCGACCTTCACCCGGTCATCCTGCGCGAAGTCGCAGGATCCATGATCGTCCGCACGGGTTTCGACTCCGCTCCACCGGCGGAGGCGTCTCTACCAGTGCTTGGGGAAGCTGCGCAGGATCCGGATGTGCTTCTGGTGCATCTCGATATAGCCCCCGACCACGAGCTCCTTCATCACCCGGCTCACCATCTCCCGGGAAGCACCGACCATGTTGGCGATATCCTGATGGGTCAGTTTGACATCCGAGACGTCCGAGGTATTACACAGCCGTTCCAGCGTACTGGCGACCCGGCCGTAGACATCCAGCAGAGCCATGTCCTTGACGTTGTCGGTCAGCTGGCGAATCTTGCGAGTCAGTTCAATCATCAGCACTTCGTAAAGTTCTGGGTGAGTTTTCATGAATTCACGAAAACTTTCGCGGGATATGCACAGCAGCTGGGAATCTTCCACCGTGATCACTGAAGCGGAACGCGGTTTGTTATCGACCAGCGCCAATTCTCCAAAATATTCGCCGGGACCCATGTAGTTCAGCACCAGTTGCCGACCCTCATCGTCATCGGTGTACACGCTCACCATGCCCGACTGGATGATGAACAACTGACTGTTTTCATCGCCTTCCATGAACAGGATCGTGTTCTTCGGATATTTGCGCTGGACGGAGGTGCGCTCAAGGCGCGCGAGGGATTCGGGAGGCATATGGCGAAACAGGCTTACATGTTCAAGCATGATGACCTCAGCTTTCGATCGAACCGGAATCATTCGGGAAGAATAAAGTGGGGATCCAGGACGCGGCCATTGACGATCACGTCATATTTGTACACGCGCAGCCCCTCGAATTCCGGTTTCAACAAACGCTCCAGCTCCACATTCTCGATTTCCTTGAAAAACCGGTTCTTGCTGAACGCGCGTTCGGGCACCCGAATGGATACCGCACCGTCTTCGGCCTTGAATTCATTCTGGTTAACCGGGGAGTCTTTTGCAAAGCGAATGGTGAAATCAACGGGTCCTGCAAATACAACGGTTTCACCGGGGAGTACAAATACCGGCTCGATATCCACCGCCGGGTTGCCCGCTGAATCCAGCGAAATCTTGACGACCTGCGTACCTGTGCCAGTAATGATGGGCCTGGCCTCTCCGGGTATGCACACATTGGTGGTACAGCCGGTTACCAGTAATAAAAGAACGGGTAAAAGAAGGTAGCTTTTCATGTTTGGATCCGTGGGCAGCTGCGTTGTTATGAAGGGGACTCGCAATAACTTCAGCGACTTCGTCCAGCCATGATTTGTGCAGTTTCGGTTTGCGACCGAAGCGGTGCCAGATCCGGATCTGCTGCGAGTAGCTCGATTGAATACCCGTCGGCAATCAAATCTTTCAGCAGTGACCGAGCACGTTCAAACTCCCTTTGAGCCACAAGATAGCGCAAACGGTCATACTTAACTAGGGGGTTTTTCGGCTCGAGCTTTTCCGCGATCACGAGGTATTGATCTGCTTTCGCAGCGTCCCCCAGGCGCAGTTGACTCATGGCCATGTACTGGTTGGCTTCAACGCTCATGGGGTTTTCTTTAAGAACCTGCTCAATAAGCGCCACGGCGCGTTGATACCAGGTGGCGGGCGAACGGTCGCGATTGGCCAGGTGACGCCAGGTATCGCCGAGATTGACAAACAGCCGGTAATCGGACGGTTCCAGCGCCACTGCTTTTTCGAACATGACGGCGGCCTTGGCAAACTTGCCCGAAAAATAATACATGGTTCCGGTATTCGAATAGCCGTAGCCGGAAGGATTCAGGCGAGTTGCAGTCCAGAAATTGTCGGCCGCCTCTTCAAAATCCCCCAGATGCGAATAAATCACCCCCAGCCCGTTGTGAGCGACCGCATTGCCGGATGACAGCTCAAGCATTTTACGATAAACCTGTTCCGCATCGACATACCGGCCGCGCCGCACCAGATAATTCGCGTACGCCCGATACAGTTCCGGATTCTGGTTACTGTCCGCGAGCAGCGCTTCAAAGACGATTTCTGCCTGAACCTCTCGCCCCATTTGCACATACAGCTTGGCCAGCTCTATGCGGGTAGATTCCCGGCCCGGCTCGCGCTTGAGAATCTCCAGGAACGACTGCAAAGCCTGTTCGTGCCGGCCGCGGTCGCGCTCAATGACCGCCATCGCTTCCTGCACTTCCACCCGCTGGGCGTCGCGTTGCAACGCCAGTTCACAGGCATTGCGGGCGGCTCCAATCCAGTCCGGCCGATTGGTGAGTTTGTACTTGCGCCAGTACACGGTACAAAGCCCCGCATAAGCTTGCGCAAATTCCGGGTCGTGAACCAGGGACGTTTCGAAAAGCGACGCCGCCCGGTCATAAGCGTGGTGGGAACTGGGTCGGCTCAGAAAATCGAGTCCCTGCAAATAATATTCATACGCGGTGATGTCTGGCGCTGGCACCGGATCCACGCCGGCGCTCACAGCGGTTTTCCCCCGCAGACCAAACTCCGCCGCCAACGCTCGTGAAAGATCATGCACCATACGGTCCTGGAGCAAAAAAACATCGCCGTAGACGCCTTCGACTTTTCCCTCGGCCAGCACCTGTCCGTTGTGTGCGGCTGCGAGCTGGTAGCTGATGCTGACTCGATCATCCTCTGTGCGGTGGATTTTTCCGGCCACATGGATTGCCGGCGTCAAGCCCTGTTTGGCTTCGACCACATAGATATTCTGCAAACGGGAAATCTGGGCTTTGACCACTTCGGTGAAACCGGCCGCCAGATAGTCATCCTGTGCTGGCACGGACTCATTTTCGAATCCGACGATTTCGACATAATTGGCCGAATAGCGGGGATCAAGGCGGGCCTGCAATGCCATGCCCGCAAGCGCAAGGACTGCCACCAGTACGGCGCCGGCATAACGGTAGCGAAACACGAACCCCCGCACGCGCAGCCAGGCATAGAGGTTCCAGTCGCTGAACGCCCAGTGCGCTCCCCGGAGCAGGAAGAGTCGCAGGGGGCGGTCAATATTCTTCAGGGGCTGCACACCGAGGGGCAGCAAACCGGGCGGCCGCGCCTTCATTCGCGCGAGCACCGTTTCGGAGATTGCCGCAGTACCGGGCAAGGCGCAGGCTTCCAGGCGCGCCGCGATATTAACGGCATCTCCCAGCAGAAACCGGGCATGATGACGGGCTTCACCGCTGTGCAGGCCGATACGGATCTGCCCTGAAAATTCCTGATTTGAACATTCCTGATTTGAAAAGTCAGGATTGGAAAAGTCAGGACCTGGGCCGTGCCGCGACGGACATGTCAGATGCAGAATTGCGCGAGCGGCGTCCACCGCTGCCGACTCATCGGCAAATGCGGCGAACACCTGCTCCGCCGTGTGTTCAACGATCCGGCCACCGTTCGCGGTCACACATCCGGCTACTAAAATGCGGTATGCGTAGAGCTGCTTCATCGCCTGGGCTTCGTCGGATCTGATGCTCCGGCCATATTCATTCCAAGCGCAAAACATCAGGCAATGGTGCTGAGAGCTGCCGGAGGCAGGCACATCAGGCGAATCGTGCATGAATTGGCCTCGTTACAAAGAATCTGGATGCACCTGCGATGGCGCCGACGCGGGGGTAGAGTATTATGGCGCCTGACCCACTTCAATGCTTCCCGATGCGCAATCCTGAACCGGTTCAAAATTCACCGGGCTAATCTCTTCTGATTATTTCAGTTTTGAATCAGTGGCCTGCCCTTACCTTGCAAAGGGTGCGATTGCGCGGATTGCCCATCCACATTTAACGTTGCACCCGTCATGTCCGAGCCCTATAAAACCTTGCAGTCGTGCGCCAGCGCGATCTATGAAGAAAAGCGCAGCCGCTTTATCGCCGAATTAATTCCGGTTACCCACAAAGATGACGGCACACTGCGGCTGCACGAACTGCGGGCGGAGCATCGTCATGCCCGCCATATCTGCTGGGCCTATTTTGTGGTGGATGCGGCGGGGTCACAATCGGCGGGTTTTCACGATGACGGCGAACCTTCGGGTACGGCAGGCAAGCCGATTCTGAATGTATTGATGCAGCGCCGTGTCATTAATGTCATGGCGTTTGTGGTGCGCTACTTTGGCGGCATCAAGCTGGGTGCCGGTGGCCTGGCACGAGCCTACGGACAGGCCACCTCTGCGGCGGTGGATTGCGCGCAACTGATTGACATCGTGCCGCTGCAAAGCCTGACAATTACGGTAGATTTTGCGAATGAAGAACGGGTGCGTCACTGCCTGATGCAGCACGGCATTGCCGCTGTGCAGGCGGATTACGGCTTGACGGTCACCCTCAGTTGTTCGTGCCCCGTCGCGGTTATCGAGCAGATTATTAATGAAGTTACGGCGCGCACCTCGGGGGCAGCCATCTGCCGCACGCAGTAGTCCGACACGTCCGGGTTCCTGCGCCCGCGCCGGTCTTCAACGCGAGACCGGGTGGGTCTTCAACCATTTAAGCAATTCCTCTCGGGGCATCGGGCGCGCATAAAAGAATCCCTGGACTTCATGACACCCCATATTTTTCAGTAATTCTCCCTGGTCAAATTCTTCTACGCCCTCGGCGATGACTTTTAACCCCAGGGTTTTGCCCAGCTGTACGACCATCTCCGCAATTTTGCGGCCACTGTTGGTGTTGGACGTGCTGACGAATGAGCGGTCGATCTTCAGACAGCTGATTGGCATTTTCTGCAGATACGTCAGTGAAGAAAAACCCGTGCCGAAATCGTCCATGGAAAGATGAAAGCCCATGCTGCGTACTTGCCGCAATCTGTCCAGGTTGGTTTCCACATCTCCCATGGCAATGGATTCAGTCACTTCCAGTTCAATGGCACTGGCTGGAATCTCGGTTTCCCCCATCACCCGGGTAAGCATTTCAATAAAATCCGGATGCTCCAGCTGTGCCACTGACAGGTTCACCGCCATGCAGGTATTGGCATACCCCTGGGAGCGCAAAAATCCGAGTTCCTTGATGGCACTGCGCAGAATCCATTCACCCATACGAATAATCAGGCCGGACTGCTCGGCCAGAGGAATGAATTCTGCGGGCGAAATAAACTGGCCGTTGGCATCCCGCCAGCGCAGCAGGGCTTCGAAACCGGTGACTGTCAAATCGTTCAGACGCAGCTTCGGCTGGAATACCAGAAACAACTGGTTCAGCTCGAACGCCGACCGCAGGTTTTTCAGCATCTCCAGACGCTGACGGGCTTCAGTAACCATACCCCGTTGATAGAGAATGACCTCGCCCCGGTGAGAGTGCTTGCCCTGCTTGAGGGCAATACTCGCATCTTTAATGGCCTCGGCTCCGTGCCCTTCTGTGTGCATCAGGGGCACGATACTGGCCGTGGCACTCAGCAGCTGCAACTCGCCGCCGATCTGAAACGGGTTAACAAAAGGCTGAAGCAGTTGCTTCTGGTTAATGTGGGAAGACGGCCCGAAGACAGCGAAGGTATCGCCCCCTACCCTGGCCACCATATTGGGCTGACTGAAACAGTTGCGGATGCGATCGGCCGCGGTCTTCAACAGCTGGTCGCCGTACTCCTGCCCGAGCACCGCATTTATTTCCGCAAAGTTATCGATGTCGATCAATGCGAGGGTGTAAGGCACGTTCGACACTGCGGCCTTATAAGCGTCGATCTCTTCCTCAAGGGCATTGCGGTTCGGGATACCAAGGAGGTTATCGGTAAATGCATAGGAACGTAAGCGCTCCAGGAAACTGATGTTATCGGCACACAGGGAGATGTTGTGACAGAAAATCTCCAGCAGATCCTGATCCAGGTCCGCGAGGCGATGGGGACTGGCGATATAGCAGCTCATGCCGCCGCGCGCGTGGCTGCCCAGATAGAGCGCGACGCCGTTTTCGTGAATAACGTTGCACCTTTCCGTGAGGCTGCGATGCAGCAGTTCCTGCGCCAGGGACGGCTCGATATCGACCAGGGCGCGGTCAACATAACAGCTGTAGTCGCCAGCGGCCGCAATAATTACGAACTTTTCGTGATCCGCCAGATGGTTGCGGCGGGCGCAGATCAACCCTTCCGGGGGCACTTCCAGCAAGGCCGCGATATGGATGATTACGCCCTGAGAAAACGTGTTCAGCCCTTCCTTGGTCAGCAGTGAGGAACTTGATCTGAGGATCAGATCCAGCCCCTTCTTGCTCGACTCTATGGTCCGGATCTGTTTATAGGAGCGGACGGCTGCCGTTAAGGTGGCGTAGAGCCGACCCTGGGTCAATTCCGATTTCAGACGGTAATCGTTGATATCGTAGTTACGGATGACATCCAGCTCCGGCGCCTGGTTAGGTTCACCTGTGCGCAGGATGATCCGCACCGCAGTATCCTCAAGCTGGTCCCGGATCACCGGCACCAGATCCAGACCGGCGTTGGAGGTATCCATGACCACATCGAGCAATATCACTGCTATGTCGTCAACGGACCGCAGGATGTCGATCACTTCAGCACTGTTGTAAGCCGAGTAGAACTCCAGAGGACAACCGAGAATGGTGGTATCTCTCAACGCGAATTGAGTGGCCCGATGGACGTCCGCCTCGTCATCCGCAATGAGGATGCGCCACGTTTTCGGAGCAACCTGCAGACCTTGATCGTGCATGGGCGAGCCGGCGATTTCGTCCACAAACACCATCGCATCGTCGTCCGTTCCGTTCACAACTTCCCGCTTATCTTTGTCGCTCATCACAGTAACTACCCGTTGAAATTCCCGATCAATCGTCCATTAAAAAGAGGAAGCGTGCCTGCCTGCCATTTCAAAATCGTCTTCTTGAGCCTGTATATGAGGCGCCCGCAACGGGAGCTTCAGAAAAAATCGTGTTCCCTTACCGGGTTCAGAATCAAACGAGATCTGTCCGCCAAGCATGCTTGTGACAATGTTGTGAACAATATGCATTCCGAGCCCGTTACCACCGGCACCGAGCTTGGTGGTGAAGAACGGATTGAATATTTTGTCCTGATGCTCTTTGCTGATGCCTTTGCCGTCATCCTCGATTACAAGTACGACAAAACCATCCGCCGCCTTACTGGCAATGGTGATGCAGCCGTGATCGCGCCTGTCGAACCCGTGGATGACCGAGTTGTTCAGCAAGTTGGTCACCACCTGACCGAGAGGACCGGGATAGCTGTCCAGCTTGACGTCGTCATTGATCTGCACATCCACAACATAGGGTGTGCGCTTGAGCATCGGCGATAAGGTCAGACAGGTTTCACTGACCAGGTTGTGAAGTGAGAATTGCCGACGGGCCACACTGGTGCGATCAATTGCCACCTGCTTGAAGCTGGTGACCAGTTCGGACGCCCTGTCCAGGTTGCGGTGCACCAGCTGCGAGCCTTCAGTCATATCCTCGACATAGCGGGCAAGCGCAGAGCGGGTCAGCCCCGCCTGTATCTGTTTGCTGATTTCCTTGCAGGCTTCATTCATGGAGGTGGCGACCGTCAGGCCATTGCCAATGGGTGTGTTCAATTCGTGGGCAACGCCGGCGACCAGTGAGCCCAGTGCCGCGAGCTTTTCCGACTGAATCAGATCGTCCTGGGTTTTCTCCAGTTGCTCCAGGGTGTTGCGCAGCTCCACATTCACTTTCATTAGCTCTTCGGTGCGCGCATCCACCCGGCTTTCAAGTTCGTTGATATTTCTTTCCAGGGCGCCGCGCATGACTTCAAGTCGCAGCGACAGCGCGCCGAATTCGTCGTCCCGCAGCACTGGAATGGTAGTCTTGAGGTCACCGGACGCGATGCCACTGGCGGCGCGGGTCAACTTGCTCAGCGGGGCGATCACCCGATGGTGCAGCAGAAATAAAATCGCCATCAGTGAAAACGCCAACTGGATGACGATGGTGGTGATCAGCAATTTGGATTCATTCATGGCCCGGGCACGGGCCGAATCGAGACTGTAAACAAGGGATACTTCACCGACCGGGGTCCCCTGATAGGTCACCTGGCGCGTGAGTTCGGCCGTTTCCGAATCGGACACCGACGTCTCATCAGTCCGGTCCATGCTCAGGAATTTTTTTCCGTCTTCGGAATACACGCTGATGGACACGACCGAACGGTCGATCTTGACACTGTCGATCAGGGACTGGCCCAGATCCGGAGAGACGTTCCATAACGCCACCGCCAGCCCGCCTTCCAGAATATCGGCATAACCTTCCGCCGCCGCCATGGTTTCTTTTTCGATGGTGCGGTGATAATTCTTCCAGATCAGGAAGCTGCCGCTGGCCAATGCCGGCAGCGCGATACACACCAGCAATGCCAGCAGCAGTACCGTGCGCAAACTTTTCCCGCCGGATATCGGTGGACTTGTCTTCTCGTTGGTCATGCAGGATCGGGCACTGTTGTGAGAGCTGTTTACCCAATATAGACCCTGCACCTGTGGATTTCCTGTGGCACCAAATTTGTCAAGCTTTTTATGCCCTCCAGGGCACATTTTCTGATTGCTTATTGCCAACTATAAAAAGTCTGCTGATTTCCTGCGCTATAGTTGATTTATCTGTCAGAAAAAATGACAGCGAGCACCGGGCAACAACCTTCAAGCTCAATGCGGGATGGAACGATGTTAACTGACGTACGGAGCCCCTGTCTTAAATGGCTGGGAGTGCTGCTGGTTCTGGGCGCATGCGTCAGCGCGCAGGCCAAAGACAGGGAAAAGGTCGTTATCAAACATTACGACAGGGACTTTTCCCGCAACATTCGCGAATATCTGACAGCAGTGCTGCACCTGACGCTGGAGAAATCCCGCCGGGAGTTTGGCGATTACGAAATAGAGTTCTATTCCAAGAGTCTGTCACCGACCCGGTCGAAGCTGGAAACCGAACGCGGAGAACATATCAATACCCTGTTCGCCCCGGACTGGCTCGGGCCCTTCCTGCACGAAAACCGCATCATCCGGGTGCCGTTCCCCGTGTTTAAAGAGCTGCTGGGATTCCGCAACCTGATCGTGGACAAAACCCGGGCACCCAGCTTCAAAAACATCAAGACGGCGGCGACGCTCCGCACCATCCGGGCCGGACAGGGCGCGAACTGGGGAGATGTTGACATTCTCAAGGGCAACGGCCTGAAAGTGGTGGAAGCACAGAGCTATGAATCGCTGTTCCCGATGCTTGTCAAAGACCGCTACGACTATCTGCCCCTGAGCATTCTCGAAGCAGCCGAAGCCATGAACGCCGTCCCTGGGCATGTCGATCACCTGACCGTCATTGACGATATCAACCTTTTTTATCCCGTCCCGTTCAGTCTGTACGTCCACGCCCGGGAGCCGGAACTGGCCCGGCGGTTCCGGCGCGGGCTGGAGATCGCGCTTGCCGATGGCTCTCTGGATGAAGTTTTCACGAAGTTCTTCCCCGGCGTCGAGGCACAATTGCGCAGCGGTAAAAAGAAAGTGATGCTCCTGGCGAATCCCCTTATCGATGCGCAGACGAATGCGCTGATAACCGGGAAATTCATGGCGGATCACGGAGCGGAACTGGAAGTCCTGGAATGAGTCGGGGTGAGCCGCTGTTCAGGCCGGGACGGCATCCCGATTCGATCAGCGGTTCTGTGTGAAACCCAATAAAAAGCCAGATGAAAAACTGAATAAAAAATCAGGCCGTGCGGAAGCGGCCGGAATCCAGACCATGACGTTGCACTATTTTGTAGAAATCCGAGCGGTTGCGACCGGCCAGGCGCGCCGCTTCGCTGATACTGCCACCGGTTGAGCGCAGCAAGTCTTCCACATAGGTGCGTTCGAATTCCTTTTTTGCATCAGTGAGCGATTTCAGCCGCTGCACCGCATGAACCGGCAGGGCATTTTCCACCAGAATTTCCGAAATCATCAGACTCGGCGTCAGCGCGACAACCTGTTCAATCACGTTTTCCAGCTGCCGGATATTACCCGGCCAATCGTACGCCAGCAGCACGCTCAGCGCCTTGGGTGCGAGTTGCTTCTGGGTAGCGCCGGTGCGTTCGGCGGCCGCCTTGAGAAAGTGGCGGGTCAGGATGGGAATGTCTTCCTTGCGATCCCGCAGACTGGGCAGCGCCAGCGTCACTACGTTGAGCCGATAAAACAGATCCTCCCGGAAGAGTCCCTGTTCGATGGAGTCAGTCAGATTGCGGTGGGTCGCCGAAATGATGCGGACATTGACCGGCCGGTCCTTGGTACCGCCCACCGGTCGGACGGTTTTTTCCTGCAACACGCGCAGCAGCTTGGCCTGCAAGGGGGCCGGCATGTCGCCAACCTCATCCAGAAAGATCACGCCACCTTCCGCCGCGACGAACAGACCCTGGTGATCCCGGGACGCCCCGGTAAATGCACCTTTTACGTGCCCGAACAGTTCTGATTCGAGCATTTCAGCGGGAATCGCGCTGCAGTTGATGGCAACAAACGGTTTGCTCGCACGCGCACTGTTCTGATGCAGGGCGCGGGCAAGCACTTCTTTGCCGGTCCCGCTTTCCCCATTGATCAACACGTTGACATCGCTGGCGGCGAGCAGATAAGCCTGCTCCAGTAACTGATGCATCCGGGCGCTGCAGGTATTGAATGCCTGCCCCCAGGAGTGCTTGCTCTTGGGGACATCGCTCGGCGTCACGATTGCCTGTTCCAGTATGGAGGCCAGCTCGTCCTTGTCGACCGGTTTGGTCAAAAAGGAAAATACGCCTTTCTGGGTGGCGGCGACGGCTTCGCGGATTGAACCATGGGCGGTCATGATGATGACCGGCAGACTGGGCCATTCGCCGTGCACTTTTTCGAACAGTGCCAGGCCATTCATCCCTTCCATGCGCAGATCCGTAATGACGGCATCGGGCAGGCGACGTTCAATACACAGGAGCGCTTCTTCTCCACTACTGGCACATTCCGTGTCGTATTTCAGCGCACCCAGGCGCATCGCCAGCAATTCCAGCATGTCGGCATCATCATCCACCAACAAAATGCATGGCCTAGTCATTGCAATATACCTTCGTTCGTTACCGTGGCATTCTGGGACTCGATGTCATTTTCAATCTCGCTCAGCCCCTGAATGGTTTTTTCGTGCTCGCTCTTCAAGTCGTGATACAACTTCTCTACTTCGGCATACGCCTTTTGACCCGAGTTGAGCAAGCCAAACAGTGCCAGATACTCCTCGGGCCAGGGTCCGAGTTTCGTCAGGCTCTGGAGCACCTCACTCAGGAGTCCCGGTGTGCTGGCGGGACGACAGGTTGTCATCATGAGCAGATCCAGCGTGTCTTCCCGGGTCTGGGTCCCCCCCTGTTTTGCGGGATTCGGCTCCGTCGCTTTATCCAGCCCCGCGCAGATTGCCTGTCGCTGCGACAACCATTCAGCCACGCTGCGTTCCGGCGACGGCTCTGCGTTTTCCAACTCTAGCGCAGCTGCCGCAGGCGCTTCTTCGACCTGCACGGGATTTGGGTCACGTCTGACATCCGACGGCGTCAACAGCGCACATCCTGACAGAAACAGAATCCCCAGACCGCCGATTCGCTTCAGGTTTGTCTGCCAGCTCATAAGGCGTCCTCGCTGCGACGCGGAAAACTCAGACGAAACTCGCTGCCATCCTGCGCCGATACAACATCAACGACACCGCCCAGGTGCGCGACACACTCCTGAACGATGGACAGTCCCAGCCCGGTCCCCTTGAGGGACCCGCGACGGCGGGCTTTGCCCTGATAAAACGGTTTGAAAACGTTTTCTTTTTCTTCTTCACTCAGCCCCGGTCCGTTATCGGAGACGGTCAGCCACCAGTTGGCACCCTCCTCTCCCCAGGTGACCGACACTTTCCCGGCTTCCGGAGCAAAATCGTGGGCGTTGGACATCAGGTTGCTGAGAATCATGTCAAGCGCCTGAGGATCGCTGGACACCGTGTCTGGTTCTCCCCAAAAGCGCCATTCACAGCGACTGCTGGGCCGGGTACTGACCAGCTTGTCCTTGATTTTTTCACATAACAACTTCAAATCTACCTCTGCCTGAGTATTGAGCAGCCCATGCGCAACTGCGTTGTAGTTGAGCAACTGCTGGATAAGTATCTGGAGACTGTCTGCATTATTCTTGAGGATATTCAGGACATTACGCTGGTCCGGATTGACCGGGCCAGGCACTTCATCACGCAACAGGGCGCCCGCCTCCATGATGGCAGCGAGCGGGGTTTTCAGCTCGTGCGTTATGTGTCGCAGAAATGCTCGTTTTTGTTTTTCACTGGCGACCAGGCGCCGTCGCATCCATTCCAGATTGTCGCCGAGTAGTTCAAGATCTGCCGGGCCGGCAATGTCGATGGGATCGTCCCAGCTTTCGTGCCCCAGCCGCCTGATCGCATTGGCGAGCCGCCACATGGGGCGGGCGACGGCAACAGACGACAGTACCACCAGCAAAATGGTCCCCGGTATGGCCAGAATACCGATGAAACCAAGGCGCTGGATGGCAGCCGCCAGCTTTTCATCTTCCTGATCGACGATGGCCTGGATTTCTTCATCGACCTTAAGGCTCAGGGTGTGCACGAGGTCGTTGGTGGCCTGCAGCGCCTCCAGTACCGCGACATTCTCCGCGGAATCTTCCTGGGGGGCATTGCGCAAATCGCTCGCAATCCCCCGAACCAGTTTTACCAGGGGCGCTGCATCGACTCTTTTAAGGCCGGATCGTTCCAACTGATTTTGCAGCTCCTGCAGCTTGTCTGCATTCTGCTGGAACAGCTCGAGGAATTTTTCGTTTTTAAGCAACAGATATTGCCGTGCGGACCGCTTGATATCCGTCATCTGGCTGCGTACGGTTACATCCACATTGCTCAACCACTCGACTTTGGCAACCATTGCCCGCTGGCTTTGAGCCTGCTCCACCAGCAGACCGCCTGCGAAAATAACCGCTGCAACCAGCGGCAGGATTGCGAGTAACGTAGCGCTGATCCACTGCTGGGTAAGCGTTAGACGGTTGAAAAAGCGAGTCATTGTAAGCCAGTCAGTTAAGCGGACTCCACTTTAGCAGTAATCCTCAACGGAGTCCCGCCACCACTCTCTGTCGACAAGCGCAGCGCCGACCACCTCTCTGGGTCAGGACGAGAAGAGTGTTGGCAATTTGCGACAATTTAACCAATTGTTTTTATTGTATTTTTTGTAAATAGCACGTTTTTGTGTCGCCACTTGGCAACAATCTTAGTCGTAGAAATCTTCTTTGCGGAGCAGAATCCATGCAAGCCATTGTATTCACTAACTTTTTAAATTATGGCACGCCAATCGCATTGTTCCGGCAAGACATGTCATCGCTGGATGATATTGCAAGAGTGAATAAAAACAGGCTTCCAAGCAGACTGATAGCAGTAACCCGGACCCAACAGTCGTGAACATGACTAAACAGAGACGGCGTTATCTACTCACAGGCATATTCGTTCTTGCAATCCACGAGATGGCTTACCCGGTCGCGCCCGACAAGAGCACGACAGACGGGAAATGGAGACAAGGATATCTGGAAGGTGCACTTCTGAGCAATCCGCACCTGCGCCAGAGCCGAATTGATATCAGTTTCGACGAGGACCGGATTCGCTTAAGCGGATTGGCATCCTCCTCGGCCGCCCGAGCGCTGGCCGAACAGATCGCCCTGAATACACCGGGCGTGGGGACTGTTGAGAACCGGCTCACAGTGGTACCGACGGGAGAAGCCGAAGGGTTCAATCTGGAATCCGACGCGCAGCGATTGGCCAATGTACCAATCAATAACAAGGTGATGGCAAGACTGTTAAGCCATAACACCACCCGCGGCTTGAAGATTACCGCCGAGACACGCAACCGGATTGTGGTCGTTAAAGGCGAAGTTGGATCAGAACTGGAAAGAGAGCTGGTGTTCTGGCTGGTAAAAAACACCGACGGCGTCAAAGCCGTGGTGAATAAACTGGAAGTTGCGCATCCGCATCAAATCCAGGCCGGACTGTAGTTCGAATATGATCTGAAGTTTGATATGACCCGCTGGGTAGTGATTGCAGCGGGACTGAATCTGCCCATTGAGGCGGCATTGAATCGACGAAGGACTGTTACTCGCTGGTTTCTTTGAATCGGCGGCATGACGGGTTGGAAAGCTTTCCTGTCATGCGCGGCTCCCAGGAGGGGAGTTTTAAAAGCTTGCTACTCATCAATAGGTTTTAACCAGTAATACGCGGTCAGAATCCTGTTAGTGTGGAGCCGATACATCATTAAACCGTCAGCTTGGCACAAATTTTGTGCTTCATGATGTATCGGGGAAGCGCTAAATCCACAGCTCTGGTCGAGTATTACTGGCTTTTTAAAACGATAATAAAGGTGATACCTATGCTTCGTCGTAAAGAGTTACTCATGATTGTGCTGGCCCAGATCGCCATCACGCTGCTCCTGACCTCAGTAAAACCCCATCAGGACATTCAGACCCAGAACGGATTTCGGCATTCATTGCTGAACGATACCAGAATTTACCTTCCCTGAAGAGCAGCCTGCGGCCGCCCTGAACCCCCGTACAGAAGAGCGCCTGTGCCGCTCGGCTGCTCATTCCTGATCGCGCAATAATATGCGCAGCAGTACTCTTTAATACGCGCAGCAGTACTCTTTAATCCGCGCAGCAGTACTCTTTTTGCGCTTTCCGAACCGGGAGCCAGACAGTCGACTGCACTGTCTCCAGCGCCCCTACTCGCCCAGGATTGCGATCAGTAGCCGGGCAGCGATCGACAGCGACTTCGCCGCTGGACCGGAATCGCGCTATCATTCCCCCTATCCGCCGGCGTCGGTCCCGCATTTTCAATCTGATGCTGCGCCAGCCCGATGTATGCAGACGCTATCCGCACCACCACAAGACAGGATCCTCAAGCTTAATGTTCACTCAAGCATTGCTGTTGTTTAAGGTACCTACATGAGTCAAACAAGCGATTTCATCTGGGGCACGATCAAGCGCGAAACCCGCGAACAGGCGGAACACGAACCCGCACTGGCCAGCTTCCTTCATGCAACCATTCTCAACCACGACACCCTCGAAGCGGCCCTCAGCTATTACCTGGCCCAAAAACTCGAAAATCCCATGATCAACGCACTGCAGGTGCGTGAAATCATTGAGGAAGCGCTGCGCAGCGACCCCCGCATTGGCGCCGCAGTACGCGCGGATATCACCGCCGTCTACGAGCGGGATTCAGCCTGCCATGCCTACTACCTGCCGTTTATTTTCTTCAAGGGATTTCAGGCGCTGCAGTGTTATCGGGTAGCGCACTGGCTGTGGCAACAGGGCCGGTTCGCCATGGCCTACCTTTTTCAAAGTCATGTCGCCCTGACCTTCGGTGTGGACATCCACCCGGCGGCCCGCCTCGGCAAAGGCATCATGCTGGATCACGCCACCGGCATCGTCATTGGCGAAACCGCGATTGTCGATGACGATGTCTCGATCATGCAATCGGTTACCCTGGGTGGAACCGGCAAGGAAAGTGGTGATCGCCACCCCAAAATCCGGCGCGGTGTTCTGATCGGCGCCGGCGCCAAGATCATTGGCAATATCACCGTGGGTGAAGGCGCAAAAGTGGGTGCGGGCAGTGTGGTGTTAAAAGATGTCAGTCCGCATACAACCGTCGTCGGTGTTCCGGCCATCGTGGTCGGTCGGCCCCACACCGGCAGCCCGGCTTTGGACATGAACCATCAGATCAACTGCGATCGGGATTGCACCGGCTAACTGAAACCAAGTCGGGCCAGCCAGCGCCTAAAAATCTGCGAAGGTCATGACATTCGCAATGTCTGGATGCTGTAGCAGACACATCATCAGCCGGTCGACACCCAGGGCGACGCCGCTACAAGGCGGCAATCCGTGGCGCAGTGCGGCCAGCAGTTTGCGATCGTAGGGCGATACCCGCCGTTGCAGGCTGGTTCGCAATTCCAGGTCCGCTTTAAATCTCTGCTCCTGTTCTGTCGCATCGGTCAGTTCCCAATAACCATTGGCCAGTTCCAACCGCTGCCAGAAAAGTTCAAACCGCCGCGCTACCCTCTTGCCGGCTGCATCGGGCGCTACCTTTGCCAATGCGCATTGCACCGACGGATAATCGAAAACGACCGTTGGTCGCTCCAGTGTGGGCTGGATAACATGACTGAACAACAAATCCAGCCAGTCACTCGTGCTCTCAAGCTCTCCCTGAAAGTCGACGTGTTGCCGGGCCAGATCACGAAGCTCTGCTGCGGTCGCTGTGTGGGGACATGTGCCGAATGTTTGTTCGAACAATCCACCATAAGTGGTCTGGTCGGTTGCAACGCCGGGCATCAACCACTGGAGCAGATCAACGATTTCAGTCGCCAACTGGCGGTCATCAAAATTCGTTCGATACCATTCCAGCATTGTGAATTCGCGCCGATGATGCCGGCCGCACTCTTCCGCGCGAAAAGCCTTTCCGAGGTAATAAATGGAACCGCTGCCCGCCGCGAGCAGCCGTTTCATGTAAAACTCCGGCGACGTCTGCAAATAGAGCAGCTGGTCGCCAGCGGTGCAGATGAGCGGTTCGAGGTGCACATCCGTCACCGCCGCTTCACCCAGGACGGGCACATCGACTTCCAGTACTTCCCGCTCTTTGAAAAAAGCGCGCACTTGAGCAAACAGATGGGCACGTTGCTGCAGCGTATCCAGCGTTGCGCCGGGACGGAACTCCATATTGGAAATTATTTGTTCGCCCGGCCCAGGTATTCTCCGGAGCGGGTATCGACGCGCAGCACATCGCCGATATTAACGAACAACGGCACCTTGACGACCGCACCGGTGGACAGTGTGGCCGGTTTGGTTCCGCCTTGTGCCGTGTCGCCTTTCAACCCCGGATCCGTTTCCACCACTTCAAGTTCAACATGGTTCGGCGGCGTTACCGCCAATGGCTGACCGTTGTACAGTGTCACTGTTACCAGATCCTGCTCACGCAACCATTTGGCGTTATCCCCCACTACCGTCTCGTCGGCCTGCAACTGCTCGAATGTCTGGGGCTCCATAAAATGCCAGAACTCGCCGTCGCTATAGAGATATTGAAGTTCCCGATCCATGACGTCGGCGCCTTCGAGTGATTCGCCGGATTTGAAGGTGCGGTCCCAGACTCTGCCCGAACGCAGATTCTTCAACCGGACCCGGCTGAATGCCTGTCCCTTCCCGGGTTTTACAAATTCATTTTCCACAATGGAACATGGATCACCGTCCAGCATGACCTTAAGACCACTGCGGAATTCGTTGGTAGAATAGCTAGCCATTTCGCCCTCAACTGTACAATTATCAGACCGACTGAATCT
>CAZJKJ010000051.1:0-25213 GCA_964546435.1 uncultured Cellvibrionaceae bacterium
TTGAAAGACCCCGGGTACACACACCCGGGGTTTTTTGCGTCTGCCCCCTCCGTTGTAATCCCGATCCTCGTAAACCCGCCCCCCGCCGGTAAAGCCGAAAGGCTGTCTGTCGCGAACCCCGAAAGCCTGTTGCAGTTAAATCCGAAAGCCCGTCGCAGTAAATCCGAAAGCCGGTTGCAGTAAATCCGAATGCCTATCCGTTGCGAATCCGAAAACCATGATCTGACACTCCGTTGCACCCAACCGCTGTCTCTCTTTACCAATGAATTACAACTATTCTTTCATGGGGTGTTGAACCCATTGCAACCTGACTAGAATGGACGTCTTCCACCAGCGGAACAAGCGCGAAAATTTCGCTAAATACGGGAGTGGCAGTGACTTTTTTCGACGAATATACATCGCTTTTCGAAACGCTCGATAAATCCGTCTTGTTGTTGACGCCCAATCAGCGACTCAGTCGCTTTGTAAAGTCACAATATGACCTTTGGCAAAGACGTCACAAGCGTCGAGCCTGGGAGTCAATCCGGGTACTATCCCTCGATTTGTGGATCCAGAATCTTTATCGCGACATGAGCATTCGGGGAGATGTTTCTCGAGCGGTATTGAAGTCACATCAGGAAGCGGTTTTGTGGCGAATTGCTGCAGGAGCCAGCATGGATGAAGATGAATTGATGTCGATCGATTCCATGGCGGAATTGGCACTAGGCGCCTATCGCAACATCAAGGAATGGAATCTCAGTTTTCAGGAGGTGGAGGTGCATACGTCGGAAATGGAATTTTTGCGACGCTGCATCAATCACTATGACGAATTCTGCACACGGCTTCGTGTGGCGGATCAATGGTGGATCCTCGACAGCGTGCTCGAGTCCATAGCAATACTCGGTCTGCCGGAAACCTGCGTGTTTCTCGGATTTGACGATTTAAGTCCGGTAAAAACCGAATTTCTGGAAAGTCTGCGGCGCGCCGGCGTCAATGTGCTTATGGAAAATATTTCCATGGTCGCGGTCGCTGGAACCGTTAAATTGCACGATTGTGAGCAGGAATTGATCACGGCAGCCAGATGGGCGGCGGCACGATTGGCACAGAACCCGCAAAAATCCATAGGGGTGGTGGTACCCGAACTGGCGACACTACGACCACAGGTCGAAAGAATTTTTACTGAAGTTTTTGAGCCCCAGCGTATCCTGCCTGGCACACCACGACAGGCATTCCCCTTCAATATTTCTGCTGCTCAGCCGCTGGCGCAGGTACCCATGATCGCCGTCGCACTTGAGAGCCTCAACCTCAATGCGCGTCTGCAAGTCAGCAAAATCGTACGAGTCCTTCAGAGTCCATTTATTGGAACTCAACAGGCACGCGAGTTTCAGATGGGGTTTTCCGATTTGCTTCTGCAAAGATATCTGGACTTGCCTTTGTCCGGGCTTATTTCGGAGTTGGCAAATTACAACAGAAAAGTGAATGACCCTGAAGCCGCCAGCTTTCTGGAACGTCTGCAAAAATATTCCATTGCGGTGACCCGGCAAAACGGCCGACAGAATTATCTGTCCTGGGCGCATGATTTTTCCCACCAACTTGAACTGTTGGGATGGCCGGGGGATCGTGAGCTGGATTCACTTGAATATCAACAACTGGTGCAATGGCACGAACTTCTGAATGACCTTGCGTCGCTGGATACAATTGCTACCCCGGTTGACAGAAATCAGGCAATGCAACGGTTGAAACTAATGGCGTACCGGCCATTTCAGCCGCAAACCTGCTCCTCTCCGATTCAAGTGCTGGGATTGCTGGAGGCAGCCGGAATGCATTTCGATGATCTGTGGGTGACAGGAATGAGCGACGATACCTGGCCGGAACCCTGTCAGCCGAACCCGTTATTGCCGTCGTCTTTACAAAGAGAGCTCCGGATGCCGAGAGCGTCGTGGGAGCGCGAGTTGGAAATCGCGCAGAAACTCACTCAGCGTTTTTGTCACAGTGCGAAACACGTGATATTCAGCTATCCGGAACGGCAGGCAGATCAACCGCTAAGACTCAGTGCCTTGCTGCGAGACCTCCCCGTCATTACACCTGAATCGCTCGATCAGTTGGATCGCCCGCGTTTCGAAACCGGACTGATACCCGTGCTGGAGTCCATTCAGGATGACAGCGGAAGGCCGCTATCAGTTCATGAAAGACGTGTAAAAGGCGGCACCCAAATTATCAAGGATCAATCTGCGTGCCCGTTTCGGGCATTTGCCAGACACCGGCTCTCTGCAAAGCGCATTGAGCTGCAAAGTCTGGGCGTGACGCCACTGGAGCGAGGCATTCTGTTGCACGGTGCCTTGCAATTGATATGGTCGGAACTGAAAAGTCAGGATGCATTGATGGCTCTGTCGCCTGATGCCACCGAAGCGTTAATCGAACGCGCATTGCATCAGGCCTGGCACCGGGATTTTAAAGCCGCCCGGACCAAAGATCCTTTCAAGGAAATCGAAATTGAGCGGAGCAAAAGAATTCTGGGAGACTGGCTGACGCTTGAAAAGGATCGCGGCCCTTTCGACGTACTCGGACATGAAGATCAGTTTGAGCTTGAGGTCGGGCCACTGACAATCAACTTGCGAATTGATCGGATCGACGGGCTTTCGGGTGCAGATTCCGTCGCGGTCATCGATTATAAAACTGGCGATGTTTCCTTGAAGTCCTGGTCCGGCAAGCGCCTCGCCGAACCTCAGGTACCGTTGTATGCGTTGGCGCTCAAGGACCGCGTGGACCTCACGGCTTTTGCGCAGTTGACGGCCTCCGAAGTCAAGATGGTGGGGCTTGCAAACGACGGCGACCATCATCCGGATCTGAAGACTCTGGCAAATCTCGGCTGGGCGGAAGGGCCGGAGAACTGGCAGGCTTTGTTGTCCGGATGGGAGAAATCTCTTTCAGATCTGGCAGCGGAATTTGCCAGTGGTCGGGCCGTTGTTGATCCGGTTAATCCAGTAACCACATGCCGATATTGTGACCTGCAAGGGTTGTGCAGAATCAATTCGCTGCCTGATGAGTCCGACGCCGATGAAGAATGAATTACCACCCGATCAGCCGCAGCGGCATGGGGCACTTAATCCCGAACTCAGCCTGATCTGTGAAGCCCCTGCGGGGAGTGGTAAAACCGAACTGCTTACCCAACGCATGCTGACGTTGCTCGCTCTGGTCGATGCGCCTGAATCCATTCTTGCCATCACATTTACCAAAAAGGCGGCCGCTGAAATGCGGGAGCGATTATTGAATGCGTTGCGCTCTGCTCAGGGCCCGGAGCCCTTGAGTGCACACCAGAAGCTGACCTGGTCGCTCGCAAAAAAGGTGCTTGAACGCGACGAGCTGCTCAACTGGAATCTCCTGCAGAACGTGGCACGACTCGAGGTTCGAACCTTCGACAGCTTGACCCATCGCCTCACCCGGATACTCCCTCTGAAGGCTGCGCTGGGTATTGATTTTTCGGTCAGTGACCAGGCCGATGAGCTGTATGTCCGCAGTGTTCGCTCGTTGATGGAGGACCTTCAAAGCGATTCTTCCAGGTCCCGCTCCTTGCAGTCACTGTTGTCGCACATGGATAACTCCTATCCCCGCGTAGAGCAGTTACTGGTCAGTCTCCTTCGCAAACGGGATGTCTGGTTACCCTTGATCGGTACCGGCTTTACCAGCATTGAAGTGCGGCATGCCCTGGAAAATTCATTGCGGGATATCCTTGAGGAGAAAATCGCACAGATCTGTAGATTAATACCCTCGTCATGGCAGCAGGAACTGCTTGCGCTGGCCGATTATGCGGCCGCCAACCTGAAGCGAGCTGGAAGCAGCTCGGCCATTTGCGCGCTGGAGCGTTCCGCGGATGTGGATTCTCTGCCAATCAGCAGTCCGGACAGTTATCAGCAGTGGGTCGGGTTGCGATTGTTACTCTTGACGAATGACGGAAACTGCCGGCGCAAGATGGATGTCAATTGCGGCTTTCCTCCAGGCAAGAGCAAACTCGAGCGAGAGGTGTGCAAGGCACAAAAGGAGCGGATGCAGCAAATGCTCTCGCGGCTGGCTGCAGTCGACGGATTGATTGAACTTCTGCAGGAGATCGACACCTGGCCAGACCTCCGGTACACCGATCAGCAATGGGAAATGTTACAAACACTCACCACGTTGCTTCCTTATCTGGTGGCTCATCTGCAATTGATTTTTCAGGAGCGCAAGGAGGCGGATTTTATTGAAATAGCCGCACGTGCGAACCGCGCGCTCGGGTCGGCGGAGGAACCAACGGATTTGACGTTGCGCCTGGATTTCCGGATTCAGCATATTCTCGTGGATGAATTTCAAGATACGTCCGTTGCTCAAATCGATTTGCTGACGCGCCTCACCCGAGGCTGGCAGCCCGACGACGGCCGCACGCTGTTCTGCGTCGGCGATGCCATGCAGTCGATTTACGGATTTCGAGGGGCGAATGTAGGTCTTTTTTTGAAAACACGGCAGTTCGGATTGGCCGGCATTGATTTGCAATTGTTGCGTCTGACCTGCAACTTCCGGTCGCAGTCCGGGTTGGTGGAGTGGGTCAACCGCGTCTTTTCCCAAGCTTTTCCACAACGGGATGACATGGCTCGGGGGGCCGTGACCTATTCCCCTTCTGATGCGATACGCCCGGTATTGCCGGAGCCTGCGGTGGTTACCCACTTTTTCTCGAACGAGATGGAAGCATCTGTCTGGGAAAATATTTTCGTCGACACGATTCGAACGCTGTTCAAAACGGAACCGACTGCCTCCATTGCGATATTGGTACGGAATCGCGATCACGCGGTCCCGCTCATGGAAGCATTGAAAGACGCGGCGATTCGTTACCGCGCCGTTGAACTGGAGCAGCTGGCACAGCGGCAGGCCGTACAAGATCTTGTATCCTTAACGCGCTGCCTGCTGTATCCGGCGGACCGGGTGGCATGGCTGTCGGTGCTGCGCGCGCCCTGGTGCGGGATGACGCTGAATGATCTGGAAGTCATTGCCCAGGTCAAGCAGAGCCGCCTCGTTCTCCAGCAGTGCCTTGAAGTTCTTGATGGCGATTCCGTGCAGATGCCGTTTCAAGCGATCAGCGCCGACGGCTATCAACGCCTTGCGCGGGTGATACCTCTGCTTGATCTCGCGCTTGCGGAGCGGGATCGAAAACCCCTGCGTCAATGGGTCGAAGGCATCTGGATCGCGTTGGGTGGTCCGGCCTGTATTGACATGGATACCGATGGGGACAATGTTGAACGATATTTCGATCTGCTGGACAAGCTCGATCGGGAAGGTGAGGGCGTTGACATCGAGCGATTGGAGCGGTCCGTTGCGCAACTTTATGCGGCGCCAGACCGGCTGGCTTCGGATCGGCTACAGATCATGACGATGCACAAATCCAAAGGTCTCGAGTTTGACTACGTTGTTCTGCCTGACCTGGCGCGTGGCGGCCGCTCGGGAGACAAAGAGCTTATCCACTGGCAAGAGCGGGTGAGCCAGGCCGGCGTCGAAGAGCTGGTGGTTGCGCCTCTGGCGCCTGTGGGACAGCAGGCGGATCGTATTTACCAGCATCTGCATTTTGAGCGTCGGCAACGCCAGACCCTTGAGGATTGTCGCCTCCTGTATGTGGCAGTGACACGCGCCAGAAAACGCCTGTTTCTTCACGCAAAATTCAAACAGAACAAAAACAGGGACGGCTATTCCGCGCCGCCGCAAGGGAGTTTGCTGGCCCGCATCTGGCCGTCGCTTCGTAATGAGGCAGTGATCGTTGGTCAGCAAGAGCAGCATGAGCCGGCGCCCGCACCCCCGCAGCCGGTCCGACTGTTGAGCCGCGTGCACAGTGCCGGACACGGCGTCAAACTGATTCCGGGGACACTGCTCGATGCTTACACACCGCGCTACAGCTTTGATAACGACGCCGAAAGTCTGCCCCGCTTTCAGCGCACGGATACCGTTTCCAGGCTCGGTGGTAGTCTGGTTCATGAAGTATTGAAGGTTATCACCGAGCAGGGCCTGGACCGCTGGCGCGGCCGGGATCTGGCACCGCTGGCGACGGGATGGCGAGCGCGGGCGATTGCGCTGGGCGCTCTGCCGGATGAAGCCGCACGCATCGTGGACAATGCTTCATTATTGCTTTCCCAATGCCTGCATCATGAAAAAATGGACTGGATTCACGATCCGGCTCACCAGCTGTATCCGGAACATCCGGTTTCCTGGGTCGCTCGGGCAGAGGTGGTTGACGGAATTATCGACGTGTTGCTGGTCGACCCAGATCAGACCGCCTGGGTGATCGATTACAAGACAGCGCAGCCGGCTGCGGGGCAGGCCCGGGCGGACTTCCTGGAGCAGGAAAAAAATCAGTACCGCTTTGTCATGGATCGCTACCGACGCGCCGTGCAGGCAATGGGATATGCAAATGTGCAGTCGGTGCTGTTCATGATCGCCACCGGTGACTGGCTGATTTACTGAGCGGAAACAATGCGGTGCTTGTGGGAGACAACCGGAGCGTCACCCCCGTCCGGGTGACGGAACGCCGGATTGCCATTATGCTGGCACGGGCTTGCTTCCTGCGAAACTGGTCTAAACTGGTTATAAGCCGGTGTAGTTCCGGCTGTTTCCTTGGGGGGAGCAATCTATGAAACAACTTCAGTTTTATGAAGAGCCGGACGTCGACCGCTTGATCTGGCCTGTCAGCTACTCGGTTCTGAATGTCCATTCTTCCGCAATTTCCGTACTCGATGATTTTCGGCAAAGTCAGCCGGCGCTGGTAAGTCCCGATACACCTGCCATGGAAGTTGAAGCGTCGATGCGGCGTGATCACATTCGGCTGAAAGTCGTCATTGATGAATTCGAACGCTTTCTCGGTATAGTGACTGTGGATGATCTCGACAGTCAGGAAATGTTGAAAATGGTGGCCGAAGGTTACTCCCGCACCGACCTGATTGTCCGCGATTTCATGCATCCCAGAAGCAGTCTGCGCTGCTTTGATTATGAAGAACTGGAGCGGGCGACCATTGCGGATGTCATGGAAGTCCTGCAGCACAGCGGGCAACAGTACTGTCTTGTGGTTGACCAGGGATGTCGGGCAATCCGCGGCGTGATTTCAGCCCAGGACATTGCCACTCGGATCGGGCTACCGCTGGATACGCATAACCGGTCGTCATTTGTGAATGTTTTTAAAGCGATCTACCATTAGCCGCCACTTGGGACGGCAGACTATCGCGTCGTCACCACTACGCCATTGCCGGTAAAAGAACTTATTTAACAGTCGGGTCAGTCATGGTCGAAGAAATATTGCGTTGTGTGCATAACTGGCCCGAAAAGCCGTCGTCCGTGGATCAGGAAGATTTGCTCCGGCGTTTGCTGCACTCGTTCCTGGATATGCTGGACAAGGGCCGGCCTGATCCGGTCATCAAGATCACCGCGACTTCGGCGCCGGAACTTTTCTACTTCTACCAAAAGGATACCCAGCACTTGTGGCAGCAAATCCGGGAGCTTGATATCCGGTACCATGTATGGACTGTCTTGCAGGCACGGCAGTCACATACGGAAGACTCCTACGAACATGCCACCCTCCGGTTTGTTCCCGAAAAAGAAGCAATGGTGCGTTTCTGGCTGCACCGGCCGGCGCAGGACAGCTATGCACTTGCCTGGAAAACCCAGGTGGAGCGCAATGCAGGCCGGTTTGAAGATCGTGGATGTGCCTTGCACGCTTACATCATCCGGATGCCGGAGCGTGGTGCGGATGCCGTCGTCGCAGCGTTCGCGTCACTGGGAGAAGAGCTGAAGGAGCCTCGGTCGCTGCGAGAACTGTCGGCACGCTGTTTCTGGGGCGATTCACTGTTCCTGATCAAGCATCGTGAACTGATCAATGCGCTGTATCCGGTCAAGTCCAAAAATGTCCTGGCCCGTCCCCTGTTGCTGCACGTGTGGTTGCCAGAGCATTTCAACAGCATGCTGGTGGTGGAAAACCAGGACAGTTTTCTGGATCTGGTGAACAGTCGGCCCGCCGGCACCGGCCTGGTTTACGGCAGCGGTTTGCAACGTGCGGCCGCGCCGTCCCGGGATATCGGCAAGACGGTGTTCAGCTTCCTGGGCGGGTCAGTGGCCGTGCGCGAACAGTTCACCCGCTGGTGGCAGAAAGAAGACCGGGACTCCACAATCCAATGCTGGTTCTGGGGCGATCTCGATTATGCCGCCATGACCATCCTCAAAGGCTTCCGGGAAGCCTTTCCGGATATGGACGTCTGGAAGCCCGGTTATATACCACTCTTTAACCGTCTGCGCTACGGCGCATTCCGTCCCAGTTTCGATCGGACCGGTCAGCAGCTCGATCCCCAGGAGACGGGCAGCGCATATGTTGACCAGGTATTACTGCCCGCGATCCGGGAGACGCGCGGGTTTGTTGATCAAGAGGCCGTCCTCCTCGAAGAACTGGATTACTCGCAACATTCGTGATCGGGCTGTTCTTCCGGCGTTGATTCCGGCCATTCCTGCATCAAGGCTTTGACCACCCCGTTGGTCCAGCCGAAGCCGTCCTGCAACGGATATTCGCCGCCACCGGCCGGCAGCTTCATGTCGACTACGTTGTACTTTTCCATCATCCGGCCCGTGCGCTCAAATACCCGGCGGTTCAACGCAAGCCAGCGCGTGGTGGCTTCGCGTGCGAGTTCCTCATGGCCATACTGGCGCAGCCCGTGGATGGACAGCCATTGCAGCGGTGCCCAGCCATTGGGGTAATCCCATTGTTCCCCGGTCGGTTCGAGACTGGTGACAAATCCCCCCGCATGTAGCAGGTGTGCGCGTAAATAACGGGCTACGCTGTCCGCCTGCGCCTGCGTCGCGATCTCAAAATACAATGGGTAGACCATCGCAAGCGTAGCCCTTCCCGTCGGCTTTCCATGGCCCAGATGATAGTCATTAAAAACGCCCTGTTCCGGGTTCCACAGCCAGGTATGCATGGCGGTTTTGCGTCTGTCTGCCCGCTGGGTGAAATGCTCGGCGAGCGTGTCGTTACCCTTCCAGGCATGCATCTCGCTCAGCATGCGCTCGGCCTGGTAAAGCAGGCTGTTGAGATCCACCGGCACGATAGCTGTGGTCTCGATGCTCGCCAGGGTGTCACCGGCTAACCAGCGACTGCTGAAATCCCAGCCCGACTCTGCTGCGGCCCGCAGGTTCCGGTAAGTCTCGGGCCGCTGTTCAGACGCAACTTCAGCGGCGGTCAATACGTCCTCCCGATAGCTCTCAGGTCGGGGGGTGTCCAGATCATCGTAGTAGCGATTGAGCAGCGACCCGTCCGGCAGCTTTGCGATTCTCCGCAAAGGGCGGCCAGGTTCAACGCTGCTTTCGCCGTCCATCCAGAACCGGTACTCCTGTTCCAGCTGAGGAAGATACCGCGCGGCCACCGCAGGGCCGTCCAGCTCTGTCAGCAGCTTCAGCATTGGGGCAAAGAAAGGTGGCTGGGAGCGGCTCAGATAGTAGGTGCGGTTGCCATTGGGTATGTGGCCGAAACGATCGATTAGATCGGCAAAATTGCGCACCATGGAGCGGACGAGGTCCACGCGTTGATCGGCTGCGAGACCGAGCATGGTGAAATAGCTGTCCCAGTAATAGATTTCCCGGAACCGTCCTCCCGGAACGACATAGGGGTGGGATAAAGGAAGCAGGGAAGACCAGGCGTGGGCCGGATCAGCGGTGCGGCTCAAGTGATCCCACAATGAAACGATATGGTTTTCCATAGTCGCATCCGGGCGGGTCTCAACGGGCTCGTCTGAGCGGGTCGTCACTGCAGTCGGCGGTTCGAAGTGTTGATTCACGAAGGTGCCAAGATCGAAACGGTCCGTTTGGCTTGCACTGTGGTAGAGCTGCCGGATCTCTGCTGGCGACTGTTTCGGCTCGGCGTCGACGAAGGTTTTACCATCGGCAAAAATTTGCTGCATCTGGACATCGTGAAACAATTCACCCAGCTGTTCGGCGGGCCGATAGTGGCCCATCGCGTCGTCAACAGGGGGGGTCGTAGAGAGATTTATCTCTTGCCAGGTACAGCCCGCGCAGATGCCCAGCAGAGCGACCAATGTCAGGCCGGGCAGGTGGGAGGCGCGAAGCGGAGTGGTCAATTTGGCAGGCATTGAATTGTCCTCAGGGGGGTGGGGAACAACCACCAGGTCTGATTGGTGCGGGGCACGGCAGGCGCGGCTGAATTCATCCCCGCTTTTTCGGGCTCCGTATGATCTTACAGATAAACATAAGGCGCAATTTATGAACGTGGTAGACGATAGTGATCAGCAGGACCTCGTCCGTGCGAAACAGCTGCTCGAAAATCCCGGTCTGGCTGCCCGGATTACCAACCTGATTGGTTCCCCGATCGAACGCGGGTTGGAGATGTTGCCAAAAAACTGGCATCAGGGAATCAGCAAAATGACCGAGACCGCGCTCTTGAAAGCCACCGAAACGGCGGCCTTCACCATGAAGGACATGCCCGGTCAGGTGGCTTCAAACAGCTTGCACAAATTGAGTGTGGCAGCCAGTGGCGGGCTGGGAGGCCTGTTTGGACTGTCGGCTATCGCCATCGAGTTGCCGTTGTCCACCTCCATAATCCTGCGCTCCATTGCCGATATTGCCCGCAGCGAAGGGGAATCGGTTACGTCCATCGATACGAAAATGGCCTGCCTGGAAGTATTCGCACTGGGGGGGCGAGGTGACAGCGACGACGCCGCGGACGCGGGTTACTTTGCAGTGCGGGCCGCCCTGGCGAAATCCGTAAGCGACGCAACGGCTTATGTGCTGAAATCCGGCGTATCCGAGTCGGCATCGCCGGTTTTGATCAAGTTGGTGGCGCGGGTTGCCAATTCCTTCGGGGTGCAGGTAACGCAAAAGGCTGCCGCCCAGGCAATTCCGGCGATCGGAGCGGCGGGCGGCGCGCTGATCAATACAATTTTCATTGATCATTATCAGGGCGTCGCTCGGGGACACTTCATCGTCCGGCGGCTGGAGCGCAAGTACGGCAAAGACCGGATTCAAAGTCTGTATAATTCGCTCCCGTCCGGAAGCGACCCATCCACACCTCAACCCGATGAAGATGTGCCGTCTCCGTGATTTGCCCCGGTTCGTTGGAGAAGCGTATGTCCAATTCATTGCAAGATCAGCTTTTGAAAGCGGGTCTGGTTGACAAGAAAAAAGCCAAGGCTTTGCAGAAAGAGAAAAAGAAAGGGTCACGCAAGCTGGCCAAAGGAGAAGTTGCGGTCGATGAAACCAAGCTGGCCGTAAAGCAGGCGGCCCAGGAGAAGGCCGAGCGGGACCGGGCGCTGAACCTGAAGCTTGCGGCAGAAGCCCAGCGCAAGGCGATTCAGGCCCAGATCCGGCAACTGATTGAAAATCACCGGATTCGGCCCCGCAACGGAGACATTTCCTACCAGTTTCCAGACGGCAAATCGATCAAGAAAATTGTCCTGGATACGCGCTTGCAGCAGCAGGTGATTGCCGGGACTGTCGCGATTGTGCGCGGCGACGGCGGCTATGGCGTCGTCCCTCGGGTAGTGGCCGAGAAAATCCTGGCTCGGGATGCGGGCTACGTGCTGGTCCTGAACGACGCACAGAAGGATGCCACGGCAGACGACGATCCCTATGCGGACTACCAGATCCCTGACGATTTGATGTGGTGAAATCCAACGCGGATGCCCGGTAGTTCGCCGAGACCGATCGAAAAGCTGGATTTCCATTCGGGTTTGGCATAAGGTGACGGAAAATGAACAAAATGTTTACAAAGTAAACAGGTGAACTGAACGGAAAAATGATCCATATCAAGGGGTCAACTCGATAGCAGAATAATATTACTGCGATTACAGAAAATAATGGTGTGAAACCAGAAGTGGTCAGAACGTGATATTGGTCACATTTATAGGATCGACCGGTAATGGGAGGTGGTGCTACGTGATTTAGTTATCACAGGTATTTACCGGCGCGAGGCACTATGTTTTGAGCCTTTGAACGTTTTGGGCAATTGAAGTAATCAAATTTTTAACGTCAAACAAAAAACTACAACAAAGCTGTAAATGCGGCGCTATTCCGCATGCTGTTTTGGTGGCTGCGTCACTCAAATATAAATTTAGCGAAACAAGGTGCTGTGTTATGAAAAAATCTCTTCGAATTATGATCTCCGGCCTGGTTCTGGCGGGTATGTCAGGCCAGGTGCTGGCGCACGGATTGATTTCGGATCCGCCGTCCCGGAATGCCCATTGCGGGATGAACGAATCGGCGGACCGCGCGACGAATGAAGCCTGTAAAGCGGCGGCTGCCGTCGACTCCAACGGAATTTATCAGTTCATGAGCGTTCTGACCCACGATGTGGGCAGGCAGGGTGGTACGTCTAACCACGTGTGCGGATTCGATAGCGAGACCTGGGGTGGTGGAGAAACTCCATGGGATCTGCCACTCAATTGGCCAACGACTGCCATCAGCAGCGGTGATCTGAAATTGACCTGGAACATTTCCTGGGGGCCGCACTGGGACGACACTGAGGAATTTGTTTACTACATCACCAAGCCCGACTTCCAGTTTCAGGAAGGCCGTGCGCTGGCCTGGAGTGATTTCGAGTCTGAACCCTTTTGCGTAGAGAAATACGACGACAAGAACCCTGGCGCGAATCCCAACGTCGTGACGGAAAAATCCGCAAGCCTGTTCCATACGACCTGTAAGGTTCCGTCACGCTCTGGCCGTCATGTCATCTACGGGGAATGGGGACGCAATCACTTCACCTACGAGAGATTCCACGGTTGCGTGGACGTAACCTTCGGAGGCGGTAACGGTTCCAGCTCGTCCAGTTCGAGTTCTTCCAGCTCGTCCTCTTCAAGCTCGAGTTCATCCAGTTCCAGCTCATCCAGTTCCAGCTCGTCTTCTGCAAGCACTTCAAGTACGAGTTCATCCAGTTCAAGCTCTTCAAGTTCAAGTTCAAGTTCGTCAAGTTCAAGTTCGTCAAGTTCAAGCTCGTCCAGCGGCGATCCATCCAATGGCGGTCAATGCGACTGGTACGGTTACATGGTCGACTACTGTGAAACCCAGTCAACTGGCTGGCACTGGGAGAACAATCGCAGCTGTATCGGAGTGGAAACCTGCAACGCCAGGTAAGTGAGCGCTGTACGGTAATTGCAAGCTAGACCGAGGGGGCGAAAGCCCCCTTTTTTTGTTCGGGCGGGGTGTACGTCAAGACGCAGATCAAACGGGAACGCTGGTCAACACCTCATCGGGGACGATCTTGTTAACCTTTCTCAACGGCCCTCACCCGTCTCCTCTCCGGCGGCGTTGCGCTTAAAAAAATCACGCACCAGTTGCTGAACCCGGGTAGCGACCTGGGGTAGGGATTCTGAGACATCCAGCAAGTGGACGTCGGCCTCGTCTTCGGGAAGTTCAAAAGCATTGAATTGACTGTCCAGCAGATCGGGCGGCATGTAGTGATCTGTCCTCGTTTCCATACGTTTGCGGATAACTTCTCTGGGCGCAACCAGATGCAGAAAAAGAGTCCGGAAACCCAGTTCCCGAAAACGCTGGCGGTGTGCACGTCGTAGTCCGGAGTTCGCCATGACGCAGCTGTGGCCCAGCTCGCGTTGAGCCCGCAGATAACCGCACAAGGCACTCACCCAGGGTTCCCGCATTGCATCCGTCAGCGCATCTCCTGAACGCATATGCGCCTTGTTCTCTTCCGGATGGAATTCGTCCGCCTCCACATAATTCAGTTGAAACTGTTCCTCCAGATACATAGCCAGGGTTGTTTTGCCGCTGCCGCTTACCCCGAAACAAATGATCAGGGAGGGCGGTGTGGTTGATGAGGGAGTATTCATACAGCGGCTTCTCTGGTGACTTGCAGGGTTGAAAAACGCTAGCCTTGGGGGCTGACTCATTGCCGGGGAAGCCGGATGTCGACCTGATAGACTTGGTTGGCCTGGATGTCGGCGATATGCGGACGCCCCAGTTTGTGACCATCGACGGTGACTTCCATGGCAGAGACGTCCCTGGTTCGGGTGATGCGCACATCGAATATGGCGCCCCGGAAGCAGCGAATGGCTTTGGCTGATTGCCAGTGTGCGGGCAATTGCGGTTCCAGCCGCAGGCCGCCGCCATCCCCGCGCAGGCCGAAGAGTCCGTCGATGATGGAACGGTAGACCCAGGAAACCGTGCCGGTGTTGAACAAGTGACTGGAACGGCCGGCGGTACGGGGAAACTGATAATACGCACCGCGATAATAATTGGGAATAAAAACGGGCAACTGGCCGCGCTGCAAATAGTCTCCGTAGTCGGGACCGGGCAGCATCTGCCGCAGGAGTCGCCAGGCGCGGTCTGCATCGCCCGTAGTGTAAAGACTGTAGATATAAAAGATTGAGGCGTGATTATAGACGGACCCGTTTTCCGCTGAACCCGGGTGCTTCTGCGTGACCCGGCCAACATCTTCTCGCATCCCCGTGTAAGCGGGGGCCAGCATCATGACGCCATACGGGGTTTCCAGTTGGGACTCGATCGCCTGGATCATGGCGTCACGCTGCTGCTGATCCGCGGTTCCCGCCAGGATTGCCCAGCTTTGCGGATTCAGGAAAATGCGGCCTTCCTCGTCGTTAGCGACCCCGAAAACGACCCCGTCATCTGTAATCCCGCGACCGTACCATTGTCCATCCCAGAGGTGTTCGTTCACGGCGCGATTGAAATCATTGGCGCCGGCGCGGAATTCCGCGACCAGATCGTCGAGGTCGAGGCGGGCGCAGATATCCGCCCACAAACCCAGGGCATAGGCGCTGGCGACCGATAGCCAGCCGGAAACGCCCTTGCCCTTGTAGCCCACCATATTCATGGGGTCACACCAGTCACCCTGGGCTATATAGCTCAGGCCGCGCTCGTCGCGGGCCGACAGCATCCAGCGCATGGCCTGGTTGACGCGCTGTATCACAGTCGCGGCTTCGCCCGTCTGGTGGTGTCGAACGATCTCATCCAGCAGGCCGTAGTCGTTGGTTTCATCGAAATAGGCTTTCAGACAGACCGGCAGCCAGACGCAGTGATCGGTATGGGGGATCTGGTTGATGTATTTCAGCTGCGCATCCGGCAGCATCAAAATGCCGTCGGGCATGGCGCCAGATTCTTCTTGTTGGCTCAGTGCATGGAGAAAAGCCGCGCGTGCCGCATCCGGATTGACGTAAACCATTCCCATATTGTCCTGCAGGTAGTTGCGGGTCTGGGGATCGGTCGATAACCGGTTGGAGTCACCGTGATAGAAAATCTGCCGAGGCAGCCAGTGATTTACAAAATGATTGAAATGCGCATCCGGCGTTTCGACTTCGAGGACGCCTTGCCCCAGGTTGATGTACTCCCGATATTGCTCGCGGGCATGGGCGAAATCGGTGTCCGGCAAATAGCGATCGCGGATTTTCATGATCTCGGCGTCGTCAAAAGCCGGTCCAAGAATAAAACGGAATTTTTCAGTTTGCTCGCGGGCCATCTCTAATCGGTATTGCAGCGCCGCGACAGGTGGTTCATAGCGCGCATCACCCTCTCCCAGGGTCTCCTGCATGACGCTGTCCGGCCGGTGCAATCCGCCTTCCCCTTCAAAGGCTTCCCGGTTGCATTCAAAGGCGGCAGGCGTGCGGTCGTGGATAAGAAACGTCTTGTCCCTGAAAAATTTGTTCTGGAAGTAATCGGTGTATTTCTGATAGGGCGTTACACAACTGGCGACCAGCGCATTCAGGTCTTTCCGATATTCCGCCGACTGGTTCATCCAGCTCATGTAGCCGAAGGGAAAATACGGATAGAAACTGATGCGTCGCGCGCGCTCGGAAATGTTGGTTATTTCTACTTGCCACAGCTCCACGATGTCATCGGTGGTGAGGCTCAGGGTGATCTGGATGCGGATTCCCAGATGCTCGATGTACCACTGTATGTCGCTCTTGCCGACCGAAAAACAGTAGCGGTCATGGGACTCGCGAACCGGCTCGTAAGGGACCGAAAACAGCTCCTGGGTTTCTTCATCTTTCAGATAGAAAAACCGGCCCGGGTGATGGGCGTAGTGAGGCTGCTCCGGCTGCATGAACGTTTTGGCTTCCAGATGGGGCGCATGCATGTATTTGGCCGGCTCCGGTTGCATGAACATTGAAACCGCGTACCCCCGGCAATTAACCTGAAGCATCATCTGCCGGTTCCAGAGAAATCCGGCGCCTTTCGGCATGGAGGTCGGCGAAGACAACTCAAAGCGTTCGCCATTGTTCGCTGCGGATAACATGGAATTCTCCAGCAAATGATTCTTGGATTACAAAGCGCGGCCCGGGTAGATACAGCGAGTGCCCAGGTCGGATTAATAGAAGCTAGTGGTCCTTGTTTTGGGACATTTCGCGGGCCCGGAGCTCGGCCTGGATCTGTTCAAGCTGGGAGCCGGTCAGGTTATAGAACCGTAACGCGAAAATGGCGACGAACGCAAAAACGCCAGGGACGATGGTCTGCAGGGTCACAATGCCGGCCTGGGAGGCACCGCTCTGCGCCTCGTTGGCGGCATAACCGATGCTCGCAAGGACAGCACCTATGGCGAAGCTGCCCAGCGCGCCGCCCATTTTCTGAGAAAAGCTGGCGGCGGAAAACGTCATGCCGGTGGCCCGCCGTCCAGTTTTCCATTCGTTGTAATCGGCCGTGTCTGCGAGCATAGACCAGGTCAGCGGAGATTTCGGACCGAGGGCGAGGCTGATCAGAATGTTCAATATGAACATGACCAGAATTTCCGTGGGCAGCTCGGAACTGTCGATCGTGATGACGTTACCATTGGCATCGGTGGTGGTTTTCACCAGGCTGACCACTTGGCCTTTGGCATCTTCGAGCGTCAAGGATGCGCCATTTTCTTCCAGGGCGACGCGTTCCTTGATGATCCAGAAGATCGGTTTGTAGGTGGTCCAGCTGTAGGTATCGCCCTCCCGATGCGGCAACCCGAGAAGGTCCTCCGCTTGCAGGGTCGTTGCCTGGGGAGTGGTGATGGTGACCGACCCCACCTGATCGGGCTTGGGAATAAAGAAAAACAGGACGCTGAGAAACCCCACAATACCCATCAATATCGACAGCAGGCGGACTTTGTCGCCGGCCCAGCGCAGCAGCATCGGGCAGCACAAGGCCCCGACCGCATAGGCTGCCATCTGCAGGCCAATGTAGGTGCCCATCAGATCCGGGCGTTCAACAAAATATTTGAAGTAATAAGGCGCTGAACTGTTCCGCAGGACGATGGTGATCATGATGATCATGGCCAGACCAAACAGGATGAGCCAGGCGCGGTTGTTGATCAGGTCCTTGATATCTTCTGTGGGGCTGGTGTTCTGATTCTTCGGCGGCGCGACGCGCTCTCTGGTCGTTGCGAAGGTGATCCAGAACAGGACGGTGGCTGCGCAGGCGTAAAGCGCCATGGTCATCTGCCAGCCTTTGGCCGCATCGCCCTGACCGAACCAGGCGGCGAGATCCGGCGTGGCCGCACCCACAATGATGCTGGTGAAGTATGCAAAAAAGAAACGCACACTGAAGATGGAATTGCGTTCCTGGGTATCGGCTGTCATCACGCCTGCCAGTGACGAGTACGGCAGGTTCAGGATGGTGTAGGTGAGCATCATCAGGGAATAGGTGCAGTAGGCCCAGATCAGCTTGCCGCCATCGCTGAGATCAGGTGTGCTCAGGGTGAGAATCGCCGCTGCCGCCATGGGCACGGCACCGAAGAGGAGGTAAGGGCGGAACTTGCCCCAGCGGGTCTGCGTCCGGTCGGACAGGGCGCCGATGAGCGGGTCCGTAAACGCATCGATCATTTTGGTCACGATCATCATCGTGGCCACGGCTGCCGGAGACAAACCGAAAATGTCGGTATAAAAAAAGACCAGATACGAACCGATAATCGCCCAGTAAAAATTGGAGGCGGCGTCGCCCAGGCCATAGCCAATTTTTTCTCCCAGACGGAGTTTGGACGTTCGGTCGGTGGACACTGAATTTGACACGGGGCAGGGTCTCCCTGTTACTGCACATCAATTAGGTAGGTAGCCACTCAGCGAGTCGATGGTGCCGGCGGTGCGGGGGATAGACACGAAACCGCGTCAGGAGCCTCGACCTTCAGACAGGGCCATGCATCAGTTGCCGCCGATTCGGGGTGGCAACGGGATCACGGATAGTAATGATGCTGAGTCAGATACTTGGTTTTTATCGTTTTGATTGGGTGGTTTATTGGTTTTGGTGGCATAGCATAAACAGCGAGCCCCCGGAAATCCAGAGTTGCCGCGTGTTCCCGACCGGAAATTCCAACGGCCGCACGGATGCTGCGAAAGGGGGTGACGAAACCGCCGAAGGCCCGCCACCTGCGGATCAGCTGCGATTCCATCCGGAACCGAATGGTGGTATGTTTAACCGCGCTCACGCGGACCGGCTGACGCGGCCTGGATCCGCGACTCCTCGTGCACCTGAACTTGATTGTCTGCCGGTATCTGCTCGTTGGCTGCTCGGCGGCGGCTAAAAATTCACGAATCACCGACAAGAACTTCCACTATGAAATCTTTATCTGACATTGGCCTGATCGGTCTGGCCGTCATGGGCGAGAACTTGATCCTGAATATGGCCAGCAAAGGCTTTACTGTTACCGCATATAACCGTTCCCAGGACAAGGTCGAAAATTTTCTGGCCGGCCGGGCCAAGGGCAAATCCATTCGGGGTGCCCGTGATATCGAAGAGTTCGTGGCGTCATTGGCGAAACCGCGCAAAGTCATGATTATGGTGAAGGCCGGCAAGGCGGTCGACGACGTCATCAGTCAGCTGTTGCCCCATCTGGACAAGGGCGACATCATCATCGATGGCGGTAATACCCATTATCCTGATTCCAACCGGCGGATTGCCTGGCTGGCGAAAGAAGGGGTGCATTTTGTCGGTGCCGGCGTGTCCGGCGGTGAAGAAGGCGCATTGACGGGCCCCTCGATCATGCCGGGTGGCAGCAGGGCGGCATGGCCGGAAATCAAACCAATTTTTCAGAGCATTGCCGCGAAAGTTGAAGATGGTACACCCTGCTGCGACTGGGTGGGCGAAGACGGCGCCGGTCATTTCGTCAAGATGGTGCACAACGGCATCGAGTATGGCGATATGCAGCTGATCTGCGAGGCCTACCAGATCATGAAAGACCTGCTGGGGATGTCGGCGGATGAAATGCACGAAGTGTTCGCCGAGTGGAATCGCGGCGAACTGGACAGCTACCTGATCGAGATAACCCGGGACATTCTGGCCTATCGGGAAGACGGCAAGCCACTGGTCGACATGATCCTCGACACGGCGGGACAGAAAGGTACCGGCAAATGGACGGGCGTCACCGCGATGGAGCTGGGCGTCCCGCTGACTCTGATCGGCGAAGCGGTGTTTGCGCGTTGCCTGTCCGCGCAGAAAGATGAACGGGTTGCTGCGGAAAAAATATTGCACGGCCCGAAACCCAGCTTTAACGGTGACCGGAAAGCGTTTCTGGAAGATCTGCGGATGGCGTTGCTCGCGGCCAAGATCGTGTCCTATGCACAAGGATATGTATTAATGCGGGAAGCCGGAAGCGAGTTCGGGTGGGAATTGAATTATGGTGGAATTGCCCTGATGTGGCGGGGAGGCTGCATCATCCGGTCCGCGTTCCTCGACAAGATCAAGGATGCCTTCGACCGGAATCCTGAGCTCGAAAACCTGATGACTGATTCGTACTTTGTCGAACGGCTGCAGGCTGCACAATCGGGCTGGCGCGGCGTCGTGGCGGCGGCGGTCACCAATGGTGTCGCCATTCCAGCGATGACGTCGGCGCTGACCTACTACGACGGATACCGCAGCGCCCGCCTCCCTGCCAACCTGCTGCAGGCGCAGCGCGACTTTTTCGGTGCGCATACCTACGAGCGTACAGACCGTCCGCGCGGCGAGTTTTTTCACACCAACTGGACAGGTCGGGGCGGCTCTACGTCCTCGTCAACTTATAACGTGTAAAGCGGAACTGCCCGTTTCCCGGCGCTGATCGTCGGGCGAACGAGCGGCAGTGACCCCGGGGATGAGTGTATGTCCGCTACAACGACCTTGTGGATCGGTCATCGTGGCTTTCCGGCGCGGTATCCGGAAAACACGGTACTTTCCCTGATCGGCGCTCTGGAGCAGGGCGCCGATGGAGTTGAGTTTGATATCCAGGTCAGCCGCGATGGTGTTCCGGTCGTTTTACACGATGAGAGTCTGCTGCGGACCGCCGGCATAAACCGGCGGGTGTCCGAACTGGATGTCGCGGAACTCCTGCAGATAAGCGTCCACGAGCCCGTGCGGTTCGGTGATCGCTATCTCGGAACGTCAATAGCCACCCTTGCGCAGGTGGCAGATGAACTTGCCCGCTTTCCCAACGCTTACGTATTCGCAGAAATCAAACACGAAGTTTTCACGACAATAAGTCGCGAGCAGTTTGCGGACGCGGTGGCAGTCGCGCTGAAACCCCTGCCCAACGCGGTCATCATTTCCTTTGATCTTCCGGTTCTCAGGATTTGCCAGGAAAAGTTAATGCGGCCGGTCGGCTGGGTGTTGCGGCGGTACGATGAGCAATCCCTGGCCGAAGTGCAACGGCAGCCGGTCGATTTCCTGATCTGCAATCACGAAAAATTTCCCGCCTCGCCGGCACCCCTTTGGAGCGGTCCGTGGCAGTGGTTCGCTTATGACATCGTGAATACCAAAGATTATGCCGATTGCCACCGGCGCGGCGTAACCTATATGGAAACGTGGGACATTGAATCCATGCTTGCACGTCGTTGCCATGACCCATGACCCATGAGTGACTTTGACATCGTCATCATCGGTGCGGGCATTCACGGTGCCGGTGTGGCTCAGGCCGCCGCCGCTTGTGGTCTGCGAGTGCTGGTAGCGGAACGCAACAGCGCGGCGGGCATGGAAACCTCCAGCGCCAGCTCCAAGCTCATTCATGGCGGGTTGCGCTACCTCGAAACGGCGCAGTTTCGGCTGGTACGCGAGTGCCTGCGCGAACGCCGCTTCCTGCTGCAAAACGCGCCCCATCTGGTGTCACTTCAACCGTTTTATATTCCGGTTTATCGAGGCGCAGCCCGCTCGGCTTACTGGATTGCTGCCGGTCTTACCTTGTACAAGGTTTTGAGTGGAGGAGGACTGCGGCCAGACGTGTGCGGACCGCCCATCGATTATCAGCATCAGGGGCTACGGACAGAGGGTTTAATCAGGATTTTCCGGTATTACGATGCTCAGACGGACGACCAGGCCTTGACCCGGGCGGTTCTGGCTTCCGCCCAGTCGTTGGGCGCGCAAGTTAAATTTGACAGCGAGCTAATCGCAGCGGAATCCGGGGATACCTACCGGGTCAGTTTGAGCGGGGGTGAGATAGTCAGCTGTCGGGCGCTCGTAAATGCCACGGGTCCCTGGGTCAATCAAACGGCACAACGCATTCCGGGTGCGCCGTTATTACCTGTGGACTGGGTGCAGGGAACCCACATTGTGCTGGATGTGCCGGCACAACGTGGGTGTCTCTATGTGGAATCGCCGCGTGACCGCCGCGCCGTGTTCATTTTGCCCTGGCGGGGAAAAACCATGGTCGGGACCACCGAAACTGCACTGACGTCGCCGGAAAAGGTGGCTCCGGATGCAGAGATCGCTTATCTGCTGGAAGCGTACAACCACTATTTTCCCGATTCAGCCAAGGGAGCGGCCGATGTAAGCTGCTCCTTTTCGGGTATCCGGGTTCTGCCAAAAGAGTCGACCGGTGCCAACCAGCGTTCGCGGGAAACCCTGTTCACCGAAGAGAGTAAAGGCCCGGTCAAGTATCTGGGAATTTATGGTGGCAAGCTGACGTCCTATCGGGCGACTGCGGAAACCGTGCTGAAGCGCCTCGCCCCCGCAATCAGGACAACGTCCGAGGAGCGCCGGCGTACCCGCACCATCCGGCTATGAACGTGTACCGCGACTGACTTCGCCTACGTCTTTGACTTTGCATTTGATCGCAGGAATGGTTCCTCGAAGATTACGCCATCCCTCGTCGCGCAACATGTTTAGCGCGGATAAATTCAGAATGGGGCAGATGGATCAAATCGGCGCTTTTGCGGATGATGAATTCTTCATATCGGTCAATATTGCTGTCCGCGTAGGCAACCCGCCACATCCCGGCAATCAGCTCGAATTTTTCTTCGGGACTGCAATGGCTGTTGATCAGCTGGGTGAACTGGAACATGGACGTGGAATCGGCGCTTTCATTTTCAGCGGCCTGAATCAGATCGTCCAAATCCTCTGGCTCTATGGCAAAGCTGTCTTTCAGGGTCTGTTTCAGGATCGCCATTTCATTCTCCTCAAAATGGCTGTCAATCACCGCGACCTCGACCATCAAAGCGGCACAAGCGAGGCGCTTCTGCGCCTCACTCAGGGGTGCCGCTTCTGTCGAGTCGGTATCGACCTGAAAAAGCGCCTTGAGTTTACTTAACATACTGCTTCAGGTAGTTCTCGAGATTGACCTGGTCGGCGACAAAACCGCGAATGCCCTGGGACAGTTTGTCCGTTGCCATGGCATCTTCATTCATCCGGAAACGGAATTCGCTTTCAGTCATGGTGATGCGGCTAATGGGTTCACCGGGTTTTTCCGGCGACAGTACGCGCTCAAGGTTGCCGCTGTCCGCTTCGAGTTCACCGAGTAACTGCGGGCTGATGGTCAGGCGATCGCAGCCGGCCAGCGCTTCGATTTCACCGGTGTTGCGGAAGCTCGCACCCATGACTACGGTTTTGTAGTCGTGCTGTTTGTAATAGTTGTAGATCTGAGTGACAGAAACGACGCCTGGGTCTTCCAGCGGGGAGTACTCTTTTTTATCCGTATTGGCTTTGTACCAGTCGAGGATGCGTCCGACAAACGGTGAAATGAGAAAAACGCCGGCATCGGCGCAGGCGGCCGCCTGGGCGAAGTTGAACAGCAGCGTCAGGTTACAGTTGATGCCTTCCTTCTCCAGCTCTTCAGCCGCACGAATGCCTTCCCATGTCGATGCAACCTTGATCAGCACCCGCTCGCGGCTAACGCCTGCCGCTTCATACAGTTCGAGCAAACGCTTCGCTTTCAGGATGGAGGCGCGGGTATCGAATGAAAGGCGGGCATCCACCTCGGTGGAGACACGGCCGGGGATAATCTTCAGGATTTCACACCCAACCGCGACCGCGAGCCGGTCACAGGCCTCGCTGATGGAGTCAGTGCTTGAAAGTACGTTTTTTACCAGTGGAGCGTATTGCTCCATCTGCGCCGCCTTGTAAAGCAACGACGGATTCGTCGTGGCATCGAGCGGCGCATACTTGCGAATGGCTTCGATGTCGCCGGTATCCGCGACCACATCGGTCATGCTTTTAAGTTGGGCTAGCTTGTTGGTCATGATGATCCTCTTGATTGGGCAGCGATTGCGCAACCGTACTGGCTGCGGCGGTTAGTGTAATAGTCCCCCGGACGAATTGGTATGCCTACCGGGTTTCGTCCGCGGTTTCATAGCGGCTGTGTGCCATCGCCCGGCGTGCTTCCAGCAGCACCTCAGCAGTAGCGCCGGCGCGCGTGGCGTTTTCACTCAGATACCGGCGGAATATGCGTCCGCCGGTCTGGCCGGCGTACAGACCCATGACATGTCGCGTCATGGAATTGATTTTCTTTCCAGTCAGAACTTCGGCAGCGCAATACTGCATAAATTCCTTCAGCACCCAGTCCCGCTCGGGGCGCGCCGAACAGTCGCCGAATAAAGTTGCGTCCATGTCTGCCAGCAGATACGGGTTTTGATAGGCTTCCCGGCCGATCATGACGCCATCCAGAGTCTGCAGATGATCTGCGCACTGGGAAAGGCTGCCGATACCGCCATTTACGACGAATGTCAGCTGCGGAAACGTCTGTTTGAGCAGGCGAACCCGGTCATATTGGAGCGGAGGCACATGGCGATTCTGCTTCGGGCTGAGCCCCCGCAGCCAGGCTTTGCGGGCGTGGACGATAAAAACCTGGCAGCCGGCTGCGGCCACAGTGCCGACAAACCGGTGCAAATGCTCATCCGAATCCAGGTCGTCGATGCCCAGGCGATGCTTGACTGTGATGGGAATCCGGACTGCGGCCACCATCGCCGCCACACATTCAGCCACCAACTCGGGTTCTGCCATCAGACAGGCACCGATCTTGCCGTTCTGCACCCGGTCGCTCGGACAGCCGCAGTTAAGATTGACTTCATCGTAACCGCGCGCTTCCGCAATCCGCGCGCACTCGGCAAGAGCGGTCGGGTCGCTCCCTCCCAACTGTAAAGCCAGTGGATGCTCGGCGGGATGGAAACGCAGAAACCGATCTCTGTCCCCATGTATAATGGCGCCCGTTGTGACCATCTCGGTGTACAGACGCGCATTTCTCGTGAGCAATCGCCAGAAGTAACGACAGTGGGTATCGGTCCAATCCATCATGGGCGCGAGACATACGCGCCAGTCTTTTTCAATCATGAGCATCTTCGGGTGACAAAGTGAGTAGCAGCTTACCCCATGGCTGTTAAACGGTCGATGAACGTATGGATATTCTGGTGAAGTGGTGTGTATACAGCTGTTTGCTGGCGAGTGCGATAAGTACCGGCGCTGTGGCGGAATCATTGAACGATACCGAGATAAACCGGGATCCATGGGAACCGGCCAATCGGGCGGTGTTCAATTTCAATGACAAGGTGGACGGTTACTTCCTGAAGCCGGTCAGTATCGGCTATCAGGCGATTGCACCCGATCCCCTCGAAGCCGGGGTGACGAATTTCTTTGCCAATCTGGGTGAAGTTTCCAACATCGTTAATAACGTTTTGCAATGGAAGTGGAAGAAGGTCAGTGTCAGTACCGGCAGGCTCCTTCTGAATTCCACCATTGGCCTGGCTGGATTTGTCGACGTAGCCGGGGCAGCCGGGCTGCGGCGACAGGAAAATGAATCCTTCGGCCAGACCCTGTCCTATTGGGGTGTACCCGCAGGTCCTTATCTCGTCCTTCCGTTTCTGGGCCCCTCTACCGTCACCGATACCGTGGGTGTGCCGGTGGAGCAGTTTCTGGATCCAACACATTACAGCGGCGATAACACCTCACGCATTGCATTCAAGGTGGTAGAAGCCATAGATCTGCGCGCACGACTGCTTAAATCCGAAGCGTTTATCAGCGGTGACCGGTACGGATTCATACGGGATGCTTATCTGCAAAGACGCGAATATCTGCTGCA
>CAZJKJ010000052.1:0-1263 GCA_964546435.1 uncultured Cellvibrionaceae bacterium
CTGATTCCAGTGGATTTTTAACGAACTCGACCATGTCCCAGAACTGGGTTTTGATACCTTCCCATACGCCAGCTGCAAACTCAGTCAGGAACTTGACGATATCACGTTCCTTTTCTTCATCTTCAGCAGCATCGGCATCCACAACTGCGCCGGGCTGGTCGCTTTCAGTTTCGCTATCTTCTTCTATTTCTTCGTCGTCATCTGCGCCAGACGTGCCGCCAGTTCCTGCACCTCCACTATCGGCCCCTTGACCGCCGGGCGGTCCGCTCGCGGTATTGTTGCCGCCGGCCGCACCCGTTTCGCCGCTCGTATTGCCCGCTCCGCCGGCTCCATTCTGCGCCCCTCCGGCTGGGCCGCCATTTCCCTTCCCTCCACTGGAATTACCACTGAAACCACCCTGCCCTGAGTCTGACCCACCGGAGCTTGCTCCACCCGAATGGCCTCCAGTGCCATCCCCGGAGGCCGCTACCGACATACCGGCCAACTCCCGAGAGGCTTTGCTGCCCGATTCACGCATGGTATCGCCAAAATTCGCGAAGCTGGTGATCATAATGGTAGCTATCAATCCGACAACCGGCAGATATTCGCCTATCGCTCCACCGAATTGACATGTCACTTTTGTGCTAATTATTTTCAATTTGTTTTTCATTGTGTATACCTGCGACGATCCTTTCATACATCCATAGCGCGCCAGGCTATGACCATGACGTCTATACCAAAAATGTGTTGAGTTTTCGTTGCGGAGCGGTGCCCCATTGACAGAGGCGGGTGAAGGTAGGACGGCGGGTGAGCGACATCGAATAGTCCCTGCAATAGTTCGTTTACAGCATCGGGCCAGCTTAGCCCGGATCATACACCTGGTCCTTCAGGCAGGATCAGGAACCAATTTTATCGTTCAGAAATTTAATGCTCTCGAAGATGCGGATGCTTGTCAGCCTATATTTCAATGTCCACGCTTCCGTTATCATCAGGCCCTGCTCCGAGGAAACATACCCACACATTCAAAATATTTCTGTAGTAAGTAGGCTCTATATTCTGGTAACAGCCGTCGTCGAGTAAACCGGGCGCCCCCCATTAAAGTGTCCTTGTGCCGCTACCCTTGAACGTTTTTGCTCGACGTTACTTTTCCGAGTTTTACTTTTTCTTCGGTTTTGCTTCATTTTCGGGGAACGAAATGTTGTCAAAGATGCGTCGGGTTGCGGCTTCGATGTGATCCAGCTTTCCAGGCAGAGTAGTAACCGTCATCGACATCAGTTGTCCCTT
>CAZJKJ010000052.1:1363-24886 GCA_964546435.1 uncultured Cellvibrionaceae bacterium
GGCGGATAATAATTTTCCGGCGTGAACAGGTTGAAAGCAGGCGCTTTAGGATGAGGTTCATACTCATAGGACCACTCAGGGGAGTTGTCGAATGCGATGTTATAGCCTTCGGCAATTTCATAGATATCTATCGGCCGCGATTGCACCGGTAACTCACTTTGAGACTGGGCAGCCGAGGACAGCAGCAGCCCGGAGAAGAAAACTGAAATTATAATTTTCATGCAGATACCCCACGACTCAACGTCGCAACGTGCAAAATGGCAAAAAAGACGAACACGCCCACTACGGTTAACAACCCCTTTTTGCTATGCAACCACCGGACTGATGCCTTGTAGTTGAAGCGATTCAACGCCCAGGCTGCTATCCAGACCACCAGATAGGCACCAATGAGACGCCCCAGCCAAAAACCTATTGCATACATCATAAAAGCGTCTCCCCCTTATTTGATATCATTCATGGCGCGCTGTGCGGTGGAAGGGCGCCCCTGCTTTTCCAGTTCCGCGATACGATAGACTACAGTGCGGCGATTCTGGGCGCGCCCCTTTTCATCACTGTTGGATGCCACAGGCACTGTTGCCCCGTCTCCGCGTACAAAAATCTGTCGGGCTGACACCGACTGACCAACCAGATAATCCTTCACGGAATCCGCTCTTTTTTCCGACAACTTCTGATTGTATTGTGGCGAACCAACCGCGTCGGTATGGCCGATAATCAACAAGGCTTCTTCCTGGTCGAGATCCTGGGAAAATTCACTCAAAGCCGCCTGGGCATCCATGGTCAGATCGCTGCGGTTGAATTCAAAAAATACCGCATTGCGCTGCTTCTGATCGATGCCAAAAGTACGTCCGTCAATATAGATATTGCCCAGCTCCATAGCCGTGCTGCTTAGCGTATCGATAATGGTGCGCGGGCGGCCGGTAAATTCGTTGACATAGACAGAGACCAGTTCGACCCGTGTATCTGCATGGTCCTTGCGTGCCAAAAAGTAAAACTGGTGATTTTTATCACCGGCGACGCGATCAGACAGATAAAGCTGCCAACCTTCCACGTCTCCACACTCCGCTTTTTCACAACTGTAAACAATCGAATAGCCGGCTGCCGAAAGCTTCCGATTGACCGTCGCGGCAATGCCAATAGCACTGTCGTTCTTCGCATGGTCGTAAATGCGACGCTGAAATGGCCCTTTACCCTGCAGAATTGATTGAGGTGCGTAGCCTTCTTCATCTCGGAATTCATCCTCGATGTAATCAATTTTGCCGCTGACAAACTCGTGCTCTCCCCAAGACTTATCGCTTTGCTTGAACAGAGCCTGGCCTCTCAGATCGAGTTGAAATCCGAACGCGGACTGACTGCATAACAGTAGCGCAGATACCGCCAGCCATGCACCTGTCATCAATGGCACCTGACTGTTCGCAGCGCGTCCATAAAACCGGGACTTCATGGATCTCATCATAGTCTGATTCCGCATACTGAACTTTTTACTGAATGTTCTCATTTTAATTTACCGCCAATCACTTCAGGTTTCTGCAGTTGTTGCCATTGTTGCTGCCTTCGCAGCGTACCGGTGACTGCATTCGCACAATGGCCGTTGAAGAAATGGGAATATAATATTTCGCCGGCACTCCCACTCCCGCGCTGTTCGCCGCCCGTGTCGCTAATGTCCGATTCCGGCACGAGGCCCAGTGGTTATGCTTTTTGATGTCGGTCTTTCCATAAAAATCCCACCAACTGGTCTCACCAAACAGGAAACCAGCCAAACTGAAGCCCACCCGCGCGGCCAAAGGTACCACCAGTTCGGCGCAATAGTGTGCCCGGATTTTAAGCAGGTTCGCATCCTGCACGTTCATATCAACATCCTTGGTTTCCACTTTCACCCGCTGCGTTTCGTCGCTTCGAATATTCAAGTTGTCGTTGGGAATCTGTCGAAACCGAACTTCCTGGCATCGACTTCGGTCATTCCCATGCGAACTTGCCGTCGGTGAAGGACAATCATCCTGGAGGGCGTGCATATCTCTGGACAACTTCCCGAAAATGTCCCGATTAGGAGAGATTATCTCCACCTCAACGCCCGCAAACTGGCCCAAAGTATTGCCATTGACCGGGTTTACAAGATTCTCCGCAAATGCTCGAACATTAGCCATTGCATATGCGGTGGGTGAGGCTTCTCCGGCCATATAGAGAGGAACCAGTGATTCAACGACTGTCCTTCGCATAGGTCCAAGAAACGCATTATTAAGCGACCCTTCGCGCGCCGCCCGAAACGCTGCATCATTTAACGTGGCCTTGTCGCGATAGAGGAAGCCCAGCTGTATTGCACTGAGTACCACAAAAGCGAGCACTGGCCAGATAATAATATGCTCGATAACCGCCTGACCTTTTTGCCGGCTTAAGTGTCTGCCTTCGTATCGGCGTTGAGTAAACTGGGGTCTGGCCATGACGCTCCACTTATCCTTCAAGGAACGGGCTGTTAGCCCGACACTCTCTATTTTTCAAAACGAAATACATTGGAAACTCTGCGCATCATTCCGACATAATGCGTAAAATCTTCTGATGGAAGCGTTCCAGCGTCTGATGCTCAACACTACCTTCTACCATCCGCTTCTTGCCTCGCTCCAATGCGTCTGCTGACTGCTTCATTCGTGCCAACGCGAGGTTGCTCCAGCAGCGCATCTCGGTCGGCTTCTTCGCAATGCAGTTGTCATAGGCCAAAATCGCTGCTTCGAGCTGATCGGTCCGGGTATAAATGTTTCCCAATTTAAGCCACGCGTCATAATAGCCTGGGTAGTGCTTGAGAATTTTTCGGAATTCCGCTTCCGCGCTGGAAAGAACCCCCCGGTCATAGTATTTGTCTGCCAGCTTGACCATGACTACCAAATCGTCTTTGCTTCGTTTGGTTTTGTTATTGGAGGCACACCCGATCAACAGAATCGAACCGAGCAGAATAAATACAAACCATTTAATCAATTTCACAAGCTAATACCTTTGGTTATTATCGTTTGACCAATTACAGTCGCTCACCTCCCGGATGGAGCCACGTCAGCAAATCCCCGGAATTTACGCGGTCCGCCAGCTGGGAGCATGGAGCTGCCTCGACCACGAAATGAGCCCTCCAGCATACCGAAAATCGATAAGGCCGCAGATTCTTCACCACTTTCAAAACCGATCCGTCTTTGGCCAGATAAATAATGTCCAGCGGATAGGTCATAAACCAGGTATGCACCGAATTGCAGCGCGTAATCAGCAGTGCCTGGGATTTTTCCAACGGCTTTCTGAACAGCAATCCCCTGGCTCTGGTCAGCACGTTGTCTGCCATAAAGACGTCTTGCAGCAGGCATGCTTTTCCGTTGTATATTTTCATTATCAAATATTATGGATATATCGCATGACCAATGGGAACAGAATTACCATAAAGGTCATGGGAAATATGAAAAACACCAGCGGAAATATCAATTTTACTGGCGCTTCCATCGCGAGCTTTTCAGCGCGCTGAAAGCGCTCGACCCGGCGCTGGTCCGCCTGGATCTTCAAGGTGTCACCGATACTCGCCCCGGTTCTTTCCGCCTGAATCAGGGCCGTGGTAAATGCAGTAATTTCGGATAAATCATTCCGTACTGAGAGATTGCGTATCGCGTCATTCCTGGCCATACCGGCTCTTATATCCCGTAATACTTTTTCAAACTCAACCCTTAGGGGACCATTCGGACCTTTGGCCACAGCCTGGGTAATGGCACCGTTGAGGTTCATCCCCGCCTGAACGGCCATCGTCAGATAGTCCAGATAAATTGGCAGCGCCCGAATCAGCTGTTTGTTGCGCTTCTTTTTCATGTCGACCAGTGAAATGGTCGGCAGGAAATAACCCAGGACAGCGGTCAGTACCAACCACAGCCAGTCAAATCCACCCAGCAGAAGGAAAAACAGAAGAATAAAAGCGACGCATATGAGCATGGACGTCAACCGCAGACCCACGTATTGGTCCGGCGTCATTATGAAATTCATGCCGCTGCGCTGAAGTGTCAGCTTGTATTTTTCGAGGGTGTCTACGGGCAGGCGGTCGCCGACATAAAACGCAAAAATATTGACCAACCACCAGATCCATCGCAATGAACCTGGCAGAGGATCCATATAGGTCCGCTCTTCTTTCGGGACGTCTTGCATGACGCCGACGATCGAGAACACGAGGAACAACACGGCCGCACTTATGCCGAATCCGATCAATAATTTAAGCAGCAGCAGGCTAGACATCGATAGTCACAATCTTTTTGATAAAGAAATACCCCAGACTGATACACAGGGTAAATACAATACAGGCGATCCAGCCGGGCCAGCTGGTAAACAGATACGACATCGCCTCTGGTTCCAGCTTGAACAGCGCCAAAGCCATAAACACCGGCAGCAACGTCATCACCCAACCCTGCGCTTTTCCCTGGGCCGTTAACGCCCGAATCTTTCCTTCCATCTCCAACTTGCGGCGGATAGTTTCGCCAAGCCGGTACAAAACATCCGCAAGGCTGCCCCCCACTTCGCGACTGATCTTCATGGCGGCGGTGACCAGTTGCAGCTCTTCAACCGGCATGCGTTCACTGAGGTTGTCGAGCGCGGTCTGATACTCGACACCGACGGTCAACTCCCTTAAGAACAGTCCGAATTCTTCTGCTACAGGGCCTTTGCTTTCGCTGACCACAAGGTCCAGACTCACCGGCAAAGTGGCACCGGAGCGCATCATGGTCGCCAGCGATGTCACGGCATCGGGCAACTCCTTCAGAAAGCGGGTTTGCCTCCGTTCGCGGAGTTTGGTCCAGATGAATTTGGGTGCCATTCCCAGCAATACCGCTACCAGCACCGCCAGAACAGGATTGCCCGAGATTAGCCACGTCATCAGAAAGGCAATCAGCAATACTGCTACGTTGATGACGTAGACTTCCTTGATGTCCACGAAAATGAACATATCCGAGAGATTGCGGTGAACTTCGCGATTGAATTTTTCCCGATAGCGGGCGCTGAGGGTTTCCACCCAGAATACGCCCAGGATAAAAATGGCTGCGAAAGCCATAAAAATAAGGATAAATACTACGAGTGGTGAAGACATCAGTCACGCGTCTCAAAGATGGACAGGTCAACTTCCAGGCCACGACGTCGCAGATCTTCATAAAACTCTGGAATAAGACCGGTCGGTGCGAAATATCCCGTTACCTTGCCGCGCTCATCATATCCAGTCTGGACGAACCGGAAAATTTCCGAGGTCTGTATCGTATCGCCTTCCACTCCCGTCACTTCCGTAACGCTGGTAACTTTTCGAGTTCCGCAGGAAAATCGTGTCTGCTGCACAACAACATCCACTGCGGAAGCGATCTGTTCTCGAATCGCCCGAATAGGCAAGTCCATTCCCGACATCAACACCAGAATTTCAAGTCGGGACAAACAGTCACGCGGCGAGTTCGCGTGCACGGTTGTCAAGGATCCATCGTGACCGGTATTCATCGCCTGCAACATATCGAGGGCCTCGCCGCCCCGGCACTCACCAACTACGATCCTGTCCGGACGCATACGCAGGCAGTTTTTCACCAGGTCGCGAATGGACACCTGACCTCTTCCTTCCTGGTTCGGTGGCCTGGCTTCGAGTGATACCAGATTGGATTGATAGAGCTTCAGTTCGGCCGCATCCTCTATCGTGACGATGCGTTCATCGGACGGAATAAAGTTTGAGAGCACGTTCAGTAAAGTAGTTTTACCTGAACCTGTACCCCCGGAGATCAGCGCATTCTTCTTGCGCAGTACCGCCGTCTCAAGAAACTTTACCATGCCGTCATCAACTGATCCGAACCGTACCAGATCCGAGGCCGACAACCGGGATTTCATGAATTTACGAATGGTAATGCACGGCCCTTTCAGTGCCAGTGGCGGCACCACCGCATTCACCCGGGAGCCGTCTTTCAGGCGCCCGTCAACCATTGGCGAGCTTTCGTCGATGCGCCGCCCAATGGGCGATACAATACGTTCGATTGCGCTGAACACCGCCTGATCATCCGAAAATGTCACCGTGGAACGCGACAACTGACCATCGCGTTCATAAAAGATTTCGTCTTTGGCGTTAACCATGATCTCGCTGATCGATTCATCCGCGAGCAATTCTTCCAGAGGACCGAGCCCGACCGCTTCCGCAAGCACTTGTCGTTTCAGAACGACGCGATCGACCGATCTCGGCAAATCCGACATGTTCCTGATGGCTTCATCGATCATTTCCGCAGTGGTACTGCGTAATTCTTCGTCTTCCATCTGGTTGACATTGACGCGACGCAGATCCATCAGCCCCAAAAGACTTTTGTGTACCTTGAGACGCCATTTAACGAGATCGTCCACAATCACTGCGGGGTCGGTAACCGGTGGCGAAACTGGCGACGGCGCGACAGCCGGCGGAGAGGCATTATTGGGAGCTGAGGATTTTGTGGCCGCAGGCGCTACCGGGCGTGTCTGGTCGCCCTGTTCACGCGCAACAGCAAGTGGCGGACGACCGACCGCAGCCGCAGATGACCGGGAATTACTAGCCGGAGCACCATTGTGTTCCTTATTTTTCTGGGCAACGCGCAATACATAATCGCCAATCTGGATCACGTCACTGGCGTTGAGTGGTCCGTAGCTTGCGTGACGCTTTCCGTTTACCGAAATTTCCCGTGCATCGGGCCCCGCCTCAACGTGGATCTCGTTGCTGCGATAAATAATGGTGGCGTGCTGCTTACCGACCCGAAAGCCCTGCAGGACGATGTCGGACGTTTTGTCTTTCCCGACAAGGCAGATACCTTCATTCCAATGCACAGTATCGACAAGTGAACCGCTTTTAGTGGCCACGGAAACTACGAACATACAAGAACCCTCGCTATTGGCGCTGACTAATCGAGCAGCCCTTCAGTAATGTCATAGTCTTTGAAATTTTCCCGGATCCGGTCCTGAATTTTCAGCATGTCCTGATTCAGCTTTGAAGCGGGATCAAAAATGTAAGGCGTCACGGTAATTACCAATTCACCTTCGTCAAAACCCTTCTCCCGCGAGCGGAACAACCAGCCGATTCCAGGCAGATCGCCCAAGAGCGGCATCTTCTGGAACTGTTTGGATGTGTTCGCTTGTGCAAGCCCTGAAATCACGAGCGTGTCACCTGATTTAAGGTTTACCACCGTATTGGAGCTGCGCTTGGTGAGACCCGGCACGTCATTAATCTGCGTGGAAAAATCCACGACACTCAGCTCCGTTGAAACGTAAGTGTTGATTGTGCCCTCATCGTCCACTTCCGGAGTGATCTTCAAAAGAACACCGTATTCTTTGAATTCCACTTCCATTCGCCCAAACTGGTCCGTCATGGGAATGGGAAACTCACCTCCGGAGACAAATTCCGCCGACTCGCCACTTTTGGCGCTGAGCTTGGGCGCGGCAATCACTGCGGCGTCTCCATTTTCCGCAAGCAGATCAATGCGCGATCCCAGCACGCTGGTCAAGCCACCGTAGGTGTACAGTCCGTAATCACCGGGCACGGAATTCAGAATACCTTCTGTAACTCCCATGTAGTTTTCGTCTTCCATCGCCAGTGAAAAATAGCCATTGTGCTGTGCTGCTTTATGGATACCCACAATCGGCCCTGCCGCGGCCTCCTGCCAGTTCACGCCCAATTGGGATAACGCACGTTTGCGAATTTCCAGGATTTTAACGTCCATACGCACCAGCGGCTTCACGTCAAATTCACGGATGGTAACCATATTGACGTGCTGGGGAAAATGTTCGAGCAACATTTCAAAGGTCTTGGCGTGACGCTCGCTAATCTGGCCTTCGAAGATGATGCGCCCTTCAAAATCCCTGGCTTTCAAACCCGGAATATTGCTGCTGATACTTCGAGCCAGGCGCAGGCCGCTACTGACATTGGAGCCATTCACGGTCACCCACATCTCGGTACGACGTCCACCTTTTTGCCAGATATGAACACTGGTTTCTCCGGACCCAACGCCAATCAGCAAAAACTCCCCCGATTCCAGAGCTCGATGATTGACCACCTTCTCATTTCCCGATGCGATTTGCTCGACATCAGGAAAATCCATGACACGAACTTCACCCCGATTCAATCGGATCGAATATTCGGGCTTGCTGTGGGCTTGCGGTATTCCAAAACAAACCAGCAACCCGAAAATTCCAATTAAAATACTGCGCCTGATTTCCACAATTAACTCTCGGTTCCAAACGGCCTTCCGTGGCAATTATTGTAAAGTGACTTCCTTGAGCGCATTTTCAGATGCCTCGTCGTCACCGGATGGAAGGTCTTCACCCGCCCCGTCGTTGCGTCCGGAAAACTTTCTCACAAATCGCGGATTGCCTTCCTTATCCAGAATTGATCGTGGTACCGGCAGTGTGTTTTGAATGCGAGCTTTCAGCAATCCGTTGTCTGCTTCACCCCCCGCAAAAACAGTGAGCGTGCGGGCGTTGGCGACCTGCGCATAGTCCAGGCCGCTCTTGAGCGGTTTATCATCGTCCGGGTGACGCAGCAGATAACTGAGTTCCCCTTTTTCACGGGCAGACAGCACCAGAGGAACATCCTTGATATCGACACCCACCGTCAGCGTACGGTATCCATTTACAATGAACGCTCCGTCGGACATCGGCGGATCTGCGATTGTGTGCGTCTCGGTCGCCAAAACGGTCACCCGATCGAGAATGGGCAGAATAGTAACGTCTTCTTTTGATTTGTCTTTGGTCGACTTTTCCTTCACCACCAGAATCAGGTCGATAATATCTCCGGTTTCCAGCATGAAGGAGTTGGTGTCGACATCGCTGACTTCGATGGTAACTGCGCGCTCACCCTTTTTCAGCAACTGGGAGAAGCGATCCACGCCTGCCAGCCCTTTGACCTGATGGCGCATCAAAGGCCTTCCGTAGCTCACTGGCTTGATAACTGTCATGCCGTCCACCGCGTCGAACTGGCTTGCCTTCAGCGCATTATCCGGAACAAATTCTTCCGGAATCTGGCGGGCGGAAACGGTTCTGTTGTTGATCGGATCTCCGATTTCCAGATTGCGGGTCGGCACTATGACCTGAACAAGGCGAGTCTGCTGAGACAAAGCCGCCTGCATCGCTTTTTCCCGATCATCAAGATATTTAAAGACCGCAAAGGTTGCGAGACCCGCCAACGCCAAAGCGACAAGGAACATCATCGGCGACTTATACTTGCTTGCCATAAATTACTCCGCTTGCAGTCTTGCCTGGAGGCAGACTACAGCTACAAAAGCTTCGTCAGCTTATTCACTTTCTTCAAGATCGTTAATTGTTCCATCCTTGTCACACTGTTGATTCATTAAAGTTCCATGTTTAATGAGCGAAAAACATTAAATGGGCATCGCCATCGCCCAGGCATAACCGTTGTAATTGCGCTTGATCGCGTCCACCAGCATCTCAGTGGCGCTTCGCTCGCCATCGCCGCCCGCATCGACGGGTACGGGCAGAAAACCCACAACCATTACGAATAGCAGCGCAATGACAACGTATTCAACGGTGGCCGACCCACTTTGCTTTTTTGATAATTTCATTGATGACCTGAGTTACAAAATTTAATGCCGGACCGATACCAACGTGACCAACACGCCATCGTTGGCTTCTGTCACGGCAATATTCACTTCCTGATTATTCTTGTTGAACATGAGCGCCGATGTCGCTCTACTGCCCGCCGCACCTACCTGTTGCCACTTCTTGCGCAAATAGAGTTGTTTGTACATCTCTTGCACTCCCGCAACTCGCCCTTTCGTCATGGCTATTATTGTTCTTGATCGCTTCGGTCCATCCTGGGATTCGATATCGCTAATTATTTCGGCCTGTGAGTCCAGGTCCACCCCGACCCCTAGTCTGGGAATACTTTTTGTTCCCGGCAAGGTTGTAATTCCCAGAATTCCTTTCGCTGTTTTCGTTTCGTGCTCATTGAGCTGTAGCGTAATCAGAAATTCATCCTCAATCCTGCTGAGAATAATCCAGCCCGCCGCCGCGTTCTGTTGCATTCCCGGCGCGTTTCCCAGCAACAGATCTGAATCAGACGTCGCCCAGGACTGCCGGTAAAATTCAATGGTACTCTCCAGACTTTGCCAGGTTGAGAATGTCCAGGCACGCATGGGCACGCCATTGAATGTGGAATCATCAGTCACTACGGTGAGCGTGGTGTTGTCCGGCAATGGAATTTCCGGCCAGCCCTTGAGGGAATCTGCCTGCGCTACACCGACAAATAAAAGCAAGCCGATCAACACCACTTCAATCGTTCGACAATAGAACCTGCTGATTAACATGATCGTCCGTTCCCCGCACCTGCCAAACGATGACATGGAACCCGTTCCGGGTCGACATAGCCAAAATCCAGCCCATCAAACTCATCAAAACCAATAGCGCCAGCGGCGTCTAGAACTGCATCCATAATTCCGAAATCAAGCAGCTCCGTGGGCACCGTCCGCGATACGGTCTCGGCAACATCCCGAGGACCAGCCGCATTCCAGGGACCGATCAGCATGGCATTGTGAGCACGAGCTCGCAGCACATTTTCCTCGCCAAGGGATTCTTTCAGTTGGCGCGCGATGGAGCGAGTGCCCGTTAACTCGACGGATACTTCGGAATTGATAAAGCCATTCAGATTCAAACCTAAAAGACGCCCCGCCACATCCAGAATTTCTCCCCCCAGATTTCCGGGCATCTCCTGATTTTCCGTTCTGAGCTGAACCAGCGTGTCGCCTTCTTGTGCAGCCTGCATGACCAGTTCGCGGTCGCTGCTCCCCGCCTTCCGCTCATATTTACTGACCATCGGGTCGAATCTGTCCAGGGTTCGCTCCGTGCTCTCCCGGTCTTCACGTGAATTCAGCGGCCGCTCATGCGCTGCAAATACCCGTTGCTCAATTTCGTTACGAATCGCTGCATCCGTTTTTGATTTGTAGCCACCCTCGCCATTCCCCCAAACTGTACGCTCCCAGGTGGCATATCGCGCTGCCTGCAAATTCTTGTGATTGGTATCGCCTACCCGCGCAAGATAGTTCAGAGCCAGGATTCCAGGCACCAGAACAAACGCACTCGCAACAATAAATCCGACAACACCCTGGCCCAGTTGCTTGCGCCGGCTGACCGGCGTCCGCAATGTATTGCGACGTGACTGTGACATCGTCATCGCCATCAGCCTCCCAGGTTCAGTCCGGCCGCTGCTCGCAGCGCCAGCTTTTCCGTCTGGGACATGCCTTTCAGGCGGGCATGCCAATAGGGATTGAACAGATTGCCATATTCGCGGCGGCCATCCGAACGGGCCAGGTTCCTGTCGGGACCCGCAGAATCATTAATCCGGGCGAAATAAGTTTCAGCCGCGCCCATCGCGTGAACCTGCTCGCCGGGCATGGTAGTTTCCTCTTCCAGATCCATGCGCTCGGAATTAAACCCCATCTGTTGCGTTGTACGGATCCGGTCAGAAGGCTTGGTAAGCAACAGACGCAGACCTGGGCCTTTTTGAATCAAACCACTATCTTTCAACAGATAATGTCGCTGCAACCCGTCATACTGGGCATCGCCAAACCTGCCTTGATTCTGGAATTCACCTGCGGCCAGCCACGCCGCCATATTATTTTTCCGCCAGGCTCCGCCAAAATCGTCATCTTTATCGTGTTGCGACAGTCGGGCCTGATCCTCTTCATCCCGAGCTGTTATCGCTGCGCCCCAGCCAATCGGAACCGCTTCCCTCCATGAAACACTGAAAAGCTTAAATTTAGGTTTGTGAATTGAAAAGGTATCCATACCCATCCAGACACCGTACTCATGCGCACGATCCCGGCCGGTCAGATCTGTGCTTCCTGCCCTTTCCAGCCTCACAACGAGCGGAATCTGCAATACTCTGTAGGTTCTATTTGCACTGAATCTATCCCGAGACGCGCTGGTGATAGCCCGCACCTCTTCCATGCGCTCGAAATGTTCGTAGTAGCGGTCGTTGCGTTGATTATTCCTTACCACGTCAGGACTATATCGTTGTTTGAAATCATTCTGTTCATTAAGAAAAAAGCCGAATTGAACGGTGTTAAGGGCTGTGATTGCATCAACATCAGGGTCGTTTTTTTCAGTAACTGCTGTGACGACCTCCACAATCGCTACGGTGACAGCGCCGTGAAAAACCAACTGCGACGTTTCGATTCCCCAATTAACCCAACGAATTCCTGTGATGACACCGGCGAGCGCCGGCTCCGCAACATCCCTGATCGCATCCATCGCTTTAGATATCGCCTTGGTTATCCCGTTAACCCCCGGAATCCACGATGTAATAAGGGAGAGATTTTCCAAAGTCCGGTCCATAAAACGGATCCAGGACATCAAACCGACCATTTGCGCAATGGCAACCTGATTGGCAATCATGGCGCGGTTTGTGTAAGCCATAAAATTCAATTCGCGCGCCTCAAGGGTGGCAGCGCTGTAGACTGCGGCATCCACGGTATTCTGAAGGCGGGTTTTCTGGTTGGAGATGGTGTAAGCATTGAAGCTGTAGGCAGTGACCAGCGAGACAGCGATCAACATCGCGACTACATAGATGAGCGCCTGACCAGACTGCGCGGAACGACGAGCCAATGATCGTCCACATCGATGGAAGATAATCGTCATCGATTCATCCTATACATGAAGAGAGAAAGAGAGTGCGGAGCATGTGCTCCGCACTGATACATCAGTTTTTCCAGCTAAACTTAATTACCGTCGCTAGTTCCTTTACCAGCGGCGAAATCGTTCAAGCCTTTACTGACTTCGTCCTGGGCATCTGCAGCTTCAGTAGCTGCGTTGCCTGAATTACCGGCACCACCACTCAACTCAGTGGCCATTTCCGCAACTTGCGAACGGGCTGTGTCACCGAAAATCCGGAATACGGCAATGCTGCCGATAGCAATCAGGGCGACAATAATGATGTATTCCACCATGCCCTGACCGCGCTGCTTGCGCTGCAGAGAGATGGCAGATGCTTCTTGATTAGTGGTTTGCTTATTGAAAAGCGGCAGGAACTTGCGTGCAGTCTGTTTCATTTCTAACCTCCGTATTGGCCCATTTCCAACTAACTACTGCTCCGATGCAATCCCTTGTTCGACCTATGCGCATTGCATCACAGACTCAGCGGAATGAGCCTTATGATTTAAGTATGATGAGTGGTGATACCGGGTTGTTAATCCATAACCCTCTGGCATGTACTTCATACCAGCGGGTGGATAATATCCAACTGGCGCCTGAGACGACAGCCGGTGGATTGATGCGCATTCTAATTTTGTGATCCACGTATCATATTATTTTGAATTTCGAGTCGCATAGCCAGAATTCGTGAACTACGCACGGCTAGCAGCACCTTCATTTCCGCACACCCGCTTGTGGGCGCCTGCTTGTTGAAACACACCGGCTGTCTAATCTCACGGCGAAAACGCAAATCTGGACCGGGTTGTCACCAGACGGTTGCGATATCCTCCAATCCAGACATCACGGATCAAGACTGATAGCATTGCCCGCGGAATTTTTCTGACCGTTTCACCTCCTGTGCCTGATTCTGTAGCACTATGCTCCCCTGGTGGCTCGGCTCGATATATGATCTGCTCCGTTTTATTTTGAACTCCATCAACCTCAGAAAAGTTTGCAATGTATATGAAAAAAACCCTTTGCCGGCACATCTTCCCCTCGATCCCTGCCATCGCTCACCGAGCTTCTATTTTTCGACGTACCAATGTGGCCAGAAAGTTTTCCCTGGCGGCATCCCTGTTCGTCGTAATCCTGACTGCGCCGTCCCATGCAGCCAAGAAAGACCCCCGCGCCACGCCGCGTTTCGACCTTTATCCCGGCGCAGCCGTCATCAATACCAAAATCATCGAATACAACTCCCTGACAATCTACACCAAACTGGATCAGGCGCAGCCGGAAACGCGCCACGTCAAGGGTGATACCCGGCAGATATCCTACCGGGTGGCAAAAGTGTCGCCAGAGAAGGTCTTCCAGAATTACGATCAAGCGGTGCGGGACGCCGGCTTCAAAATTCTCTATCAGTGCGCCGCTGAGCTGTGTGGATCCCATGCAACGCGAGTAGCGGCTGCCAGAGCGCTTTTTATGGAAGTACCCCCTCAGGATAAACAGGTCCATTACCTGGTCGCGCAGAAGGAAGAAGCCGGCTTACCCCTGACATTTGCCGTAATGGTTACCACCAATAACGTCGCTACGGATGCCCATATTGTAACGACCTACCTTGAACAGACACCCGTTGAGCTGGGCCTGGTGCGCACCGCGAAGGACTATCGGCCGATGAGTGAAACCCGGGTCAAGCCGGCTGTGCAACCTGACAAAGATGACCACCCCTTGTTGCCGCGTTACCCGGGATCCAAGGACATCGCTCTCACCAAAACCGATTATGGCTCGCTGAATCTGCCGGAGGCATCACTGGAAGCCACACCAGAGACCGCGCCGTTGCGCGGCCAGCTTCATCAGGCGATTTACATGGCGAGGGATGTTTCGGCAGAAAAGATTTTTCTGAATTACAAGCAAGCCCTGGAGCAAGCAGGGTTCACAGTGTCGGCGCTGTGTGAACCGGACGGCTGCCCGGTACGGAAAACGCAGCTCACCGACATCGCGGCTAGACTTTATCCGAAGCAATCACCACGTGGTTTTCATGGGTATTATTTGAAAGCGGCAAGAGGCACTGTGCAGCTGGGATTGCTGATCACTGACGCCGAGCAAAAAGGCACTGCCTATGTCCGCCAGGCAATCATCGAAATCGAAGACCTGGAAACGGGCCTGATTGAAATCACCAGCGACGAAATCGCCCAACAGGTTCGACATACGGGTAAAGCGCTGATTTACGGGATCTATTTCGATACCGGTAAATCAACGATCAAGGCAGAGTCCAAATCAGCACTTGATGCAATCAACGGTTTTCTCAAATCCCATCCTGATATGGATTTTTACGTGGTGGGCCACACGGATGATACCGGGCAACTTGAAAGCAATCTGGGACTGTCCCGTAACAGGGCTGCTGCAGTCGTGAAAGAACTGGTGGATTCCTACGGCATTCCAGCCAAACGCCTGTCGCCACAAGGTGTCGGACCCTTTGCACCTGCTGCCGGCAACCAGACCGACGGCGGACGCACGCAAAACCGTCGGGTGGAATTGGTCTGGCGGCTGGCGAATTAGGCAGTAAGCAAAGCAATGGTCACTGAGCCCCCGGCGACGCCGCTTGGGGTTTACTACCTCGCAATTCCTCCGCCTTTTCCCTAATCATCGGGGTTAGCGCCTGCCCGTAGCTTCCCTTTTCCAGAAAGCAGGGCATGACCGCAGGATGCAGTGAGGCTATTCCCAACACTGCGGTACTCACCTGATTCATGGCCATTCCTGCGAATGCAGATGACGGCAGATCGGCTTTCCCCATTTCCTCTATTAACCCGCCCAGCCCTTCAACGTAATATCGCATTACTTCAACCCAGAACTTGCACTCGGCTTTGTCATGCTTGAACCGAGAGTAGGATTCCGACTTGTTGAGAGCCCGCTGCGCGGCATTGTGCATATGGCTTAACTCGCCGAGCATCTGGGACCGAAGGGGCTGAGGTATTTCCAGCTTTGCCGCGACATTCGCATTAGCTTGATACTGTTGGTTTATTGCCGGCAGAAATACATCCATCATGAAATCCCGATTGCGCGCTATGCTTTTGTTGACCGGGTCTACCACGTTTCGATGATCTTCATGCCTTAAAACGATTTCACTTGATTCTTCATCCCCCGCGCGTCCGTTATTTTGTGCAATAGAGGAATTCGTCGCACACGCACTCAACGCTAACACTGCAATGCGCCAGATAGATAAATTTTTGCATAGCATTGTGATTGCCTCTGACCTGATTAATTCTCATATTTCGATTCTCTGGTGCAAAATTTTCGGTCTACTTGTCCACCAATTTGACACACCCGCCTGATTAACGAAATCCCGGTGGCTTCGTCCCGTGTATTTCTCCATATTTGTCCCGCACGAATGGCGCGATGGCTTGAATATATTTGCCCTTTTCAAGGAAACATGGAAGAACCGCTGGATTTACCGCAGTTAACCCCCACATTGCAGCCGTTAACTGCCCCATCGCCATGTTTGCAAAAGCGCCACTGGAAAGATCAGTCCGGCTCATTTCCTGCGCGAGCGCGCCCAATCCGCTGACGTAATATTGCATCACATCAACCCAGGCCCGGCATTGACTGTCATCCCGCTTGAATTTGGAATAGCTGACGGACTGCCGCAGTACGCCCTGTGCCACACCCTGCACGCGGTTCATTACTTCGACCAGCTCCATGCGCACGGAATGGGGTATCTCGAACATTGCGGTGCCACCGGAACTGCGCTGCTTTTCCATAGCGGGCTCATAAACCGTCTCCCAATATTCCTCCAAACCCTTCATCGCTTTCATCAAAGGCTCGGTAACATTTTTATGATCGTCATATCGAATATTGATTTCCGTAGGCTTATCCCGGTCCGAGCGACGGTCGTTCTGTGCCGTCGCGGCATTTGCGGAAAAAAGCAATATGACCAGCGTTGGAATGATTTTGTTTGCAAGTCGAAGTGTACGCATTCTTTGACTCCATTTAAGCAGGCACCATCGACAGAAACGTACTGCCGAACTGTGCCATCATTATTGCTGTGACTGATGAAGCGCCGCTGAATAAACGCGATAATTGGAGCGTTAAGCTGGCCTGAAGAGTGTATGAGGGAGAAGTTACGGGAGGCCCTGCTATCGGTGGATCTGAGCCCCTACGATACAGTCCGGGACAAAGTCTGCGGCAACTATTGCCATACTACTCACCAGATATCGGAACCCGTCGTTGTAGCCGTTAGCGACTTTTGCGGAATTTTTGCTTTGAACATCTAACAACGGAATCACTTTGGTATCCATCTTTTCGAAGCCGGCACGGCAGTTTTTACCGCCCTCTGCAGAGAGTCGCCCGATCATCTTGCTTTTCACATCTTCGTAATCCGCAAGCAGAGTCGCGACGGCTCCCTGGACGTTCGACACCAATGCGTCTGGCAACGGTGAATCCGGGCTGATTCCAGGCATTCCATAGTAGTTATCGTATAATGCGATCACTTCCTGAACCGAGTCTTGAAGCTGTACGAATGGGGCGTAGAGCTCAACGTCGAAGCTGGCCCACGCCGGCAGTGTCATCACCGCCATGTTCAGACAGGCAAGGTTACCGGCGTGAAGCAGCTGCGACCTGACCCGTCGTAACACTGGCTTCAAGACCGCGCACTGCCGAATTCGACACCGAGACGCTCGAAAATGCATTGATTGTGTCCCGCCAGCCCTTTGTACTGCTTCTGGTCCGTTCTGAACACATGGTCATAGCACTCCAGGGACACCCGCACGCACTCTTCTTTCTTGACTTTGGGGAAATTTTTCCAGATCGCCTGATTAGTACAGAAGGGCTCGGCGTCCTCGGCGGTCATATCATCAACTTCTATGGGACCGGCCAGAGCGGACTGCGCCAGCAATGCAACAAGTATAAAGGTCAGATTTTTCATGATTCACTCCTTTGGGTATTGGAAATACGCCTGAAATGAGATCCCCAGGCACACCTCCCATGCAACGCGGAACTATCGCAGAATCCAAAGTTGAGTGTCAATAAAGGAAACGTGAGGCGGCTCAGGTATTCCGAATACGGAAGTCACAGAATAAATGTGACCCAGAGCAATAATGCCCGGCTTTTGCCGGGCATTTTATCTGAGCAATTTTTTACGAAGCAGATAATCCACTGAACACCAAAACGAAACGATCAGGAATCCGTATCGTTTTTAAACTCCTACCAGCCTGTTACTGATTTGAGCGCGCTGCCGATTTCGGCGAGACTGCGAACTGTGGTGACACCCGCGTCTTGCAGCGCCGCAAATTTTTCTTCTGCAGTGCCTTTACCGCCAGAAATAATTGCCCCTGCGTGACCCATGCGCTTGCCAGGAGGCGCAGTAACACCCGCGATATAAGACACCACGGGTTTGGTGACGTTGGCCTTGATGAATGCTGCAGCCTCTTCCTCAGCGGTACCGCCGATTTCACCGATCATTACAATCGCTTCTGTTTTGGCGTCGTTCTGGAACAGGGTCAGGATGTCGATAAAATTGGAACCGGGAATGGGATCACCGCCGATGCCGACACAGGTTGACTGACCGAAACCGAAATCGGTTGTCTGCTTGACGGCTTCATAGGTCAAAGTGCCGGAGCGTGAAACAATACCGACGCGACCCGGCTTGTGGATATGACCTGGCATGATGCCGATCTTGCATTCACCGGGTGTAATGACGCCGGGGCAGTTCGGCCCGATCAGGCGCACGCCCAGTTCATCACACTTGATTTTGCAGATCATCATGTCAAGTGTCGGAATGCCTTCGGTGATACAGACAATCAGTTTGACGCCGCTGTGTGCCGCTTCAAGGATCGAATCTTTGCAAAACGGAGCGGGCACGTAAATTACGGTCGCGTCCGCGCCGGTTTCGGCAACTGCTTCTTCCATGGAATTGAAAACCGGCAGATCCAGATGTTTCTGTCCACCTTTGCCGGGCGTAACACCACCGACCATTCGGGTGCCGTAGTCAATGGCCTGCTGGGAGTGGAAAGTACCCTGAGCGCCGGTAAAACCTTGACACAAAACTTTGGTGTCCTTATTGATCAGCACGCTCATTATTTGCCCTCCGCTGCTTTGACAACCAGTTGCGCTGCATCGGTTAGTGTGGATGCAGGAATAATATTCAAACCGCTTTCGGCCAGAACCTTGCTGCCGAGTTCGGCATTATTGCCTTCCAGGCGAACAACCACCGGCACCTTGACGCCCACTTCACTGACAGCGCCGATTACCCCTTCTGCAATCAGGTCACAGCGAACGATTCCGCCGAATATGTTGATCAAAACGGCTTTGACATTGCTGTCAGAGAGAATGATTTTGAAAGCTTCGATAACCCGTTCTTTGGTTGCACCGCCGCCGACATCCAGGAAGTTGGCCGGCCTGCCGCCGTGGAGTTTAACGATGTCCATGGTGCCCATCGCCAAACCAGCGCCATTGACCATGCAACCGATGTTGCCATCAAGCGCCACGTAGTTCAGTTCCCAGCGGGCTGCATTGGCTTCCCGCTCGTCTTCCTGGGAGGGATCGTGCATTTCCTTGATGCGCGGCTGGCGATACATGGCGTTACCGTCAATGTTGACCTTGGCGTCGAGGCAGTGAAGGTTGCCCTCTTTGGTGATCACCAGCGGATTGACTTCCAGCAGAGCCAGATCGCACTCCAGGAACATCTTCGCCAGACCCAGGAAAATCTGGGTAAACTGCTTGATCTGCACCCCTTCCAGACCCAGTTTGAAGGCCAGCTCCCGCGCCTGATAAGGCTGTGCGCCCGCCAGAGGATCGATGATTGCCTTAAGGATTTTTTCGGGTGTTTCGTGCGCGACTTTCTCGATTTCCACCCCGCCTTCGGTGGATGCCATGAAGACGATACGGCGGGTCGACCGGTCAACTACAGCGCCCAGGTAAAGCTCTTGGGCAATATCGGTACAGGATTCAACCAGGATACGGCTGACCGGTTGACCGAGCTCATCTGTCTGGTAGGTGACCAGTCGATTGCCCAGCCATTGCTTGGCGAACGCTTCGATTTCCGCTTTCGAAGAAACGAGCTTCACTCCGCCTGCCTTGCCTCGACCGCCTGCATGAACCTGGGCTTTGACCACCCATTTGTCCCCGCCGATAATACCTGCCGCGCTGGCGGCTTCAGAAGGAGTTTCGGCCGCTATGCCTTTAGATACAGGCAGACCGTATTCAGCAAAAAGCTGCTTAGCCTGATATTCATGCAAATTCATGATGTCGATCCGTTGTTGGTGTATTGATACAAGCGGTTTACTGACAGACCTGATGCAGCAATCTTTTCATTTCCGAAACGACTTCCGCATCAAGCCGGTTTAGCCCTTCCATGAGGCCGGCGCGCGCCACCGCGATCAGTGGCCCGCTTTTGATGAAGCTGATTATTTGCGCTTGCGATTGGCAATATGGATGGCGTGGCCGTTCACCGCGAGGGCCGCTTCATGCACTGCTTCAGACAGCGTCGGGTGAGCAAAGACCATCATGCCGATGTCTTCCGCACTGGTGCCAAATTCCATGGCGATTGCAACCTGCTGAACCAGGTCTGCCGCACTCGGTCCCACGATGTGACAGCCCAGTACACGATCCGATTCTTCGTGAGCAATGATCTTGACCAGCCCTTCCTTTTCATTGGCGGCCAATGCGCGCCCGCTGGCGACGAACGGAAATGTACCGACCTTGTATTTTTCGCCCGCAGCCTTGAGTTGTTCTTCGGTTTTACCCACCGATGCGATTTCCGGGTGGGTGTAGATAACGTTGGGAATAATGTCGTAGTTCATCACGGTCTTGTGGCCGGCGATTCGCTCGACCACCATGATGCCCTCTTCCGAGCCCTTGTGGGCCAGCATCGGCCCGCGCACCACGTCACCCACGGCATAGACGCCGGGTGCACTGGTGGAGCAGAGATCGTTGACGTAGATGGAACCGCGTTCATCCATCTTGACTCCGCTGTCCGGTGCCAGCAGACCATCGGTGTAAGGTCGTCGGCCGACACAGACGATCAGTTTATCGAACGTCTCTTTCTGTTCTTTGCCGTCCTTGTCCAGATAGGTAACTTCGACTTCTTTCTGCGCGCCCGACCCCTTGACCGTCGTACCGGTCACCCGGCAGCTCAAGCGGATATCGAGCCCCTGCTTGGTAAGAATTTTCTGGGCTTCCCTGGAAATCTGCTGGTCCATCATGGCAAGAAATTTATCCATGGCTTCCAGACAGACCACCTGAGAACCCAGACGCGCCCAGACCGAACCCAGTTCCAGACCGATAACGCCCGCTCCAATCACGCCCAGACGTTTGGGAACGCTCTGGAATTCCAGCGCGCCGGTGGAATCGACAATGACATCACCGTCTACGGGGGCAACCGGAATTGCCACCGGCGTAGAACCCGAGGCGAGCAGAACATGGTCGGCTTCCAGAATTTCTTCTTTGCCTTCGTGATCGGTGAACTGGACCTTGCGACCGGCAAGCAGCTTGCCGGTACCGAACAGGGAGGTCACCTTGTTGGCCATGAACAGGCCGGCGACGCCGCCGGTCAATTGTTTGACGACCGCATTCTTGCGCTCAATCATCGCCGGCACATCCATGCTCACTTCTTTCACCGATATGCCGTGAGTACCGAAGTCCGTCGTCGCTTCCTTGAATTTGTGAGAACTGTCGAGCAGCGCTTTTGACGGGATACAGCCGACGTTAAGACAGGTGCCACCGTTCACGCCCTTGTCTTCCTTGTTGCGCCATTTTTCAATACAGGCGGTCTTCAAACCGAGTTGCGCCGCCCGGATCGCGGCGACATAGCCTGCCGGTCCCGAGCCAATAACGATAACATCGTACTTAGTGGACATAATGTAACCCCAAGTCTAGAAATTCAGTGGCCCTGTACCGTCAGCAAAGTACACGCGGGCCTATGGTTAAAAGGCCAGCTACACGTCGAGCAGGATGCGGGCGGGATCTTCGATCAGATCCTTGATGGTCACCAGAAACTGCACGGCTTCCTTCCCGTCGATCAGGCGGTGGTCATAAGAAAGCGCCAGATACATCATGGGGAGAATTTCAACTTTGCCGTTCACGGCCATGGGCCGGTCCTGGATCTTGTGCATGCCGAGGATGGCGGCCTGGGGCGGGTTCAGAATGGGCGTCGACATCAGGGAGCCGAACACACCGCCATTGGTAATGGTGAAGGTGCCACCCGTCATCTCTTCAATGCTCAGCTTGCCGTCGCGGGCGCGCAGGCCCAAATCCCGAATGGTGTTTTCCACTTCGGCCAGTCCCATGTTCTCCGCGTTGCGCAATACCGGCACTACCAGACCCTTGGGCGTGGATACGGCAACACCGATATCCTGATAGCCGTGATAGACCACATCGTTACCGTCGATGGACGCATTTACAGCGGGTATACGGCGCAGGGCTTCGACCGCCGCCTTGACGAAAAACCCCATGAATCCGAGACGACTGCCGTTGTGGGTTTTCTCGAACAGATCCTTGTAGCGGGATCTCAGTTCCATAACCGGTCCCATGTTGACCTCGTTGAAGGTCGTCAGCATGGCGGTGCCCTGGGTCGCCTCCAGCAGCCGTTCAGCGATGCGGGCGCGCAGGCGTGTCATGGGTACGCGCTTTTCGACGCGTTGCCCCGGTGCCGTCTCCATCAGAATCGCGCCACCCGAGCCGGCTTCAGATTTGCTTCCGGTAGAGGCGGTGGCCGGCGCATTCTTGCTGAAATTGATGACATCTTCCTTGGTGATGCGACCGTCTTTGCCGCTGCCAGTGATTTTATTCAGGTCGATTGATTTTTCTTCTGCGAGTTTGCGGGCCGCGGGGTTGGCAAATCCGGCCGGTTCGGTACTTTTCGCCGGCGCTGACGCCGGTGCGGACGCTGCGGCTGGCTCCGCTGGCGTTTCCGCCGCGGCGGCTCCCGCCGCGAATTTTGCGATGACTTCGTTGCTTAGAACCACCTCACCTTCGCCCTTGAGCACTTCGGACAGGGTCCCGTCGGCGGGCGCGACTACTTCCAGAACGACCTTGTCGGTCTCGATGTCTACCAGCAGTTCGTCTCGGGCCACTGCTTCACCCGGTTGCTTGTGCCAGGTGGCAACGGTTCCGTCCTGCACGGATTCGGGAAATGTAGGCGCTTTAATTTCGATGGTCATTCCAGTTACGTCCTTTCTTTTAAGGCTGTTCTGAACGAGGTTGGCGCTGAGCATCGTAGAGCGCCAACCATTCAGGATTGAAGGTTTAAACGGTCACATCCAGAGCGGCAGAAATGAACTTGTTCTGCTCTTCGAGGTGGGTAGACATATAGCCCGCCGCAGGCGCCGAAGACGCAGGGCGCCCAGCATACCGCAAAAATGCGTCCGAGTTTACCCGTTCTAGCACCCGCTTCATCCGATGCTGGCTCGAATACCAGGCGCCCTGATTCTTGGGCTCCTCCTGGCACCAGATCACGTCGGTAATATGCTCAAAGCTTTTCAGAGCCCGTCGCAGTTCTTCTTCGGGGAACGGATACAGCTGTTCGATACGCAACAGAGCCACGTCGGTAATACCCAGTTCTGTGCGGGCTTCGAGCAAGTGGTAGTAAACCTTGCCGCTGCACATGATGATCCGCTTCACGGATTCGACCACAACCGAATCATCACTGATGACATTCTGGAAACTGCCGTGGGCGAGTTCTTCGAGAGTTGAGGTCGCCAGCTTGTGTCGCAGAATCCACTTCGGACTCATGACGATCAGCGGGCGTCGCAACGGCCGGATTGCCTGCCGTCGCAACATGTGGAAAACCTGAGCGGGCGTTGTCGGTGTACACACCTGAATATTGTGCTCGGCGGACAACTGCAGGAATCGCTCGAGCCGCGCGGATGAATGCTCCGGGCCCTGCCCTTCATAGCCATGGGGCAACAACAT
>CAZJKJ010000053.1:0-24314 GCA_964546435.1 uncultured Cellvibrionaceae bacterium
GATTTTTCCGCAATGACTTCTGGAGAGTTGTGAACATCAATTGTTCAGAGATTCCTTAGATTTTAATGATGATCTCTACACATTTGAGCTAGATTCCAACGGGCTTTGACGGCTCGTGGGTGACGCACTGCGAATCGCCGAGAGCTGAAAACTATTAAAATGAGTACCTTAAGATGGACGTTAAACGCGTAGCTGATTTTCACCTTGTGCAACCATCGAGAACCTGACAACTCCTACTACACAAAACGATTGTTCGACCAGATCAAAAACAATCCAGATGATCAGCGAGCAAGGCTTGACAGCATGGATATAGATAAACCATACGAAGTTCCGATGCTGAATCCGTCTGGAGGCAACCCGGCGGATCAAGCTGGTTAATGGTATCAATTGAAAGCAACGAAATATCTGAATACTATGCCGGCAGGTGACGAGGACGATGCTGGTCATGATGCAACGAGCTTAGTCGAGGGGAAGCAACTGAAACAGGAAGGGGCGATTCATTATTGTGAGTGGCGACGGTTGCGCACACTCTCAAAAACCGCAGGTAGGCTTAACGGAAAATCTGGTATTTACGAATAGATTCCTGGCTCACCAGGAGATGTCATGCATCAGGGGTTAAACGGAGGATGGGTTATAAACGACAAGAAAAATCAAAGATCAGGTAATGCACGGTCTTGAATAACAAGCAGATGCCACTTTCATTTATTGGTAGTAGGATCAGCTTCAGCTGGCAGGTATATCTTTGGGGTTGTGATAGGGGATATATAAAAAACACTGATATCCTGGATATAGCGATTGAAAAGCTTGCTAAAGGCGCAGAAGATCCAGAAATATTAGATCTAGCAGTAATTGGAATACGGATATATACGAGGCCATGGAAATCGCTCAAAGTCTGGCCGACAAATGCGTACAGCAGGAGGAAAGTGATATTAGAAGAAAATGGTTGTATCTAAAATTGTCCTGGTTGTATGAAAATATGGGCGAAGTAGACGATCCGCTGGGTGAGGTTGAGGAAATTTACAGTGATTTCGACTATCCAGAAGAAATGGAAAATTTCGTTCGCTATATGCCCGCATCGAATGGATATGACCAAACCAGACATACACTGGAAGAAAACAATCGCAGACTATTTGAAAGCTGGGAGCGATATCTTTCGAATGCAGAGCATACCCTGACACCGTTTGACAAACTAAATTCGAGATAAATATGACTTCCAAGATACCAAGCCTGTTTGGCCGAGTGCTGAAGCAGAATATCATTGACTCGGTTCACGCCGGTCTTTGCTGTATGGACATGGAAAAACTTCAAGCTTATATCGACGTTGCTAATGAGCAGGACCTGGGTAGCGAGAAGCCGGGCGAGCCTGTTGGTTCATTCCTTTTTACGATGGCTCATTACAGTGTCTGGACGGTGAAGCGTCATTGCAAAAACGGGGAAGAACTGGAACAGCAAAAGAATGAGGTAATCCAGGTCCTGACTGATCTGTACCGAAAAGTACTGGAGCGAGAGTTTAAATTATTCAACGAGTTTTCGTCTTCACCTGAAGATCTTGAATCTGTCTGGACGTCCGGATTTTCCACAAAGCTGCTGGAGAAAAAACTTGCTTTACGATGTCCAGAGCTGTTGCAGATTCTATATGCGCACGTCAATGACGGCAAGCTGACTGAAATCAAACTGGAAGTTTCCGGTACGAGAAAGCACTGGGCGCTTCAAAATGGGTTTCATTTTATTCTCGCCGATTACAACACAGAACCTCCGTATGGCGTCCTCCAGATGTCAGGGCCCGGGTCAAAACGGTGGGTATTTGCTGAGAACACAACTATGCGGAACGCCCATCCGTTGCTGTTTGTTGACGATGAGTGGAGAGTGCACCTGGAGATTCCCTGGTTGGGGAATAAAAATGAAATGATTCGGGCCTGCATCGCCGATCGGGTGGAGGATTTCCTGAGATTTAATCCCGAAGACATTCGGGATGGAAAACTTGTAATCGCGGTGGATATTCCGCTTCCCTCGATAGAAGAAGTGGTAGGAGATGGGAATTTTTACTGCGGTGACGCCGAGCGTGTTGATGAGCCAGATGATTATGAATCCTTTATAAAAGATGCTTTTATGGGAATTTGTGGAGACGTGCTTAAGCTGGACGCATTTGAAGCGGGCTATATGCCGGATCGCAACCGCAATTGGTTAACTCTGGTTGTAAACGGCAGGAAGTTCGAATTTACGGTAGGAAATCCCTGTGGGTGGGTGGACCCTCGGATTATCGGCGAATTTAACTCGATTCTGAGTGCGCTGGAAATCAGCTCAAACTCCTTCTTGGAAGTGCGTGATCCGACCTGGGGACAAGAAATCGGGATAGTGTTTTCGAGCCCTGAAAAGCTGCGGAGACTGCGCGCTTTAGGCTATGCGGTGAACCGGTGAGCGCCCGACCACAGTACTGGCGTCCCACCGCTACGGACATAAGGTAGAGGAATGCGAAATCTGCCGGACAAAACCGTACAAGCTATTTCATAATGGCTGTGCCCGCCGATACTGTGTTGAAAATGGCCTCAGAATCCTCCTTTTTGGAAGGCATGACCAAGAGAGCCGAGGATTGCTGCTGGCCGGCCTCACCGAAGTCCCAAGCGCAAGCCCATCAACAGCAACGGTTTGCGCGCCTGGACACGTACTCCCAAATGCAAAAACTGTGGAAGAATTCATGTGAATGTGGTCGATATAGTAACGCGTTGGCGTTAGAATCCGGTTTGAAAGGAGATGATTGAAAGGACTTGCTCTGCCTGGTCTCCCCCAATCTGAATCTACTTCGATGCTGATCCTTCCGGGTCATGGCCGGTATCGTGCAGACGTCGATTTAGTATGTTCAGATTTTCCCCCTCCTGTTTAAATGCCTGCGGTTGTTCCGGCCTGGAACTGCTGCCGGGCGTCGTCGGGGCGCTGATAGAGTTGTAGTGGAGTTGTATAGGGTTGGTTATATAGCGAAAACAAGCGTCAAAGTTAGTTGCCCCAAAGCTTCTGAGAAGCGGGTCTGCTTACCTTAATGCAGATAGCTTTCAGCAGTCAGGCAGTTGTAGTCGAAAATAAAAAACAGTTTTCAATGGCACAAGGACACTTTAATGAGCCTCTTCAATCGCCGAACCAATAACGGCAGGCACCGCCAGTGGGGCGGAGCCATCAGTGAATATCTGCCTGTGGTCATTCTGGTCGCTGGTACCCTCATTTCATCATTCGGAAAAGTCGGCGATACCGTGCGTGAGAACACGGCGGCGGCGGCGGTCGCTTTGGCTGGCGGTAGTTATGTATCGTCCGGTGGGTCGGGGCAGAGTGGCGGCGGAGCTGGCGAGGGCGGCGGCGGTTTGGGTGGCTCAGGTCTCGGCGGTGCGGCCGAAGGTTCTTCGGGCGACTCCGGCTTCGGTGGTACGGGTGGTAGCGGTGCCGGTGGCAAAGGCGGCTCGGGTGGTGGTTCAAACGCCGGTGGTGGTGGCGGACTTGCCGGAGGCGGTGGTGGTGGAGGCGACTCGGAATCGTCGGGAGATTCTGAAGGAGGCTCAGGCGGTGTTGCCATAGTCGACTCTGGGGCCAGTGACGGTGATAGCGCCGGCGACGACGAATCCATGAGTGCCGCCGAATACGCAATGGAGCTTGTCAGCGGTGTAACCGATGGATTGGTCAGTCAGGCTACAGACCTGTTTGAGATGATTTTTAATCCGGGTGAAACCTACACGGCATTGAAGGGCCTTTATGATGCCCTGATGGAAGACCCGGCCGGGACTTTGGTGGCAATGAAGGATGAATTGGTCAATGAGTTTGCCGCTGTCCTGGATGGTGATCCGTATGCAACGGGTAAGATTCTGGGCGAAAACATCAATCCGGCGGTGGCCCTGAAAGTCCTCAACCGCCTGAAAAAATTCGGCGAAGTCGCTGACACCGTAAATGATATCAACAAGCACAACGACGCAGATCCTGCTGGTCCCCCCAAAAAACGGGACGAAGGTTGCAGCAGTTTCGTGGCCGGCACCCTGGTATGGACATCCGCTGGCATGTCACCCATTGAGAATCTCGCGACGGGCGACACCGTCTTTACGCGCAGTGAAACCGGGTTCACCGATCACCAGAACAAGATTGCCAGGTTGCTGCGCCGTGAAGCGGAAGGGCATTATGAAATCGTTGCTGGTGACGAAACTGTGAAGGTAACTGCGGAGCACCCCTTCTGGCGTCAGGGCAGCGGCTGGACTGAAGCAAAAGATCTGCAACCCGGGGACCCCGTTGTGGCGGCGACCGGAGATGTGGTGGTCAAAAGCTCGAAATACATCAAAGGCCCTGTCTCGGTTTACAACTTCAGTGTAGAAGAGAATCACAACTACTTTGTTTCAGCGCATAAGTTGTGGGTGCATAACGCGGGTGAAGGACCATGTAGTTGTGAGGGTGATAGTTGCAGTATCCCCCATGACGATGATGCTACAGACACATCGAATCCCACACCTTCTTATCCAGTCCATACAGAACCCGATACGGCATTCTTCTGGTCGGGTCGAACGGAGGGCGTCGGTGGAGAGCAGATCGCTCGGCAGATCGCAGATGAGCATGGCGGAACCACGTTAGAGGCTTTAATCGAAAATAGGGACATCAAAATGCCTGCATGGGATCCGGATGATCCGGCGGTGGTGCAGGCGTGGAAGGATATCTCTGCTGAGTACGCGAAGGGCGTTTCAGGCACAGTACGAGCAGTTATCGGCAAAGAACTCAGACCTGGAAATGTATGGGAAAGCGCTGAGTTGCCCGCGCTGATAAACAATCCCAACGTCGACAGAATCATAATCATCGACCCCGTGACCAAGGTGGAAACGGAAATATTCGTGAGAGGTGCGTCATGATACTGGAAGTTTCGCGAGGGCATATCAAAGTAGGGCTTGGGGGCAAAGTGTTTCTCGTTCCCGGAGAAATGCTCTTCCCCAGTGGAGGGAAAATGGGCTTTGTCATTTACAAAAACGGGATCAACCTGATTGAGCCTGCGGGCTCGGGAAAGGTGCAGGCGGAAGATACTGAAGAAGTTATCAGGGACATTCGCCAGGATTTTGAAAAAGGCGGGCACACGTTGATCATAGAACCCTGACAAACAAAAAGACGTAATCGAAGCACCCAATGGAAGGCAAAAAAATACATAAGGTATAGACAGTACCATTGAACAAACCGACTGCTCCCGGTTTGCCGGCGAGACTGATATGAACTGGCTGTCGTTGGTTTTTACTTCCCGCGGTATTGCAATTATAAGCTGGAAATTGGGAGCTGATTAACAAGATGGAAAGGTCAATGCTGGCGAGTGGCCTTTCCATCAAAGACAATGGTTGCGACCCCCTGCAGGCTGCGTCTGCCTTTCAGGAGACGTTTGTTGATAGCCGTACTGCTGTTTTTGGAATTCGCAGATAGTCCGGACAGGTAACGCAGCAACTATTCCCGAAGATCAATACGTTCCAATATTAAATACATTCTTTGAACCTGTGGTTTTTCTCATATTGGAGGCAGCTCCCCGCTGCCGGTGAGTCACGAAAGTCGTAGGTAATCACCATGAAAGTTAACTGGGCGATAAAAGGCAGAAACTTTACCCGGCAAATTGGCGGCGCGGTGAGTGAGTACCTGCCCGTTGTTGGACTGGTTGCCACCATAATGATCACCAGCTTCGCCAATTTCGGCGATACCATGCGTGACACCGGCAGTATGGCATCGCAGGAACTGGCTGGTCAGTCGGTGATTTCTTCCCGGGGCGGCAGTGGAGGCCGTGGCGGATCGGAATCAGGAGGTTCAGGCGGTGGCTGGGGTGGCAATACTGGGGGAGGAGGACAAAGCGGCGACTCATCCGGCGGTTCACAAAACGGTTCTGGTGGTACCTCGAGCTCCGGTGGTGGCACGGGCTCCAGTGGGGGTTCAGGTTCTACGGGTGGAAATAACGCCAGTGGCCCGCCTGGTGGTAATGGGTCCGGAAGTGGTGGTGGTTCTGGCGGCGGTGGTTCTGGCGGTGCAGCCGATGATGACCAAGATATTGATGACGAATCAGACACCGATGAACCCGGCGCGGTGGTCGACACCAATACAGATCCGGATGCAACTGAAGAAGAGGAGCCGGAACGCGATATCGTTGAATTCATCACCGAATTTGCGGCAGGCGTGTGGGAAGGAATTCAGACCCAGTTCTGGGACCTAGTTGAATTTTTGGGCAACCCCATACAGACGGCCCGTGATCTGTACGATCTCGGGGTAGGTCTGTTCGCTGATTTTGACGGCACCATGGCGGCGCTTAAAGATGCGCTGAAGAATGAGCTTGACCGGATCACCAGCGGTGATCCTCGCCAGCTCGGACAGGTCATTGGAGAAAACCTGAGTCCCGGTCCCTTGGCGAACGCAGTTTCCAAGGTCCGTGGTCTGAGCAAATTCGCAGCCGCCGCCAAAAAGGCGGACAGTGGTTGCAGCAGTTTTGTAGCGGGTACCCTGGTATGGACCGCCGCCGGCTTTTCCTCCATCGAAGACATTTCTATTGAAGATCTGGTCCATACCCGAAACGATGTCGACTTCACCGACCACACAAATTCCGTAACTGCATTGATAAGCCGCGAGGCCCCCGGTTACTACGAAATTGAGGCGGGCAACGAACTGGTGAGAGTCACCAGTGAGCATCCCTTCTGGCGCCAGGGTGACGGCTGGACTGAAGCAAAGGATTTGCAGCCTGGTGATCCTATTGCCGCGGCGACCGGTGATGTGGTGGTCGTTTCTACGCGGTACGTCAAAGGCCCGGTTTCCGTCTACAACTTCAGCGTTGAGCGCAACCATAATTACTTTGTATCCCCCAGCAAACTTTGGGTGCATAACCAGGCAAAGCCGTGCAACCTCGAAGAGCGTGCGAAATTCGTCAAGGAAAAAATCGATGCAATGCTCACCAGGCTGCCCGAGCAAAAGCGGCAGAAACTGGGAGAGCTTCTCGATTCCAATCCAAACCTGAAAAACGCGTTTGTTGAGAATCCGGATCTGGTTGAAGCCTGGGACCTGTTCGATGATGCCGGTATGGACGAGCTGGCGGGTGACCTGCCAAAACTGGAAAAGCTATCCGAAAACCTGGTTGAAAACCGCTCATTAAAGGATGCTCTGCAGAATAATCCGAAGCTCATCAAGGGCTGGGATGTACTCGACGATGCGGGATATGCGAGCAAGAAAGCTGATCCTGCGTCACTGGAAAAAGTGGTGACACTGCTTGATAACCCGAAGTTGGCTCAGTCTGGACTGAACGAGGACACCGTCAAGGATTTGATAGCGGGAAACAGAAAGGCAGGAGCAGGTTCTGCAGCACTGGACGATTTAACCGATGGTTTGAATAATCTGGTCAATAACGGTACCAGGCTGGACAATACAAGTCGCTTAATCTCTGATCTCAATAAGGGTGGCAATTTTGCGGAAGGAGCTGGATTTATCTTGCGGGACGTTACGGGTTCCGGTTCGAAATTTGCCAACAAGACTGTCGTTTTTGAGGAAACCATTGCTACTGATACGGGTATCCGCAGAGTCGACGTTGTAGTCAGGGAAGCAGGTAAGAAAGACATATTTTATGAGTACAAATCAGTGAGCTCAGTGCCTCCGGCGGGATTCAAGGATCAGTTCGCAAAAGATCTTGCCAATGGCAACGTAACAAGTGTGGATCAGATTCGCTGGAAGTTTGACGGAAAAAAAGTGAGCGATCTTCCCCGGGATGACTTTCTTGATAGTATTGAATCGATAGATATTGCTCCAGATACTTTGAGAAAGCTGGGATTTAACAACAAAGGCGAGCTGCTCACCTACATCGATAGCAATTTCGACAATATATTTTCTATTGAGTGAGATCAATAACATGATCGGACCAATTTACAACGCCCCCGTCATTTGCGGAGAATTGGCGGTTGCCGTTACCAAAAATAATGAAGTCATTGTGGCCAATGCGACAGATCTTGAGGTATCCAGTGTTGTCAGGATCACGAATAAAAAGCAATTATGGGTCGAGGTATGGAACGATGCGCCTGTCATCAGAAACGCGCACGAAGTGTATAAATTGCCACAATCCTCTGAGGAATTGGCGCCTCTATGGAAGGAGAGTGATGGGGATGTTTTGTTAATGCCGGATAATAAAGTCATCGCAGTGAAGCCAACATCCTGGAGAAACCCGGTGCTGGATATCTGCTGTTTTGATAAAACCGGAAACAAGTTGCTGTGGTCAATAAAGGATGATCGATATTCATCAGTGAATAATTATTCTGGACTATTGCTGGCAAAGGGAAAAGAAGCAAATACCCAGGCATTGATAAACATGATGGATGGATCAGTTGAGTGGGAATTCCAATCGCCTGTAAGCGGTGGTGAACTTAGACCGTGTTTTGCTGACGATAGCCGTGTGTATTTTTACAGTGTGCAGTCTGGAATTTCGGAATGCGAATTATGCAAGGTGGAACGAAACAGTGGGGAGCTTTCGTGGGCAATTACCATTCCGGAGATTGGCTGTAAGTATGATCGTATCAGAAACCAGTTTGTCTGTTTCAGCAGCGGAAAGCTAACGCTTATAGATGCGAACAGCGGAGAAATTATTGTCGACAGGAAAGAGGCGGTGGAACTGATTCAAGCTTCCAGGCAACTGGCATTCAAGGTCGCTCTTGACGCGCAGGCAGGCAAACTGGTATTTGACGAAAGCTCCGAAACGCCCGTCATAGGCGTTTATGATTACGTAAACAATAAGTTGCTGTGGCAATCGACTTTTTGCGAGGATGGAAATGTTCATGTCGGAAAGCTCTGGTTCAATGACCGCACGATCCACATATTTGACTCCATGAGTATGCTTAGAGTGGGTCGGGATGAGGGTGATCATTTGGTGATGATCTGAGCGAAATCGATACACGGGACGGCTGCTCAGTAATGCTTATTTTTACAGATGCGCCACATATAAAATGCCACGGATGTCGTCCCTGGAGTCGAAAATACAGAATCATAAAGAGGCAAATATCTGTCGATCGATAAAGTATTGTGCTCGTCTTCAGGATACCTAATTCGTAAAAATTCCGGACGAATTATGGATTTCGTAACGAACATTATTTTCCAGGCGCTGGTACTCCGATTTCGTGACATATGCCAGTATGGACTCCTCTCCAAAATCGTCGCTCCATAACAATAAAAACTGACTTGTATGTCTGGCCATGAACATCAGGCGATTTATTTCCTGCAGGATTTGACGGTCGATACCCCGTTCACCAGACAAGCTGGAGAAGGCGTGGGTTGTTCCATTGAATTCGAAAAACGTATTCAGGTTGCGGCCGTCGTAGGAGACCGAAAGATTGGTGGCGTTGAACTCACCTTCGGATATTTCAATCATTGACTCGATCCACCGACGGTAATCATCCGCATCCTGCACATCCCGTTCGCAGATCCAGCAACGTCTTTGAGAGGGGATTATCTCTTCGATAGTTGGCGCGGTATTGGTGGCTGTCAGCGTCACAGGTGTATCTCCCGGATTATGGCGATGGAGAAGATTGTTGAGATCAAAAATTGAAGTGAGATCGTCACCTATGCGGGCGGGCCCAAAGTCTGTTCCCATGGCGTAGGCGAAAATGCCTTCCAGTTTATTGTCTTCGTCAAATCGATAATATATGTGGGTAAAAGCACTACGCGCCAGGTCGACAGAGATGGGGATGCATCGTTTGTTGCGGCTGGATTCTAAATTGCTGACGGCGCGAGTGGCAGCGTCTCTCGGCTCTTCGTTGTTTTTGCGATAATTGTCGGGGTACTGGAATTTCGCTTCAGTGATACGGGTATTGTGTTCAGGCAAGAGCAGGACGGTGTCGTACTGCGTGTACCATTCCCTTGCCAAGCCGTCAAAGTTCAATATCACCAGTGGATTGTTTCGATTTAATGCGAAGTTCGTCAAATACAGAAGTTCCTGGGGAGTAAGGTCTCTCATGGCGCAGGCCTCGGATGTAGTTTGTGGTTCGTACGGGGTATGGCGCATAACCCCCCATGGAGAAGTTCTCAGAGGCGGCTACTGATAACGTCGTATATAATGCCCCCCTCAAATTATGCCCTCGAGGTTACTCTGTGTCCAAGAATCTTACTTTATTGGCTGGTCTGCTGATCTGCCTTGCCGCAACGGCCCCGACCGTATTCGCCCAGGCGGGGTCAGATGTGCTGACCGTGGATCCCGCTTTCGACAAATCCGAAAAGGCGGCATCGGTGGCGCCTACGACCATCTCAGATGGTGATCATCCATTGATATCGCGCTTTCCAGGGGCTCAAGATTTTGAATCTCTGCGTCTTGATTACGATTCAGCCAGCTTCCCCTCGAAGACGACCAAGAGCTTTATGTATCCGGATTTAATGTACCTTAAAGGTGATGTTTATAGTGCTGCGTATCGGGTCGAAAGCACCTCGCCAGCCGCGATCATCGAGAACTATAAGAGAGCTTTCGAAAAAGCGGGATTTAGTATTGAATTGGAATGTCTGCCTGAGACGTGTGAGCATAATTACAATGCAGGTAGCACCGCAGGACTTTTTAATGACAAGTATACATTCAACGGCAAAAAACCCCAGTACGTGACCGCGCACCGGGGCGGGGTTTATGCCGGCGTATTCTCCAGTAGTAGTAATAATTTTTCCTATGTCAGTCTAAAGATCGTTGACACTAACCAATCATCCGGTCAGTTACTTACCGTCGATGTTAACGCACTGAAAAAGAAGGACGTTGCTGATGCGGTACCCTCCGTTTTTCAGGAGGGAGATCACCCGTTGTTAAGCCGGTACCCGGGAGCAGAGCAATTTCATCATACGCAAACGGATTACGAAGAAGTACAGTTTTTCTCGGGTGAAACGAAAGATTTTATAAAGCCAGTCACCTTTCCCTTGAAAGGAGATGTCTATCGAGCGGTTTATGTAGTTCCGGGCGCATCTTCACTAAAAATTCTTGAAAACTACAAGCGAGCTTTGGCCGCAAGTGGATTTGAATTGACTGGCGAATGTACTCCAACGACATGTGAGAATGCGAATAGCGCTTTCACTACCGAAATCCTGCTGGTGTCGGATGTCAGCCCTTTTAAGGCCCATAAGCCCTATATCATGACGGCCAGGAAAGACGGCGTGCATGTGGCAGTATTTACCAATCAACGTGACGAGAAATCCTACGTCAAGCTCATGATCGTCGAGACCGAAGAGTTGGGCGCTCAACTGGTGACGACGAACGCGTCGGAAATCGGTCGTAAGATTGATCAGGACGGCAAGGCGGCGATTTATGGTATCTATTTCGACACCGGAAAGGCGGAGGTGAAGCCCGAATCCAGGAAGACGCTGGATGCCATGGCGGAGTATCTCGAGACCCATCCGGGGCTGAACTTTTATGTTGTAGGTCACACGGACGACACGGGAGAGTTGGAAGCGAATGTCCAATTGTCGACCGCGCGTGCGCAAGCCGTGGCAACCAATATGGCGGAGCATTATAAAGTCGACGCCAAACGGTTGCTGGCAAAAGGTGTCGGTCCCTATTCCCCGGAAGGGTCCAATCTGACAGGTAAAGGAAAATCCGAGAATCGCCGCGTTGAGCTGGTGTTGCGTCTGTCTGAAAAGTGATTCCTGAAGTAAAGCTGTCTGCCGGTGCTGTCGATCAATAGTGATTGCGGCACCGGTTTGCTGTGAAATCGTGTGCTAACGGGACGCCAAGAGACCGAATTTCTGACTAATTGCGGTTTGAAGCAAGGGCAGGGGCCAAACAGAGGGGGCGTGCTGGGGTCTTCCTGTGCGGTTATGCCCGCACGTCTTCGTGGTACCAGAGGCCGGACTCGAACCGGCACGGGGGATAAGCCCGGTGGATTTTGAATCCACTGCGTCTACCAATTTCGCCACTCTGGCAGTGATCACGAAAGAAAGTGGGCGGCATTATAACAGCGGTTTGCGGGGCGTCAACAAGCTTTATATATGTCCGCGGAACCTGTCTGCACCCTCAACCTCTGGCCTCTGATTGCCATAAGGGGTGCGAATCCCCTCGAATTGCTTTAATCTGGCGCCTTTTTTGCCAAAGTGTCGATTGGGATGGATTGAAGTTCGTTATGCGACGACAGGACTTTTCATATGAGTTGCCCGAAGAGCTGATTGCCAGCGCACCGCCCCGGCGGCGGCGTGACAGCCGCCTGTTGCAGCTGGATGGCCGCAACCGGGCATTGAAGGACGGTGCAATTACCGACCTGCTGGACTTGCTCGAACCCGGCGACCTCATGGTGTTTAATGACACCCGGGTAATTCCAGCCCGGGTTTACGGTCGCAAAGAGACGGGCGGTCAGGTGGAGCTCCTGGTGGAGCGGGTGCTGGATGAATTCCAGGTGCTGGCTCAGATACGTGCCAGCAAATCGCCGCGGCCGGGATCGACGATTCTGCTGGGCGACGCTGTTCAGGTCGAGGTGCTGGGCAGAAGGGGAGAGCTCTTTGAAGTGCGATTTCCAGTGCCGGTGCTCCGGGTTCTTGAGTCGATAGGTCAGGTACCCTTGCCACCTTACATTGATCGGCCCGCCGCTGAATCCGACAAGGAAAGATACCAGACGGTATTCAGCAAAAAACCCGGCGCGGTTGCTGCGCCCACCGCCGGATTGCACTTCGATGAGGCCATGCTGGCGCAGTTGCAAGACAAAGGCGTCGGCACCGCGTTTGTTACTCTCCATGTGGGTGCCGGAACATTTCAACCGGTAAGGGTGGAGGATATCCGCACGCATCACATGCATGCAGAAGTCATGGATGTGTCGGAAGAGGTGTGCCAGGCAATACGGCGCACTCGTGCCGCCGGCAAGCGGGTAATTGCCGTGGGCACGACCAGCGTGCGCTGTCTGGAGACGGCGGCCGCAAGTGGTGAAATTCGTCCCTATCAGGGCGAGACCAATATTTTCATTTACCCGAGTTACCGCTTTAAAGTCGTGGATGCGCTGGTGACGAATTTCCATTTGCCGGAGTCGACGCTCCTGATGCTGGTTTGCGCCTTCGCTGGGTATGCCCAGACGCTGCAGGCCTATCAACATGCGGTGCAGCAGCGTTACCGCTTTTTCAGCTACGGTGACGCGATGTTTATCCATAAAAATGACCACGCGGCTGATGAGTTGCCGTGATGATGGAAAGTTTTGCATGAAATTCGAAGTAACTGGAGAAGACGGGCTGGCGCGCCACGGGCGCATGACATTCACACGCGGTGCAGTGGAAACCCCTGCATTCATGCCGGTGGGTACGTATGGGACCGTCAAAGGCATGCTGCCCCGGGATATCCACGCAACCGGTGCCCAGATCATTCTGGGTAACACGTTCCATCTGATGTTGCGACCCGGCACCGAGATCGTAAAAGCACATGGCGGATTGCACGAGTTTGCGCAGTGGTCGGGGCCGATCCTGACCGATTCCGGCGGTTTTCAAGTGTTCAGCCTTGGACAGTTGCGGAAAATCACCGAAGATGGCGTCGCCTTTCGATCGCCGGTAGACGGCAGCCCGGTCTATTTGAACCCGGAAATCTCCATGCAGGTTCAGCGGGATCTGGGTGCTGATATCGTGATGATTTTCGATGAGTGCACGCCGTACCCCGCGAGCCACGAACAGGCTTTGCAATCCATGGAGATGTCGCTGCGCTGGGCACTGCGCAGCAAGCAGGCGCACGCAGGCAGTGATGCGGCGCTTTTTGGCATTGTGCAGGGTGGCATGTATGAAGATTTGCGGAGCAGGTCACTGGCAGGGCTGGTGAATATCGGTTTTGACGGTTACGCCATCGGCGGTTTGAGTGTTGGCGAGCCCAAGGCGGACATGCTCCGCGTTCTGGACCACCTGGCGCCGGAGCTGCCAACAGATCGGCCCCGCTATCTGATGGGTGTGGGCAAACCTGAGGACATTGTGGAGGCCGTGTTACGCGGCATTGATATGTTCGATTGTGTGATGCCGACACGAAACGCCCGGAATGGTCATTTGTTTACTTCCACAGGAGTCGTTAAAATCCGCAACGCTTGTCACCGGACCGCACTGGAGCCGCTTGATGAAGCTTGCGATTGCTATACCTGTCGCAACTTCAGTCGTGGTTATCTGCATCATCTGGACAAATGCGGGGAAATTCTGGGTGCGCAGCTCAATACCATACACAATCTGCGGTTCTACCAAAGTTTGATGAGCAACCTACGTGCGGCCATTGCTCAAAAAGCTTTGGCGGAATTCGTGGGTCGCTTCTATGAGAACTATAATCGGGCCGAGCCCGCCAGGACGAAACCGGTCACATTGTGACGCGGTGGTCAGCTAAAGAGAGAAATCGGGACCCATCATGAATCGATTCCCCTTGTGGAAATATCTCCTTCTAATCGCGGCGCTTACTTTCGGGGGCATTTATGCATTGCCCAATCTGTATGCGCCAGATCCTGCCCTCCAGATAATCAGTAACTCGGCAGAAGCAAAAGTCGATGAACAGACGCTGGAGGTGGTCACGCAGACACTGAAAAGCAATAGCATCGAGTTTTTCGGGGAAGAAATCACCGCAGATGGCGCGGTATTTGTGCGCTTTAATTCTCTTGGAGATCAGCTGACCGCAAAAACCATTGTGCAAAATGCATTGGAACAAACCTACAGCGAAGACGCACGCTTCGTGGTCGCTCTGAATCAGGCCTCGACCACTCCCGAATGGCTGACCGGTCTCGGTGCGTCGCCCATGAATCTGGGTCTGGATCTTGCCGGCGGTGTTCATTTCCTGCTGCAAGTGGATACGCCCAAAGCCTTGGCCGATCGCACCGAAGATATGGAACGGGCACTCCGCAAGGCAATCCGCGCGCAGCGGCTTTTCGGCGTCGAGCTGGAGCGCAAGGACCTGGTTTTCACCTTCAAGGCCGAAACCGAAGAGCAGCAGAGCAAGGTGACGGAAATCATCCGTGAAAACGCCCCGCAATTGGAGCAAAGGCGCAGCCGCAGCGACGATGATAAATATCTGGTAGAAGCGCGGATATCCGAAGCAACAATCCGTGAGATTGAAGATCACGCGGTTTCCCAGAACCTCACCACACTGCGCAACCGGGTCAACGAACTGGGTGTGAGTGAGCCAGTGGTGCAGAAGCAGGGTCGCAACCGCATTGTGGTCGAATTGCCGGGCGTTCAGGACACCGCCGGCGCCAAGAAGATTCTCGGCAAAACGGCCAACCTGGAATTCCGTCTGGAAGCTAACGGAGATACTCCGGCGACGCAGCGGGAGCGTTTTGAATTTCGCAACGAAGAAGAAGAAAGAATGCGCGGGCCGGTATTTCTGGAACGGCAGCGCATTATCACTGGCGAGCATGTGGTCAATGCGACGGGTGGCTTCGATCAGCAGAGCAACGGCCCGAAAATTGACATCACCCTCTCCAGTGAGGGCGGCAACATGATGCACCATGCAACTCGCGCCGAAGTTGGCCGCAACATGGGCGTGCTGTTTATTGATTACTACACCGTCCGCGAAAAAGTCCGTGAAGGTGGACAGATCGTGGAGCGGGATGTCAACAAGGCCGACAAGAAAATCATCAATCTGGCGACAATTCGCAGCGCGCTGGGCGTGCAGTTCCAGATCACGGGACTTGACAGCATGCAGGAGGCCAACGATGTGGCCCTGCTATTGCGCGCCGGTTCACTGGCAGCGCCGATGATGTTTGTGGAAGAGCGGACGATTGGTCCGTCACTGGGGCAGGAAAACATCGATCAGGGGCTCACTGCGGTAAAGCTGGGCATGGCACTTGTCGTTTTCTTCATGCTCTTGTATTACAAAGTGTTCGGATTTGCCGCGAATGTGGCGTTGCTGATGAACGTCATTTTGTTGGGTGGATTGATGTCCATGCTGGGTGCGACCCTGACATTGCCGGGGATCGCTGGTATCGTCCTCACCATTGGCATGGCCGTGGATGCCAATGTGCTTATTTTTTCCCGAATCAAAGAAGAGCTTGCGAACGGACTCCCACCTCAGAGCGCTATCAGTAACGGATTTGACCGCGCATTTTTAACGATACTGGACGCCAACGTGACGACACTGATTGTGGCATTTATCCTGTTTGCCATTGGAACCGGGCCCATCAAAGGTTTCGCGGTGACCCTGTCTCTGGGAATTCTCACATCCATGTTTACCGCCATTATCGGCACTCGCGCTGTTGTGAATGTCATTTATGGCGGTCGTAAGATCTCCAAACTCTGGATTTAAGCGGGACATCTTTATGAGCGAATTGAAAGTTTATAATTTCATGCGGTTCGGGAAGGCAGCGATTGTGCTGTCGGTGACGTTGGTACTGATTTCCCTTGTGTCTCTGGCAACCCGCGGGTTGAACTTCGGGCTGGATTTCACGGGTGGGACGCTGATTGAGCTGCATTACAGCGAAGCGCCCAGGCTTGAGGATGTGCGGAGTTCTTTGGCCGAGGCGGGTTTCGGAAATGCGTCTGTCGTCAATTTTGGTTCCGACAGCGAATTTCTGGTGCGGTTGAAAGCAGATACTTCTGACGGACCAAGTGCTGGAATCACCAATGTCGGCGCAGACGTTGTCAGTGCCTTGCAGCAGGAGTCCGATGCGGAAATCAAGCTGGTTCGAAGCGAGATTCTGGGATCGCAGGTCGGTGCGGAGTTGGCCAATAATGGCGGGCTCGGTATGTTGACTGCATTTGCGATGATATTTATCTATATCGCAGTCCGCTTTCAGTTCAAGTTTTCCGTCTCGGCGGTAGTGGCATTGGTGCATGATGCAATTGTCGTTCTGGGCGTTTTCTCGGTTTTTTGGTTGGAGTTTGACCTGACGGTACTGGCCGCGTTACTTGCGGTGATTGGTTATTCAATCAACGACACCATCGTGATTGCAGACCGGATTCGCGAGAATTTTCCAATTATGAGGGCAGAAACTCCGGTTGAAGTCGTCAATATTTCGTTATCGCAAACCCTCGGGCGTACATTGATGACGTCCGGTACTACCTTGCTGGTGGTATTGGCCCTGTATTTTGTGGGCGGCGAACTGATTCGGAATTTCTCACTCGCATTGTTGGTGGGTATCACCGTCGGTACGTATTCATCGGTTTATGTGGCAGCAGCAACGCTGCTGGCCCTGCGTGTCACCCGTGAAGACTTGCTGCCGCCAATCAAGGAAGGGGCCGAAATAGATGACCTGCCTTGAGGGGCAAAGTGATCGAAGGGGGGAGCCAGGGACGGTAACGTGAAAGAGCGGGGTCGGATTATTGCGGCTCCATGAGCCTCAAAGGGCAGGCAGGTAACTGCTGACTGAACGCCCGTATTATTTGGATTCCACGTCAAGATTCCTGATTTTTTCAAGAATTTTTTGAATGTCGACTTCCGGACCCAGAGGCGCCTCAACAGGGGCGTCATCCAGTCGACAATCCGCAGCCGAAAATTCGCCTTTACTGATACGTGCAAACAGATTATCGATTTCGATGGTGAGTTTTTTATTGAACCGGCGCGGCATGACTTATTCCTCCAGGCAATCAGTAGTCGGGCCGCGTGCATTCCGCCCGCGGCAACGGCTTGCTTGAAGTATAGCGTCGGCGTCTGAGGGCCTCGCCCGACTCGGGATCTAATGCGAAATTAATCTAGGGAACCGCAGATTAATTCCTCATTGATCAGCAAGAACCGGGATAGCGCTGGCCGGATTCGATGCGTTTTCACGGATCTCCACAACAATAATTGGTGGGCGGCATGAGATTACTCAAGCACTTTCTGGTATCGGGGCTGGAAAATGAAGTCCGCGAGATGCGATCCGCGCTGTCGCGGCATCAGCGCATATTCAGGGGCAGTCACGGTTATGGATACTTTGACTGGGACCTGAACGCCAAGCGAATGGACTGGAGCGGCGGTTATTGGCGCTATCTGGGCTACACCGACGAAGACGTCGATTACATCTCGGTCTCCACGAACTACTACGATTATGTCCACCCGGACGATGTGGCCCGGGTGCAGGCGGCGGTCCGGGGAATTATCCGGGAACCGGGACCTGGCGAGGTGACCTATCGGGTCCGGCGCAAGAAGGGTGGGTATATCTGGACCGAATTGCGGGCCGATTCGGTACGCGACGAGATGGGCTGGGTCCATTACGTCAGCGGTATTGCGTTTGATGTCACCAAACAGAAGCAGACCGAGCAGGCGCTGCTGATCAGTGAGGCGCGGCACGCACGGATCATTCAGTCATCAAACGACGGAATCTGGGAATGGGCGGCGGAGCACGGCGGATTCCACTTTTCTAATCGCTGCTGGGAGCATCTGGGATTTTCCGAGCATGATGAGGAAGTCATGCAGGGCATTGACCGTTTGCAGGCCTGGCGGGGTCGCATGCATCCCGAAGACGGCGAGCTATTCGATGCCGCGATGGCGGCTCATGTGCGCGATGGCGTGCTGTTCGATGTGGAATATCGCATCCGGGGCAAGGACGGCGAGTGGCGCTGGATCCGCGCCCGTGGCCAGATGGCGTTTAATGAAGCCGGTGAGCCGGTACGCATGTCCGGCACGAATATGGACATCACCCAGCTCAAACTGGCCGAAGATCGGGTCCTGAAGGCCAAAGAGGCGGCAGAAAAGGCGAACAAAGCCAAATCCGATTTCCTGTCAAGCATGAGTCACGAGTTGCGTACGCCTCTAAATGCCATTCTCGGATTCGCGCAGTTGATCGAAATGGGGGGCGATCTTTCCGGGGATCAGCACGAGAATATCGGTGAAATCCGCAAAGCGGGAGAACACCTGTTACAGCTGATCGGCGATGTGCTGGATCTGGCGAAGATCGAATCGGGGCGTTTGCATCTGAGTTCGGAAAACATATCCCCGGTAACCCTGATCAAGGAATGCCTGACCCTCGTCAAGACTCAGGCGGAAGATCGCGGCATCCAGTTGCGCCTGCAGACGAATGATCTGGCGTTGCGACTGGTCTGTGCAGATCGAATGCGGCTGAAGCAAGTGCTGCTTAACCTGGTGGGCAATGCGATCAAGTACAACCGTCCACGCGGCAGTGTGACCATTATTTGCACGATGCAAGACACAAGCTATTTCCGGATTACGGTGAAGGACACGGGAAGAGGCATACCGCAGGAACGCCAGTCGGAAATGTTTCAGCCGTTTAACCGGCTCGGTGCTGAACTGGGAAGCATCGAGGGCAGTGGCGTCGGTCTGGTCATTACCCGTCAGCTGGTGGCTCATCTGGGTGGACGGATAGATTTCGTCAGCCAGGAGGGGGTTGGCAGCGAGTTCTGGGTCGACATCCCGCTGGTGGGGGAGTCCAGCGCTCACGCGCCAGTTGAGGTGCGGGAAGTGCCGGCGCGCCCGGTATCGCCGGTGCAGCTGCGTCTGCAATCCCGCAAAACCGTGCTTTATGTGGAGGACAATATCTCCAATCAACGACTGGTGACACAGCTGCTTCGGCCTTATCCCATGCTGCGGCTGGAGTTGGCCATCGATGCGTTGCGGGGCATCTTCCTTGCGCGCACCCTGAAGCCGGACCTCATTTTGATGGATATCAACCTGCCGGGAATGAACGGTTTTGAGGCGCTGGAAGTGCTCAAGGACGACCCGTCGACACGCTATATTCCGGTGGTGGCGTTATCTGCCAATGCGCTGCGTCACGACGTAGAAAAAGGGAATCGCGTGGGATTCGAGCATTATCTGACCAAACCCATTGACCTGGAACAGCTGCTGGAAATGATGAATACGCTGCTCGGGCCTCGAGGTGCGAAAACCGCCTGAAACGGATTCCCCGGAGACAAAACTCCCCGGGGACCTGTCTTCAGATGCTCCCCATATGCTTTTCAACCAACTGCAAGAGGGGTTTGAAGAGTTTTGGGGAGGCACAGACCAGATTGCCATTTTTCATATAGTCGGCTCCGCCTTTGAAGTCCGCCAGCATACCCCCAGCCTCTTTCACCAGCAGGACGCCGGCGGCCATATCCCAGGGTTTGAGATTCATTTCCCAGAAGCCGTCGAAGCGACCGGCGGCAACGTAAGCCAGATCCAGTGCTGCAGAGCCGGCCCGACGCACACCTGCGGTCTGCCCGACAAGCTCCCGCAGGCAGCTCAGATACTCGTCGATGTTTTCCAATGCATAGCCATTAAACGGAATGCCGGTGCCGATCAGTGCGCCTTCGAAGGAAGGGCGCCCGCTGATGCGGATACGTCGCCCGTTCAGCGATGCGCCCCGACCACGGCTGGCGGTGTATTCCTCGCGTTTTACCGGGTCAAGTACAACGCCGTGCTGGGGCTGCCCCTTGAACAGGCAACCGATAGAAACCGCAAACTGCGGCAGGCCGTGCAGAAAATTCGTGGTGCCGTCGAGCGGGTCGATGACCCACTGGTAATCGCTGTCCGGGTTGCCGCTCTGGCCGGATTCCTCACCCAGAAAGCCATGATCCGGATAGGCTTTTTTCAAATGATAGATAATTTCGTGCTCCGCACGTCGATCCACCTCGCTGACGAAGTCATTGCGTCCTTTTTGTTCCACGGTCACCAGATCCAGACGTTCGAATGAGCGTTCAATCAGTTCACCCGCTTTGCGGGCAGCGCGTAGCGCAATGTTAATCATCGGTTCCATGGGGTTCTCAATGCAGCTTGAAGACAAAGGATCAACCTGTTTCGCGCCAGCGCCATAACGGCCGCGAGCACAACAGGTTCAAGTAAAAGGGGCGGCAGTATATACCAGCCTGCACCCCGCTTCGACCTTTCGGACGCCCCCCCGGCGCGTTCAATGGCTTTACCGGACTTTATCGGTGACATTTGGGCGATTTTCCGACAATTGCGGGCGTTTGTGCCGGTGGTTTGGCGCCTTGAATCTGCTAAACTGCGCGCCCTTTATTCCGCGTACTTCAGAAATTTCGGGCATCAGGCCCGGCATTAACGCCCAGGTGAATCATGCAGTCAGTCTTCGACAACATCAGAATTGTTCTCGTGAACACTACCCACCCGGGCAACATTGGCGCGGCGGCCAGGGCTTTGAAAAATATGGGATTGGCCAAACTGGTGCTGGTCAGTCCCAAAGAATATCCCTCGGAAAGGGCGGTCTGGCGAGCGGCCAGTGCGTTGGACGTGCTGGATCGGGTGCGGGTGGTTGATACCCTCGATGAGGCGGTAGCGGATTGTGGGCTGGTCATCGGAACCAGCGCGCGGGGCCGCCGGATCCCCTGGCCGCTGATAACGCCACGGGAGTGCGGCGAACGCAGCTGGTCGGAAGCCCAACGACATGAAGTTGCCATTGTCTTTGGACGGGAAGACCGCGGCCTGACCAACGAGGAACTGCACAAGTGTCACTGTCATGTCCATATCCCCGCCAATCCGGAATACAGTTCGCTCAATCTGGCGGCGGCGGTGCAGGTGATCGCCTACGAGATTCGCATGTCGGCATTGCAGGCGGAAAACGACGGAGTGCCGGTGCAGTTCAACGATTGGGACATGCCGCCTGCCGCCCATCAGGATGTAGAGCTGTATTACAGTCATTTGCAGGAAACACTGGAAAAGCTTGGCTTTCTGGTGCCGGATAATCCCCGACAGACGATGACGCGGCTGCGACGGATGTACAACCGGATCCGTCTCGACCAGATGGAGCTGGGGATCCTGCGAGGCATCCTGACCGCCACTCAAAACCATCTGTATCACACCGGCAACCGCATCGCCGAACTGGAGGCGCAGCTGGTGGCCCAGGAGGAGCGGACTGCGACCGGGCAAAGGACCGTATCCGATTGACGGAGGCAGCCGGTTTATTAGTTGACTAAAATAGTAGGGTATTCGATAATTCGCTCCGCCAATCAGGCCGAGCTGGGCGCGCTCACGGGTTCCTTTTCCTATGGCCAGAAAAGATCAGTCCGAGGACTAGCACTATGCGTTTGACGACCAAAGGACGTTATGCGGTAACTGCGATGTTGGATTTGGCGCTTAATAGCGAAAATGGCCCGGTGAGCCTGGCCGATATATCTGCACGGCAAGAAATTTCCCTTTCTTATCTGGAGCAGCTTTTTTCCAAGCTCCGCCAAAACGGACTGGTGAGCAGCGTGCGGGGGCCCGGTGGTGGCTATCTGCTCAAGCAGCCGATCGAGCAGCTATTCATTGCCCAGATCATTGATGCCGTCAATGAATCCGTGGACACCACCAATTGTAACGGTGCCGGTAATTGCCAGCAGGGCGAGGTGTGTTTGACGCATCACCTGTGGAGCGATCTGAGCGCCCGGATACATCAGTTTCTCAGTGATATCAGTCTGGCCGACCTGGTTGCCCGACGGGATGTACAAGTCGTGTCGCAACGACAGAAGCAGAAAAACCGCGATCAGGATTTGCCGGCCGGGCGCATTTCGCTGACGAGCATCATTTAACTGCAGTGAGTGTCAGTCCAGACCTGCTGGCGCCAGCGCGTGATTTTGGAGTCGAGCAATGCGCAAACCTCTGTATCTGGATTATGCGGCGACGACGCCGGTGGATCCCGGTGTGGCGGAGTGGATGAATCGCTGTCTGACTATGGACGGCATATTCGCCAATCCCGCATCGCGTTCGCATCTTCCGGGGTGGCAGGCAGAAGAGGTGGTGGAGGATGCGCGCGCAAAAGTTGCAGACGCATTGAAAGCGGATCCCAGGGAAATTGTCTGGACGAGCGGCGCAACGGAATCGAACAATCTCGCTTTAAAAGGCGTGGCGGAGTCGCCCGGCAACGGCCGCCGCCACATCATTACCTCGGCCATCGAGCACAAGGCGGTACTGGATCCCTGCAGGTTTCTTGAATCCCGCGGCTTCTCGGTGACCTGGCTGTCACCCGGGCCGGATGGAAGGATTGACCCCGGTCAACTGGCGCAAGCGTTGCGCAAAGACACTTTGCTGGTCAGTTTGATGCACGTGAACAATGAAGTCGGCAGCATCAACCCGATCGCGGAATTCGGGCAGATGTGTCGGGACAACGGCACCATTTACCATGTCGATGCCGCCCAGTCCGCCGGAAAATTGCCGATTGATGTAGCCTCGATGAATGTCGATCTGCTGTCGGTTTCGGCCCATAAAATGTATGGACCCAAAGGAATAGGCGCGCTCTATGTGCGGCGGTCACTAGATGTGGACCTGGTGCCACTGATTCACGGCGGCGGACATGAAAGAGGCATGCGCTCGGGAACCATTGCAACCCATCAGGTGGTGGGGTTGGGCGAAGCCCTGCAGCTTGCGGAGCGGCTCCGGGCTGAAGAGCAACCGCGAATCGAAAATCTGCGCAACCGCTTCTGGTCTGGATTGCAAGCGCAATTGCCGGATGTGTCTGTCAACGGTTTCACAGACGCACGCGTGGCGGGAATACTGAATATATGTTTTGGCGGTGTCGATGGTGAAAAATTGCTGGGCAGCTTGCGGGATCTGGCGATCTCCACCGGCTCGGCCTGCAATTCCGCCAGTGTGCGCGCCTCTTACGTTTTACGGGAGCTCGGGCTGAGTGAACAGGATGCCCACAGTTCACTGCGATTCAGCTTTGGACGCTTCACCGACGATGCGGACGTGGATTTCGCCATCGATCGCGTCGTTGAATCAGTTTTGCAGCTGCGCGGAACCACTGCCGGCTTGAACACTCACTGAATTATGAGATTGCGCCGGGAAGCCGGTGGCGTCAAGGCAGGTTTTTACTATGTCACAGGAATCAATTGACCGGCTGATTCGCAAGGAGTACGCCGCCGGATTTGTTACCCGGGTCGATTCCGATACGCTCGCTCCCGGTCTGGACGAGTCCGTTATCGGGTTCATTTCTGCGAAGAAAAACGAACCGCAATGGATGCTGGATTGGCGATTGAAAGCCTACCGGGCCTGGCGCGAAATGCGTGAACCGGAGTGGGCTCACGTGCACTATCCCAAAATCGATTTTGAAGCCATGTCTTATTATTCCGCACCCAAGAGCATGGCGGACCGGCCCAAGAGCCTGGATGAGGTCGACCCTCAACTTCTGGAGACATACGCGAAGCTGGGGATTCCCCTGCATGAGCAGGCGATGCTCGCGGGCGTGGCGGTCGACGCCGTGTTCGACTCAGTCTCCATCGGCACCACCTTTCGGGAAAATCTGAAGGAAGCGGGGGTGATTTTCTGTTCGATTTCCGAAGCAGTTCGCGATTACCCCGAGTTGATAAAGCAATATCTCGGCAGCGTGGTGCCTCAGAAAGATAATTATTATGCGGCGCTCAACAGCGCGGTCTTTAGTGACGGCTCTTTCGTTTACATCCCCAAGGGCGTTCGCTGTCCCATGGAGCTGTCCACCTATTTCCGCATCAATGAATCCAAAACCGGTCAGTTAGAGCGCACCCTGATTATTGACGATGAGGGCAGCCAGGTC
>CAZJKJ010000054.1:0-23699 GCA_964546435.1 uncultured Cellvibrionaceae bacterium
CTACCCGACTGAAGCCAGAGGCAGCAATACCGCCTCTGTATGCAGGCGCAGGCCCATGGAAAACGTCGTAACTGAGCATTTTGAGCCTGTTTTTAACGCCGCAACGCCAACGCAGGCCATTTTTCAATGGCCTGCCAGTCGTTAAACACCCATGTTGCGCAGATGACTCATCAGCTGTCGTAACACCCCCGATGCCCGCGGATGCTCGACTTCAATCTGATCGACCAGCAGCTCAATGGTATCCAGCGGAGTGGGATCCGGCGGTGCGGCGTCTGTGTTGTTGTGAATATAGTATTCCAGTGACTCCATCAGCTGCTGCTGACCCGCGCTCGGCTCTTCATTACCGAACAGTTCGTGCAGCTCTGTCATGAGATTGTGTACTTCTTGCTGGGCCATAACCGTTTCTCGCCTCTTGTTGTTTATTATTCCCAGAAACCTGTGCTCCCTGCGATCTGGTTCATGTGTCTTTGATAAATCTGGATACGATCCCGTTCACCAGATCCGCCTTATCCACATGCAGCCAGTGCCCGGTACCCGCCGCGATTTTCAGCTCCGCAGCGGGAAACCGGCGGGCAATTTCAGCGCGGTGCTGCACTTGCAGATAATCTGATTGTTCGCCTTTGACCAGCAGTACCGGCCCGGCATAAACCCCTTCGCGATTGGCGGTCAGTAACTGGGAGTATTCGCGCCACAACAGTTCCAGATTCATCCGCCAGACAAACCCACCGTTCTGACGGACAAGATTTTTCAGAAGGAAATTGCGTACAGCAGGTTCACTTACCTGCTCCGCCAGCAGCGTATCTGCATCTGCCCGAGATTCCAGATTCTCCAGCGGTATGGCGCGCAGCCCGGCGAATATCCTGTCGTGAGACGGTGCATAGGCGACGGGCGCAATATCCAGCACGACCAGCCGGGAAACCTGAGCCGGTCGGGCCAGCGCAACTTCCATTGCCAGTTTTCCTCCCAGACTGTGACCGATCCAGCACGCCGCCTGGAGATCCTGCTGCAGCATCCAGTCGGCCAGCTGATCCGCCATCAATGCCAGACTGGTGCGGGAAGTATGGGAGGAACGACCGTGATTGGGCAGGTCTACCGAATAGACACAATGGGTTTCGGACAGTGCCCGGGAGAGCGAGGACAGATTCTCGAGGCTTCCGAACAGCCCATGCAGCACAATAACCGGCGATCCTTCACCCGTCTTGCGGAAATGCAGCATCATTCCTCGCGCGGGCGGGGAACGGCAGGAAACGGAATGGTGGCGAATTTGTCGTTGGTCTTGACTTCACTGACCCTGACGGCGCCTTCTTTTTCCACTTCATCGATCCGGATAATGGCGTGCATCGGGATATAGGAGCGTTTCACCGCCGTGAACTCAGATTTCAATTTCTCCTCTCCAGGATCCACCACAAGTTGGCTGCGTTCGCCAAATACGAACTCTTCCACTTCAATGAAGCCGTACATTTCGCTCTGGTAAATAGCTTTTGCGTAAACCTCATAGACCTGGTTCTGGTTATAAAAAATGACTTTAAAGAGAGAAGTGCTGGCCATAATATTCCCGTAATTAACTCTGCAGCGGCGCGAACGCTCGCAAGCTATTGAATTCCTGCAAAAATCACCGGGCAACCTGCTGCGAACCGGTTCCCTTTATTGCGAGCATTTTCGGGGCCAATCCCGTTCCTTGATCAGACCCAGCCCTTTTTTCCTGCCGGGCAGAGCCTCGCGTTCACAGCATACAGGTCCACCTGGGGTATACCAGCCCTCCTAACTGGGGGCTTCCGCGGCAAATACAAGCCGTGGTCGTTCTGGTGGGCATTCAGCGGGCACATCAGTATAATGCGCGAACATTTTTTACCCCAGGACCCGTTCGCACTATTTGTGGGTGTCGCTGCCATTGCTGCGGCCGGACGCAAATTCGAGAAAGGGTTCCAGTATTTTGTACAGTGCGCCGACCGGACCGATCATGGCAGAAGACTTCCCCGCTATCCACACCGTCAAGAAGCTGTTTATCCAGACCCACGGGTGCCAGATGAACGAATATGACTCAGCCCGCATGCGCGACTTGCTGGGCGAGTCTCACCAGCTGGTCAGCACCGATGACCCGGCTGAAGCTGACGTCCTGCTCATCAATACCTGTTCCATCCGCGAAAAGGCGCAGGACAAGCTTTTCCACCAGCTGGGCCGCTGGAAGCAGCTGAAAGACCGCAAACCCGGGCTGGTCATCGGAGTTGGAGGGTGCGTTGCGAGCCAGGAAGGCGCGGCCATCGCGGAACGGGCGCCTTACGTGGATCTGGTTTTCGGTCCCCAGACGCTCCACCGGTTGCCGGAAATGCTGGACGCGCCGCGTGGTAAAGGAAGCGTTATCGTCGATATCACCTTTCCGGAGATCGAAAAATTCGACCACCTGCCGAAACCTGATGCCGACGGCGTGAGTGCGTTTGTCTCCGTTATGGAGGGTTGCTCCAAGTACTGCACTTTCTGCGTGGTTCCGTATACACGCGGAGAGGAGATCAGCCGGCCTGTTGACGACGTCCTCGAGGAAGTCGCCCACCTGGCCGCCCAGGGTGTGCGGGAAGTCAATCTGCTGGGTCAGAACGTCAACGCCTACCGGGGCATCGGCCGCGAGGGCGTCATTGATCTTGCCGAGTTGATCACTCTGGTGGCCCGTATACCCGGTATCGACCGCATCCGCTACACCACCTCCCATCCCGTTGAATTTACAGACAACCTCATCCAGGCCTACGCCGATGTGCCCGAGCTTGTCAGCCACCTGCATTTGCCGGTGCAGAGCGGCTCCGACCGGATTCTCATGGCGATGAAACGCGGCCATACGGTGCTGGAATACAAATCCAAATTGCGCAAACTTCGCAAGATTCGCCCGAATATCAGTTATTCCTCGGATTTCATCATCGGTTTTCCCGGTGAAACGGAGCAGGACTTCCAGGCGACCATGAACCTTATCCAGGAGATCGGTTTCGACAACTCTTTCAGCTTTATCTACAGCCGTCGCCCAGGGACCCCGGCCGCCGACCTGCCCGATGAGACGCCGGAAGAGATCAAGAAGCAGCGGCTGGCAATTCTGCAGCAGCGGATCACACAACAGGCCTTCGAGATCAGTCGCAAGATGGTTGGCAATGTCGAGCGGGTGCTGGTGTCAGGGTATTCGAAAAAGGATCCGGGCCAGCTCAGCGGGCGCACCGAAAACAACCGCGTCGTGAACTTTAGTTGTGATCGACCGGAACTGATCGGGCACTTCGCCGACATCCTGATTGAAGAAGCACTGCCTAATTCTCTGCGGGGCAGCCTGCTTGGCACTGAGCTGGACTAATTCAAGCCACCCGGCTAATCATCAAAAATTATGAAACCTGTCCCCAACCCCATGTTTTTTTCTTTTCTATCTCCGGGGTTTTGGGGTAGGCTTTAGAAAAGAACCCGCCCCCGGCCGGATTTCCGGCGCGGGCTGGCTCGCACTTCGATAGCAACAGAGCGGAAAAACAACGACTTGGAAAATCTGAATACGTCACCTGCCCACGCATCTACCGCCTCCATCAACATAATTCTGGAACCGAACGATAGCCGTCGCCTGCTGAACCTGTGCGGCCAGTTCGACAGTCACCTGAAGCAGATCGAAAAACGTCTGGATATCGAAATTCATAATCGCGGCAATCATTTTGCGCTGCACGGTGCGGAAGAGCGTGCGCAGTTGGCGGCCAGGGTTCTGAATCAACTCTATGCCGATACCTCGGGTGAAAATGAAATCACCCCCACGGAAGTCCATCTGGCCCTGCAGGAAGCCGGTGCCGACGCGACCACCAGCCGCCAACCCGATGAAAGCGGCGAAGTCCAGTCCCAGCTGATACGTACCAAAAAAAGCTCCGTCAAGCCACGTGGTCAGAACCAGCAGAAATACGTTCAGGCCATCCGCCGCAACGACATCAACTTCGGCGTTGGTCCCGCAGGTACGGGCAAGACTTACCTGGCGGTTGCCTGTGCAGTTGAAGCTCTGATGAAGGACGAGGTCGAGCGCATCCTGCTGGTCCGACCGGCGGTAGAAGCCGGCGAAAAGCTGGGCTTTCTTCCGGGGGATCTGTCCCAGAAGGTCGACCCCTACCTGCGTCCGCTCTACGATGCACTCTACGAGATGCTGGGTTTTGAAGTCGTCGGCAAGCTGATCGAACGGCAGGTCATCGAGGTTGCACCTCTGGCTTACATGCGCGGCCGAACCCTGAACAACTCCTTCATTATTCTCGATGAGAGTCAGAACACCACCCGCGAGCAGATGAAAATGTTCCTGACGCGCATCGGGTTCGGGTCTACTGCCGTCATTACCGGCGATCCGACCCAGGTCGACCTGCCCCGCGGCCATGGTTCCGGTCTGCAGCATGCCATTCATGTTCTGGCCGAGGTCAAAGGCATCAGCTTTACCCATTTCAGCGCCAGAGACGTAGTCCGGCATCCGCTGGTCCAACGTATTGTCGAAGCCTATACGGCGGCAGAGGCTGCTGAATCCGATGATGCCCCCAAACCTTCAACCCGACAGTAAAGACATGTCATCGAGCCCCGTAGAGCCGGGGCCTTTCCTGGACCTCCAGATTGCCGCTGATGGCTTTGATCTCCCGACAGATGACGATTTTCGTCGTTGGGTAGCGGCTGCTTTACCGGCGGATCAGCTTAACAGCGAGCTGACCATCCGGATTGTGGACGAAGCGGAAAGCCAGATGCTCAACGGCCAGTACCGGCAGCAACCCAAACCGACCAATGTGCTGTCTTTTGAAGCCGATTTGCCTGTGGAACTGGATGTGCCGCTGCTCGGTGATCTGGTTATCTGTGCGGCCGTAATAGAAAGGGAAGCCCGGGAACAAAACAAGAGCCTGTCGGCTCACTGGGCCCACATCGTTATTCACGGAACCTTGCATCTGCAAGGGTACGACCATATTTTGGACGACGAGGCCGCCGAGATGGAGGCGCTCGAAACCCGCATCATGTCAGGATTGCATTTTCCTGCTCCCTACGAATAAATACCGACGTTTTTACAGGAGATCCGAAGGAAATCCACATGTCTGATGACCCTTCCAGCAGCTCATCGGCCAGCAGCAATGGCCGTCCGGGCGAGCGTTCCTGGCTCGATCGCCTGTTACAAAGCTTTTCTGCCGCCGAACCCAGAAGTCGCGACGAATTGATGCAGATCATTCGCGAGGCTGCGCAGAACAAGATTGTCGATCAGGAAGCCGTCGACATCATGGAGGGCGCCTTGAGTGTAGCGAACCTTCAGGTGCGTGAAATCATGGTGCCAAGAGCTCAAATGGTCGTGATCCGGGAGGAAGACAAGCCCGCCGAATTCCTTCCAAAAGTCATTGAGTCCGGGCATTCGCGCTTTCCCGTCATCGGGGAATCCGTGGACGAGATTCGGGGAATCCTGCTGGCCAAAGACTTGCTGCGACTGATTTTGCAGCAACAGGACAACTTCAGCCTAAAGGACATACTTCGCCCCGCCAATATCATCCCCGAGAGCAAGCGCCTCAATGTGCTCCTCAAGGAATTTCGGGAAAAGCGCTATCACATGGCGATCGTCATCGACGAATATGGCGGCGTATCCGGCCTGGTGACCATTGAAGACATCCTCGAAGAAATCGTGGGCGAGATCGAGGACGAAACCGACGATGAAGAAGAGGATTACATCCGCCAGGTTTCCGATTCAGATTTTATTATCAAGGCACTCACACCCATTGAAGAATTCAATGAAAAGTTTGACGCCCACTTCAGTGATGACGAATTCGACACCATCGGCGGCATAGTCACTCAGGCATTCGGTCACATGCCGGTCCGTAACGAAGTCGTCGAACTGCATGGTTACCTGTTTCGGGTGCTATATTCAGATAGCCGGCAAATCCACCTCTTGCGCCTGAGTCTGCCCACATCCTGATTCAATGAACATGTTCCTGTCCGCCGCTGCGCGGTTTCCTTTCATCCTGACCGTCATGGTCGGGGCGCTCCTGCCGTTTTCCCTGGCGCCGTATCACTTGTGGCCGCTGGGATTGCTGGCGGTAGCCGCACTCGCCGGGGCACTGGTCGGCAAAGACGGCAAACGCTGCCTGCAGCTGGCGTTCGGCTTCGGGCTGGGGATGTACGGGTCCGGCGCCAGCTGGGTCTATATCAGTATTCACACCTTCGGTCATACACCTGCCTTGCTGGCCGGGGCACTCACGGCCGCGTTCGTGGCATGCCTGGCTTTCGTGTTTGCGCTGCCGTTTTATGTCTATGGCCGCTGGCTGAATCGTACACCCCTCGCCTTGCTGATCGCATTTCCCGCTATCTGGGTGCTCGGTGAATGGACCCGCACCTGGTTGCTGACAGGGTTTCCCTGGTTGTTCCTCGGCTACGGCCATTTGCGTACGCCCTTGGCGGGCTGGGCACCGGTACTGGGCGTGCTGGGCGTGAGTTTTGTCGCGGCGAGCACGGCGACTGTCGCTTTGCAACTGCTGCTCTTCCGTCGCGATAACCTGTGGACAAAACGCCATTTGCTGCTGGGTCTGTGGCCCCTTGCGTTCTGGCTGGGTGGTTTTGGGCTTCACCAGATCCAGTGGACCCGGTTTGACGATGCGCCGGTGTCGGTGGGCATGGCCCAGCCGAATATCCCCCAGGACCGCAAATGGGATCCCGCCTATCGCGGTGAAACCTTCCGGATTTTCAATGACCTGTCCCGCTCCCTGTGGGGCTATGACTGGGTGATCTGGCCCGAAGCCGCGATCCCGATGCTGTACCACGATGCCACCAGCACCATCTCGGCTCTGGATGCCAAAGCAATGCAGACCAATACTGTCTTTATCACCGGCATCCTCTATGACCAGGCAGAGCCGGACCAGTATTTCAATTCCCTGATCGCACTGGGCAAAGGCAGCGGGATCTCGTACAAGACCCGGCTCGTTCCTTTCGGGGAATACGTACCACTGGAATCGGTGCTGCGCGGGACCCTGGATTTCTTCGATCTGCCCACCTCCATCATCCATGCGGGGCCGGAATATACGGACGGGTTGCAAGCCGGGGTCTACACCATCGCGCCCACCATCTGTTACGAAGTCGTCTATCCGGACCTGGTCGCCCATCGCGCCGTAAACAGTCATGTACTGCTGACCGTCAGCAATGACGCCTGGTTCGGGCGATCCATCGGTCCGGTGCAGCATTTTCAAATGGCACAGATGCGCGCCCTGGAAACCGGTCGCTACATGATCCGCTCAACCAACAATGGCATCAGCGGCATCATCGGACCCAAAGGAGAGGTTGTTGTGACGGGAAATCGTTATACGCGCGAGTCCATCCGCGGGGTCGTGCGCACAGCAGAAGGGACGACGCCCTTTATGTGGTGGCAGTCATGGCCAGTGGTAGCATTGTGCCTGCTGGCCATTACGTGGACGGTGGTGCTGGCCCGGCGTACTCACCGGACCAGCCTGTAGCCCGACCTAACCGCTAACCTTACTGGCGCGACGCTCGCAGCATCCAGGCGGTCTTTTCATGAATACGCATGCGATCCGATACCAGCGACGCCGTTGATTCATCCTGAGACTGCTGCGCCACCGCCAGCACTTCCCGAGCGGTTCTGACTACCTGCTCGTGCCCCCGGGTCAACAGATCCACCATTTCCTCCGCCGCCGGCACGCCTTCGACTTCCTCGATGGAGGACAGCTCCGCCAGAGCGCGGTAGGTGCCGGGCGCCGGCACATCCAGGGTACGGATACGCTCGGCGATCACGTCTACCGCTTCCGCCAGTTCGGTGTAATGCTCTTCAAACATCAAGTGCAGTTCCCGAAATAGCGGCCCGGTCACGTTCCAGTGGAAATTGTGGGTTTGCAGATAAAGGGTATACGAATCCGCAAGCAGTCGTTTCAGCCCGTCGGAAATCTGGGTACGGTCTTCTTTGGAAATACCAATATCAATCTTGGACATATTTACTCCCCTTTCAATTATGAAACGTCAACAGATCCTGAAGCCCTGTCCCCTCAATACGCAGACAGGATTGGAAACGTTCAATAACATGCTACTTCTTCATATTCAACAAACCACTCAATTATCCGCATCGATGTAATTGCCCTGGACTATCTCAAACCGCATTCCTGCCTCACACACCTGCTCCCTGACCTCGAGGCGGCTTCCCTCCAGTTCAGGAATCTCTATAATACCGGGCCGCTGTTATCGCAAAATTGGCGGCCAACCGCTCCGCGCTTCGTCTACTGGCATTACAGGTAAATTCCATGGGAAGAACATTCGAGAACCGCAAAGCCGCCATGGCAAAAACTGCCGGCATCAAAACCAAGCTGTATTCCAAATACGGTAAAGAGATCTACGTTTGTGCCAAAAGTGGCGGCACCGACCCGGCGGCCAACCTCGGTTTGCGGCGGCTGATTGAAAAAGCCAAAAAGGATCAGGTGCCGGCTCATATCATCGACAAGGCTATCGTCAAGGCCAGTGGTGCGGGCGGCGAGGATTATTCCACTGTCCGCTTCGAGGGCTTCGGTCCCGGCAACTGCATGATGATCATCGATTGCCTGACCGACAATAACAATCGAACCTTCGGCGACGTCCGCACCTGCTTTAACAAGTGCAAAGCCAAACTCGGCGCCCCGGGGTCCGTTGCCCACATGTTCGACCACCGTGCGGTTTTTTCATTTGCGCACGACAATGAGGAAGCCGTGCTGGAGGCTCTGATGGAGCGCGATGTCGATGTTGCCGATATCGAAAACGACGACGGCATGATTACCGTCATCGCGCCGCACACCGATTTTCACGCTGTAAAGACCGCATTAAGCGAGGCTATAGGTGATCTTCAATTCGAGATCGAAGAAATCACTTTCCTCCCGCAAACCAACGCGGAGCTGGTCCCGGAGGACGCCGAAATGCTGGACAAGTTGATCAATCTGCTCAATGACTGCGACGACGTGCAAGAGGTTTATCACAACGCTCAGTTGTAAAGTACGCCCCTCTGTATAGCGGACAGCGCCGGTTGTTTCTGCCGGCGCTTACGGAACCACGGTCCGCATCACATTGGAAGGCTCCGAAGTGCCACCTTCATTGATGGCTGATACCCGGTAATAGTATTCGCGTCCGGGCACAACCGCAGTCTCGTCCCGAAAAATCACATCGGTCGCGGGATTAAAACCGTTACGCCCATCCGAGACCGAAGAAGACAGGATCGTCCAGGGGCCCTCTGCCGCTTCGGCGCGCTCCACCCGGTACAACCGGCCCAGCGGAGCGCCCATCCAGTGGATCTTTTCCCGGGGGTCAGCGATGGCGTGGAGCACCGGCGCTTCCGGCACGGGCAACGGCGCTTCGAATTCAAGCCCGTCCATCTGCGCCTGGGCACGGCGGACCGATTCAATCACCCGCATTTCTTCATTGCTGTCATTCTCGGGAAAACCCGGCAAATGATAGCTGTAATGGCCACTGGACTCCTTATGCCAGTAGAATCCGCCCTCTTCCCGATGACCTCGAAAGCTCCATAGCAGCGCGCCCGCCGTTTTAGCTCCGTTAACTTCCGAATGTACGGCGGCCTGTAGAATTGCGTCGATGCCGGGGGCATCCGTCAGACCGAACTCCCCGATCATATAGACCTTGCGGCCTCCGACCTCGCGCAGATCATTCATGACCTGTGCGGGATCATCATTGCCGTTCACGGCGTAAAGATGATTGGAAATAATGTCGATATTGGGGTCCATCAAAGAAAACGGATTGATGGTCAGATAAGTGCCGTCCACGACCAGATGATTGGGGGCCAGGGATTTGATAAAGGCGGCGGTGCGAACCACGAACGGTTCGGTCGAGTCCTTGAGTTCATTGCCGGTTTCCCAAGCCATAATCGCCGGCTCGTCCCGGTATTTGCGGCCTGTGATCGTATTGGTGCGTTCGATGACCTCACGGATGATATTGAGATACGCCGCGTATGTTTTACTGTGGATATCCTGCAGGGCACTACCGTCTTCGTGGTAGAACGCGGCGAGTTCCGCGCGGCCGCCCCACCAGCTCCAGTGGTCGATAAATGGCAGAATCAGCCGCAGATCATGCTTGTCGGCAAGGGCAATCATGCGGTCGTAATGCACCATGGCGACTTCATTCAAACGCGGCATTCCGCCGGGTGTTGCCGGGGGCAGGATGTGAACTTCGCGCTCGCAGGCTTCATCATGAGGCGAGGAAACGGACAGTACATACACCCGCACGGCTTTGTGCCCGGAGTGCACCAGCGCCTTGATCCAGTTTTCCTGCTCGGCGGGTGTCGGCCATTTGAAATATTGCCCCCAGCCGCGCGGGTCGGCTTCACAAATCCCTCTGACATCATCTTCAATCCGGTGCAGTTCCGGCGCGTGAATTCCGGCAAAGCGAAATTCCCTGTCCCCATCCACAAGACGGTGGCCATCACGCGTGATAAAGGATTTCGGCGCGCTCGCCGTCGAAACACAACCGGACAGGACGAGCAGACCCAGGATGAAGGGCAGCTTGAACATCAGGACAACCCGCGACGAATTTCTCGTTCCCACCGGAAGTGCTCCTTTGTCAACGTCAAAAGCTAATGTTAAAAGCGTTCGTTAAATCAACTGTTAGAGGGATATTTTCAGATCGATTGCCAGACGCAGCAGCGCCGCCACACTGATGGCATCAGTGATTTCGCCGCGTAATGCCATGGCGATTGCTTCGCGCAGCGGGAGTTTCCGGGTTTCGATGTCTTCGCTGGCATCAAGGGCTTGCGTGCCGGCGGTCAGCCCCGTCGCCACATACACAACACCCTCTTCATCGGAAACGGAATTCGACGTATGAACCCGCATAAGCTCCTCGATACGAGCCGCTTTCAAGCCCACCTCTTCCTCCAGCTCCCGGATGGCGCATACCCGCGGATCTTCGTTTTCTTTCGCTCCCCCTTCAGGAATCTCCCAGGTGAACCGGTTGACGGTATAACGGCTCTGGCGCACCAGCCAGGTATTCTGCTCGTCATCCAGAGGCACTACGCCCACGGCACGCCCACGGAAATGAATCCGGCCATAAATACCATCGTCGCCCGAAGGCAAGGTGACGTCTTCGTGAAACACTTGGATCCACGGGTTTTCATAAACCAGCTCGGATGACAGCCGTTGCCAGCCGCCCGCCAGGGTCAGAGGCGGGTCGTAAATCTGCTTGCTCATGTTGCTACTCTGCATTGAAAAGTTTAACCGGCACCCTCCGATTTCAAGGAAATGCCGCTGTTGTTGATTCATTGACTTCACCCAGCAACCGCTGAATTTTTTGCAGTACCGTGGGGGACACATTGATGTCGCCGCGCAGAAACGCCTGCACTTCTTCATCCCGCAGCAACTCCTGCAACTCCGGATGATTCCTGATGCCCTCGATATTGTTCCAGATCTGCACCGTTTGCACAGCCATCTCATCCTCGGACCAGTCCACGCCACGCCGGCTCAGGGTTTGCCGGATCCTCTGCATCTGCGCTGACTCGGTGAGCGCCTGGAATTCGGCGGTGCTTTTCAGCGTCTCAACGTCCCGTTCACGCACAATCGCCTTGATCCGGTCGTTCTGCACCAGTTGGACAAACTCCGATGATTGCATCAGTCCGCGTACATCCTGCAGGACCTGGGTGGGCTGTTCGGCCATGACTCCGGCCATTTTCGCAAGTTCAGGGCTGGCGCCACCAAAGCCCGCGTTCCATTCCATCAGGCGGCCGACGAACTTGCGTGCGAGTGTCAGCAGCGGATGCGTTTTTTCTTCTACGACAATTCCACCACGGGCGAGCGCCCGGGTTTCGTCGATCACCACCAGGCTCCACAGGATAAACAGCCCAAGTACCCCGCCGTAGACTGCCCCCAGCATCCCACCGCCAATCCGGTTCAGCATGCCCTTCTGAGCGGGCAAAGCTTTCAGCAGGAATCCGAACAGGATGCGCAACACCAGACCGGAAACCGTGAACAGCACAAATGCCACGATCACCCACACCAGGCTGCCACTCAATTCCCACTGCATGTTCTTTTGCACAAAGCCGGTGACCGGCTCGGTGAACACAAGCGTCAGCCAGTAAGCACCAGCCATGGCCAGAATCGCCGCCAGGGACTTCCAGAACCCCCGCAAAAAGCCCACGGCCGCAAATAACAGCAGCCAGACGCCAGCAACCAGGTTCAAATACTCTAGATAATCACTCATGGGGTCGCGCTTCCATCTTTAACGGATTCTGTCCACTGCCGTCAGACCGCCGGCATTCGCGGGTCTGCGGATCATTTAATCATGGGCCACCGTCGTAAATCTGGTAAGATGGCGCCCCTTTTTTGACCTGCTGATTCAGACTTACCAACTCCCCTATTCATTCGGTCCCTTGCCATGCCCTTGATGTCATCCTCTTTAAATGCCCTGCAACCCAGTCGCGATTTCATCTTTCGCCACATCGGCCCGAACGGTGAGGAAGCCCGGCTGATGCTGGAGAGCCTGGGGATGGGAAGTATGGACGAATTCATCGGCAAGGTCATTCCGGCCAACATATCTGCGGAAACCACCACCGCATTGCGCGCGCCGGTCAGTGAAATCGAAGCTCTGGAGCAACTCAAATCGATCGCCAGCCGCAATCGCCGCTTCACCAGTTTCATCGGCATGGGGTACTACAACTGCCACGTGCCCCCTGTGATTCAACGGAATGTGCTGGAGAATCCGGGCTGGTATACGGCGTACACACCTTACCAGCCCGAAATCGCCCAGGGAAGACTGGAAGGTCTGCTCAATTTCCAGCAGATGATTATCGACCTTACCGCCATGGAACTGGCCAATGCGAGCATGCTGGATGAGGCTACTGCGGCCGCCGAAGCCATGGCGATGTGCAAACGGGTGGCGCGCTCCAATCATTCCAACTGCTTTTTTGTCAGCGATGAAGTTCACCCACAAACGCTGGCAGTGATCCGTACCCGCGCTCTGCACTTCGGCTTCGAACTTATCGTTGGCGATATTGAAACCGATCTACCCGGTTGCGACTGTTTCGGCGCCCTCCTGCAGTACCCCGGAACTCTGGGGCGGGTTCGCGACCTGACGCCGGTAATTGAACAGCTCCATCAGAAAGACGCGCTGGCCGTGGTCTGCGCCGATCTTTTGAGTCTGCTGGTGCTGCGGGCACCGGGCGAGATGGGCGCGGATATGGTGGTGGGATCAGCCCAGCGCTTCGGAGTTCCCATGGGTTTTGGCGGCCCGCATGCCGCATTCTTTGCCTTCCGGGATATTCACAAGCGCTCCGCCCCGGGCCGCATTATCGGCGTATCCAGAGATACGCGCGGCAACCTCGCCCTGCGCATGGCCATGCAGACCCGGGAGCAGCACATTCGCCGGGAGAAGGCCAATTCCAATATCTGTACATCGCAGGTCCTGCTCGCATTGATGAGTGCTTTTTACGCCATGTATCACGGTCCCGACGGATTGAAAAGAATCGCCCAGCGGGTTCACCTGCTCGCCCGGATTCTCGCCGAAGGCTTGCTCGCGCAGAACTGGAAGCTGCGTTACCCCCACTTTTTTGACACGCTGGTGATCGAAGTCGGAGACGCCCAGGGCACACTTGTCCAGCGCGCTGAAGATCAGTTGATCAATCTGCGTCGCCTGGGCAAATCCGCCCTGGCCATCAGCTTCGACGAAACCACCCGTCTCGAGGACCTCGACAAACTCCTCAACATTTTCGGGGGCGGCCGTCATGCTCTGGATCTTGAAGCGCTGGAAACCAAGGCACTTTCTGCCGTGCGAATTCCGTCGGACTGCCTGCGCAGCTCCCCCTACCTCACTCATCCGGCGTTCAACACGCACCATTCCGAAACAGAAATGCTGCGGTATCTCAAACGTCTGGAAACCCGGGACATGGCGCTGAACCAGGCGATGATTCCGTTGGGCTCCTGCACCATGAAGCTCAATGCCACCGCCGAGATGATCCCCGTCACCTGGCCGGAATTTGCCGACATGCACCCCTTCGCGCCCATCGAACAGGCCGAAGGTTACCGGCAATTGTTCGCCGAGCTGGAGAACATGCTGCAAACCTGCACCGGCTACGACGCCGTCAGTTTGCAGCCCAATGCCGGTTCGCAAGGCGAATACGCCGGCCTGGTCGCCATCAAGAATTATTTCGCGGCCAAAGGCGAAGAGCACCGCAATGTCTGCCTGATTCCCGCCTCGGCCCACGGAACCAATCCGGCCTCAGCACAGATGGTGGGCATGAAAGTCGTGGTTGTGGCTTGCGACGCACAGGGCAATGTGGATACGCTTGATCTTCAGAAAAAACTGGAATCCTTCGGTGACAGTGTTGCCGCTCTGATGGCGACTTATCCCTCCACTCATGGCGTTTTTGAAGAAAATATCCGCGAGATTTGCGAGATGGTCCACGCTGCCGGGGGTCAGGTTTATATCGACGGCGCCAACATGAACGCGCTGGTCGGTCTTGCCGCACCGGGGCTGTTCGGCGGCGATGTATCGCACCTCAACCTCCACAAAACCTTTTGCATACCGCACGGCGGCGGCGGCCCCGGCATGGGCCCCATTGGCGTCAAGGCGCACCTTGCACCGTATTTGCCGAGCCATCCGGTACAGCCAATCCCGGACACATCGCCCGAACACGGCACCATATCCGCCGCACCCTGGGGCAGCGCCAGCATCCTGCCGATCTGCTGGATGTACATCCGCATGATGGGCGCGGACGGCATGCGCATGGCAACCGAGTACGCAATCCTTAATGCCAATTACATTGCCCAGCGCCTCAAGGCCCACTATCCCATTCTTTATACCGGCCGCAACGGCTACGTCGCCCACGAATGTCTGCTCGATCTGCGTCCGCTGCGCGATGCCAGCGGCATCACCGAAGAAGATATCGCCAAACGCCTGATGGACTATGGCTTCCACGCTCCAACAATGTCATTTCCCGTCTCCGGCACACTGATGATCGAGCCCACGGAAAGTGAAAGCAAAGCCGAACTCGACCGTTTCTGCGACGCCATGATCCAGATCCGTCAGGAAGTCAATCTGGTGGAAAACGGCCACTGGCCAACCGATAACAATCCCCTGAAAAACGCCCCCCACACCCTCGCAGACCTCCTCGACGAGAACTGGGACCGCCCCTACCCCCGCGACACCGCCATCCGTCCATTGCCCTATCTAAAACAACACAAATACTGGCCAACGGTGAACCGCATCGACAACGTGTACGGGGACCGGAATCTGATATGTTCGTGTCCGGCAGTGGCGGAGTACGGGTAGCTTTGATGCTACCCGTACCTTCCACGGCAAATGATCGAATCCAGTCTGCTCTTGGATTTTCATTTGGACACTCGCCGCGTCTTGCGAACTCCTCAAGTAAAACTCCCTGTCACATCTCCACTCAAACACATCTCGATAAAACTGCAGATATAGTCCGTCTGCCGGTCGTGATCGCGAATTCCCACGTAGATTTTTTTCTTGACGCCAGCCTTCCCCAAGGCCACAGCTTTAATCGGTAATTTGCTTGAGTATTCCTTTAAAAGCCAACCGGGCAATGCAGTTACACCCCGACCCGCAGCTACCATCTGCAGCATGATGTCCGTCGTTTCAATCACTTTCTGCTGACGCGGCATGACATTCGCCGGCAGTAGAAACTGATTGAAAATATCCTGTCTCTCGATGTCCACCGGGTAAGTAATCAATGTCTGCTCCTTCAGATCAACCGGATCAACCCAATCCAACGATGCCAGCGGGTGACTGCTTGCAACCGCCAGCATCTGCTCGTAATCAAAGACAGGTGTAAATTCAACGCCGGTTTTAAACAGCGGATCGGGCGTGATCAGCAGATCGATTTCATAACTGAACAATGCGCCCATGCCGCCGAACTGAAAGCGTTGCTTTACGTCCACATCCACTTCGGGCCATCGCTGCAAAAACGGATTGACCACTTTGAGAAGCCACTGGTAACACGGGTGACATTCCATACCGATCCGCAAGCTACCCCGCTGGCCCTTTGCCATTTGCGCAATTATGTTCTCTGCATGTTCAAACTGCGGCAGTAAACGATTACCCAGAGCGAGCAGGTAGGAACCCGCCTGGGTCAAGCGTAGCCCCCGCCCCTCCTTGTGCCACAGCGTCGTCTCCAGCTGTTGCTCCAGTCGTTTGATTGCATGACTCAGCGCCGATTGACTGAGATTCAGTGCGCGGGCTGCTGCAGTCAGGGAGCCGCGCCTCTCCACTTCCCTAAGAATATTCAGATGGTGTCGATCAATCACAGGTGCATTCCATGAGCTGAATTCATGATTCGATGAATTAATACCATTTTTATAAAACGGTCAAGCTGGTTAATCTCCTCACCGACACAACGAGGAGATAAGACATGGTCACAACTCACAATCTGGGATTTCCCAGAATAGGCGCCAACCGGGAACTTAAATTTGCCCTGGAGGCTTACTGGCAAGGCAATTCAGATCGTGATGCGCTGGAAATGACTGCACGCGAATTACGCCAGCGACACTGGCGGGAACAGTGCGACCTGCACTTCCTGCCGGTGGGCGATTTCAGCCTCTACGATCAGGTGCTCGACATGAGCTTTACCCTGGGACACATTCCGGAACGCGTGCGCACCGATGAGTGCAACGATCTGGACAAATATTTTCGTGTGGCGCGCGGCCGCTCTGCACCCGGAACTGGTGCCGGTGTGCAAGCGGGTGAAATGACGAAATGGTTCGATACCAATTACCACTACATCGTCCCAGAATTCACCGCAGATACAGCGTTTACGCTTAACCCAGCGCGCCTGTTGGAGCAGATTGTCGAGGCACGAACGCACAACACCAATGTAAAACCGGTGATCATCGGCCCCCTCACTTATCTCTGGCTGGGAAAGAGCAAAGATGGCAGCGACCCGCTTGAATTATTGGACCGGCTACTGCCTGTATATCGGGATCTGCTGATCACCCTGGGGGAGCATGGAATTGAATGGGTACAGATCGACGAACCCGTTCTGGTCACGGATCTCGACGACCGCTGGCAGCAGGCCTTCACCAATGCCTACCGGATTTTCGAAAGCAGCAACGTAAAGCTTTTGCTGGCAACCTACTTTGGAGGGCTCGGCAATAATCTGCAGCTGGCTTGCAATCTTCCTGTCGCTGGTCTGCATCTGGACGCAATCAATGCTCTGGCTGATTTAGACCAGGTGGTGACGTCGCTCCCCGTCGAAAAAATCCTGTCTTTAGGCGTCATCGACGGACGCAATATCTGGAAAACAGATCTCACCCGCACGCTGGAGTGGCTGGAACCCGTGGCTGCGCACCTGCAGAACAGACTGTGGCTCGCGCCTTCCTGTTCGCTACTTCACGTTCCGGTCGATCTTGGTAATGAACAGAGGCTCGATCCGGAAATCGCCTCATGGCTGGCCTTCGCCCGGCAGAAGCTGGAGGAACTACGCATTCTGGCAAACGCACTTAATGCTGGACGGGCGTCCGTCGCCGCGGAGCTGGCAGACAATTCCCGAGCGCTCGCCAGCCGCAGCCAATCTGGTCGCGTGCACAATCCCGCGGTCAAAAACGCCGTCGACAATATCACACCGGCCATGGGCGTGCGAAAAAACCCTTACGCGCAGCGCGCGACCCTCCAGCGCCGACGGTTGAACCTGCCGCCCTATCCTACTACGACCATCGGTTCATTTCCGCAGACTCCGGAGATCCGGCAGACGCGGCTGCAATTCCGCCGGAATGACATCGACCAGGAACAGTACGAGACACTAATACGGGAAGAAATTAAACGTTCGGTACGGGAGCAGGAATCGCTGGACCTGGATGTGCTGGTGCACGGTGAGGCCGAGCGTAACGATATGGTGGAATATTTCGGCGAGCAACTTGCCGGCTTTGCTTTTAGCCAGTACGGATGGGTGCAGTCCTATGGTTCGCGCTGTGTCAAACCGCCCATTCTCTATGGCGACGTAAGCCGTCCGCTTCCAATGACCGTAGAGTGGATTACCTACGCACAATCGCTGACCGACAAGCCCATGAAAGGCATGCTGACGGGGCCGGTCACTATTTTGAACTGGTCATTCGTTCGCGACGATCAACCACGATCCGAAACCTGCATGCAACTCGCACTCGCAATCCGCGATGAAGTGCTCGATCTTGAAAAGGCGGGCGTGCAGATTATCCAGATCGACGAAGCTGCCCTGCGCGAAGGCTTGCCTCTTCGTAAATCCAGGTGGTCCCAATATCTGCAGTGGGCAGTCGAAGCTTTCCGTATTGCGGCCAACGGCGTTGTAGACGAAACCCAGATTCACACCCATATGTGCTATTCAGAATTTAACGACATAATTGAGGCAATCGCTCACATGGACGCCGATGTCATCACCATAGAAACTTCGCGCTCCGATATGGAACTACTGGGTGCGTTCGATGATTTCAACTACCCCAACGAAATCGGCCCAGGCGTTTATGATATCCACACACCCAATATCCCCGACCAGAACCACATCGTCGATTTGATGAAAAAAGCCGCAGAGCGAATTCCTCCCGAGAGACTTTGGGTAAACCCCGACTGTGGCTTGAAAACCCGTCAATGGCCCGAAGTCTTACCAGCACTTCAAAACATGGTTAGTGCTGCCAAGGAACTGCGGAGACAGTGCGAGGTTGAGTCAGCAATATCGTTGTCGACGTGAATTCGACTCCTGAAAATGTCTCGGCGTGGCATTTCCAGTACAAGAAAGCCTGGCCGTCGACTCGATGTGTCGACTCCTGGGTGCGAGCGGTAATGCCTGGTACCGGTATTACCGATACCACTGAACACGCAGCCGGATCGAGAGCATCGAGCGATGCTGGAAGCGACCCGAGAGAGTGCCGGGGCCAGTCATTAGAGTTATGGGTCGCGGCGTATGAAACGAGCGCTACATGTTTTGGGCTATCCGATACGGCGGCGCAAAGCCAGAACCCTGATGCGCAACGAGGTGATAGTTGATTTCATTAATAGTGCGGCCGGCGCAGATGTCTACATTTTCTATGGAAGCATGCACTTTGGGGCGTACTCAGACTCCTTAAGCAGGCAGATCCTGAAGGGGAAATACACTCGATCGAGTATGTGGGTCTGATGTAGCGGGCGGCCGCAGGCCTAAGGCTCCGGTGATATGAGGTGCGATACAAATTATTTAAGAGCTACGGGAGCTTCTTGAGAGCAACACCACCGCCTGCCCCGCTTTGCATGAGCGCAACTTATGGGGTTATCCCCCATGATGTCCACGACCCGCTCGGCACATAACAGAAATCTATCCGATTATTTGGTCGCATTACCACCTAACGCCACTTTCTTCCTTTTAATAGAAAGCCAGATGCACACCCCTCCAGCTAAGAAGCTTACAATTCCGCCAATCAGCCCTAAATAAGGCTGGCGGCAGCGAAACTCTCGGTGAAACAACGAAAAGTCACTTTGACAAAACTGACTCGCTAAGCTTGCAGAGGAAAGTACCCACAGGGCGCACCACATCGCCAAAAGGATAAACATTCCACCGAGGAGAAACATTAGTAATCTTGCCATTTGATTTATCTCATTTTAGAACACGCTGGGGCAGCGTCTTCCTCTCCGTGTTTGACTGCACCCGGTTCGCGCTTCATTTATGACATCACGAGCGAAAGATTGACACTGATTCCAAGGCAACCAACGCCCAAGAGATTGGCCGGGCGCAATCATGTCATTAACAGCATCTTCGTCAACGTTATTTAATTTTTCGCATACCGCGCCTTCCATGTCCCGCCCTGAGTGATCGCAAGTTTGCACTGGATCTCCAGGCCAGTCTGCCGAGGATGCATTGCCCGCATTTCCGCAGTCACCCTCTGTTGGACCCATCCCTGATTCATATGTGTCAGTCCTAAGCCAGTGGTGATCTATCGGATTCTTTGATATCCCAAAAGCTGGCTGTTTACACAAATAAACGTCTAAACCATATGGATCCGTATTTGTAATTGGGTTTTGATGTACGTATCCGTAGGTATTAATCCCCCCATCAAGTCCAATCGGATCACTCTGAAGGAACCGCCCGATCCCTGCATCATAATAGCGGTTCCTGTAGTAGTAGAGATCTTTACCCTCATATTCTCGACCGGTATAGGTAAATAAATTTTCGGTCGTCAGTCCACTGCCTTCTGGCATACTGATGTGGCCTAATGATTTTGGACATCCACTAAGGTGGTAAAATGCCACATAACAGAGGTGTCCCATTTTGAAAAGACGATCTTTCACAACCGAATTTAAGCGTGAAGCCGCCAGTCTGGTGGTTGATCAGAGTTACACGCTCGCCCAAGCGAGTGAAGCCATGAATGTGGGCCAATCAGTTATGCGTCGCTGGGTGAGTCAACTTCGGTTGGAGCGTGGTGGACAGGTCCCGCAAAAATCGCCTGCAATGACGCCAGAGCACAGTCGGATACAGGAACTGGAAGCGAAGCTACGCAAGGTTGAGCGGGAGAAAGAAATACTAAAAAAGGCTACAGCTCTCTTGATGTCGGACTCCCTCGATCGGTCACACTGATTGATGACTTAAGTGAGCAGTACACGGTGGTTGAGCTGTGCGAGGCCTTTGGAGTGTGCCGCAGCAGCTATTATTTTAAGCGCCACTCGCAATACAACCGTATTGATCTTGAGCGAATCCGGCTTAGAACCAGAGTGGAAGCGATCCATAAGAATAGTCGTGGGGCTGCAGGCGCGCGAACGCTGTCAGCCATGTTGAAAACTGAAGGTGAATCAGTCGGTCGTTACAAAGCGGGTAGCCTGATGAAAGAGGCCGGTCTTGAGAGCTGCCAGCCAGGGCATCGTTACAAGAAAACCGGCGGCGAGGCACATGTAGCGCCCAACCACCTAGACCGAGAGTTCGCCGTCAGTGGGCCAAATCAGCTCTGGTGCGGCGATGTGACGTACATCTGGGCGGGGACCCGCTGGATCTATCTGGCCGTCGTGCTAGACCTGTATGCACGACGGGTTGTGGGCTGGGCCATATCACAGTCACCGGATTCGGAGTTAACCAAACGCGCCTTGGCGTTGGCCTATGAAGCACGAGGGCGACCCAAAGGGGTAATGTTCCACTCGGATCAGGGGTGCCATTATACGAGTCTTTCGTTCCGCCAGCTGCTCTGGCAATACCAGATCAAGTAGAGCATGAGTCGCCGGGGTAACTGCTGGGATAATGCGCCGATGGAACGGTTCTTCAGAAGCCTGAAATCCGAGTGGATACCCAAAGTGGGTTATCGTTCACCGGAACAGGCGAAAGCCGATGTGCTGATATATGTGAACCATTATTACAACCGAGTTCGCCCACACAGCACCAATGATTATCAGACGCCACTGACGAAAGAAAAAAGCAGCGGCATGAAATAATTTAAGAAACTGTCCAAGATTACTTGACCACTACACTTCAGGCGCGCACAGGCCACCGAGACTATTCCTTCGATGCATGGCTTTGAATACTCTGGATAACTTTTAACGCATATTCACTGCCAAATACGAGAATCCCCCGGTCCAGTTCGGGGGACTTCAACTCCGATGGTGTTGAGATGTCCTTATTCAACGCACGCTCAAACTTTTCATAATCATTTTTATAATAAATAATAGCGTCATTCAGCTTGTCAAGATTGAAACGAATAAGATCGCGGTTATCCATTAGCAATTGGTCAATCAGGCCGCGCGCATCAAGTATCGACAGGTTCGATTTCACCAGTGCATTTTGCAGTTGCCCATTGTATCTCTGGGCAGCGGTGCCCAATCGGATATTCTCGTTAGCGATATCCCCTACCAGACTATTTCCAAGAAATTTCTTCGAATCATTTAAAGCTTTGGTTTGTTTCTGATTTTGGTACTGAATACCCTGATGTAAAATATCGGTCAGCCGGGCCTTCATCTCTTCAGGGGCATTGATGAAGTCAATGGCTCTATGGGCTTTTTCCACCGCATAATTGAAATGCAGCACGTCATCGAATGAAAGCATGATGTGTTCGGAGTAGGCTAAAGCATTCTCGACTGAGCCAAAGAGATTTGCCCTGTCTTGATTCCCGATCACGCCCACAACTTTGGCTTCCAGTGCTTCAACCTCATCCCTTAATGCCTGGTTGCTGCCTCCAAATTGCACCGGAACAAAATTACTCTGTCCATCAAGTCGAAATACGTTGACACCAAACGGTCGTAACGCAATTTCGGTGAATTCGTTTAGGACAAAGCCGGTATCCAACAACCTTTCCGCTTTTTCAGGCGGGAGTTGTCCGGAGAGAACCAGCGGCTTTCCACCTAACATCTGATTGATCTTTTCCTGGTTCTGCCTGAAGTAATCTCCGGCCTTGTTTTGCAGAGGATCCTCGCTTTGGGCCAGATACTCCAGCGCCCGGTCCCGATCAACTGCGTCAAGACCAATTAAATATTTATCCATCTCGAACAGGTACTGGGATTCGGCACTTATATGAATACTGCCTTCGATAACAATCGACGGAAGTACAGCCTGCGGAACCGCTTGCTGTGGTTTTGCGGCGTCTAAACTTGATTGGTAAGCGCTACTCGACAACGACGTCGCCTGAATCCCAGTCATCTGATTCTCCTTTGATCTAACAGACGGTACCTGTTGCCAACCCGTACCACAAAAACTTCCTTTTACACACGGTGATAACCATCATCATCAACGACGTCAAGGATCATATGCCCTGATGCTGCATCGCCCGTATTCGAGTTAATTCCAGAATGCCTGGATCTGTGCTGTTTTTCAGATGTGTGCCATCGTGCAAGGCTGCATGATATCTTTCATTCGACTCTGCGATTATTGTCAGATATCTACCGTGTATATGAGAGCCGGTGCTGGCGCTTGAGTAATTCATTCCTTCCAGCAGCCAATCACCCGATACCTCTTCAGGGAGATAACGATTTTGCTGTGGTCCTTGGATATAGGATGTCAGTGAGTTTTCAATAACTTTCAAGGCTGACTCGTTGAAAGCTTCTATAGCCTGAATCAACCCGCTGGCCTCAGCTATTTTTTCCGGATTATCCAGAATACCCTCGATTTTGTTCAGACTGTCAAAATTTAATCCAGAATTCCCGTTGCTAGTGACGGCGACTTTACCATCGAGGAACACGATATCGTAGCTGTCCGGATCAATATTGAAATCATCTTTCATGTATTGCTTGAACTCTTCAACCGACGCTTCGACATTTTTCGCGGCCTTTCTATAGTTGTACTGGGTCTCCAGCTGAATATTGGCTATGGCGACATCGATGCGATCACCTTGTTCGGTTCCAGCAAAGCCTGTTTGCAAATGGCCATTTTTATCCACGTTTGGCAACTTCAATGACTCGACCATCAACTCCTTCAAGGAAAGGTGGCTGAGACGCTCATCCTCGGGTGAAGCAAATGGCCGCCTTGCACCACTTTCCAGCTTCTCTTTAGTAACCCACGTAGAAACGATACGGGTTTTATGCTCGCTTTGCTCTTCCATCGAAGAAAATCGAGGAGTCATTTGATAGTCGTGAGAAAGGCGAGAAGCCTCCGGGGAGAGGGTAACAATGTCCGAGGGTGACGAGCTTTGATCAGATGTAAATACCCGTTCGTAGGGCGCCTTTTCAGTGCCTTGAGCAGGCTGCAGCTTTGAAAAGGTCGCCAGGATCTGCCTATGATTCAGGCCAATTGATTCCATATCAGACTTTCCTTTAAAACTACCGTATACAGATGTAACGGCCGTATCCCGGAAAGCTTTAGGCATTTCTAA
>CAZJKJ010000055.1:0-23689 GCA_964546435.1 uncultured Cellvibrionaceae bacterium
AGCGCTGGGAATCGCGGCTGTCCTGCCGCGCTTTCCGCCTCTGGGCACCATTTATCAAAAAGGGTATGGTGCAAGCCATATCCTTTTTCTATTTTAGGAGTGAGGAATCGAACCGCTCTTTATGCTGGTGGTTCGATGCGATAGAGACTCCAGTTAACTGAGCGGCGTCAAAGCCCCTTGAGTGCGTGCGGACGTCGGTGGATCCTGCGACTTCGCGCAGGATGACACTAGCGGAGTACGCAGGATGGCGGGGGCGGCGGGCTTTTAGCGCGATCAATTCTGGCAAATCAGGCGTTACTTCCTTTTCCTGAGATGAGTCGGCTCATTATCCAATGACGCCTCGCAGTACACGCCTTCATCAAACGAATAAATTGAGCTCACATCCTGCAAAAATATCCCTCCAGCACTTCCCGGCAGTATCTTGCCAACAATGCGTACATGCTCCTCCTCACAATGATCGTAGAACCCTTCCCTTTTATCTTCATAATAAATTCCATTTGCCATATCCCTGGTCTTGGCCGCCTCTTCAGTAAGAAAAATGGCTCTATCGCTGCTAAATCCGATCAGGATTACTTCTTTGCCTACATATTTTCCCGGAAAGGCTATAAGCTGTAACATTGAAATGTAAATGGGAGTTGAATTAGCGTTACTGCACAGCAGCGCCAACAAAACAATCACGAATGATCTTGCAAATGTCATTTCTGAGAACGTCCTCTGCCCGATCTAGGATTATATTCGTTTTTCAATGAAGCTTCGCATTGAATGAATCCATCAAGTGAATAAATCGAACTCACATCCTGCAAAAAAATTCCTCCTGGCGCCTGTTCCAGTACCCTGCCAACAATGCGTACGTGTGCCTCCTCGCAATAATCATAAAACCCTTCCCTTTTGTCTGAAAAGAAGATCGCATTTGAAATATCCCCGTATTTCGCAGCCTCTTCAGTAAGAAACAGTGTGCGCCTACTGTTAAATCCGATCAGGATTACTTCCTTGCCTACATATCGCTCAGGAAAAGTTATAAGAGTTATCATTGAAATGTAAATGGGATTTGAATTAGCTTTGCTGCACAGAAGTGCCAATAGAACAATAAGAAAAGTACTTGATAATGACATTCTGGAACACTTCCTTTACTTCGGCTGAAAGCTGTATTAATGTTTCGGTGAAATTTCACATTGAGCATGATCATCCAGAGAGTAAACTGAACTAACATCCTGCAAAACAATTCCTCCGGAAAAATCTGTCACTATTTTTCCTTCAATATGCACATGCTTATTCTCGCAATGGTCATAAGTGCCTTCCCTCTTATCTTCATAAAGGATTCCATTTGCAATATCCCGATATCTGGCCGCCTCTTCGGTAAGATACAGTACGCGTTGACTGTTGAATCCGGTCAGAATTACATCCTTGCCAATATATCTCTCCGGGAACGCTATAATATTTACCATTGAAATATAAAAGCGATCTGAATGTGCATGGCTGCATAACACTGCCGAGAGCGCAGTCACAAGATATTTTGAAAATGACATTATTTAAAGGCCTTTATTTTTATTGAGGGCTATGCTTGAGCTTCATTTAAGTCTTCATCTCACATCCGCTCATGAATCATATCATTCTAAGGTATTGCGGTTTAATCGAGCTCGCGGGATCAGCATATCTCGCTGCGCCGCCGGCTAAGCTTATAATCCAGTCTTTATTAAATTCGATAAGTGAAAAGTTCTTTAATGCATTCTCGTGATGCCGGCATAAATTCGGTCGATAGAATGTAATACCTTGATGCGCTTGCGGCTTAAATACAGCAATAATTGTGACTACCGTCACCAATCAAAGAATTAGCATTTAATTTCGTCTTCTTTCATCTCTAATAGTCACTGTATTCTTTAGATCGACGTGATATAAAACATATTCAATATCAATTCTATCCCGCGTCCCAGCTAGTATTAGGGCGTTGGTAACTTTGGCCGTCACAAAGTAATCCCACCTGGAAATTTGATCAGCACCCATCCATTTCGGATGAGACAGCACTACCGCCACAGCTCCTGATATTTTCGCTTGAGAGTTTCCCGCGAATCCGCCACCGAGTATCGCATTTGATCCATACTTATAGCCTTTCACCGCACTTTCACTAACATCTCCAAACCGGAATCCCTCGCCTTCCGCATAGATTGCGGCGCCCGTAGTCTGATTCGGATTCTCTCCCGTCAACCGGAAATGCTTCATCCGGCTTTGTCCTCCGTGGACAGCGCGCCAGAATTTGGCGTTGTCGAGCAATGCCCGCACGTCTTTGGGGAGATCGTCCAGATTGCCTTTTACCGCGATGATTTTTCCGCTCGGGGGCTGAACCTTTTTGTAAATGACCCGCGTAACGGTCACTTCTCCAGGAAGGACTGTGTAATCTATCATGCAGCAGCCGTTCCTTCGTCGATAGTGATCGTAGCCGAGCATAATGACGGGTTCACCCGCTTCAGCGGGACGTGGCACTGACGCCAGATACTGGATAGTTTTGTCGATCTGAACCCGTTCGTAGCCCTGGAAGCCTTCGATCTGCCTTTTGGACTCTGGGGTTATGAGTAGTTTGTATCCGGTCTGGGAGACCGACTGTTTTAACGACTGATTGGTAAACCGGCGGGTTTCTCTTTGCGCTTCCATGGCATCCGTCCTGTTATTGAGCATCCTGTCTTGCTTTGGGGGAGTCTATGCGGACGCTTCAAAGTTGTCAACGCACAAAGGCGGGGATAATTCTTTCATGCAATGGGTGTCCGATACGCATTTGTCCGATACGCATTTGCCAATTATGATTCCATGCGCTGCAACAACCGGGTGTACTGTGCCAATGCGGATCCGGAAGCTCGGTGGCCACCCAGATCGGAACGCTTTGCGTAGTGCTGAATTTGCATGCGAAGATAATTTAGTTTTTCTTCTGTAACTGTATCCCACAGGCTCTCACCTGTTTCTGAAATCCGGTTATCAAAATGGATGCTGTCGCGAAATCGCAGGTGCATATGTTCGTGGTGCCAGTCCCTTTCTGTGACAAATTCCTCTTTGATCAATTCAAAATTGTGCTCGCACAGAAACCTTCGCAGTTCGAACGCATTGCGGTTGGGGCTGAGAACAAACTCCATGCGAGCACACATGAATGGACCGCCGCCCGGACTGGATTTACTGATAATTCCTTTAATGATATCAATCATGGTTCCGCCGCCGACTCCTGCAAGAATCATCAGATGTGTCGCATCCGTGCGCCACTCGATTGAACGGGCATCTCTGCATTCAATAATCAGGTTATCGTCGATGATGCAGGCGTACGTGCGTTTCAGTTTTTCTATTATGGCAGGTACGCTATCCACCAGATGTATCTTGGAACGAGGCAGGTCTTGCCTTGCGGAATATTTCTGATGCAAATGCAGTCCTAGCCGCCCGTGATCGCAACACAGGTCCCAGATGTCACTGAAATGTCCGGCGGACGTGACCCAATGATATAAATGTTCCAGACGAGGACCGAGTCGGCGGATCACCGGAGTGGAATGAGGCTTTGGTGGCGCTGCTGGCGATAGCGGTTTCGGATCATGGCGGTTGACTGACACAGTTATAGACCTGACTGTTGAGAGACGCACAGGATAGCGGAGCCGATCAGTTTCTTCCCAGGCTCACGAAAAGTGCCTGCGTTCGGTGATGCTGCGTTAAAAGCAGGCTCAGAATGCTCATTTACAGCACGTAAACTCCGTTTCTTCACCTGCTTTTGCCCTGCCTGACCTTCGCTCGACGACTTTTCATACAGACCCTAATGAAAATTCCAACGGTCAATAATCCGCTCATCTGATTCCAGTTTCGCGACTACTATGGAAATCTCTATCGCCTCGGCCAGCCAGGGCTGATTTATGGACTGTTGAGAGTCCCTGGCCGGCAATCTACTTCTCTTTGTTCGCCGCCGTTCTTTCGTCCATCGCTACTTTATACAGTGACGCACGACAAATCTAGAACGTAGCATTACCGTCGTCGAAACTGTTGGTAGTTATTGATCGCCCAATCCATCTTTCCCCGATACTCATCCATGGCCGGTTTCATGACTTCGGCGTAGCCCGCTGGCCAGCGAACGCCGTATTGGGTGGGCATTATCAGCGGTGCGAGTAATGCGGAGGCGGCGAGGTCGGCGCGGCTGAAGCGGTTGTCGACCAAGAACTGCCGACCTTCCAGGTGCGCGCTGATAGATTCCAGGGCGCCGTTCATACGCAGTTTTGCTTCGGCAACATTGGTCGGATTGATTTGCAATAATTTGCGGATTACGTGTCGAACTTTCGGGTACTGCTGCTTCATCAAGGGCGGACCGTACCAAGGGCCGCCCTGGGTAAAGATCGGCAGGAGTACGTCGGGGTGCTCCAGAAGGATGTCGTAACAGATTAATCGCATTTGCATGCCAATATTCGCATCGGCATAGGCTTCCCAGTCCATCGCTTCCTGTTGCGCATCCGGGTCGTCAGGGGTCAGGGAGTGCTCCGCATAATGTTGATCGAGGTACGTAATTATTGTGCTGGAGTTATGGATTATCTGGCTGCCGTCCTTGATGATCGGCACCGACGTCTGTCCGGTTAATCTTTTTGTGGTGCGAGTATGCAGGCCTGGCAGCAAGTTGACCGCTTTGTAGGGCAGCTGTTTATAGTCGAGCGCCCACCGGATCTTTTCACAGAAGTGGGAGATGGGCATTTGATAGAGTTTGAGCATGCGCTTCGTTTCCGGACTGTCGGTGCGCAGGCAATGTGCGCGTTACAGTATCAGAATAGAAGATATTTTACTTTTCGCGGCCGAATCAAAATGCCATGGACTATCGCACCAGCGCGATCAGCCCCGAAACTAACGGCTAAACGTTATCCCTTGAGGCTGCGATCGTTCAGATTACCGCAATTGCGTTAATTGCCGCGTCAATATCGGTGGTACTATGCCAATCGGATTGCTTACCTACAGGGTTTCGGGCGCACTTTCCAGTGCTGCGGCCTGTCCGATTAGACAATGGTCTAATAGCGATTGCAGTCCCCGGCGTTTAACGTCCGGAGCCTCAGCCTTGCACGCTGTCGCTGGATACCAGCCGCACAACCACACCGAATGAGCGACCAGACCGTTAAAGCCGGACAATTTTACGCTGCACCGATTCAACCTGATAAAAGGCCAATGGATGTACCATTTTCACGTCGCTGATGATCATCCGCTCTTTCGTAATGCCATCATGCAAGTGATTGCGCATCACTATCCCGGCACCCGCTCCAGTCAGTCCACAGACCTGGATACCACCATTGCTGCGCTGGAGAAAAATCAGGACATTGACCTGTTGCTACTCGATCTGCAAATGCCCGGCAGTCGTGATCTGTTCGGTCTGATCATGGTGCGCAACCGCTTTCCGAGCATTCCGGTTGCGATAATTTCAGCGCTGGAAACGCCCGAGGTTATCAGTCGTGCGATGGGCCATGGTGCCAGCGGCTACATCCCCAAATCCTGTTCTCCACAGACAATCCATCAGGCGATCGAAGCGGTTCTGCAGGGAAACCTTTGGGTTCCAGTAGACATGCAACTCCATTTGGCCCCGCTGGACAACGACGAACGCGATATCGCTGCAAAGATTTCCCAGTTGACGCCGCAGCAGTATCGGGTGCTCTGTTACCTGCGCGAAGGCTGGCTGAACAAGCAGATCGGTTACGAACTCGGCGTGACTGAAGCCACCGTTAAAGCGCACATCACTGCCATCTTCAAGAAACTGGGAATCAGCAATCGAACCCAGGCCGTCATTATTCTGGCGAAGATGTCGGTGGACCACTTCGGTTGAGATCGCGCGCATACCGCTCCAGCAGCGCTCTCAACTTGCTCGGTTTGATGGGCTTTCGCAGGAAATCAAAACCGTGCTCGGCTGCCATTATTGCCAGATTTTCATGAGTAGCGCCGGACACTATACAGACGGGAACCCCTCGCCAGAAATTTCTTATCCACAGCGCCAACTCAATGCCGGTGCCTTCAGGCCCAAGCTGATAATCCATCAGGACCATGTCCGCCGCACTGTTATTGCTGACATGTTTTTTTGTTGCCTCCAGATCGCAGACGCTGACAAACGAACATCCCCAGTTCCGCACCAGTTCGCCCAGCGCGTCGGTATTGTTCGCGTCGTCATCGACATAAAAAATCCGAAGGTTTTCCAGACCGGATGACAAGGCTATCACTGGATGCTGGCGCATCACTTCCAAGGCTTCTCGACGCATGGGTACGAGCACCGAGAACACACTGCCCCGGTTATCTTCAGACGTTACTTTTAACGCATGGTTAAGCAGTCGCGAAAAGCGCTGGGCGATACCCAATCCCAATCCGGCCCCCTCAACCATGGCATTGATCCGGTAAAAATCTTCGAAAATTCGTTGGCGATGGGCCTCGGTGAATCCCGGCCCGGTGTCGTACACAGCGATCTCCACAAACTCTCCACGCCGGCGGCAGCCGAGAAGAATTTTCCCGTGTCGGGTATACCGCACCGCATTGGACAGAAAGTTTTGCAGGATTCGCCGCAGATACTTTGGGTCTGACTCCACCCACAACCGTGTCGGATGAAACTCGAAAGCGACCGCCGGATCGGTTTGCACCCGGAATTCATTGACCAGCGGTTCCAGCAGTTGGCTGAGAGGAAAAGTTCGCACCTGGGGCTTGAGTGCACCCTTGTCCAGACGGGCAATTTCCAGAAGATTTGAGATGATCAACTCGGCCGAACCGATGGCTCCGTGAAGATTTTTCAGATTCTGATGCAAATCGTGATCGAGATGGGCTCTCTCCAGCATGGCGCTGGCATACAGGTTCGCCGCATTCAGTGGTTGCAGGATATCGTGACTGGCAATCGCCAGGAAATGGGTCTTGTCCGCATTGGCGCCTTCCGCTACCGCTTTCGCCTGAATAAGCGCCTCTTCAATCTCGACCCGTTTGTCGATCTCCTCCCGCAAGGAATGGTTGATGGCCTCGATCTCTTCCGTGCGCTGTCGCACCCGGCGCTCCAGATTTTCATTGGCCTGTTCAAGAGCATTCTGCGTGAAGATAAATTCGCTGATATCGTCATAGGTCGTTACATAACCCCCTTTGGGCAGAGGGCGACCCTTGATCTCGATAACGCCTTCATTATGAGTGCGAACCACGCGGTAGGGCTTGCCGGCAATCAAATGGGACAAACGCGTCTGCACATGCTGCTCGACCGACCCGGCGCCAAGAAAGCCTCTTTGCGCATTGAACCGTACCAGATCCGCAACCGGCCGACCGACCTGCAACATGCCCTCGGGGTAATTGAACATCTGTTCGTAACGGCGATTCCATGCAACCATCTTGAGCTCAGCATTCACCACACTGATGGCCGACGAAATGCTTTCAAACGACGCGAACAGCATGTCCTGGCTGAACTGCAATGATTTGGTGGTTTCCTCAAAAATATTTACCACATCCTCCACAGCCAAACCCTTGCCATCGGTAAGACTGAGGAGCATGGCCCGCGCGGAGGCCACGCCCACCACCCCCGACAGTGCCTGTTCGGCAAAATCCAGCAACTCAGACGACGCCAGATCGGCCTCGGGGCTGCGGTGATTGGCAAGCAACCGGTCGGTGGCCGACCCGCCCAGAAACTGGGTGAGCAGGACGGTGAGATCTTCACGTGTGATGCGCGCGCCGTGCATGCCGGTGCGTTGACGCGCCCGGCTGACAAACGCCATTGCCTGGATACGATCGGCCAGGCTGGTTCTATCAAAGGTCGAGAATATGTACACGGCCAGAAAATTTGCCACGACGCTCAGCAGTACACCCTGCGTATAGGGTTCACTGAATGACAGTCCAAGCAGTGCGTGGGGTTTGAGCAGTACCAGTCCGAACAGCCCCTCTTCCATGATGCTTGCGGCCAGCATGCCGCTCTCCACCATCATGGGTACCAGCAAGGTAAAAAACCAGATCGCTGCGCCGCATCCCAGCCCCCACAGAACCCCTACTGCATTGCAGCGGTGCCAGTACAAGCCCAGAATAACCGCCGGGGCAAGTTGTACCACAAGGGCAAATGCATTCAGGCCGAGGTCGGTAAGCGCGATGTTGCCGCCCAGACGGCGCTGATACAGCCATGCAAGACCGATAATGGCTGCTACCGTCACCCGCCGTATATGAAGCAGAACGCGTGAGTAATCCGGAACCGGGGTCCGCGCACTGCGAGTGCGAATCAGGATCGGCAGAATCACATCGTTGGTCAGCATCTGGCCGAGGGTCAACGAGGCCACGATTATCATGGCGGTCGCCGCCGAGAATCCCCCCAGGAAAGCCAGGAGCGCGAGGAATGAATTGTTGCTATCGAGCGGCAAGGCCAGCACGTAGATGTCCGCAGGCGTTTGCGACGCGGCCAGAACCTGATTACCAACCCAGGCCACCAGAAATATGGCGCTGGTCACCAGCAGAAGATAGGCGCTAAAGCCGAACCGTCCGTATTTGAGATGTCTGTCCCCGAGACTTTCAACAAACGTCACCTGGAACATGCGCGGCAGACAGAAAATTGCCGCAGCGGAAATCAATGTCTGCACCCAGAACGACAGACTTCCCGTGGAGCGCAGAAATACCCGGTTGGCTTCGTTGACCGGTTCATTCAAATCAAAGCCCTGAGATTGAGTCAGGGCAAACAGCGCCACACCGCCAAGGGCCAGCAGTTTTATCAGAGATTCAAAGGCAATGGCCACCATGATGCCGGAGTGATATGTGGCTACATCAAGCCGGTTGGCTCCGAAGAAAAGAGTGAAGGCAATCATGCTCAGAGCAATGAATAACGTCAGATCCTGATTTGCGAAATGGATGCCGTCCATACTGATTAACAGGGTATCGGTCACCGCTTTGAGCTGCAGTGCGATATACGGCACCGTCGCCAGCAGCATGAGCACGGTCACAACGATGGCAAGCGATTGCCGCTTGCCATATCGGGACGCGATGAAATCTGCAATCGAATGAATGGATTCCTGTTTGCATACTGTCGCGATGCGCTGCAGCAACGGAAATCCCAGGGTGAAAATCAGGAAAGGTCCCAGCAGGATGGGCAGATAATTCCAGCCTCGGGTTGCCGCCGTTCCCACCAGTCCGTAAAAAGTCCAGGTCGTACAATAGACACCCAGCGCCAACGCATAGACGAGAGGATGGCGAGACCAGTGGGCTTGCTTGAAACGTCCGCGGTCACCCCAGCGCGCCAGCCAGAACAGCACAGACAGGTAGGCGACAATCGTCGCAATCAGCACAATGGGGGACAAGCGCCCACCTCCAGGATTATTATTCTCGGGACCATTGTCCCGATTCGTCAAAACGGGGTCCAAACCCAGCCGGCAATTCCGCAAGACATTAGTCCAGGCTTAGACTAAAGTCGAGGGTTCGACGGAAATGAACAGCTGATACTCTGCGCTCGCATCACACTTTTTGAGTTATTATTCGCCACTTTGAGCGATCAGACCTGGCTGAATGGCTGCGTCTTACCGGAGCAAAAAATGTCCAGAGAGCATTTAGAAAAAGAGCATCCGACCGAGCGACCTTTGACGGAAGCATCCCGAAAAGCTTACTGGCGAGCAAATCTCAGAATGATGGTGATGTTGCTGGCAGTCTGGTTTTTTATTTCCTATGGCTGCGGAATTTTGTTTGTCGATCAGCTGAACAACTTTCGATTCGCCGGCTACAAACTCGGGTTCTGGTTTGCTCAGCAAGGCTCCATGTACGGCTTCGTGATTCTTATATTTTTTTACGCGTGGTACATGAAAAAGCTAGACCGCCAATTCAACGTCAATGATTGAGGACTGAACGGTGACGCTACAGGTTCTAACGTTTATCGTCGTCGGTCTGACCTTCGCGACATATATCGGCATAGCCTTCTGGGCACGTGCCAGCACCACCAGCGAATTCTATGTGGCCGGCGCCGGCATTCACCCCGTCGCCAACGGCATGGCCACCGCCGCCGACTGGATGTCTGCCGCGTCCTTTATTTCCATGGCCGGCATGATCGCATATTTCGGCTACGGCGGAACCGTGTTCCTGATGGGCTGGACCGGCGGTTTTGTTCTGCTGGCGCTGCTGCTTGCGCCTTATCTGCGCAAGTATGGCAAGTTCACCGTCCCGGAATTTATCGGCGACCGCTTCTATTCGAAGACGGCGCGCCTGGTCGCCGTAATCTGCCTGATTGTCGCCTCGGTGACTTATGTAATCGGTCAAATGAAAGGAGTAGGCGTCGCCTTTTCCCGATTTCTGGAAGTCAAGTATGAGGTCGGCTTGCTGGTGGGAATGGGCATCGTATTCTTATATGCGGTCATGGGCGGCATGAAAGGGATCACCTACACCCAGATTGCCCAATATGTCATCCTGATTTTTGCCTACACCATCCCGGCCGTATTTATCTCCCTTCAGCTAACCGGACATCCACTCCCGCAACTGGGACTCGGCGCCACCATGACCGGCACCGATACCTTCCTGCTGGACCGCCTGGATCAGGTCGTGACCGAACTCGGCTTTGCCCAGTACACCACCAGCGCACGCCTGAGTACGCTGAACACCTTTATGTATACCTTGTCGTTGATGATCGGCACCGCCGGACTTCCCCACGTCATCATCCGCTTTTTCACCGTTGCGAAAGTCAGCGATGCGCGTTCTTCGGCCGGGTGGGCGTTATTATTCATTGCGCTTCTTTACACCACGGCGCCGGCCGTGGCGGCCATGGCTCGGCTGAATCTGCATCAGACCATCGAGCCATCACCAGGCCAGTACCTCGCCTATGAAGACCGCCCGGAGTGGTTTCGCAATTGGGAAACCACGGGCCTGCTGAAAGTCGAGGATAAAAACAAGGATGGCCGCATCACCTACACTGCGAGTCCGCAAACCAATGAAATGGTTACCGTGGATCACGACATCATGGTGCTGGCCAACCCCGAAATTGCCAGATTGCCCAATTGGGTGATCGCCCTGGTGGCAGCCGGTGGCCTGGCTGCAGCACTGTCTACCGCCGCAGGGCTCTTGCTTGCTATCGCGTCATCCATTTCCCACGATTTGCTCAAAGGCATCATCCGGCCTGACATCAGCGAAAAGCAGGAACTGCTGGCCAGCCGGATATCCATGGCCGGCGCGATTGTGCTTGCAGGGTATTTGGGATTCAACCCGCCTTATTTCGCGGCAGGAACCGTCGCACTCGCCTTTGGATTGGCAGCATCCTCGATCTTTCCGGTCCTCATGATGGGTATTTTCAGCAAACGGGTAAATCGTGAAGGCGCCATTGCCGGCATGATTGCCGGCCTGAGCGTCACTCTGCTGTATGTGTTCCAGCACACAGGAATCATGTTCGTCACCAGCACCGCTTATCTGGGCGACATGCAACCCAACTGGTTTTTCGGAATCGAACCCAACGCCTTCGGTGCCGTCGGGGCTCTGGTCAATTTCGCCGTGGCATACGGTGTGTCGCTTGTGACCAAGGCACCGCCTGAGCACATCCAGCATCTTGTTGAAGATATCCGCATTCCCGCAGGCGCCTCCGTGGCCCACGACCATTAATCTCCCTGAGATCGGCGACCTGATCTCAGGGGCGGGCTTTGCTGGGACAGCCATGAGATCCAAGGCTTTGCGGGGACAGCCACGATATCTAATGAGACAGCCATGATATCTAATGAGACAGCCATGGCTTTGCTGGGACAGCCATGAGGTCCAATGAGACAGCCATGGCTTTGCTGGGACAGCCATGAGATCCAATGAGACAGCCATGCCTCTGCTGGGACAGCCATAAGATCTAATGAGACAGCCATGATCGATTTGACAAGACAGCCTTGAACATTCTTCGCAATAAACACCTGATTACCGCCATGTTTATTACCCCGCTCCTGGCAATTGCGGGTTACTACCTCGCCGACCGCACTTTGGCCGAACCGCCAGCAGCCATGGAACCCGGTCGCAGCTATCCTCTGATTGCACGCTCTAACTGTCGATATCAAAGTGGTTTTTGTACCTTGGTGAACGGCGATGTGAAACTGACAGTGACATCCCGGCGACTGGACGGGAACAGGTTTCTTCTCACTTTGGCAAGCGAACAACCGCTTGAACGTGCCCTCATCGCCCTCAATGGTGCCATTGGAGCGGAGACACCCAAATCAATGACCCAGAATGGCAACGTCTGGAAAAATGAACTAATCATCACCGACCCTGCAACAACGCAGCTACGGATGGCATTTGGTTTGAACGGTGCACATTTTTATGCTGAGACTTCCGCCATCTTCGTTGATTATGCAACGGGATTTACCCGTGATAATTTTCCTGAAGAAATGTAGACATGATTTGCAATCGATATTTTCGGCAAACCGTGTGACATCGGGTTTTTAAATGACTGAAAGCAACAGGGACACCCATTTCAGGCAAAAAAAACCACATAGACATCCATTCTGGTGAGTAACCTGGGTGTCCGCGTAATGAAATAGAAATAACGTCCAGGCCACAAGAATCAGAAAAAAGCATATTCAGTCAGATTCAGAGTAAGCCGAAGGCAACACGAACGTCTTGATTCAAGTAAACCAGAAAAAGTAGCACCGATTATCGCGGCGTAAGGCAGGATTCAGCGCAATGAATATGAACATCCACCCACGGGCGCGATCAGAATTATTGATGTAGTTGATTTCTATATGGTTTTCAGATATTCATTCAGCCGAATGCAGATTGAATTTCCCTCAACCCTGGCGTTCTCCGGTATCCCAATTTCGCCGCAACCCGCCTCACCGTAAACGCACAACCAACGAGGATTTTGAACCGGCTTTCAAAATTCTTCGCAAGATAAATCCACTGCTTGGAATCCATCGCCATGCGTTCCAAAATGGGTGGCAGGTTTCTGGAGATGCTTCCACTTCCATCACGAAGCATACGACCCGTCCAGTCAACGAGCTCGACGTAATCGCGCAGCTCGAATGGCAAACCTTTGGCAGGCAGTTCACTTGCATCACCCACGAACGGATAAAGTGCGTTGTCAGCATTTGAACAATGCGCGCTGAACCCCCGCAATCTTCGCTGAATCGACGTATGATCCGACAGTTCCGGAGTCGCGGCTCTGCCTGCTCGAACCGGATTCAAATCAACATATGCCAAACATGCGATTAGCGCTTTCTCGTCCAAAAGCGCTTGAGACTTGAAGCGGCCTTCCCAGAATCGGCCGGTGCAGCTGTCTTCATTATTGGCTTTGCGTGCAATGGGTTCGTTGATATTCCGCATGAACCAACTGATGTCGGCTAATCGGCTTCGCCACTGATGGATTAGATTCTTTACTACGTCAATTTCACTGGTCGATAAAGCTTCATTGCGCAGATACTTTTCCGTCAGGCAGGATCCTTTGTACAACTGGTGCCATCGCCGACAGACTTCAAAATCGCTCCAACTATTGGCGTCAGCGGCATTAATATGTAAAACCAGATGATAGTGGTTACTCATGACCGCGTAGGCGCAGACATCTATCGCAAAAATTCTCGCAAGTTGAAGAACTCGCTCTTCAATCCACGCACGACGGTGTTCGAAACAGTAACCTGAAGACTCATCCCGACCACATAAAAAAGCCCGTCGCACGCAACGGCTCACGCAGTGATAGAAAGGGGTGGCATCAAGAGAAATCTGCTGCTTCCGTGCTTTTGGCATAAACAATCTCCTTTTGTGCTGTGCAAATACACAGCCCAACTAACAGCAATTCAAGGGTGTATCGCCCATCTGGCTGCACTTTAACTGTGACTGTCCTGATAACGCCAACTGCATGTCCCGGTACTACACTGCGATGGATGTCCCGATGGCCATACTATGGTGGCTGTCCTCACAAAAATCCGCTCATAAAAAGCCGGCTTTTCTGTCCGACGTTGCATAACCGGTGGGTTCGGGTTAAACATGCACCTCGACTACCGGGACACCCATACACACATGAGGCATCAACTTGAACTGGATCATTCTTATACTCGCGGGGATTTTCGAAATCGGTTGGGCTGTGGGGCTGAAGTTTACTGAGGGTTTTACTCGATTCTGGCCGACGGTGGGCACGGTGCTGGCCATGGTTATCAGCCTCGGCCTTCTGGGAATCGCGATCAAGACATTGCCGGTTGGTACGGCTTACGCGATATGGGTGGGTGTAGGCGCGGTAGGCACCGCGATTCTGGGAATTGTCCTGTTTGGTGAGGCGGCGAATGCGGGACGGTTAATCAGCCTCGGACTGATTCTCGCGGGCATTGTGGGGCTGAAACTGAGCAGCTCCGCTTGACCCCTTTCCCGGTCACTCCAGTCGCGAGGCATTGACCGGGAAGGCCTGTCGACCGACGCTTTAGCTTTCCAGGCGGGCAACGACTTCGATTTCCAGTTTCATTTTGTCATCGAGCAGTCCGGCGATGAACACCGTTGCAGCCGGACGCACATCGCCCAGATATTTTTGCAACACCGGCCAGCAGGGTTCGAAGTCAGCCTTCTGCGGAAATATGTACCGGATCTGCACCACCTGCTTCAGGCTGCTGCCCGCTTCGATGAGGGCTTTCTGGATATTTTTGAAACACTGATCGGCCTGCGCCACCACGTCGTCCGATATGGACATCGTCTGGTAATCAAACCCGGTCGTGCCGGAAACGAACACCAGATCACCGTCTACGACCGCGCGTGAATACCCGATTTTGGCTTCGAACTCCGAGCCACTTGAAATCAACTTGCGCTGCATTTTGTCACTCCAATGATGGACCTGCTTTGCGCAGCACCGGATAGCAAACTGCGCGCCGACGCCCTCCGGCATGACTCACCGCGGGGCGTCGCGCATGGTACGAGAGTTCTTCCCGCGCGGCAATTGCAGCGCGGGAATTGCAGCGCAGGACTGCTCCGTCCCGCTGCAAACGCTCTGACTCTAGGGTCTTGCGACATGCAGCTTCATTTTTGTGAAGGCTTCTTCACCACTCGGGCTGCGCGCAAAGATGATCAGATCCAGGTCCTCCTGGCCCGCCGGCACATAACCGGAAAAGCGCAGTTGAGTCGGATCGAAATTTAACCAGCCTGGAAGTGGCGCTCCACTTGCCTGGCGGGCGGAATAAATTAAAGCCGTTTGGTCACTTTGGTGGCTGAACGTGTCGCTGGGCAGCTGTACCGAAAAGGCTTCACCCGCGACCCCTTGAGTGGTTTCTAACGCTTTCACCCGAATAAAACCGCCATTCATACCCACCGCGCCATCCGCTCCTCCTCGCCTCGCTTCACTGGCTGTCACTGTAGCGCCCGTCACGACACCGGTCATTCCCGAAGAACTCGAGCCTGTTCGCATGTTCCCGCCGGGCAAAGCCACCGGCCCCCCACTTTCCGCGAGAATGCTCGGTTGGGCAGACACCACGGACAACGCCGGAATACGCTCGGAGACAAACGAAACTGGCGCCCGCCCGGTGTCGACGCGAGCATCGGGAACGGCGGCTGGGTTCTGTCCCGCGTTGTCGATGATCAAATCAGCCGGTGGCACCCGGGTCAGCAATCCTGCATCCGGCGCATCGATACCGCTGTCGAACGGGGTAATAAATCCGGGGCCGGTCGCGCTGGCCGGCACCGTGTAATTGCTGATCCGGGTGTCCTGCGCGGGACGGAAATCCGCTCCCGCCAGCGCCGCAGTCACCGTGCGCGCGTCGGCCACATTCGGGCTGTTGAATTGCCCTACGACAGGCGCGATGGTGGCGTCTTCCCCGGTAACAAACCCGGCGATCCGAAAGTTGGTGTTGGTGAGCAGGACACTGGTATTGCCACTGTAGGGACGGTTGGGCGAACCGGTGATCTCAACCGAGAGCGGCGCGGGGTTGATGGTACTGTCGAAATTATCGACATACGTGATCTGGTAATTGCCGCCGCCATTGCCGTCCACCACCGTAACGCCGGACACTTCCACTCGCTTGTCGCCAAAACCGACGTTCTTGTCGGCAAAGCTGAAGTTGCCACCGCTGATGGCGTCCCGATTACCGCCATTGCTGACGTTATTAAACAAGGTACCGGATGTAACCACAGCACTGGCCGCCGCGGTGGAAGTGCCGTCGTAGGTTTTGGTGACCTCGGTACTACTGACTGAAAGCGGTGCGCGCTCAATGGTGCTGGTGGTGTTATCCACATAGATCACCGTGTAGTTCCTGCCGTTATTACCATCACTGATAGCGACATTGTTGACCTTGACAGTTTTCCCGGTCCCCGCGTGGGCACTGGTGAAAAGGAAACTGCCGCCCGCAAGCGTGTCGGTGTCGAAGAGTTGGGTGTCCCCGGTAATCACGGCTTCCCCGGTGGCGGCCAGCGTCCCGTTATAGGTGCGCACAACATCGGCCGTGGTGAGGGTCAGAGGCGCCGGGGTTACGGCGGCGAAAGTGCTGGTAGAGGATGCGGGGTTGTAGTTGCCGGCATCCGTACCCGTCAGAACAATGTCTGACAACTGGATGAATTTGCCACTGCCCACGTGCCTGTCCAGGAAGTTGGCACTATAGGAGATGTCGAGATCATCATTGGCGATGCGGTTGTCGGCCAACGTCACCGTGGCAGTCGTGGTGCCGTCATAGACCTTGTTATTGCCGGCCGCGGTGACCATCAGCGTTCTGGGTGTGATATCCGCGCTCAGACCCGTCAATGGCGCGACCTCATAATTAACCTGATCGGTGCCGCCCAACACAATACCCGTCGTGTGGACCGCAATATCGGTGCCGGCGTTCTTGTGCCCAAATTCTCCCCGCGCGGTCACCAGCTCAACATCGTCTCCTGCGAAGACACCCATCGGTGCCGCAGCTTCAACACTGAGATTCGCCGCGGTGGTGCCGTCATAGACCTTGTCCACGGCTACCAGTCCAGCCACGGTGAGGGTTGCCGGCGTGAACGTAGCGGTGTGCGTGCCGCCGGTCAGCGTGTAATTGCTGGCCATACCGCCATTAAAGCCATTGGCCAGTGTCAACGTGCCCGGATTCACCACTTGCGGCGTGTCGGTTACATGTTTACTGGCAACGGTTCCCGTTCCCGCCACCAGCAATGTCTGTTCACCCACCAGCGATCCAACGTCGAAAATTGAACCGGCAACGTTGGTGGATGCATCGTAAACCCGCTCGCCGGTCAGTGACACCGCCCGGGGTGTAATGACACCCGCACCGCTGGCACTGACAGGTAACTGATAATTGCTCAGCTGCGTGCCCGCCCCCGCCGTAAAATCGCCAGCCGCGAGGGATGCAGCGACGGTGTTCGCCTGGGCCACATTGGCACTGTTGAACGTACCGGACACCGGAGCGACGGCCGCGCTCTCTCCAGTAATCAGGCCCGCCAGAGCGACATGACTGCCCTGCAGCTGGACGGCGGTCGTGCCGTCGTAAGCGCGACTGGGCGTGCCAACAATACTCGCACTCAGTGGCGCTGGGAGGATGGTACTGGTGGTGTTGTCGACGTAACTGACCTGGTAATTGCCGCCGCTGTTGCCGTCGGAAACCGTCACGCCTGTCACCGTCACGCGCTTGTTGCCCGTGCCTGCGTTGGCGTCGACAAAGCCATAGCTGCCTCCGCTGATTCTGTCCGGAATCTCGCTATTACTGGCGTTGACAAAGAGTGTCCCTTCACTCACCACGGGCATGCCGCTGGCGCCGAGTGTGCCGTCGTAAGTTTTGTTGATGTCGGCAGCGCTGAGCGTCAACGCGGCGGGCGTAATGGTACTGGTGACATTGTCGACGTAAGAGACCAGATAGTTTTGTCCGTTATTGCCATCGTTCACAGTGACTGCATCCACCGTGACCGTTTTACCGGTTCCTGCATTTGCGTTGGTGAACGCGAAGGTGCCGCCCGCCAGGGAGTCCTGGGCGAACAGGGAAGTCTCCCCGGTGGCGACCGCGGATCCGGCGGCACTCAGGCTGCCGTTGTATGGGCGGGTCACGTCTGCGGTGGTTATTTCCAGGCTCGCCGGTACGACGGTCATCAGGTGATTGCCGCCGTTCAATGTGTAGTTTCCAGCAAGTCCTCCGCCCTCGCCATCGGCCAGAGCGAGGGTGTCCAGGGTTACGGTTTTGTTGCTACCCGCATGACGGTTCGGGAGCAAACCAGTACCGGCGAGTGTGAGGGTTTCGCCACCCACCAGCGCGCCCGTGCCGAGGTCGCTCGCGGCGGCGTCAACCGTGCCGTCGTAAACGCGAATGCCCTCCAGGTTCACGGTGAATGGACGGATCGAGGCCGTCGTCTCGGCGGTCGCATCGGCGAGCGTGTAGTTACCGGCTGCCGCACCACCCAGCATTATCCCCGAAATGGCCACTTCCAGATCCGTACCGGCATTGGGGCCTGCGGTAAAAATGCCGCTGGCACTGGTAACGACCAACTCATCCGTTCCGAACCGACCTGCAAAGGATGCTTCATCAGTTGCCACCGCTGCAGTGGCTGTCCCGTCATACACCTTGTCGGCGGCGGTGATGCCGGTCACGGCCGTGATTGTGGCGGGCGTGATCGCGCCGATATCCGCAGCCGCCGTGGTGTTGTCCAGTTGATAACCATAGACGGCGGCGTCTCCATTGGAGGCACTGGCGATGCCAATTCCCGTGACGTCGACCGTCAGCGCTTCGCCCACATTGGCACCTTCGAACGTGCCGCTGGTGGGGTTGTTCAGAACGACGGTATCGCCATCAATCGCACCGGTTACCTGATAATTAGCCGCTGTCAGTGGCGCCAGGGTGGTGCCGTCGTAGCTCCGGGTGACCGCACCGGTGAGGGCCGCGCTCACGGTGGGCGCGAGGCTGAACATCACGCCGGTACCGCTGCCCAGAGGCGCCGTCTCCCCGTAGATCGCGTTGTATTGCTTGTAATCGGGAGTGAGTCCGTCCAGCGAGTTCAACAGAGGGCTGGTGGACCAGATTTGCCAGTGGGCCTCATCGTCTACAGAGAGCGCTGCGGCGCCCGCTCCATTGATGAAATTACCGCTCGCCGCCAGAACGATGTTGTTATCGGCGCCGGTCGTACTGAGGCTGACGCCCTCATTCAGAGTGAGTGTCCCGTCCGTCCGGAGAGTGATGTCACCATTCGATGTGGCGACGGGTCCGGCAATCGCCAGTCCGGTGCCACCGTTGTTCAACGACAGTGGACCTTCGACTGTGGTCATTTCAGTGAGCATGGCCACCGTGTTGCTGGCGTCGTTCAGCGTGACGGCGCCGGTCGCGTTCACGGCAAGGGTGGATGTCCGCAGAGCACCGGTCTGGGCGACGGCGCCGCTGGCGGTCAGGTCAAGTACATTAGCCGAGGCGGCGTCGAGAACCATGTTGCCCGTCTGCGCAACCGTGACTTCAGTGCCGCTCAGGCGCAGGCTGCCGAAGGTGTTCGGCGCATCTGATAGGTTAATGACGCCACTGTCGCCAATAGTGCCGCTCTCCGCCGTCAACCAAGCCTGCCCGCCCACTGCCAGCGGACCGTCCTGGTAGATACCCGTCTCGGCACTGCTACCCGAATCCACCACATCCGGGGTTGCCGTGGTGATGGTCAGCGCGCCGCTGAAGGCGTTACCGAGGTTGTCCAGATCAATCGCGGTACCGGAAATTGCACCTCCGTCGAACATCCAGCCACCGGACTGGCTCACGACGACCACGTTGCCGCTGGCGTCGATACCGGTCGCAAAGACATTGCCTGCGGCGTCCCTGGCCTGCAGGGCACCGTTGTTCATCTCCAGAGTGATCACGCCGACGCGGGTGATGACGTTGCCGCCGCTGCCACCGTCTGAGCCGATGTTGCCAAAGACATTGGCCGCGCCGGGATCAAGAATCACAGCCCCGGTGCCCGGCGTATTGAATTCCCCCGCCACCCGCAAGGTGCTGCCGTCGGCCTGTCTCACGACGCCATCACTGGTCAGTAAAAAATTCCCGCCGATCGCGGACGCCCCCAGATTTGTCGCGGTGCTGTTGCGGAGTAGTACGTTGCCCGCATTGAAGGCCGAGGTATCCAGATGGGTACTGCCGCCCACCGTCATGTCCGCGCCTACGCCCTGACTGAGCAGCCCGGCGGCGGTCAGGCTGAGATTACCGCCGACATTCAAGACGTCGCTGATTGTGATAGCGCCGGTTCCGGTCGTCGCGGTGAGGGCGCCATCCAGCGCGACCCCTGCCAGCTCCAGGTTACCGGTCACTGCCACCGAGGCGTCATCGCCCGCCAGAGCCAGAGTGCCAAACTGGTTGCCGGCCTCTGCCAGGCTGATATCGTGCCCTGATGCATCCACGTCCACGGCGATGCCGGGAAGGGACCAGACACCGTTTTGCACGATGTCTGCAGTGTTGACCAGATTCAAAATCGTGGGCGTGCCGGCAATGGCGACGGGACCATAAAGGTTGTCCGGGTGGTCCAGCCGGACTTCACCCGAGGTTTCGAGCGTCAGCGCGCCGGATTGCAAGCTGCCGCTCTGGGTAATGTCACCGCCTCTCAATGTCAGCGGTGCATTCACCGCCACCGGCGACGCCACGTGGAGTGCACCAGTTCCGTCACTGCGGCCAATGGTGACACTGCTTGCGCCGGCCGACAGCAGCGCCGCTTCGTCCGCGGTGATGTCCAGCAGAGCGCCGGCATCCGCTGTTCCGCCCAGCGTTATTGCACGGCCGGTGGTGGTGGGCTGGATTACCAGCGCCCCGGTTGTGGCAAGCGTGTCATGCCAGTCGATGTTGTCCGCAGCCAGCGTGAGGTTGTGGCTTGTACCTTCCACGCCTTCCTGGAGAAGAAGTGTGTGAGTACGCGCATCCAGTCCGGTGATGCCGGCCAGCTCGACACTGCCGTTGAAAAACAGACCGTTACCGCGGAAGTCTCCACCCAGAACCACATCGGCGTTGTAAGTCTGGCTACCCGTGATGTCGATACTGTTCAGGGTCAGCTCCCTGCTGCTGCTCACTTCGAGGTCGCCGACTGTGGTTTGCAACTGGCTGAGACCCAGCACAATTCCGCTACCGAGGTCGGCGGTCAGCGTGCCTGTCCCCGTGACTGCATTGCCAAACTCCAGATCGCCGTCTCCGGTCAACACGTACAGCCCTGTATCAAGCCCCAGCGTACTGTTGAAGTTCACATTGCCGCCATTCAGGGTACGGCTTCCCGACAATTGCGTGGCATTGTTGAAGATGATCTGCCCACCGGGTACATCGCCGGCGCCGTTGCCGGCAGCGGCCTGAATGTCATTGGTGAGGGTGATGCCGTCCATCGCGGTGAGACTCACTCCACCGCCCTGTCCGCCTGTGTTGACCGCGGGATTCTCGGCATCTGAACCCGCCGTCGTAATGGCGCCCAGCGTCAGAGATCCATTGCTGTACAGCCCGACGTTGCCCCCGCGCGCGCCCGCGGTGTCGTTCACATCTGCGCCTCCACTGGCATTGATGTCCCCCACCGCCAACGCACCCGCCGTGTTGATCTGAATCTGGCCGCCGGCGCGGTTGCTCGAACCTCGCGTATCCAGGAGAATGCCGGTCGAATCGAAAGTCGTCGCCCCGGTTGCTGAGAAAGTGCCTCCCGCCGTGACCAACGCGGCGCCCAGACTGACGTTGCCATCATGACCATTGAGATTGATGGCACCACCCGCCGTCGTCAGGCTTCCCGCCCCTGCGGTCAGGAAGTCCCCCCCGGTGCTGGTGAACGTGCCGCCCGCCGTGCTGACCGCTTCCGTCACCTGCGCCCCGCCGGTTGCCGCCACGAGGTTGACATGTCCGTTACTGGTGGTAATCCCACGCAACTCGCCGACGGTGCCCACGATGATGGCGTTGCTGTTGCTGAAACTCAAGCTCGCGCCCTGCCCGGTCAGTCCGGCACTCAAGATGTCAATTGCATTGTCGCCATGGTTGAGCTCAACGGCGTTCTGGGCCGCAACGCCCAATCCCCGCGCGCGGATACCCCCACTCTGGGTCACGCCGCCCGTATTGGTCGCCAGGGCGACCTGGCCGTCAGCGCCCGCCACGCCGGCGCCGTCGCCCGCACCGCCCAGCGCGGTCAGAGTACCGTTTACCGAGATATTGCCCGTGTTGGAAAGGAGCCCGATCTGGCCACTGTCACCCCCCTTAAGATTCGAGGTAACCAGGGCCGCGCCGCCGCTCGCATCAATCGACCCCACTGACACCGCGCCCGTGGCTTCGATCAGCACCACTCCGCCTCCAGCGCCGTCCTGTCCCGCCGTATTAATGGCGTAGCCGCTGGAATCGAGGCTGGCGGCACTGATCTTCAGATCGCCGCCACGCGTGGTGATACCGGTCGGGCTTACACCACCGACCTGTAAATCCCCGCTGGTGACCAGCGTCAGGTCGCCCTCGATATCTGCCGCGATCACCGCCAGGTTATTGTCCTCATGGTGCAGCATGTAATTGCCACTGCCAGACAGCCCGAGTCCGTTCGCATTGATCGCGCCGCTCTGGCTGACGTCATCTCCCACCTGCAAGCTGACGTTACCGAGGGTCAACAGGCGCACCACCTCCATCCCGGTCATGTCCCGATAGCTGAGGGCGCCACCGGTGCTCGCGCTGTCGGCGGTATTGAGGGAGCGCAGATCGATGCTGGCGACTTCGTTATCTGCATGGTTCAACTCGATGGCCGCGCCAGTGTTGTTCAGGGTACGGGCGACCAGGTCACTGGCGCCAATCGCGCCGCTCTGCGTAATCGCACCGCCGGCGGTCAAAGTGACCGCGCTGTTGGTGAGGACGCCCGCCACGTCAAAACCGTTGGCGTCCCGGTATTCCACGGCGCCGCCTGCGCCCGTCGTGCCATCGTTATTCAGGGTACGCAAAGATACGGACGCAGCGTCGTTGTTACTGTTGATGAGGGTAATCGCGGCACCGCTGTCTGCCTGGGTGCGGATGTCCAGCGTGTTCGCGCGCAAAGCGCCAGCAACCTGTGTGACAGTGCCTTTCGCAGTCACGTTTAAAGCGCTCTGGGTGATGACGTCCGCCAGGCCGGCGTTACCCGCAGACGTAATGGTGACTGCCCCGGCATCCGTCTGATAGTTGAAATCCGACGCCATGGTGAAGTTGCCGCCCGTTGACTCCACCGCGAGCGTTCCCGCGCCGCCCGTGCTCACAGACAACCCGCCCGATGCATGGTTGACACTGCTGCCGGTCAGCGCGATGTCGCCCGTTGCTGAGGTGAGGGGATCGAACAGGTTCAGTGCTTCGGAAGCGGACAAGATGATATCGCCGCTGCCCGTGCTGATGTCCCCGTCGGTGCGCAGAATGCCATTGAGCGAACGCAACGTGATGTTGCCGGCCTGGGTGGCAATATCTTCAGAAGTGAGCAGCAGAGTGGTACCGGCCGTTGCCGTGATGGACGTGTCTTCCCCGAGATTGCCCAGTGTTCCGAGGGTCAGTTGATTGGCGTCCCGCACCGAAGCCTGAGCGCCAACGGAATTGAGCAGCACGGTTCCGGTGAAGTCGTTGGAGACGCTATCAAGCGCGATATCGCCAGCGCCCGCCAGAATGGTGCTGTTTGCCGCCAGCACCCGACCGTCGGCAGTTTGGGAAACGCCCAGGCCGGTCATGCTTACCTCGAACCCCGTGGCATTGAGAGCAGAGTCACCCAGCGCGAGTACGCCACCGGCCGTGGCCAGGTTGGTAACGCCCCCGGTGGTCACATCACCGCTGACAATGAGCCCGCCGCCGGTGTCGTTAAGACTGAAGGCGCCGCCGCTGGTAAAGCCGGCCAGCGTGCCGACAAGATTGGCGCCGCCCAGGGATACCGAAGA
>CAZJKJ010000056.1:0-22745 GCA_964546435.1 uncultured Cellvibrionaceae bacterium
GCGGGAGCCTCCTGCACAGGACGTGGCGCCAGATCAGCCGCGTGAACTGACACGGCTGAGGCCGATACAATCAAAAACACTAAAAATTGTTGCATGAGCTATTGCTCCCAGGGATCTGGAGAGGGCGGTGGAACCGTTGAGTTATAGGATGAAACTTACGGCTTCACCAGATTACTCAACTACTTAATTCAATATTGGCGAAAACTTCACGAATCCATGACAACCCTCAATTTTTGCTCGGGAAAGAACACCCCCTAAGCGTAGCTAACGTGGGTGTCTCGGGAATATCAAGGTGGGTGTCTCGGGAATTTCGGCGTAATTAAGGTGGGTGTCTCGGCAAGTGTTAACGTGGGTGTCCCGGGAATTTCAGCGTAGTTAAGGTGGGTGTCTCGGCAATTGTTCGGGGAATTGCTAACGTGGGTGTCTCAGGAATTTCAGTGAGGATCGCGATGATCACGATTGGATTGACAGGCGGTATCGGGTCCGGCAAAAGTTTTGTGGCCGAGCAGTTGCGCGCGCTGGGGGCGACGGTGGTGGATGCTGATGTGGTGGCGCGGGAAGTTGTGGAGGCGGGGCAGCCGGCGCTGGAGGCGATTCGCCAGCGCTTTGGTGATGAAATTCTGCAGGGCGACGGCACTCTGGACCGGGCGCAGCTGCGCCAGCGGATTTTTTCGCAGCCGGAGGAAAAGCGCTGGCTGGAGGCGTTGCTGCATCCGTTGATTCGGCAGCGCATTGTGGCGCAGCTCCAGAGCCCCACGGCGACTTATCACATTCTGGTCTCGCCCCTGCTGATCGAAACCGGCCAGACAGTGCTGGTGGACAAGGTGGTGGTGGTGGATGTCGATGAGGCCACGCAGATGCAGCGCACCAGCCAGCGCGACCAGGCCAGCCGGGAGCAGGTACGCAAGATCATGGCTTCGCAACTGCCACGGGCGGAGCGGCTGGCCAGCGCGGATTACATCATCGATAATAACGGCCCCCGCGCAGCCACCCGGGCGCAGGTGGAAGACCTGCATCGGGCGCTGCTGAACCTTTCTGCATAAACCCGGAAGAAGAAGCACCCATGACCGTTAAAACCCTCGCCGTCCGCTGCCCCACCTGTCAGAAAGAAGTCCTGATGACACCCGCTTTCCCCCAGCGCCCCTTTTGCAGTCGCCGTTGCAAGCTCATTGACCTGGGCGAATGGGCCAGCGAAGGCCATGCGATACCGGGTGAGGAAGTGATGACGGATGATGAGGCGGACCGGGATGACGGGTTGCGTTAGGCCCTGTACGAAAAGTGCGCTCGGTGATGCTGCGTTAAAAACAGGCTCAAAATGCTCATTTACAGCACGTAAACTCCGCTTCTTCGCCTGTTTTTGCCTTGCCTGACCTTCGCGCGACGACTTTTCGTATACCGGGACCCTGGGCAGGATGATGATGACCAGCGCAGAGTAATGCCGAAGAATCTTACACATTGACGACCGGCGGACTGGCGCGGCTGTCATCCAACCGCCAACTTTACTGCGTAGTGTGCGTCACAGTAGCTTTTTGCCGTTTATTATGGTGTCGGCTCCCGTGTATAATCAGCGCCGATCTTTGTACGACGCCGTGTAACCAAACCCTCAAGTTCGCCTTCTGATGGGGGTTCGCGGCGGCACGCGCGGGTAGCAGGCAGGGATCGACGCACGGCAATGGCTGATTTAGTGGTTCAATTATTGCTTACTGGTTTGGCTCGGCTGGATATCGACGAATACCCCCGATTCCTTTTAACGCAATGAATTCAAACTGCGCCGGCTCGACGCGCCCTTCGAGGTTCAGCCCGGCCGAACCCCGATCCACGCTAATTCTCGGCTCCGGCAAATGCGATGTGTAGATACGAGTTGCGAGATGTAAATTCGAGTCGCCGACGGAGTGTACTCCGCGATTATTCTTCGCAAGAGCAAAGGCCGCGCGCCGTCCGCTTCGTAAAAGCGTAGCTGGCAGGTTCTGGTGCAGCAACCTTAACGACAGTATTCAGTCAGGTTTTGAAAATGAATCAAGCGACCGCAGGTCAATCACAGTCCGAACCAATGCCCCTGGATGTCCTCATGGGCGGCGTCAGAAATGTATTGGCCAATAAGTGGAAACTACTTATAGCGGGCCTTCTGGCCGGAGGCGCAACCTGGTATCTGTCCGGGATGATCCCGCCCAAATACGCCTCCACCGTTACCCTTCAGATCGACGGCGCCATCAACGGTCGCCCCACTGAAGCGGCCGCCCCCGGCGTGCCGACCGACAAGACCTTCCTGTACACCCAGTACGAGGTGATGACTTCCCGGGGTCTGGCGGAATTTGTGGCCGAAAAAGCCGAGCCCGGCACCACCTGTACCCTGAGCACTGAAGAGATGGCAGCCGCCGGCGGCGTTCAGGCCCTGGCCTTTGACCTGATGCGCAACGTCGAGATACTGCCGGTTCGGAACACTAATCTATTCCGCATCACCGCCTACTGCCTCGATCCGGAAGCGGCCCGCAATGTAGCGGAGTTATTTGCCAGCAGTTACAAGGATTTCATGTATGGCGATTTCAACAAAGAAAAGGACCTGGCCACGAACTGGATGAACGAACGCATGCTCACTCTTGAGGAAGCGGTCAAGAACTCCGAAAAAGAATTGCAGGAATACAAGGAACGCGAAGCCGTCTTTTCCACCGCACTCGATGGCAAAATCGGCAATGTTGAGCTGGAAAGCCTGCTGAGTGCCTACAGTGCCGAGAAGGAAAAGGTCGCGCAATTGTCGGCAGTCCACAGCCAGATTCAGCGCCTCGGTGAGTATTACGACGTGAATGACCTGACCGGCATCGGCCCCATCCGTGATGACCGCATCGTGAGCGCCATGCTGGAAGAAATCGCCACCGTCTCGGCGAACTATTCCCAACTGCGCGAGAGATTCATGGATGATCACCCGAACCTGCAGGACGAGCGGGTCCGCTACAACGAACTGATGCGAGAACTGCGGGCCCAGGTGTCTACCGTCGCCAGGGGTATTTCGCAAGAGCTGCAATCATCCCGGTCGGCCATGAAGAATCTGGAAAAGCAGCTGGAGCAAACCAAAACCGCGTCAATTTCCCAGGACCGTCAGCGCGCCGTACTGGCGCAGCTGGAAGAGTCGGTGGTGGTAAACCGCGATCTTTACCGGCAGTTTCTGGAGCAGATGAGCGACATGACCCACGCTCAGGGTTATGTGGGCAACCAGATCAAGGTGATCGAGAAAGCGTATATCTCCAACCGCCCTGCCAGCCCCAACCGGGAGCTGTTTGGATTCGCCGGGTTTGCCGGCATGACCTTCCTGCTCAGCCTGTTCTTCATGGTTCGCGGGTTGCGGGACACCACCGTCAAAGCGCCGGCCGAAGTGGAGCTGAAGCTCAGCTCACTGCTGCTGGGCTATCTGCCCAAGGTCAAGACCAACCGCAGCGATCTGGCCTATAACGGCTATCTGGAAACCAGCAACGGCATGTTCTCCGAGGCGGTCCGCTCGATCCGGACCAGCCTGACCCTGCTGGGCATGGACAACAAACACAAGGTCACCGTGATTACTTCTTCGGTGCAGAACGAAGGCAAGTCCACCGTCGCCATGAACCTGGCTGCCTCGTTCAGCCGGCTTGAACGCACCCTGCTGATTGATGCCGATGTGCGCCGCCCGACCCTTGCCAAATCCCTCGGCTTTCCCGAAAGCACACCGGGGCTGATCAACGCGCTGGCCGATGGCGTCGACATCACCGATTGCATCTACCCAGGGCAGCCCGGCAACTGCGACTTCATGCCCACCGGGCGCGCCTCGGCCCTGTTTTTCAACAATTCCAACCTGCCTGGCAGCCCGCTGGAACTGTTGTCATCCCACCGCTTCCGGGAACTGGTTGCACGGCTGCGCGAGCATTACGACCACATCATTATCGACGCCGCACCGGTCTGTGGCGTCAGCGATACCAAAGTGCTCTGCGCCGTGGCTACCCATGTGGTCTACGTCGTGGCTGCCCATGAAACCGATTCGCGCCTGGTCAAACAGGGGATTCGCGAACTGGAGCATTCAAATGCGCGCGTTGCCGGCGTGGTCCTGAACAATGTCGACATGAAAAAACTGCGACAGTACAACTACGGTCAGTACGGGTCGCCCCAGATGATCGCCCAGGAAGAACTCGCCTGAGGTCACTGCTTCAACCTGCCAGCGCGGCCACTAGGTGTGGCTTGCGCGCTCCAGTGACCACCGCTTTTAACCTGCCTGTGGCACTTGCCACGCTCCTACCTCCGGGAATGCACCTTGTCCGCCGCACACCAGACACCCCTGACCCGCTCCAGCGCCCGCACCTCTGTTGCCGTAAAGGTTTGCTATCTCATTAACTCCATGAGTACCGGCGGGGCCGAGATGGGTTTGCTGATGCTGCTGGACACCGGCTTTTTTGCGAAGGTGCGGCTGGAAGTGATCTTGCTCCATATCGGGGATGAAACCCTGTACCAGCGCCTGCAACAGCACCCCGGCGTGGCTGCCGTGCACGTGGTGGACCCCGGTGCCCACCTGAAACCGGCCACCATGCTTAAAGGGCTGTTCTTTCTGACGCGCCATCTGGCCAGGGAAAAGCCGGATGTGTTGATTGCGTCCCTGGCGCAATCCAACATCCTGGCGCTGCTGGCCGCCAGAATGTTCCCGCGCATGAAAATGATCACCTTTTTCCATAACGCGGCATTTTCCAAAGCCATCTATGAAAAAATCGTCAGTCGGCTCTCGCCCCGCATCGACGCCTGCTTCTACGACAACGTGGAAACCTTCAAAGCGGTGAAAGACCGGCTGCCGGAACGGCGTGATCGCGAATGGTATGACGTGCCGCTGTTTGTGGCCCAGGGCCAGGTGCGTAAAACCCGCTATACCACGGCGTCCCCCGTCCGCATCGTGAGCGTGGGGCGGTTGAATGCCCAGAAGAATTACTTCGAAGCCATACTGGCGATCAAGCAGCTGCGGGCAGAGGGCTATCCGGTGCACCTGCACATTGCCGGCGAAGGCGAGCTGCGCGAACCGCTGGGGGCGTTTATCGAAGAGCACCAGCTGGCAAACTGCGTCACCCTGCTGGGGTTCACCAGCGAGTGGTCCAGCCTGACGGAACAGACGGATATCTACCTGTTGTCCAGCACCCGCGAAGGCCTGAGCATCGCGACGCTGGAGGCCATGAGCTATGGCCTGCCGGTGGTGGCGACGGCGGTTGGGGGTATCTGCGAGTACGGGCGCGATGGCGAGAACATGGTGATCGCCGACCAGCCCACCAGCCAGTGCCTGGCGCTATCCCTGCGGCGGTTGCTCGATGCGGATGAATTCCGGGAAGCCATCGGCCAGGCCGGCCGCAATACGGCGATAGAACTTTATGGAAAGGAAGCGGTTATCCAGCAGCTGGACTGCGTAAAAGATGCCGCCTTCAAAGCCCGCAAACCGGCCATGTCCCCCTGAAAGGGGGATTTAACACGTAGTCTGGAATGAGCCGTAGGTTGGTAGAGGCGAAGCCCGCTTCCGACACATCTGTTACAAAGCTTACTCTCAACCACTACACCTGCCACCCCTCCGAGGGAACACTACGTCAGGGCGTGTAGCCCAGCAGAGGTGGCTGGTAGTAGCCCATGGAACCCAGAACGGCGGCCATGTGGTAGGTGTGGTCGCTCATCAGCCAGGGGCGTCGCTCGTTGGTGAGGATGGTCGACATGTTGATGACCAGATTGCCACGTTCGACGACAATAATTTCTTCCCGCCAGTCCCCCACCACATCGGCAATGGCGACAATCTTCCGGTATTCCCGGTCCTTGTTTTCGGTCGTTTTCGGATAGTTCACCTGATCGACAATCTTTCCGGTTTCCAGATCAAACAGGTCTTCCGCTGCGGGGCTGGAGCTTTCCTGGTTTCTGTGAATCCACAGCTTCTTGGTGGTCGGCCCCCAGTAAGCGGAGTAATGGGTTAACCCTTGAAGTCGATCCTGTTCGATCAACTGACCATCGCTGGTCCACATCCAGCGGTCGGGGGTGTTCGCCTCACCGCTGTAGCATTCCACACCGGGGTATCTGGCGTAGACGTCAGCACACATGCCTTCTTTATGGATGTGCCGGGTCTTGCCTTCGTATCTCCACAAGTATTCACCGGTTTTTGCATTCAACATGCCCATGCCGCCGGCGTCATGGCCGCGCTCGGAGCCGTAGTACATCTCCAGACCGGGAACGCGCGGATCCAGATCGCCCAGGTAGATGTGATCCAGATCACCCCGGCCAATGGTCCAGAGGGTTTCGCCATTGTGGTCGATGGCAAGGCTGCCGATGATGACCTCGTCGCGCCCGTCGCCATCCACATCACCGACACGGATGGTATGTGCACCCTGACCCCAGCGCTTCTTCAAATCTTCTATCACGTAATCCGGAGCGCAGGCTTGCAGGTCCCGGGGGTTGTGGTTTTCCCATTGCCATGCCGGTTGCAAGCCGTCCTTTTTGGAAAAACGCCAGGCGTGAACTTTCTGGCGGCCATAGGTACCCCGTTCGACAATCACATGGGGGGTTTTGCCATCAAGATAGGCAATGGCGAGTTGATGACGCGAGTATCGGTTGTATTTTGAATAGGTTTCACTGGGATCTTCAGTAAATCCGGAACGGTCTGGCCAGGGCGCCTTTGCGAGTACAGTTTTGCCATCACGGCCACTGACGATTTTCAGGTACTCCTTACCTTTGATCACCCGGCCGCTCGGGTCGGCAACAGCTTTCCTCTCGATGCCTTCATCACCGGATTTCACGATGATCTCGGCGATGCCGTCATTGTCGAGGTCATACACCAGGAACGGCGAATACCACATGCCGCCTTCAATGGCGTGGCCCATGTCATAGCGCCACAGCAGACCTCCATCGGAGCTGAAACCATGCAGTTTGAAAGTCGTGGTCGAAGGGCGCCAGAGTTTGTAATAGGGATCGACCGTGCTGTCGGGAAACCGTAAGACATAATCCAGCCCCGCTTTGCCGTTGAGTTCGCCAAAGGCGAGATTCCGGCCATAACCATCGGCGCCATTGGCAAGCAGCACCATGCTCTTGTCCTTCCCCTGGGGCAATGCCACTGAGGAGGTACAGACCTGGACCTTGTTATCGACGATTAACTTGACGAACCAGCGATAGTCGCTGCAATCGGTTTCACTGCAGTTGACCGGATCGATAAAATTGGTGGACTTCTCGATGGGTTTGGTAGTTAATTTGCGGGCTTTGTTGCCTTCCTGACGCCAGACGTCGAATTTGATTTTGCTGGAATCTTTTTCCAGCAGTCGCCAACCGATAAATACACCATCGGCCGGATCCTTCATCTGCACGGCGATGGGCGCTCTTTCGCCACTGCCTGCGGAGGCCTCCGCGAGGGTCTTCGGCAGTTTGCAGTCTCCTGCGAGAACCATCTGGGGAAGCAGGACGGATACGGCCAGGGCCGCAGATGCCATTGTCGTAATCTTCATGTGTAAAACCAACCAGATTCTAAGTGAGCGGCTTGAAGCCAGGAACCGGCTAACGATCTCGGCATGGAGTCACCTTCACATCAGCTTCGAATCAGAACACGTGTTTTTACAGCGCAGAATTCTATGACGGAGACTGATCGCAGTGCATTACTTACGCACGTCGATCTGGAACAGCATCAATCAAACAATTCTCTTTTGTACGAATTAAATCCGGGTAGTCACACAAAAGAAAACTGGTGATCGAATCCGTATTGCCAACCGGTTAACCAAGTATAGTTCGGCCCGCCCTGGCGTTCTGAATCCGACCGGTGAAAAGTGATCCAATTACAGGTTTTATCCGCCAAATTTTGAGTTCGCGACTTAAGTCACACGAACGGTACTCGCCTTAATTCGATTTGCTTCTTTAATTCTTCAGCGAATTTCTAATTTATTGTTTAACCGTTCGTCCGATTTTTTTTAGCAACTGTGTGCGGATTGCCGTCGCCATGGTGGACGCCTCATGACCAAGGCACCACCGTGGTGACGTTGCAATCAACAATAAGCCCATGCTTCCCAGCAGAAAGCCGGTGAGTAACAGAATCACCATTGCGTTGAAATCGTAGGTCCGCAGTAACGCGGCTACACCCGCCAGCGGCACACCGCAAACCAGAGCCAGAATGAGCCCATGATATTGGCTTCGCCAAAAATCCCGCGCGCTGGCGTTCACCAGATGACAGGCGTGGATGGTGATCTGGACATACCAGATTACAGTTGAACCGGTCACCACCCAGGCCACCGCCACCGTACCCTGATCCACCACCCAGAGCGTGCCGATAATGATAATGATGGCGTTGATCGCCTGAGTGATAACCAGTGAACGGATGGCGGCGGTCGCTCGCAATACTGATCCGCTCACGCGCCCGGACAGGCGGAAATACATTCCGAAAGCGAGAATCGCAAAAACGGGAATAACCCCCAGCCATTTATCGCCCATCAGCACGCCGATAATTTCCGGCGCCAGCAGATACAGGCACACGGTCAGGGGAATGCCGATCACCGCCGTTACTTCCGTGCCCCGTAGATACGCGGATTTCAGGCGGGCCGGTTCGTCCTGCACTTTGGCCATCGCCGGGAACACCACCCGGTCGGCAACTTTGCCGTAGAGCGTGGTGGGTAAATTCATCAGCTTGATTGCCCGGGAATAAATACCCAGGCTCGCCGCGTCCTGATAGCGGCCGATAATCGTGGCGTCCGCCTTCTGGGACACAAACGCAATAATTCGCGAAAGCGCAAACCCGCTACCGCGCCCGAGCAGACGTCGCATTGAATCCCGCTCCAGCTGTGGTTTGAGCGGCGGCTTTGCCAGCACCACCAGCGCAATACTGCGCAATAGCATGTCAGCCAGCGAGGCTGCAACCAGCGCCCAGTATCCAAAACCGGCAAGCGCCATACCGATGCCCACCAGCAGGGACGATGACAGCCGGGTGACAAATTCGATCATGGTGATATGCACCACGCGCATGTCCCGCAGCAGCAATCCCTGGGAAATATTTCCAAACGCCTGAAACAGCACACCAAAGGCCAATACCTTGACGACATCTTCCAGCTCGTCAATGCCCATGAAATCCGCGAACAGACCGGCACCCAGCTGGGATGCACCAAAAGCAAGCATCGCTACAATCAGCACCAGCGTAAATGCCGTGCGCTGATCAGTCACCGACAATTTCGGCATCTGGATAATCGTGACACCGATGCCGATTTCCCGCAGCAGATCGCAGATGGCGATAAACAGCATTCCCGCCGCGAAAACCCCGTAATCGAACGGGTCCAGCAGGCGGGCCAGGACGGCCATGACAATCAGATCCGCCACTATGGAAAAAACCTGAATACCCGACGATACGACCGCGCCGCGCTTGACGACACTGCCGAGCTTTCTGTTGTTTGACATTACCTGGAAACCAACTGAAGAGAGGAGAAAATGAACGAAACGAGGGAGGCAGTTTTGACGAATCCGCCGGCCTAAGTTACCCGCGGCAGTCTTGCGTCGACATCAGGTCTGGCCACCGGCACCCGATAGTTGGTCGCCGCAAGACAGGCCACTGCGCTGAAATAAATCAGCATGGTGGTGGTTCCGTTCGCCATGAATACCGGTACCGTCATGCAGTAAAACGCCAACGGCAATACCGCCCAGGACAATGGGTGGAACGTGGTCATTGAAACAATTTTGTAAAACACGGGCAAGAAGAACAGCAGGACGCCGACGATACCGTATTCGATAAAGAAATCGAGATAGAAATTGTGCGTATAGAGCGCGAGGATGCTGTTCACATAATAATCTTCCATGGCGAATTCGAGATTGCGGGCGCCCACACCAAATATCGGATGATTCAGGAAAATATCCACACCGTTGGCAATAAGATTGGACCGGTGCAGGTCGGATTCCCAGCGGGCGAGCTCTTCATCAACGTAGTGGGTGACAATAAAGTCGCCGGAAATTCCCAGATAAAACGCGATAAACCCCGAACAGAGAAATACCAGCTGGACAAACATCAGGATGAGGTTGACCTGGTAACCCCGGATTAATCCGATCAACGGCCGGAACAGCACCAGCGCAACCACGCTGGCAAGGGTTCCTGTCCGTTCATTGGACAAGATCAGCATCACAATGGCGCTCACCACAAAAATCACGCCGATGATGAAATTGAAACGAAACAGCGACAGGCAGGAAAGCAGCGCAAACAGACCGAAGGCATATTTGGCATCACCCATGTGCTTGAAGCTGTAAGTCAATCCGTTGGCATAATGCCAGATCGCCACGTAAGTGGTGACCAGAAACAGGCAGTAGAGAATGAACTTAATGAGATTTTTGTCGCCGGAATTCAACGCGAATGAAAACAGCGGCACCCACAATAGAACCATCATCCACTGGATAGCTTCCACGACACTGTTGGTGTCACCGGTGAACACTGTGTAAGCGCACAAGTAGGCGAGAAACGGCACAAACGGCCCGATGGTCTTGAGGGTCCAGTTCATGGATCCTTTGATGAACAGCAGAAAAATCGGGAAGAGGATCAGCAGATAAAAATCCGACACGCGTACCACCACCGGTAATCCGGGCAGCCGCATGTCCAGCAGCGCCAGCGGAAACAGGCTGGTCACCATATACGGAAAATAATCATCCAGCGATTTTTTTTGAGAACCCTGACGCATACGAGATGAACAACTCCAGCCACCGCTCGGGCTACGGGTTTACATTACCTTGGCAACGCCTTGCTGACACACAGCAGACACCAGGTAATCGATCTGGACACTGTCACCGACAGAGGACTGATGGCCAGGGATTGTCGATGCATGCCCGAAATGATGCGCCGATAGAATTCCAGACGCTCCCTGGGAGGCTGAATCCTGAAACCCTTGAGCAGGATGATCACCAGCTTGAACACATAACGCAGCTCCAGGTCCAGGGATGAACTGAAGCTGGCGCGATTGCGTTTCATGGCTTCGGTCAGCTGGGCGTACTGCTCGATAAACCGGCCGGTGCGGACGGCAGTGACGGACCCTTCGCGCTTGCGATAGCCAATCAGGGGCAGATCCGACCAGTAAATGCCTTCGGCCCGGGCGAACGCATCCAGAGTAAAGGAAATGTCTTCATACGACCGCCGGTCGGTGCTCAGCATTGAGTCGCTGACCACATCGCGCCGGTAGATGCGGGTCCATACAAAAAACCCGTGCTTGAACAGGGTAATATGGCGATCGCGGCCCGAATAGCTGCGGGTCCGGACGTCCTTCTGGGGGGGTAACCTGCGTTGCAGTGTGGCCGGGTCGCGGAATTCCTGATAGGTAAATTCGAGGATGGGAAGCGAGGTCTTTTCCAGGGCCGTGAATATATGGGAGGAATAGCCTTTGAGCACCACATCATCGCCATCAACAAAACCCAGGTACTGACCGGTTGCCGCCCTGATACCCGTTGTCCGGGCCCCAGAGATCCCCTGGTTAACCGCGTGATTGATGATCCGGTAACGGAACCGGATGAGCGCGCGATTGGACTCCAGCACCTGTTCGCATACTTGCAGCGAAGCGTCAGTGGAGCAATCGTTGACGAAAAGTACCTCGACCTGGGGAGAGTTGGCGTCGTCTACAAAACTCTGGACCAACTCACCGACATAGTCTTCGCAGTTATAGATCGGACATATAACCGAGAGGACAACTCCTTCATGCATCCGTGACTCTCTCTGCAACAATCTTGCGGCCTTCGGCAATTTCCGGAATGTAGGCTTTCACGTAGTGCTCAAGCATCATGTCCAGGGTGAATTCGGACTTGTATTTGCGATAGCTGGCACCACCGTGCTCGATAATCAGCTCGGGGGTGACGAGGTATTCTTTCATGAAACGATAGACCGCGTCAGCATCGCCCGGCTCTACCAGATAACCGGTCTTACTGTGATTGATCAGTTCCTTGACGCCACCCACTGAGGTTGCAATGACCGGCATGTTGCAGGACATGGCCTCAATAATGGTGCGCGGCAAACCTTCCCAGTGGCTGCTCAGGACAAATACATGAGCTTGCAGCAGCGCGGTGGTGAGATCCTCCACAACACCCATGAATTTTACCTGCTCCGGAATGTCCGAGAACAACGAACGCACATAGGCTTCTTTACGGCCGTCGCCATAAATGTGCAGTTCAAAATCCTTGTGCTCCGCCGCCAGACGATTGACCGCGGCTGCGAGTGTGGGGTAATCCTTCTGATCTTCAAAGCGTGCTGCGGTGATGAAAATGACTTTTTCATCTTTTGCCAGCAGGTGCTTGCGCTCGCCTACCGCACGCATGCCGTTATGAATGGTCATGGTTTTCGATGCAGGCACGCCCAGCTTGAGATATTGCTCGGTGTCGAATTCACAGACGCCGACGATGGTGGCCGGCAGAACGCCCAGAACTTTTTCCAGCCGGCGGTACATCAGGTAACCCTTGTTGTGCTCGGATTCAAAAAACGGAACACCGTGGGGAATATAAAAATTCTTGCGAAACGTCAGGAGACTGGCGATCCGGCCGAGGGCGCCAATTTTTGCCGTGTGCCAGGAACACACATTCGGGCGGAACTGCACAATGATCATGATCAGGTGCAGCAGGGAGATGACATCCCGGAACACTTTGACATCCCGTTCCAAATACGGCATCTCGTAAACCTTGAAATCACACTTTTTCAGATATTCGGCGGCCGGTCCGTTCTGACCGATGGCATAGGCCACCTCAACGCCCTCTGCACGGAACCGCTGACCAATCTGCATGATGTGCTTGAAGGAGCCAGATGCCATGGTATCCGATCTTGTCATACCTATTAAAATTCTCATGCTAACTCCTCATAGAGCCGAACGTACTGTTTCGCGATTAACTCCATGTCGAACATCTCGTCAATCTTGCGTCTGCATTCGAGCCGTGCGCCTTGCGGATCACGTTTGAAAATGTGAATCGCCGTGCGCATGGCTTCAGCGATATCCGCCGGTGCATTACTCCGGGAAATCGCCCCGTTGACACCCACCGAAATTGCTTCCTCCGCGCCGCTTACCGGCGTGGACACCAGGACTTTTTCTAGCAGCAGGGCTTCCAGCAGTGAATTGGAAAACCCCTCCGCCCGCGACGCATTCACGAATACGTCCAGCCCGGCAATCTCCTCGACAACATTGTCGGTCGCGCCGTGGAAAATCACGGTGGACCCCAGTCCCGCTTTTTCGGACCGGCGGCGGATGTCTTCCAGCGCCGTGCCATCTCCGAATATGTGCAACTTCACATCCGGCTCATCAAGCAGTGCAAATGCTTCCAGCAATAAATCGAGACGTTTTATTGCCTCTACCCGACCGTGATAGAAAAGATTTACCCCGTTGTCATTGTTGCGGTCGCGTCCTTCGACTCCGATTCCTTTATCAATGCCGTTGAATATTTTTTTAACGTTCGTGAACCCGGCGTCGCGCAGGTTTCTTTCTATCACTGAAGAAATTGCAATCATTTGCGGTTGGGCGGCGCGCACAAAATTGAAGCACAGCGGACCCCAGAAAAATTTCCGCTTGAGGCACAACAGATCCATGTCATCCTCGGAGTTGCCGATTTTTATCAGCACCGGCTTTTTCATCAGCTTGCCCAAAAGAGTCGCCACGAACCCGCCGAACTTGCCCTGATGACAATGGATCACGTCAAATTCATTGCGGTGCGCATAACCCCAGGCCAGCACCCTGACCAGCCAGTACACCGAAAATACGGACCAGCGCCCCAGCAGATCCGGCGCGGCGCCGGTATAAATCCGTTCAACCTTCAAGCCGCTATCATCGAAACTGTTGTGGCGGGACTGGGTGGACGTCAAAATCGTCACACTCACGCCGTTGCGCTCCAGCATGCCGGCCAGACGCCGACACTGCTTTTCCGCCCCGCCATAAACGTCCGGCATGTACTGACAGGTCAGCATCAATACTCTTGTGCTCGCTTGTGCCACTTGTGCTGTGGCACGGCCTGACATTTTTACCGACGCCCCTTGTGCTGCCGTATTCCCGTGCATCAGTCCCGCCTGAAACTCATTAATCTGTTCTGCTTCAATGTGGCAATTGTGCCGCATCATGCCCCGATCGGCGTCTGACAATTCGAACTCCTCCGCGCCCGTGTTTCGGCCCGCCGGCCGAGGATTGCGAATACATAAATCGAGCCAATTCGTGAATGCCGCGAAATCTAGCACACTTCAATTGCATCCACTACCATTCAGCAGCAGTTCCCGACGCGATTATTTCCGTGCACGTGTTAACCTCCCGGAACCGGAAGTTTTCGTGTACTCGTCATCGACCTCGGCCTTGTGGTCCATGGCTCATATCCGCCATGAAACCGGGCCAGGTTACTGCCTGCCAGCCAATACAAAACCTTCGCAATGCATTCTGTCTGTGCGCATACGTTGAAGATATGCGTAAACAGACTGGCGCATTTCGAGAATGAATATTGCCAACTTCAAACAATAGATGGATTATTTTTTGATTTGACCCGTCTGGGTAGAAGTACCAGAACGAGCGGATAAATTCAGAACTAACACCAGGATTAAAGTTCCGATAAAACTGGTACTTTATCCTTACTTCGTGAAGTGACCACTCCCGTCAGGTGAGCGGATTGTTCTGCTTATCTCTGGTGCCCCGCAAAAAGCCGTAAAAATCAGCGATTTGTTTAAGGAGCGGCCATTCTATCAGCTAAGCGAAATCAAAGTCACCAAGAACAACACAGCCACAACCGTAAACCACGGGGTAAATCACAGTGGATATACGGCACCAATTCTCAACCGGAGTATTGCCGTCGGTCGGAACTGCAGGAAATGAGAAGGAGTTAACTTAATGCGCTAAAGAAGAAAAACCGAATGCGTCACGCATGTTCATTTTTTGATCACGCGCACGCAATGGACAAACCTGCCGCCACTTTCTTTTCTTCGAAGGCGGCCGTTAATTCACGGTGGCAATCGCAGAACAGATTAGGACAATAATTAATCAATCCGCTCGCTTTACGATCATTCTTCCCACTTCGGTTTTAATTACTTCGACTTCCGTACCCGCTGCCAGGGGAGGCTCGCCAGCGGCCAGAAAGATTTGCCACTCAATGCCGGAGTACCGGTGGACCACGCTGTTTTCCGCCTGTAGATCCTGCGCAAGGCGGAACTTGAGGCCCTTGAACACATTGGGCTGATCCGCCGGAGAGCGTTGGGCCCGTTGCAGCTGCTTCAGGCATTTCCAGAGCAGCGCGGCCGATACCAGGGAAAAGATCGCCACTGACATGACCGCCACATGAATCGCCTCGGGCAGTACCTTGATGTACATAAGGACGGCCGTGACTATGCACCCGATTGCGGCATAAATAAGAAACAGTGTTCCAAACCCGAACACGGCAACTTCGGTGATCACGAGCACCAGGGCAATTAATGCCAGCCAAGTGGGGAGATCGGAGAGAAATGGGGGCATGATCTAGGTCCTGCCTGCACCCGCGTCAAATCGGGTTTTGCCGTAAATGGCCATTACCTGGGCGACCACGGACGCGGCATCCGTGCCGTTGTCCGGCAACAGAACCACAGTGGATTCCTTGGCAATGGCTTCTTTGGCCGCTATGGCTCGGGTTGCCAGATCCAGCTGAACGGCCGCCTGACCCTCTACGGTAATGGCCGCTTCACCGATCTCTCGCAATGCTTTGGCTTTGGCTTCGGCCACTTTCAGGATCGCGAGGGCTTCACCTTCGGCGCGCAGAATCTGTTCAGTTTTGTCCGCTTCAGCCTCCAGAACCTGCGCCTGCTTCTCGCCTTCAGCGCGGTTGATGGCGGCCTGTCGGTCACCTTCGGATTCCAGAATTTTAGCGCGCCGCTCCCGCTCTGCCCGCATCTGGGATTCCATCGCGGACATGACGCTTTGCGGGGGCACTATGTCTTTGATTTCGTACCGCAGGACCACCACGCCCCAGGGTTCCGCGGCCTCGTTGATCGCGCGCACAATATTGACATTGAGAGTGTCCCGTTCCTCGAAGGAGCGGTCCAGTTCCATTTTCCCGATTTCGGAACGCATGGTGGTCTGAGCGAGCTGGACGACGGCGAATGTGTAATCTTCGACGCCGTATGACGCCTTGTACGGGTCTACAACCCGGAAATACAGAACACCGTCTACCGTCAGGGAAATGTTGTCTTTGGTGATGGCGCCCTGACTGGGTACATCCACAGCCTGTTCTTTCAAGGATCTGTTGTGGGCGATGATGTCGATAAATGGAATGATGAAATTGATACCCGCTTCCAGCGTCGTGTTGTACTTGCCGAAACGCTCAATGACGTAGGCCCGGTTTTGCGGCACGAATTTGATGGACAGCTTCAGGATGATCAGCGTCAGTACTAAAAACAACGCCTGCACGGAAAACAGGTAATCGAGGATATTGGCTTCGGGAGGCATAGGCTATTCCTTGTGAATTGGAGACCGGTCAGTCCTTCGTTGCGGTACGCCGGCCGGAGGGGAGTTTAACAGGTGTATGTCCACTGGGACAAAATCAGCGGAGAAATCTCGTGCTCGTGCACGCAGAGAGCGCCGACTTCGCTCAGCCGGTGCGCTGTCCCTGCATGCCGAAGCCCGTCTTCAGGCCGCTCTGGACGGTTGCGATTGCGCCGCGGGGATGGACAACTCGCAGGGCGCCATCATGTAATCCGGGACGCTTGCACCCAGTGCAGTCAGGATGGTGGGTGCGTACTGGCGGCTGTCAACGACGCGACGATCCTGCACCGGCTTGCCGGCGCTGCGGTGCATTTTCCACACGAGCATGCCTTCGGGCTGGTGATAGCCTGTTCCGGGATCGCGCTTGAAGGCGCTGAAGCCCAGGTCTTTCAACGACACCGGCTTGCCGTCGAGAAGCAGGTTGCCACTGTGGTAAGCGGCGGCACTGCGACAGGACATAAGATTGAGAGACAGGCCCTGCTCATCGTAGCGCGGCGAAAGCACCTGGCGCCCGTCGCCATCCTTGAGTCGCCCCAGCGCCTGCTTGAAACGCTCGAGTTCGTCGTGGTTGCTGAACACGAAATTAATATCCGGCTGCATGGCCAGGTTCATTTTGAAGGAACCGGCAAAGCCCATTTTTTCCGCCAGCGGGCGTTCGTCGTCCAGTTTCAGCTCGGGCAGATAGGTGCCGCGATCAATGGCTTCCTGGCCCATGCTGGATGAAATGACGATGTCGTAGCCGTGTTTTTGTGCAAACCGGGCGAGCTCTTCCAGCTGTTCCACGAAAATATCCATGGCCTTGAAAATTGACTGGCTGTGGAACCGGTCGAATTCCGAATCCTTGAGCTGATAGCCGAAGTCCTCGGGAAACGTGTATTTCCAGTAACGATGCAGGGTGCCGGCGACGTGGTTGGTAAATACGGCGGCAAAGTCCGGACGCGTGGAGGCAAGTGCGTCCATGAATACATCGAAGGCGACGTGCGCCTGCATGGTGGCTCGCAGGGATTTGTTGAGGGGCGCCAGGCGCTCCTTGAACAGGTGCCGGAGCAGCCGGCCGCCGGTCTTCAAGCTCACCCCCGCCCCAAACATCCGCAAGCCCGTCAGGGCATCGGCGGCTGAAATACGGCTCGCGACTGCCTTGTTTTCGCCGGTCAGCTTGAGGTTGAGCTGCTGGAATACCTCATATTTCGCCGGCAGGCTGTCTGCTGCCGGTGCAAAGGTATCCGGGATGTGAAAATCCATGTTGGCGTGCTGGATTGGCGGGTAGCTCTGAAGACAGCCGCAAATGCCCGTGTGCACTCCCCTTTCCACCAGCAGCCGCCACAGGGGCGGGTAAGCTTCCCCGCAACTGCGATCCTGATTGATAAAACGGATTCCGTGGGCATCGTTGTTGACGCCGCGATGCATGGTGGGCCAGGTGCTCCAGGGATGCAATTCTCCCGAGTCCGTCGTGTGCGTTGTCAACTGGGTGGCGTCCTGCAAAAATCGCCCGAGGAAGGAGTCGGGTCGGCTCGCCAGATAGCGGTCGACGACTTTCCAGGAAACCTCATTTAACTCGTACACCAGAACTTTAGCCATTGTGAACCCTATAGATTATGCGATCGAAGTGTCCCGGAAACGGAGTCTTGCGGGGAGACTGCGAGTGCAGCCGCACAAATCCGGGGAACTGTCGTTTATCTTGCGTTGGTGTTGGGCACTGCGGCAGGCAGGCGAGGCGGGTCGTCCGGTGCAGCAGCGGGGCTGAATCTGTCTGTCAGAAATGCGGGGGGCTGAGTCAGGCAGTACGTCTGTCCGCGTTCGCGCGACCGCCCTGGTCAGGCTTCAATAAGGATGAGGTCCTGCGAACGCGGGCGATTTTATCACCCGCTCAGCAACAGGGGTAGCAAAAGATCAGCGGCTTGTACGGGAGTTCGCAGAATCCGGATAAGCACGCAAGGCGGCGAGGGTGTAGACCAACGGCGCGTTCCAGTTGATCGCGACTTCATTGGTGGAAAAACTGCACCAGCTATCCAGCCAGGACACCGCCGGTTGCCGGGACGGGTACTCGCACTCGTCCTGCCAGCCCGAATGCGGTCCGCCCACCAGAAATCCGGGAACCGGCGCCGCTACCGAGTCCGCTTCGGACACCCGGTGATGGGGATGCCCGGGCGTGCGCACGCCGGCACCGGTAACATAACTGTAGCCGGTGGGATTGCGGCCCAGCACATAGTCGAGCAGCGCCTGCGCCGCGACCGCATAGCCGCCATCCGGCCGGATTCGGTTCGCGTGGAGCAGCAGCATGGCCTTGTTCATGGCGACGGCATTGCTGCCCCAGACAAAATCGTCCTGCACCATGGGCACCCGGTAGGCCGACTGCCGGTACTGTTGCACCATAACATCGGCGGCATTCAGAAGTAGTTGCTGCGCCGCTCGCTGCAATTTGACCGGTTGTTTGCCAACCGCTGCCCCTTTGCGTTCGGCCAGTGAATACAGGGCCAGAGCGGTGACCTCGCCCCAGTCCGGTTCGTCAACCCTGGCAGGCAAATCGATAGCTTTCAAATATGCACGGCGCCCGGACGCCAGAAACAGCTCGGTAGCCGCCCACAGGCGTTCGTCGGCAAAATCGTCGGTGATCTGGGCATAGAGACCGGTGTTGACGCCCTTGGGCTGCACGTAGGGTTGCCGCTTGTGGCGCTGTGCCCACTGCCACGCCTTCTCGGCCTGCTGGAGATACTGCGTGGCACGTCCGGGGAGTTGCTGTTCATAGGGTTTGACAAGGCGGCTGGAGAACGCCATGACGGCGGCGTAATCCAGCGCCGCTGCCGTACTCTTCGGCATCATGTAACGCGGCTGGTACACCTCGTGGGGCATGCGCGCATCGGTGAAGCGTTGCGTGCTGAGCTTGTGATAAACCCCGCCGTCGAAGGGATCCTGCATGGTTTCGAACCAGTCCAGATTCCAGAGAATTTCGTCGAGCAGGTCGGGCAGGGTATTTTCCGACTCGGGAATATTCAGATCCATGGTGGCGAAATGTGCCGCGTGCTCCTGCAGGGTCTTGCCGAGGGTGTAGAGCGTGATGGCGGAATTGATGACGTATTTGTTGTAATCGCCGGCGTCGTACCAGCCCTTGGGCGAACTCACGACCGTGTGGGCCGGTCGCTGCGCCGAGGCGGCATCGGGATGAATATAGACAATGGTGTCCGGGTGCCCGGCCGGCCGGTGGAACGGCCCGGCGTGGCGCTCTTCCAGGGCAGCGCCGGCCCGGTTGAAATAAAAGGCTTTGATGGATGCCTGCAGCAGCGGGTCATAGACGCCCCCGCCAATGGGGAACGCGGTGGAATCACCGCCGGCCACCCGCAGCTGGTAACGCCCGGGCTTGCTGAACCCGGAAAAATCCGCAACCCGCACCGCGTCACCGGACACTTCCCAGGTCTGCGCAGGGGTCAAAGGCCCGCGCAACACTTCCGTTCCCGACTCGACCTCCACCAGCCAGAATTCCGCCCCGGCGCTGGCAGACACCACCGCCATTTTCGGTGCGGACGGAATAAAGCCGATCTGGTTGAGAGAAAGATTAACCGGCGCATCCGCCTGGACCGCTGAACTTGCAAGCATGGCCCCGGCCAGCAGCCGGATGCCTCGTCGACATTGAAACAAGCGCATAGAATTCCTTGTTCGGCTACCGGGTCCGCTAAATCCGGTTAGTAGCACCCGGCTGGGTTTTGACCGGTGTCTGTACCGGTGCCGGCGTCAGTTGACCTGTCGCCTGAAGCCAGGTCGTCTGGATGACATTCACCCAGAATATCGCGCCGAAAATCATCCATAACTGGTTTTGCAAAGTGATGGTACGGTTGGCTCCCCCGAACGGGTCTCCCTCGATACGGTTGATCACCAGCTGGACTTTGTAGAACACGTAAAACTGCACCAGCTGCACCATCAGAAACGTCAGTAATGACAGCAGCCAGTGGGGCTGCGCTGTGCCGGCCATGAGATAGACGGCGACATAAAAAAAATTGACGCCGATAAAAAGCCAGGCGAGTTTCGCGGGCTGCCAGGGATATTCATCCCCCGCTGCGAGTTGGCGTTCGCGGACAAAACCGAAGAACTCGTGAACAAAGAAAACCGAGAAAAGTGCGCGCCCGACGGGGAAGAGTTTGCGGCCTTTGTGTTTCTCTACCGCGAGCCATCCGAGATAAAACCAGTAGAGCAGATACATCCCGGCCGTACAGAAGTACAGAAGCGTAAACTTTCCCATTGACACGACATACATGCGTTGGGTTGCAGGGTTTTCCATCCGGATCTCCAGCGCGTGTGGGGTCGAAGGCAGCACCGGCTGGCCGCCCTCTCCTGCTTCAGATATGCCTGACCGCGTCGATTTCGTATTCAATGTCGCCACTGGGGGCCCGGACCACCACGACTTCGCCCACTTCCTTGCCAACCAGCGCACGGGCGATGGGCGAGCTGACGGATATCTTGTTGTTCTTGATGTCGGCTTCGTCTTCGCCGACGATCTGGTAACGCACTTCGACATCGGTTTCCACGTTAATGAGGTCAACCGTGGCACCAAAGATGACCCGTCCGGATTCCGGAATGCTTTTTACGTCGATAACCTGGGACGTCGACAGCTTGCTTTCAATCTCCTGAATACGCCCTTCGCAAAAACTCTGCTGCTCCCGGGCCGCATGGTACTCGGCATTTTCCTTCAGATCACCATGTTCACGCGCTTCGGCAATCGCCTTGATGATGCGCGGCCGATCCACCTTTTTCAGCTGCTCCAGCTCGGCCCGCAGGCTCTCGGCACCTTGCACGGTCATTGGAGTTTTACTCAGTGTCATATTGAAATACCCTCGTGCAAATCCTGGAGGCGACGCACCTGTTGCTTGCGACCGAACCGAATCGCCATGCACAGGGCATTCGCTGCCGCCAATGTGGTGGTGTAGTACACGCGATGATTCTCCGCGCTGCGACGGATAGACGCCGAATCCCGAATGGCCTGTTTGCCTTCGGTGGTATTGATTACCAGATCTATCTGCTTGTTCTTGATCATGTCGACCACATGGGGGCGGCCTTCCACGACTTTGTTAACAACCTGGACGCTTAAACCCGCCGCCTCGAAACGCGCGGCCGTGCCGCGGGTTGCCACCAGATCGAAGCCCAGACTCACCAGTTCCCGGGCGACTGCCACGGCGCCGTCCTTGTCAAAATCGCGGACGCTGATAAACGCCGTGCCCCGCTCCGGCAATACCGAACCACTGCCGGCCTGGGCTTTGGCAAAGGCTTCGCCGAAGGTGTCGCCGATACCCATGACTTCCCCGGTGGATTTCATCTCGGGCCCGAGGATCGGATCCACTGACGGAAACTTGTTGAACGGAAACACCGATTCCTTCACACAGAAGTAGCGCGGAATGATTTCACTGGTGAACCCCTGCTCGGCCAGGGTCTTGCCGGTCTGGCAACGGGCCGCGATCTTCGCCAGGGAAACGCCGATACATTTAGATACGAACGGCACCGTTCGCGATGCCCGCGGGTTGACTTCAATGATGTAAATCTCGTTGTCCTGCCAGGCCAGCTGACAGTTCATCAGCCCGATAACGCCCAGTTCCAGCGCCATTTTGCGGACCTGCTCGCGCATTTCGTCCTGAACCGCTTCCGGCAGCGAATAAGGCGGCAGGGAACAGGCCGAATCGCCGGAGTGCACGCCGCACTGTTCGATGTGCTGCATGATGCCGCCAATCACGACTTTCTGCCCGTCGGATACCGCGTCGATATCCACTTCGATGGCGTTATTAAGGAAGTGATCGAGCAGGACCGGTGCGTCTTCCGACGCCTGCACTGCTTCGCGCATATAAGTGCGCAGTTCCTTTTCGTTGTACACGATTTCCATCGCGCGGCCGCCGAGAACATAGGAGGGTCTTACCACCAGCGGATATTTCACATCTTCCGCAGCGCGTACCGCTTCTTCGAGGGAGCGGACAATGGCATTGCGCGGCTGGCGCAGACCGAGCCGTTCAATCATCTGCTGAAACCGCTCCCGGTCTTCGGCCCGGTCGATGGCTTCCGGACTGGTTCCGATGATGGGCACACCTTCGGCTTCCAGCGCACGGGAAAGCTTGAGGGGCGTCTGGCCGCCGAACTGGACAATCACGCCCCTGGGCTTTTCCAGCTGCACGATTTCCAGCACGTCTTCGAGGGTGACGGGCTCGAAATAGAGCCGGTCGGAGGTGTCGTAGTCGGTGGAGACTGTCTCGGGGTTACAGTTGACCATGATGGTTTCGTAACCGTCTTCCCGAGCGGCCAGCGCCGCGTGTACACAGCAGTAGTCGAACTCGATGCCCTGACCGATCCGGT
>CAZJKJ010000057.1:0-22530 GCA_964546435.1 uncultured Cellvibrionaceae bacterium
CAGGTTCGGTTGCCCTGGGTCCGATCGATTACCAGGCGTCTCCGTTAATGATCGGGCAGGAATATCCGCTGGATATCAGCAGCCTTCAGTTGAACCTGGAAGCGATCAGCAACGGTGTCGCGATAGACGGTTCTGTCCGCGGAACGGCCTATGGCATCGAAGTTTCCGGCTCAACCACCATATCCGTTGAAGATCCGAGCATCGACATCAGCGTTAATCTGTCAGGTGACGGCATTGGCTCCAGCAGCTCCAGCACCAGCTCCAGCAGTTCATCCAGCTCAACCAGTTCATCCAGCTCAACCAGTTCATCCAGCTCTTCCGGCTCTTCCGGCAGCACATCGTCAACCAGCAGCACTTCCAGCTCCAGCGGGTCTACCAGCAGCTCCAGCGGTGGCGCTGAGTATACGGTTGGTCTGAGCTCCGCGGTGGTTCTCTCGGGCACATGGGCCGAAATTGCTCAAGCTCTGCTCGCGGAAGTTGGCGAAGCCCAATACAACCAGTTTGTTGCCGAGGTGAATGGCTCTGATTTCAATCAAAGCGCAGTGAACAGCGCACTGAATAGCCTAAAGTCAATCTTTGCGCCTGTCGCTCCGGAAATTGAAAGTATCATTACCGGGTCTAATGGTACTCGAACGTTTGGTGGGGTCAGCATTACCCGTAGTGGTATACCTTCTGCGCCAACATTGGCGGTTGTTGTGGATAGCACCGTTGATGGCACAAGAATCACCGGTAATTTCACTGTGACCCTCGCCGGGTTTGGTCGAAGTGGCAATAATTTGTATGTCGAGACGGTGATCGCAAACATTCAATCTTTCAATGTTAGCAACAATGGCGTAAACGCCACGCTGACCGGCTCGGCAGCAGTGGGTCCGGTAGATTATCAGGCATCCCCGCTGGCAGTTGGTCAAGATTATCCGTTGAATGTCAGCAACATCCAGCTGGACCTGGTCGCGGAAAGCAATGACGTAACGATTCAGGGCGATATTCGTGGATCGGCGCAGGGCATAACCGTATCGGGGACTACAACCATTTCTGTACAGAATCCCGATATTACGGTTGGCGTCAGCGTGTATTCCGATGGGGAAGAGCCGGGCAGCAGCTCAAGTTCTTCCGGCTCAACCAGCAGTACATCGTCTACCAGCTCTTCAAGCAGTACATCGTCTTCAAGCTCAAGCAGCTCGTCCAGCTCCAGCGGTGACGCTTATGACCACGCGGTGACCCTGGACTCCAGTGTTACCCTGGCCGGTGGCTGGCAGCAGATTGCCAATCAGGTGCTGGCGGAAGTTGGCCAAGCGCAGTACAACACGGTGGCTGATGAGGTCAATGCATCCGCATACGATCAGGCTGCGATGACGAACCTGCTGAAGAGTGTTGCAGCGGCGTTCAACAGCGTAGGTCCCGGCATCGAAGACGTCATTACTGGCAACAACGGTACCACCACTTTCGGGCCCGTCACTATTACCCGCACCGGCACTCCGGCAGCCCCAAACCTGGCTGTCTCGGTCAGCAGTAATTCGGGCGGTGTGACCATTTCAGGTCAGATGACCGTTATTCTGGGCGGAATGGGCCAGACGGGCGACAATATGTATGTCGATACGGTGGACATCAACCTCCAGTCATTTACTGCCAGTAATTCTGGCGCGAACCTGTCTGTATCGGGATCAGCCTCCCTGGGTCCGGTGGATTATCAGCCCAGTCCGCTGGCAATCGGTCAGAGCTATCCGCTGGGAATTTCCAGTATCCACGTGACTGCCGAGAGCACCAGTAATGGTGTCACTGTCTCCGGCCTGATTAGCGGGTCGGTTGAAGAGATTACCGTTTCCGGCACCACGACCATCAACGTGGGTAATCCCAACATCACCGTCGCTGCAACCGTCGACTAAGGTGCTGCGATAGTCACATAAAGGGGCCTTTGGCCCCTTTTTTATTGATCTGACTCAAGTCAGATAATTGCGACCCAGTCTGTACATTTCCCCGCCGAAACCGGCTACACTAGCCCCGCATAAGTCTTGATAGTGGAAGCTGAATTCTGTTCGCTTTACTACTGCGATAACAATAAACCTGCTCCACGAGAGGTTCTGATGTGACTCGAACTCACCTGTGTGCGGCGCTCCTGAGCTTTACTGTGATTCTCGGCGGCTGTAAAGACTCCTCCTACGATCAGGGCGGGGCAGTCAGCTATGGCATCATAGATCGCTCTACCAGTTCTTCCGGCAAACCTGACCCTTACGAAAATCTTCTGATAACCGGGCGCGTCGGTGAGTCCACGGCCAGTGGCGCTGTGGTCAAAATCTATCCCTTTGCGAACGGTCTGCCCGATTTTGAATCCCCTCTGGCCACGGCCACGACCGATGCCGCGGGCGAGTATTCCTTTTCCCTGAGCGGGAGCCTGTACGATTCCCCGGTGATTGTCCGGGCGGAAATTATTGCGGGTGAAACCCGGCAGCGTTGTGCCGTAGTGGATGGTTGCGGCGATCAGCTGCCCTTCGGCAGTGAAATGGTTGCCGTGGAAAGCAGCGTGCTTTCTGTGGCGGTGCCCCAGGCGCGGATAGATCGCCACTATAACCTGACGCTGTTGTCAGAACTCGCAGCAGAGATGGCGCAATCCACCTATGCGTCCGGCGACGATGCCACGGCCACCCTGATCAAGATCACCGATGCCAACACCACGGTCGCCAGTCGCTTCGGAATCATCGGCGCCCTGGCCGAATTCCCTGTGGTTGATGTCGCTTCGTCGGCCGAACTCAAATCCGCCGACGCGGCGGCGGTGCGCTATTCCGCCATGGGTCATGCCATAGTGGCGGCCATGAAGCAGCAACTGCCCGGTTACGATCGCAGTGCTCTGGTAGAGGCGTTCAAATCCCAGTATGTCTACTCCGGTGTGGCGGATGCCGGCGCGATGGACAGCGAAATTTCCCTCGCGCTGGTTTACGACGAACTGGTAAAACTGATAGGGGCCCACCAGACAAGACTGGTTCAGCTTTCCGGATTGCTCACCGAATTGCAGGCAACCCAGGCGCTACTTCATAACACCGGTACCACGGAACTTCATACGGGCACGCCCAGCGCGTCCAACGATTTGCCAGCGCTGCAGCGGGCCAAAGGGTTTGTGCAGGATATCCGCCAGATTGCAGCATCCCTCAACATGAAAAAGCTTTCCTCCTTCAATGACCTGTCCAATTTTGTCGGCGGTGATGCTTCCGAAGCGCTGGCGGCTTTCGGTGTTGAAATCGATGCGGCTGAACTCTTCACCAGCGACGAAACGAAGCAGATCCTCGATGTGGTGGAAAAAGCCCTGCCAGCGATGATGGAATTGCTGGGCGCCACGTATCTCGAAGACACCATACCGGATGAAATCGATGGCATTCGCCTGAGTTATTCGGAAATGGACAAGGTCAAGAACATCCGGTTGATCGATCAGGCCATTGACGGTTGCACCGGTGAAGGCGTCTGCGCCCCGGTCCGGGCAAATATGACGGCGAACGTCACGATTGGCGGTATTGGTGGTATCCCCGGCGTAAAATCCTATGCCGTGCGCAATGCGTCCGTTGTCCTGACCGGTCAACTGCGGTCCGGTTCAACGACCTTGCGATTTGAAAGCGACAAGCAGGACATCAGAGTACAAAAGCTCAATGTGGCCATGGGTGAGCACAAGAGCGAACAATCCGAAGGCAAGGATCTGGATCTGGAGCTGATCAATTTCGAATTGCGCTTGCCCATCAGCCTGATAAAGACGGCTTCCGGCGGTGCCTATGAAGTATCGGCCGTACTCATTGCCGACGTAGCAGACGGTGATATTACCTATGTCGCTAACACCATGAAAACGCCCGCCCGTGATGGCACCTTTGGCAAAGCCGAAGAAACCCGGATCAAGTTCAACCGCCTCGCCTCGGGCGACAGGTTCGGGTTTGCCGGCCGCATCAACGCGCCTTCTGGCGAAGACTTCCAGGCATCCATCAATATCCGCAAGGATGAATATCCATACCCCGGCAACGCCGAGTACGTCAGCATCACCGCAACACAGTGCCAGATTGACGCCCCGGAAAACTGTCAGGAAATCTCCGACGAGTCGCGGATGGACGGCGAAACCGAACATCTGTTTCTGGGGGTTAACGCCACTGCAGTTTACAAGGCCAGTCTGAAAGGCGTTGTCGACCCGGTGAACATGGCAATTTCCGTATCGCGTCGCACCCATGAGCGCAATGCCATCGACGAGATGAGAGTCCGGTATCCGGGGCATGCGTTCTCGCTCAAGGCGGATTTCAGCGCGACCCGTTTCAATGCCCTTGATGCGGTGAGCCTGGATGGAGCGCGGTTGGCGTTCGGTCAGGCAGGCGGTGAAGATCGCTCCGGTGCCGTGCAGGACTATGACGGCTCCATCATGGCCGCCGTCAAGGATATGGGGCAGTGGATAAAGATTACTTTCAACGATGGCTATTTCGAGGCGATGTAGTTCAGTCTGCGGCGGCCCGTCTGGCCGTCGCTACCTCTATTCTCCATTCCGGCTTTTTCGCTCGCGGTTTTTAACTTTCCTGGCTTCTCCTTTGCTCGTCCATCGCATAGGCGTGATGGACGTATGTCGATGCGCGGTGTTCAATCGACTGTCGCGAACCACCGCGGTTTTCCTGCCGATTTGCGTTTGTCATTTCCCGGGCAGTGCCAGATAATGCAGCGGCTAAATCGAACAAAAATCCACCGAACAATAAAGAAGAGTCGTATCAGCGCATGAGATGCCATCGTCTATTGAGCGTCCTGTTGGTGGCAGCATCGTCTGCCGGCCAGGCGCAGGAGTTCGTCGAAGCCGAAATATTCACCATCGGTGAGAGTTACAGCTACAGCGGCGCCGTGCCGGTCCTCAAGTATCTGGATATGCTCGTCGGTCCCGCCCCCGATAACGGCACCCATGCGATCTCGCGCAACCTCTTCGAGATCGGTATGAAGATCGACGCCTTCAGCCTTTCATTCGTGCACCGCAATGACTACAACCTCGATTTCGGCCGGGAAACGGCAGAGTTTGCCTGGCTGAACAAAAACCGTCAGCCGGTACCCCACAACCAGAAATATGAAGTGGACGTAAGGGCCAACCAGTACCAGCTCACTGGTCTTAAATTCGGTTATGAATGGGCGCTGCGCAACGATCTCAAGCTTTATGGGGCGCTGTCCTATCTGGTGGGTACCGAAGCCATTTACGGGTACATGGGCGAAGATCCCCAGGGAGAGGGCGGCTTCGTCAGCCTGTACGAAGAAGAAGTCAACGGCGGCATGGCGCGCCGGGTGTCGGGGGACCTGTACGCGGATTATTTTTACACCGACGACGTGCTCTTCGATCGGGATGTCGAGGCGGGAAAAGGGTACGGCTACAGTATCGACATCGGGTTCGACTGGCAGATCAACGAGCACTGGTCACTGCGCGGCAAGATCGATGACCTGAAAAGCGAAATCCGCTGGGACGACATGCCCCACACCATCGCCGACGCCACGTCGGAAACCATACAGTTCGGGGAAGACGGGTTTCTGGTGGCTTATCCGCTGTTCTCCGGCATGGAATCCTTCGACAACTTCAAGCAGGAACTGCGGCGGCGTGAGCGCCTGACGGCGCAATATGATTTGGGTCGCTACTTTTTCGCTTATGAATTCGATCGCATGGAAGTCGTCGCCTTTCATCGACTTGCGGCCGGATATCGATTCAACGAAAACTGGGGCGCGAAAGCGGCGCTCGATACAACGTCCGAAGCTTTGCACCTGGGTTTGAGTACACCGGTCGGTGAATTGCAGCTGGTCTTCGACGACCTGGATCCAGAAAACGCCCGCACCCTCGGATTCGGCTGGGCGTTGCACTTTCCTCTTTAGTTTGCAGCTCAGATAAAGTTTTGCAGGTCAGACAAACAGAATGTCGGGCGCGACCAGAGGTTCGCCTTCCCGAAACGGCAGCAGGGTCCGGGCTTCCTGGCAATAGCCTTCAATATGCGGTTTTTCCTGTTCCAGAAATGCCGCCACGGCGGGTGCCAGCTGCGGGCTGGTGATGCGGTGCTGGGAGCGGGTGAGCACCGGGGTGAAACCCCGCTGGATTTTATGTTCGCCCTGGGCGCCTGGATCAAAGCGCTTCAGTCCGCGCGCGATGGCAAAGTCGATCCCCGCGTAATAGCAGCATTCGAAGTGCAGTCCGTCGAATTCTTCGATGGCACCCCAGTAGCGTCCGTAGAGGGTGGTGCTGTCGAAAAAATACAGGGCCGCAGCTATCCAGTGGCCATCCAGTTCCGCGGTGACCATCATGACCTGCTCCGGGAGCAGGGCACCAATCCGCTGAAAGAACGCTTCGTTCAGATAACCCGAATGGCCACTGCGCTTCAGGTAGGTCAGCTGGTAAAGCCGGAAGAACCCGGCCCAGTCATCCGGCGTTAAATCCATCCCCGTCCGGGTTTTAATCGCAATACCCTGATCCACAACCTTGCGGCGTTCGCGCCGAAGGGATTTGCGTTTGCGTGAGGCGAATCCCTCGAGAAAATCATCGAAATCCGCATACCCCTGATTGAACCAGTGAAACTGGCATCCGTACCGGGTGAGCCAGGGCCTGGAAGACTCCGGATTCGCCGTTTGAGCGGGAAACAGCAGATGCAGGCCAGAATGACCGCTGCTTGCCAGAGCCTGCTCCAGATCGGTGAACAACTGCTGTTCCGCCAGCGGACTCGCGGCCGCCCAGCGCGGGCCAGTGGCGGGGGTGAAGGGGATAGTGTTGACCCATTTTGGATAGTAATCGAGACCGCACTGGTGCCAGGCGTCGGCCCAGCTCCAGTCAAACACATACTCACCGTAGGAGTGCATCTTGAGATACAGCGGCATGGCCGCCACCAGAGTTTCCCCGTCCCGCACCAGGCAGTGGTGCGGCTGCCAGCCACTGGCGGCCTCGGTGCAACCACTGCGTTCCAGCGCATAGAGGAAGTCGTGGCGGACAAACGGGTAATCGCAGTTCCAGAGGGCATCCCATTGCGCCGCCGGCACGGCGGCCAGTGAGTCGATGAACACTGTTTTCACGAATGACTCCGGAATCTTCGGGAAGGTCATCCCCGATCTGGATGCCGTAGCCGGATAACTGGACGGGCTATCCCGAGATGCCGGGGGTTTTGCAGACAACATTCAAGGGGAAATGACAGGTGAACTGACTGCCCTGGCCCACCTTGCTGGTTACGGTCAGCTCGGCATTGTGGCGTAGCAATACGTGTTTAACAATGGCCAACCCCAGTCCCGTACCGCCGGAAACCGTGGAGCGGCCGGGATCGACCCGGTAGAAGCGTTCGGTCAGGCGGGCCAGATGCTGTTGATCAATGCCGATGCCGGTATCGCGCACCTGGATGACCGCTTCGAAGGGATTACTTTCGTACTGGATATAAATCCGGCTGCCGTCATTGGAATAATTGATGGCGTTGATGACCAGATTGGACAGGGCACTGTGGAGCTCCTGTTCGTGCCCGAGAATGGCAAGGTCCGGGTCGCCCACCACCACAAACTGCTGACCGCGCTTTTCTCCCAGAGGGCGCGTTTCCTGAACCACCGTATTGACCAGGGCGGCGATGGATACCGGCGTATCAAATTTTTCCCGCTGATCGGTTTCCAGCCGCGACAGCATCAGCAACTCGTTGATCAGCACCGTCATACGGTCGCACTGGGTTTCCATCTGTGCCAGGGCCTTGCTCATGCCGGGCGGCGTCCCGGGGCTGTCCACCAGCGTTTCCACATAGCCGCGAATGACCGTCAGGGGTGTGCGCAGTTCGTGAGACACGTTGGCGACGAAGTCTTTGCGCATCTGCTCCAGCTTGTAGAGGCGGGTACTATCGCGAGCGACGACCAGGCGTTCGTTGTCGCCGAAGACATGGATGTGAAATTCCAGATGGAACTGCTTGCGGGTCAGGGTTAGCGCCAGCGGCACATCGTAGTCCCGCTGCTCGAAATACTGGATAAAATCCGGATGGCGAATGAGGTTGGTAAGCTTGTGGCCGGCATCGGAGTCCTGGAAATCGAACAGGCGCTCGGCGGCCTGGTTCCACCATTCCATATTGCCCCGACGGTTGATCAGGATGACCGCATCATTGAGAGCGGTGGTCATCTGCTGCACCCGGTTAACCATGGTGCTCAGGCGTTGTTTTTCCTTTTCATGGCGCGCCAGCAGCAGCTCGATGTCGTAGATGACGTCGGACCAGATGCATCCGGGGTGGATTTTGGGGGCGCTCCGGGACAGCCGCGTGGCCTGGGTCCAGCGGCTTAGCTGACTGATCTTCAGCAGCAGGCGAATGACGCAGAAGGTCAGTCCGGTCAACATGAGGAGTGTGAAATGTCCCGAGAGGCCACCGGCAAGGGCGCAGCCCGCCAGCAGTAAAGCCAGGCGCCAGATTTCGGATTTCAGGCTGCTGTTGAACACGGCGGGTTACCGGTCAGGAGTTGGGCAGTGCTGCCGGGACTGCCGGCACTCAGATCTTTTCCGCCGTCTTGGTGGAAAAGCGGTAGCCGGCGCCGCGTACGGTCTGGATGAAGCGGTCGTGTCCGTCCCGGGTCAGCGCTTTGCGCAGGCGCCGGATATGTACGTCCACCGTTCGTTCTTCGACATAGACATTGCCGCCCCAGACGTGGTCGAGCAACTGGCTGCGGCTGTAGACGCGTTCCCGGTGGGTGAGAAAAAATTCCAGCATGCGGTATTCGGTAGGCCCCATCTGCACCGGTATGTCATTAATGGTGACCCGGTGACTGGCGGGGTCCAGGCACAGGCCCTCGATCTGGATCGGTTCGCTCGTCGCAAAGGACTCGGTGCGCCGCAATACGGCACGCAGGCGGGCGATCAGTTCGCGGGGGGAAAAGGGCTTGGTAATGTAATCGTCGGCGCCGACTTCCAGTCCCTGAATCTTGTTGTCTTCCTCGCCCTTGGCCGTGAGCATGATGATCGGAATGGCGGCGGTGACTTCGTCGCGCTTGAGACGGCGCGCCAGCTCAATGCCGCTGGCGCCGGGCATCATCCAGTCCAGCAGGATCAGATCCGGCTTCTGATCGATGATCAGGCTGTGGGCGGTCAGGGCGTCACCGGCTTCCAGGCAGCGGTATTCCGACATCTCCAGCGCGACCCGCAACATGTCGCGAATGGGGGCTTCGTCGTCGACGATCAAAATGGTTTTATCCACAAAGCGTGCTCACATCTATTGCATTAAGGTGCTGTCAGCCGCCATTTAATCGACTCAATGTTGCTGTTTTATGACAGCGCCCGGTCGATGACAATACCGCACAGAATCGCCAGCCCTACCCAGTTGTTGTTCAGGAAGGCCTTGAAACACAAGTCTCTGGCGCGGGTTCGGATGAGGAATTGCTGATACGCAAAGAGAGCGCCCGCCACGGCGACCGACCCGTAGTAAGCCGCACCCAGATCAAAGCGGCCACCCATCAGCAGCAGGCCGAGGAGCATCAGTGCCTGCAGTGTCGCCGTCATGATCCGGTCCAGCTCGCCGAACAGGACGGCGGTGGAGCGGACGCCGATTTTCAGGTCATCTTCCCGGTCGACCATGGCATAAAAGGTGTCGTAGATGACCGCCCAGAGGACGACCAGAACGTAGACCAGCCATGCAGATGCCGGTACAGTGCCGGCTTGCGCTGCAAAGGCCATGGGGACCGCCCAGGCGAAAGCCGCCCCCAGGAATACCTGAGGCAGGTGGGTGAAGCGTTTGGAAAAGGGGTAGATGACGGCAAGCAGTGCGCCCACCAGCGCCAGCTTGACGGTCAGAGCGTTGGTCAGCAGGGTCAGGCAGAAGGACAGCACAGACAGGACCGCAAACAGCATCAGCGCCTGCACCGGCTTGATCTCGCCGGTGGCCAGAGGGCGCTCGCGGGTGCGCTGGACCTCCCCGTCAATATCGCGGTCGGCGTAATCATTAATGACACAGCCGGCCGAGCGCATCATGATGCAGCCGAGGGTAAAGATGATGATCAGCTTGACGTCCGGCCACCCCTCGGTGGCGAGCCACAGGCTCCAGAGCGCCGGCCAGAGTACCAGAAATATGCCGATGGGTCGGTTGATCCGCGTCAGTCGAATATAGCGCTCTAGCATCATGATCTTCAGACACGCCGGATAGTGGTTAAGTCGGAAAATTGAAAAATCGGGAAGTCGAGAGGATACACGGCCTCTGTCGAGATAAAAAGCCGGCAAAAATAAGAATAAATAACACTCAGCAGGAATTCCTATGAAGTTACATTGGCAAATACTTCTGGCAATCGGATTGGCGGTTGCCTGCGGGCTGGTACTGGAGGCAGACGCGAGCCTGGGGCCGGTCAGCTTTCGGGCGGTGTTCGACTTTATCGGCACGCTGTTTCTCAATGGTCTGAAGATGATCGTGGTGCCGCTGGTTCTGGCTTCCATTATTTGCGGGGTTTATGGACTGGGCAGCGGTCAGAATTTAGGCCGGCTGGGCGTGCGCACTATCGGTTTTTATCTGGTTTCGTCACTGCTGGCGATATTGCTCGGTTTGCTGCTGGTGAATCTGACCACGCCGGGCATTGTGGATGGCATGCCCGCCGGTGAGCGCCTGAATCTGAGTTCGCCGGAGCTGCTGTCCGAGAATCTCGCCAAGATCGAAGATCGCGATTCCGGAGATATTGCCGATGTGTTTCTGCGCATGGTGCCCACGAATCTGTTCGCCGCTGCCGCAGAAGAGCAGCTGCTGGGGTTGATCTTCTTCGCGATTCTTTTTGGTCTGTTCATGACACGCATCGATCCCAAACATGCGGAGGTGTTGCACAGCTTCTGGCGAGGCGTATTCGATGTGATGATGGTCATGACCATGTTCATCATGAAACTGGCGCCCTACGGAGTCTTCGCACTGGTGGCAAAAACGGTGATGGCCACCGGATTTCAGGCGTTCTACCCGTTGCTGGTGTTTTTTCTGACGGTCACGGCGGCCTTGTTGATCCACACTTTTGTCACCCTCGCCGTCGCCTTGCGGGTGCTGGCTCGAATCAACCCCGTCTGGCATTACAAAGCCATGGCGCCGGCGATGCTCACTGCGTTCTCGACCGCCAGTTCATCGGCCACTTTGCCGGTCACTCTCGAGTGCGTGGAAAAACGGGCCGGGATCTCCAACCGTACTTCCGCGTTTGTGCTGCCTCTGGGCGCAACCATCAATATGGACGGGACGGCTCTATACGAATGTGTGGCGGCGATGTTCATCGCCCAGGCCTACGGGCTGGATCTGTCGTTCAGCCAGCAGCTGCTGGTGGTGATCATGGCGCTGGCGACATCAATCGGCGTGGCGGGGATCCCGGCGGCGAGCCTCGTGGCCATCAGCGTGATCCTGACCGCCATCGGCCTGCCGCTGGAAGGTATTGGCATGTTGCTGGTCACTGACCGCATCCTCGACATGATGCGGACAGCGGTCAACGTATTCAGTGACAGCTGCTGTGCGGCCTATGTCGCGCGGACCCAGGGGGAAACCGATCTCTATGCATCGATCCGCAATCAGCCCTGAATGCGTTCCACAATGGATTCCAGGCTATCGGCGGATTCGTAGATGTTCCTGATGGTCAGTTCGGCGTTGTGCCGCTCCAGCTTGATCTCCGTGAACAGGTGATCGGGGATCGGCTGAGCATTGAACGGGCCGAGCTTTGCCTGATTGAGTAACTGCTGCGCTATATACAGCAGTTTCGGGTAAACGGCGTGAGGCCCGCTGTAGTCCGGGTTGTTCTGAAAGCGCAGGGCGACGATCACCTCTTCCGGCATGCACCAGTTTTCCATCAGCCAGCTGCTGATCTGGCAACTCGATACTCCCAGCAGATACTGCTCAACCGCCCCCGGCGAGATGTGGGGATTAACGTCGTAGTGCCGGGTCAGATTGGCGAAATGCGGCGGAAACACTTCCGCCATGATCATGTAGCCGAAATTGCTCAGCAGGCCGGAGAGATAGGCCAGCCCGAAGCCGGGCCGATGTTCCCGGTCAATGCTGGTGACCAGCGCTTCCACCGCCGCCGCCATGGTAACGGCCTGGTGCCAGTAGCGCCGGATCTCAAGGGGGCTCAGGACCGCGCTGCGCAGACTCTTGCTCAGTGACAGCCCAAGCGCCAGGTTCATGACCATGTCAAATCCCAGCACCCGCACAATGGCATCGTGGACCGACTTGATCTTTCCTGGGGCAGAGTAATAGGGCGAGGACGCCCAGCTGACCACCTGGGCCGCCAGAGACGGGTCCAGTTCGATGATGTTGGTCAGGTCACTGATATCGGAATCGGGATTGGCACGCAGCTGGACAATCCGCTGCGCCGTCTCCGGCAGCGGTGGCAGCTCCAAGGTATCTTCAATGCGCTGCTTGATTCGCAACTGGGTGAAGTTATTCAGGGAAATCAGGATCTGCTTCTTGTCCAGTGACGTGGTTTCGGGCACCGAGGGAGCCAGATGTGCCAGTTCCCCCACGACGGCAGCCTTTACGAAACTGCGAAAATCCATCTGCTGGATTTCGAGGGTCTGTTCGGCGTCACCGGTATCCAGCCAGAGGGTCGGATAGTTCAGCAAGGACGCATCCACCAGGGTGGGCAGCCCCTGCCATTGTGGAATAGCGGGGATGCTGGTCAGACTGTGCTCTTTAAGGAGCCCTTCGGCCTCGTCCGGCGGCAGGGCTTTCAACTGCCGTCCAAAGTTGTTCTGAATGGCCGCCAGATCGATCAGATGATGAGCCGGCACCAGCAGTTGTACCTGGCCCTGACTGTCATGCAGCAGCAGCGCCTTGACGGCACAGGCCGCGTGCGCCTGCTTGACCTGGAGCTCCCGCATCCGCGCCAGCGAGACCTGGCTTGCTCTGAGCTGATAAGCGATGTTGTTGGTTTCCAGAATTTCTAGAACGCTGGCCGGTACAGGCACGGGTGCCTCCTGGTGAATAAAGTCCTGTGATGGGGTGGCGGTATGTTCGAGCCATGCCAACCGGGTAATCACGGCTCGAAACCGAGCGGCTCTTGACCGGAAGTCGGGCGCGGGACCGGAGATCTGGAGTGCTGCGCCGAAGGTCGGGCGAAGAGCTTTTCCTTCTATGACTATAGACGCCTCTGGCCGATTCGCTATGGCGCTTCAGCCGCGCAGGTAGTCTTTCCCTTGGGGAAACCAGCGCTCTACCAACGCAGCAGCAACATCGGCGCGGTGGCTGACAAGCTGGTCCGCCGCCTGTTGGACGAGGGGCAGCAGATGCCCGTGTTTCTGGATGTCCGCCAGCCGCAGGGCGAGGGCGCCGGTCTGGCGGGTGCCCAGCAGTTCGCCGGGACCGCGGATGCGCAGGTCTTCCTCCGCGATCACAAAACCGTCGGTGGACTGACGCAACGCCGCCAGCCGCTCCCGGGCAACTGGCGTCAGCGGGTGACTGTACAGCAGCACGCAATGGCTGGCGGCGCGCCCGCGCCCGACCCGGCCCCGCAACTGATGCAGTTGTGCCAGCCCGAGGCGTTCCGGATTCTCGATGATCATGAGGCTGGCATTGGGGACATCCACACCTACTTCGATCACCGTTGTGGCCACCAGTAATTGCACTTCGCCGGCCTTGAAGCCCGCCATGATGCTTTCCTTGTCGGCGCTTTTGAGGCGTCCGTGGACTAAACCCACCTGCACACCGGGCAGTTTGGCCTCCAGTTCGGCAGCGGTAGCTTCGGCCGCCCGGGCGGAGAGTGTTTCCGAATCTTCTATCAGCGTGCACACCCAGTAGACCTGACGACCTTCCCCACAGGCCGCGCGCACCCGCTCAACCACTTCCTCCCGTCGCTGCTGCGCCACCAGCAGGGTTGAGACGGGCTGCCGGCCCGGTGGCAGTTCATCGATGACCGACAGATCCAGATCGGCGTAGTACGTCATCGCCAGCGTGCGAGGAATGGGGGTGGCGGTCATCACCAGCTGGTGCGGTTTGAGGGCGCCGGCGGAGGCCTTCTGGCGCAAGCTCAGGCGTTGATGCACGCCGAACCGGTGTTGTTCGTCGATGATCACCAACCCCAGTTGCGCGAACTCCACCGTGTCCTCGAACAGTGCATGGGTGCCGATTACGACCTGGGCGGTGCCGCTGTGGATGTCGCTGTGTACCCGGCGTTTTTGCGCCGCCCCCAGCTTGCCCACCAGCCAGTCCACGCGGAACCCGAGAGGCTCCAGCCAGTCGCGGAAATTCAGGAAATGCTGGGTTGCGAGAATTTCCGTCGGAGCGACCAGGACAACCTGAAAACCGTTTGCCAGAGCGGTTAGCGCCGCCACGGCGGCCACTAGGGTTTTACCGCTGCCCACATCCCCCTGGACCAATCGCAGCATTGGCTGGTCGGTGGCCAGGTCCTCCAGGATTTCTCCAATAACCCGCTGTTGCGCTCCAGTAGGTTTGAACGGAAGGGTCGCGTAAAACCGGTCCACCGTACTGGCGGACGGGCGCAATCGCGGTGCGGTTTCTCGCTGCGCCGAGCGTCGGTAAAACTGCAGGGCCAGATGGTGGGCGAGCAGTTCTTCGAAGACCAGCCGCAGCTGACACGGATGGCGGCCTTCGATCAATTCGTCGAGATTGGCCGAAGGCGGCGGAAAATGGACCAGCCGGAGTGCGTCGCTCAGGCTGTGACCGCCGAACTGGCGGTTAATCTCCACCGGTAGCAGTTCCGGAGGCGGGTTGGCGTGCAGTTGCGCAACCGCCTGCAGGGCCAGCTTGCGCAGCCGCAGCTGGGAGAGCCCTTCGGTGAGTGGATAAACCGGCGTGAGATGCTCAACCTGTGTCGAACTGCTGCCTGCGTGGAGAATTTCGTATTCCGGGTGATAGAGTTCCAGCCCCGATGCCCCCAGACGCGCTTCCCCGAAACAGCGCAGGCGCACCCCCGGCAAGAATTGCTGCCGCTGGGCCGCGGTGAAATGAAAATAGCGCAGGCCCACCCGGCCAGTGGCGTCTTGCAGCACGACCAGCAGGCTGCGCCGCCGGCCCTGAACCAGATCGCAGCGCTGGATTTCTCCCTGAAGCGCGGCGTAGGTCCCGAGGGTCAGTTGCCCGATGGGCAGATTGCGGGTTCGATCCAGATAGCGGCAGGGGAGGTGGAAGAGAATATCCTGCACCGTATGGATGCCGAGACGGGCCAGCACCGTCCCCAGACTGTCGCCAACCCCTTTGAGTTGGGTGACAAGGCAACGGTCCAGAGGCGGGTGGGCGGTGCCGTTCATGTTATTTGCGGCTTGAATCAATCGCCTTGCGCAGGGCATCAATGGCTTTGTGCCGCGGAAAGCTGGCGCGCCAGGCCAGCGCGACCGTGCGCGTGGGCTTGACGTCCTTGAAGCGTTTGACGACCAGCGCGCTGTCGAGGAAATGGGAGGCGCGCGCGGCGGATTCCGGCAATATCGTGATCCCGAGGCCCGAGGCCACCATGTGCTTGAGAGTTTCCAGCGTGCTACCTTCGCGCGCGGTCCGCACCCGGCCACCGGGGTCGTCAACCGATGGCTTCAGACAGGGGAAGCATTCAAGTACCTGATCCCGGAAACAGTGACCATCACCGAGCAACAGCAGGTTGTGCGCGGGAAGGTCCTCCGGGTCGACGGTTGCCGTGCCGGCAAGGGGATGATTCTTGCCCGTGACGACCACAAATTCCTCTTCGTACAGTGCCTGAGTGACCACATCGGCTTCGGTGAAGGGCAGGGAGACGATGATCGCATCCAGCTCGCCCTGGCGGATCCGCTTGCGCAGCGTCGCGGTGAAGCTTTCTTCAAGGTACAGCGACATGCTCGGCGCGAGCTTCTGCAAATGGGGGATGACGTAGGGCAGCAGATAGGGGCCTACCGTAAATATGGCGCCCACATGCAAAGGGTTGGATAACTGGTCCTTGCCGGCGTTGGCAATGTCTTTGATGGTGGCCGCTTCTTCGAGCACCCGCTGGGCCTGATGGATGATCTGCTCTCCCAAAGGTGTCGGGTACACCCGCGTTTTTGAGCGCTCGAACAACGCCACTTCGAGCTCTTCTTCAAGCTTTTTCACTGCGATGCTCAAAGTGGGTTGAGAGACATGGCAGCGTTCGGCCGCGTGGCCGAAATGCTGCTCCTGAGCGAGAGTGACGATGTAGCGCAGTTCGGTGAGCGTCATAAAAAACTATCAGTAATGAATGGCTGATAAATTGTTAGCAGAGAGTAGAGCATTCCGGACGAAAAAAATATTCTTTTCTGAGCTTCAATCGCAGGACTCCGCCGGTGCCTCGTCGGCAGAGTCCGGGGCGGCGCTCAGCCAGCGCGTCAGGGTTTCTTCGAGGATGTCCGTCCCTTCACCGGTGACTGAGGAAAAGAGCTGGCAGGAGATGGCCTCGCTATTGTCGAGATCCGCAACATATTTCCGGGTTTGCAACAAGGCGGTCTTGGCGGGGCCGCGTTTGAGCTTGTCGCTTTTGGTCAGCAGGATATGGGTGGGCAACTGGCTCTTTTGCGACCATTCGAGCATGAAGCGGTCGAACTCCTGCAACGGGTGGCGGACGTCCATCAACAGCACAATGCCGCGCAGGGTGGTGCGGTGCTGGAGATATTCGGACAGATGCAATTGCCATTGCTGCTTCACGGCCAGAGGCACTTTCGCATACCCGTAGCCCGGCAAATCCACCAGGCGCACCCGTTCATCCCCGAGGGAAAAAAAGTTGAGCAACTGGGTGCGGCCCGGCGTCTTGCTGGTACGGGCCAGTTTGCCGTTGCCGGTCAGTTTGTTGATGGCGCTGGATTTGCCGGCGTTGGAACGGCCGGCAAAGGCGACTTCGGCGCCTTCTTCCGGTGGACACTGCTGCAGGTTGGGCGCGCTGGTGATAAACGCAGCCTGGTCGAACCGGATAACTTGAGACATTGATGACACTCGGCAATCGCAAAGGAAAGGATGAGATCTCGGAACAAGGTGTATATAATGCCAGCCCACAAAAATTCTGGCCAATGATCAATGCGGAGCCAGACCCGTGCGACGGGTTGTCGATTCAAAATCCACTTATTTCAAGCATTGCGGAGCACTCATGAGCAACAGTGTTTTTAAATTCGCATTTATCTGCGGAGTCACCCTGATGGCACCCCTGGCGCTGGCGCAAGGCGATGCGACACGCGGCGAAACGCTGGCGGCCGTCTGTGCGGCCTGTCACGGTGAGGACGGCAACAGTGTTGTTCCGAATTTTCCGAAACTGGCGGGGACGGGCGAGTCTTACATGCTCAAACAGCTGATCGACATCAAGCAAAATGTTCGCGTTGTGCCGGAAATGACCGGAATCCTCGAAGGCCTGAGCGATCAGGACATGGCCGACCTGGCCGCATTCTATGACGAGAAGGCCATGCAGCTCAGCGGCGCGCAGCCGCTGGAAGTCCAGGTCAACAGCGGCGAAAAAGTGGATGGTATGAAGCTCGGCGAGAATGTGTATCGCGCCGGTACCAGTGAAACCTCACTGCCGGCCTGTACCGGTTGTCATTCGCCGCGTGGGCTCGGCAACGACCCGGCCGGATTCCCGCGTCTTGGCGGCCAGCATGCGCAATACATCGAAAAGCAGTTGCGAGACTTCCGCGCAGGCAACCGCACAAATGATGCCGAAGGCGTGATGAGAACCATTGCCAAGAACATGACCGATGCAGAAATTGTGGCTCTGGCGAATTACATTGCCGGACTCAACTGATCCACAAACTGCGTATTCAGATTGCATACAGCGGGGAACCTGCACCCTGAGTGCCTATCTAACAGCCTGTCACGCAACCGCGATCTGGTTGCCGGCAGGTTGAAGATGCGCTCCACAGGAACCTGGTGAGCGTATGGACAACGGCCGGAACAGCCGATCTTTCTGAACACCCGTAAACTGAACACTCGTAAGGAGTTATTATGCGATTTCTCGCCGTAATCCTGGGACTGGCCCTGCCACTGTTTGCCACCGCAGCGGCCGCCCCGGAAAAAGCCGCTTATCAGGAAGGCAAGCAATACACAGTCATTGCCGGCCAACCAAAACCGGCCAAAACCGGAAAAATCGAGGTGACCGAGCTCTTCTGGTATGGCTGCGGACACTGTTATACCTTCGAGCCGATGCTGGTAAAGTGGGAATCGACGCTGGGTAGCGACGTGAACCTCGTGCGATCTCCGGCGATGTGGCGCCAGCGCGCCAATCCGGCGGATGCCATGTGGACCCACGCGCGTCTCTATTACACTGCCAAAGCCGTCGGAGCATTGGAAAAACTGCATGGGCCGTTTTTTGAAGCAATGCACAAAAACAACAAAATGTTGCTCGACAAGGCGGAAATTGCCAGCGTGGTGAGTGCCCAGGGTCTCGACGGGCAAGCCTTTGTGAAAACCATGGATTCGTTCGGTGTTAACGCCCAGGTCGAACAGGCCGATGCCCGGCAGCGGACCTACAAGATCACCGGCACTCCGGAAATGGTCGTCGGCGGCTACTATCATGTATCCGCCTCGAAAGCGGGATCACAAAAGGAAATGCTGAAAGTCGTCGATTTTCTGGTGAACAAAATCAAGTCCGAACGCTAAGCGTCGTCAGGATGGAAAAGCCGGTTCAACCGGCTTTTTTTTCGCCTTGAATTTGGCGCGCCTCGACCGGATCAGTGCGCCTTGCCGCCACGAAAGCAAACCGGATTGTGATCAATCATTAATAAATGATGAACAGGAGGCGAAAGTGCGGGGTGGTTAACAGTTGGATCGGGCCTATTCGTTACCCTCAGACAGTTGTCATATTTATACTTGGCGCGGCGCATTTGATGTCGGCGGCGAACATTCGCCGTCAGGAGCTGTGACTGCAGGCAGCACGAAGTCCACGGGAAAGTTCAGCTGGTCGGTAGGCGCCCGGGAATTTGAAATTCGAACTAACGCGGTCGCATACCCGGATGTAGAAGGTCTGGACCACACGACAACAATGGAATGCTCAGCCGGGCAGGTCCAATCGAGAAATCATCATGGGAATAGACGTGCTAGACAGTTCACGCAATCTGACTCATCAGCTCACTCACGAACTGGGCAAGGCCATTGTGCAGGGCCAGTACAAGATGGACGCCGATTTCCCCACTGAGGCGGAGCTCTCTGAGCGTTTTCAGATCAGCCGCAGTGTGACACGCGAAGCCGTGAAAATGCTGACGGCCAAAGGGCTGATTTCGTCGCGACCGCGCAAAGGTATCCGGGTGCAGCCGGTGGCGTCCTGGAATATGTTCGATACCGATGTGCTCAACTGGACGGCAACTGTACGGCCATCCTTGCGCCTGCTCAAAGAATTCACCCAGTTGCGTATGGCCATCGAGCCGGAGGCGGTGGGGCTCGCGTGCGCTTCTGCAGATCTTGAGCAGCTGGAAAACATCGGACTGGCGGTGGAATTGATCGAGCTGGCGGAGAAAGGGGAGCACGATCCTCTGGAAGCGGAAGTGAGTTTTCACACGGCTTTACTCCTGGCAAGCAACAACCGGTTTTATGGCCAGTTCTGCGAATTCATCCGTGCCGCCGCGCGCCTGAGCGTCGCCTGCCGTAGCCAGATTAAAGCAGTTCCCGGCGTATCCAGCGTTGACTACCGGGTCGTGTACGAATGCATTCATTCTGGTCAATCCGCCCAGGGCAGCAAGGCCATGCGCGCTCTGCTGGAAACCACGCTGGACGCGGTTCTGGCGTCGCTGGCCGAATCGCGGAAATCCGTCAGCTCTGCTGCAGATGCGGCACTGGCCTGAACGTCGCGGTGGCGGCCAGTCGCGACCGCAAAGTGCATTCGGCGAATACATTGCACTCTTTTTCCCACGCGTGTATCTTGTTGCCGCTATTTCTTGTGTCACACGTTATCTATCCAGTCACGGCAAACAGGATCTGACGGCAGCGACCATCACGGTGCCCCGTCGTCGATAATAAAAATAAAGGGACCTCTGATTAGTTTCGTTAAGCACGGCTTGTTCCCTCGGTTTGGTCTGATCCGCCAGAATCTCTTCGTTTGAAGGGCGACCCTTCCACAAGGCGGTGGGCGGACGGGACGTTTTGGACGCTGCCAGACGCTGCCCGTAATTAATCAGAGGTCCCTGGAATTCCGGGAATCTTATGGCCACACCAAGCCCTTTAACATCGGCGCACGCTGCTCAGAATTTTGAGCAGCAGAATCACAATTTCGCACTAGTCTCCCTCACCACCCTGTTTTTCATGTGGGGGTTTATCACTTGTCTCAACGACATCCTCATTCCACACCTGAAAAACGTGTTCGAACTGAGCTACGCCAAAGCGGCGCTTATCCAGTTCTGCTTTTTCGGCGCATATTTTCTGGTGTCGGTGCCGGCCGGAGCGTTGGTCAAACGCGTGGGATACAAAACCGGAATTGTCGTGGGGCTGGTCATTGCCAGTCTGGGCTGTCTGCTGTTTTATCCGGCCGCATCCTGGCGGGTTTATGAAGTATTTCTCGCGGCGCTGTTCGTGCTGGCCTCCGGCATTACGATTTTGCAGGTTTCCGCCAATCCTTACGTCACCCGCCTGGGCAGACCCGAAACGGCTGCCAGCCGCCTGACCTTGACCCAGGCATTCAATTCCCTGGGAACCACGGTTGCGCCGCTATTCGGCGCGGTGCTGATTTTATCCGGCATAACGGCGGGGATGAGTGAGGCTGAACTCAAGGCGCATGAGGCGCAGGCAGTGCAGGGTCCCTACCTGTTGCTCGCCGGTGCGCTTCTGCTGCTGGCCGTGGTGTTCAGTTTCTTGCGTTTGCCCCGTCTGGTGGACGAGGAGCTAGCGGCATCAGACTCCGGTAAAGGCGTTTCCGCCTGGGCATTTCCCCATCTGACCTGGGGCGCCGTCGGGATTTTTGTGTATGTCGGTGCCGAAGTTGCCATCGGCAGCTTTCTGGTGAATTTCCTCGGCGAGCCGGATATCGCCGGAATGGAGGAGGCCACCGCAGCGGGGTATATCACCTGGTATTGGGGGGCAGCCATGGTGGGCAGGTTCGTGGGCGCGGCGGTGATGCAGAAAATTGACGCCCCGATAGTCCTTGCAGTCAATGCGATTATTGCCGCATTACTGGTGGCGGTCGCCATGACCACCAAAGGCAGTCTTGCCATGTGGTCGATTCTCGCTGTGGGATTCTTTAATTCCATCATGTTTCCGACCATCTTCAGCCTGGCACTTCGAGGGTTGGGGCCGCATACGAGTCAGGGTTCGGGCATTCTGTGTCTGGCGATAGTGGGTGGGGCGATCATCCCGTTGCTGCAAGGTTTTATGGCCGACCAGATCGGACTGCAACTGGCGTTTGCATTGCCGATCCTGTGCTACCTGTTTATCGTCTGGTACGGTTTCAGCGGAAGTAAAGTTAAGCGGCGCGGCGGCTAGTCAGGATGCCGCTGCGATCTGCCAGTGATTAAATTCGGAAAATCGTCAGGCTCTGTACGAAAAGTGCCTGCGCTCGGTGATTTCTAGTGCAGATCCTGGATCGGGGGGGCGATGCCGACGAAGCCGGCATCGAAAATCTGAGGGGTTTGATGGGAATTATTCGACCAGATGCAGCCCGTCCCGACTGTGAAGAATGACCGCCATCGCACAGAACATGCGCAAGTCGCAGGTTCTGTCTGAAAAGACGTGCATTTCCATGACGTCCTGCGGGTCGTCCGAGCTGCGTGTGAGCCACTGATTAAGCTTGCCCAGAATTCCCGGGCGTTTACGGTTATCCCGGGGAAGCCGGTAAAAGAAGGCCGCAATTTCGCGTTCGCGCATATTGACCGCCATGGAATCTTCCGGATAGATATCACCGAGTGTGAAAAAAAAGCTTATTTCCAGCTTGGTGAGCGGTTTGACTTCCAGGACCGGTTCGTCGTTGTCGTTGACTAATGTATTGCCCTTGAAGGTTCCCAGCAAATCTCCGGAGTGTTTGTCGAAAGCGACAATCTTGGGTTTCCCGGCCTTGTTGGTCTGCTCGATGATGAAATTGCCGGATTCGCCGGGCGCCACGAACTCCGATATCTGGTAAAAACCCAATTGCTGGTTCAAATGAACAGTGAAAAGCTCCCGCTCCTGATGCCGAAGCATGTAGGTAGAAACGTATCCAGGATTTTCCAGCAGGTCGGGATTGACCCAGTTGCTGACTGTGACGGTATTGAATGCCTGGTGTTTATAGCCGCTCGACCGGTCGTAATCTGATAGTCGAACGTCATGCTTTGAAGACTGCTCTTCTACTTCACCCCAATATAAATTTTGCATGTATTTTCACCGCACCATTTTACTGAAGTTTGAATATACCAATGCTGACGCTCAGCACGCCGTACTGCATGGGTCTTGCGTTTTCCGAGTAATGGCTTTGGTTGTTTAAAGAAGAACGGCAAGAGAAGATCGGCAATTATGGGTTTTTATGAGGTCGAATATTATTACTTTCACGGGACGGTAACAAGCTGTGAACAGTAAATAACCAGTTTTTCCGGATAATTAAAAAATGTGACCGAGATAACATATTTTCAGACGGAATAGTGCGTCCAGTTGCGACGATTCCAGAAAGCTGCTCTGGACCGGGCGGACGGTTTCCGGAACAACTGCGAATGCCCGCAGGCGTCGCCCGGAAATGGCATCCACCGGATCAGAC
>CAZJKJ010000058.1:0-21584 GCA_964546435.1 uncultured Cellvibrionaceae bacterium
CCAGCGACCAAGGGATTATGAGTCCCCTGCTCTAACCAACTGAGCTATAGGCCCTTTTGACGTTTTGTACTGCAGAAGCAAAAAAGCGGGCGCCATTATACCGCTGGGGGATGGCGCCCGCTACTGTGGGGTTGGGTTTATCCGTTGCCCTGGTCGTCGATAAAGCCGCGCAGGTGGTCAGACCGTGAAGGGTGACGCAGTTTGCGCAGGGCCTTGGCTTCGATCTGCCGGATCCGCTCCCGGGTGACGTCGAACTGTTTGCCGACTTCTTCCAGAGTGTGGTCGGTATTCATCTCAATACCGAAGCGCATCCGCAGTACCTTGGACTCCCGGGCGGTGAGGCCAGCGAGGACCGAGCGGGTCGCTTCCCGCAGGCCTTCGGCCGTGGCCGAATCGACCGGGGAGAGGGCCTGGATATCTTCGATGAAATCTCCCAGATGGCTGTCTTCATCGTCGCCGATCGGAGTTTCCATGGAGATCGGCTCTTTGGCGATCTTCAGGACCTTGCGGACTTTCTCTTCCGGCATCTCCATGCGCTCGCCCAGTTCTTCGGGCGTGGGTTCGCGGCCCATCTCCTGCAACATCTGACGGGAGATCCGATTGAGCTTGTTGATGGTCTCAATCATATGGACCGGAATCCGGATGGTGCGTGCCTGGTCCGCGATTGAGCGGGTGATGGCCTGCCGGATCCACCAGGTGGCGTAGGTCGAGAACTTGTAACCGCGACGGTATTCAAACTTGTCCACCGCCTTCATCAGGCCGATGTTGCCCTCCTGGATAAGATCCAGAAACTGCAGGCCGCGATTGGTGTATTTCTTGGCGATCGAAATCACAAGACGGAGGTTGGCTTCAACCATCTCTTTCTTGGCGCGACGGGCGCGTGCTTCGCCGATGGACATGCGGCGATTGATTTCTTTGATGTTGCTCAGGTCCAGACCAATTTCGTCTTCTATGCTCTTGAGCTTGCGCTGGGAGCGCACGATGTCGTCACTCAGGCCGCGCAGGGCATCGGAGTAGTCGCGCTTTTTCTTGACGATGGTCGGGATCCAGTCTTCATTGGACTCGTTACCCGGAAATTCTTTGATGAACGTCTTGCGCGGCATCTTCGCGTTGCGCACGCAGAGCATCATGATCTCCTTTTCGCAGGCGCGTATGCGAGCGAGGGCGTCGCGGGCCCGGCTGTACAGGGGATCGAACTGTCGCGGCGGCAGTTTGAAATACTTGAATACTTCACCCAACGCTTCCATCTGCTTGCCGGCAGCCTTGCTGTCACGGCCGTGCTTATCGATGACTTCTTCCGTCACCCGCAGCTGTTCGCGCAGTTGATCAAAGCGTTCGCGAGCGACTTCCGGATCTATCCCGGAGATGGCTTCGTCATCATCGGTTGACGCGTCGTCTTCGTCTTCGTCGTCTTTGGTCTTGGCGTCGTCGCTCTTGAGCTTGGGTACTTCCGGTTCTACCGGGCCCGGGGCAACAACTTCATCCAGTGGGTCGAGCCAGCCACTGATCACATCGGACAGGCGTCGCTCGCCCTTTTCGATCAGGTCGTATTCGCTCATGATCGCCTGCACGGAGCTGGGCCAGAACGCGACGGCGTGCATGAGTTCGCGCAGGCCTTCTTCGATGCGTTTGGCGATGGCGATTTCACCTTCCCGCGTAAGCAGCTCTACGGTACCCATTTCCCGCATGTACATACGCACCGGGTCCGTGGTGCGCCCGGCTTCGGTCTCAACCGCAGCCAGGGCAGCCGCAGCTTCTGCAGCGGCTATTTCATCGGTGTTGTCGCTGTCATTCATCAACAGCTCATCGGCGTCCGGCGCAACTTCATAAACGCGGATACCCATGTCATTGATCATCTGGATGATGTCTTCTACCTGATCCGGATCGGAGATATCATCTGGCAGGTGATCATTGACTTCATCATAAGTGAGGTAGCCTTGTTCACGGCCACGGTTGATCAAGTCTTTGATACGAGACTGCTGTTGATCGCTCATTAACTTTCCTGTATAAAGGTGGAGGCAGGGCGAAAGGCCCGGGATTATATAGATTTATGGTCGCGGATGCTATTAATTCAATGGCTTTGCGCGCATAAACTCTCCCCAATTGTCAAAACCGGCTATTGGATTCAATTATTTTCCAGTCATTGTTTAAATGAGTTCAGTCTAGTCCGCACCTTGGCGGCCAGCAATTCTCTCAGTTTCGCTTTCTGCTCAACGGTCAATTCCGCCAATCTCGATAGTTCCGCTAGTTCTCTTTCCTGACTCCTTACCTGAATTTCCGTTCTAATACGCTGCAGTGCACCCTTCAGTTCCGTCTGGCTGTCATAAATCGGAGATTTTCGGGCGGTGCCCAGGAACTGGGAGGCGACCAGCGCCGTCAGCTCTTTCTGGGCCTCGAGTCCAAACTGTCCGCCCCAATATCCCAGAATGCTGTGGAATGTCGTTTGGGTGCGGCCTTGCAGGAATTGAATCAATCGCGCCAACCGTTGGAGATCCGGGTCGTCCATAGGGTCCGGCAGGGCGAAATCGATAGACGGCGAGTTGATCAGTCCGGGCTCCTCAAGCAGCAGTGTTGTGGCCGTGCGGGCGGGATTCAGCAGGATCTGCTGTCCGGTCTGGCGCGGAGCCATGCGGGGAGGCTGCGCAGACGGACGGTCCTGTGGAGGTCGAGCGGACCCTGCCGCAACCTCGGGCGGGGTCTGTTCGGTAGTCGACGGGCTGGGCGGCTCCAGATGGGCGGGCGCGTTGACCAGTTCCTGCAGGGTCGCCATGGCCAGACCGGTGCGACGGGCCAACTGTTCAAACATCAACTCGCGATAAACGCCTCGGGGCAAGCGATTGAGCAGGGGAGAGGCCAGCTTGCTCATGCGGGCGCGGCCGTCCATGGATCTCAGGTCGATGGAGTCCGCGACGGCTTCGAAAAAGAAATCCTCCAGCGGCAAAGCCTGGGCTAACTGCTGCTCAAACCGGTCGGCACCGATCTGCCGGATAAGCGTGTCGGGATCCTGTCCTTCGGGCAGAAACAGGAAGCGGATCTGGCGGCCGTCACTCATGACCGGGAGGGCATTTTCAAGGGCGCGGCGGGCTGCCCGACGACCGGCATTGTCACCGTCGAAGCAGAAGACCACTTCATTGGTGTGCCGGAATGCCAGCTGCAGATGCTCCTCGCCACACGCGGTGCCTAATGTGGCGACGGCACAACTGATGCCGAACTGCGCCAGCGCAATGACGTCCATGTAGCCTTCGACGACGATCAGCCGCTGCAAACGATTGTTGGCGCGCTTGGCCTGATGGAGTCCGTACAGCTCTCGCCCTTTGTGAAATACCGGTGTTTCCGGTGAATTCAGATACTTGGGCCCGGAACCACGTTTGCTGCCTGTCTCGGTCGCTGCGTCCGATTGTTCCAGTATGCGGCCGCCGAAGCCGATGGTGCGGCCGCGGATATCGAGAATGGGGAACATGATGCGGTGACGGAAGCGATCGTAAAGTCGACCGGTTTCCTCATTGCTGACGAGCATGCCGGCTTTGGCAAGCCGATCCCGGTCGTCCTCGGTCAGGCCCAGGCGATTGAGCAGATTGTCCCACCCCGGCGGGGCGTAGCCGACACCGAAGGACCGAGTGATTGCGCCGTTAAGGCCTCGTCCCTTGAGGTAGTTGATGGCCGGTTTGCGTTGAGGGTGTTCCCGCAGTTGTTCCTCGTAGTACAGGCGCGCCTTTTCGAGGATTTCAAACAGCGGTTTCTGGTGATCGACCGCTGAGTGCGGGGCCGACTCCACCGGTACTTGCAAGCCGGCCATTTTGGCGAGCTGTTCTACGGCGTCGATGAAGCCGGTGTGGTCGTACTCCATGACAAAGCCAAGCGCCGTTCCGGTTGCGCCGCATCCGAAGCAGTAATAGAACTGCTTGTCCTGGCTCACGCTGAAGGATGGTGTCTTTTCTTTGTGGAAGGGACAGCAGGCGACGTAGTCTTTGCCGGCTTTGCGGAGTTTTACACGGCTGTCGATGATATCGACAATATCGAGTCGATTGAGCAGATCATCAATGAAGGATTGCGGAATGCGGCTCATAGCCTGGAATTACCAAGTGACGCCCCGCCTTGCAAGGCTGAACGGAGATGAGCGGCGCAGCCTGTTTTCAGGCCGGAAGAAGTGATCTGCTGGTGTAAAGCGCTGTAGGCGGTGCGTGCAGCTAACCGGCCAGTTGAGCCTTGACCAGCTGACTGACGGTACCCATGTCGGCACGGCCTTGAACCTGCGGTTTGATGACTGCCATGATCTTGCCCATGTCAGCCATGGACTTGGCGTCTGTCTGGGCTGCAGCCTCAGCAATGAGCGTTTTGAGCTCGGCATCGCTCAGTGCTTCCGGCAGAAAGTCCCGGATCACACCGATTTCAAATTCTTCCCGGGCAGCGAGTTCGGGGCGGTTGGCGTCGGCGTACTGACGCGCGGAATCCTTGCGCTGCTTCACCATCTTGTCGAGCACGGCCAGAACCCGGGTGTCATCCAGCTCAATGCGCTCATCTACTTCGATGCGCTTGAATTCAGCGGTAATCAGGCGCAGAACCCCTAAGCGATCCTTGTCTTTGGCGCGCATGGCGTCTTTGACTGCTTCGACGATAGTCTGCTGTAGTGGGCTGGCCATGTGCGCTGCTCAACGGGATGGTTTAACGGACACCACTGGCAAGGTTCGATTCAGCTCGAACCCCAACCATTAATACATACGCTGGAATTTGCGGTTTTCGCGCGACATCTTTTTGGCATGGCGCTTAACGGCAGCAGCAGCTTTGCGCTTACGGACAGATGTGGGCTTTTCGTAGAATTCACGACGACGAACTTCAGCCAAAATGCCTGCTTTTTCACAGGAGCGCTTGAAACGGCGCAGGGCGATATCAAAGGGTTCGTTCTCTTTCAGTTTCACTGAAGGCATTAGATGTACCTGTTATTGCTGGGTTGTTACTGGCTAGATGTGATTGGCTAGGTATTTCTGGCTCATCTGACCAGGGGCTGGCCGTGCTAGGGGCGGGGATTTTAAACACATCCTCCCGCTTCGGCAAGTATGTTTTTCGAATAGCCGGTGAAGGAGTATAGACAGACGGAGCACAAAGCGCGCTCCGGTGTTGGTGCCGATGGCCCATATCGCGTTAAGATGGCGCCCTTTCAAGCCGAGGACGCTATGCGGGTACTGGGAATCGAGACATCGTGCGACGAGACAGGCGTGGCTCTTTATGACACGCAGGCCGGGTTGCTGGCGCACCGATTGTACAGTCAGGTGGCCTTGCATGCCGATTACGGGGGCGTGGTGCCCGAGCTGGCGTCCCGGGATCATGTGCGCAAACTCTTGCCACTGATTCGCGAAGTCATGGCTGATGCGCAAACCACGCAGGACCGGATTCACGGGGTTGCTTACACCGCCGGCCCCGGCTTGATCGGCGCCTTGCTGGTGGGCAGCTGTGTCGGTCGAAGCCTGGCGTATGCCTGGGAGGTGCCGGCTATCGGCGTCCATCATATGGAGGGGCATCTGCTGGCACCGCTGCTCGAGGAGAATCCGCCCGCGTTCCCGTTTGTAGCGCTGCTGGTCTCGGGAGGGCACACGCAGCTCGTTGATGTGGAGGCCCTGGGTCATTACCGTCTCCTCAGTGATTCTCTGGATGATGCCGCAGGCGAAGCGTTTGACAAAGCCGCCAAAATGCTCGATCTCGATTATCCGGGTGGTCCCCGGATCGCGCGGCTCGCCGAGACAGGGACTCCTGGCCGCTTCCGGTTTCCGCGCCCGATGACCGACCGTCCCGGGCTGGATTTCAGCTTCAGCGGTCTCAAGACCTTCACGCTCAATACAGTTGCCGCACACGCACAGAGCGACGGTTTGCCGGATGACCAGACTTGTGCCGATATCGCGTGGGCGTTTCAGGAGGCGGTGGTAGATACCCTCGTCATAAAGTGCCGCCGGGCACTGGAACTCACGGGCAAGCGGACCCTCGTGATCGCAGGCGGTGTTTCCGCCAACACCCGTCTGCGGGAAAAGCTGCACACCGCCCTGGCAAAGATCGATGCGAAGGTATTTTACGCCCGCCATGAATTTTGCACGGACAACGGCGCCATGATTGCACTTGCCGGCGCGTTGCGGCTCCAGGCGGGGCAGTGCGAGCCGCTACCGGTGAAGGTGTTTCCGCGGTGGGACATGGCGCAGTTGAAGCGCATCTGACGAAGAGCAGTTGAAGGAGCGGGGCAGTTTGTGCCCCAGTTCCGGCGCGGATCGAGACGCCACTGGCCGGGATGTTTCGCAAAAAAACGCATCTATCAAGGACGAACTGTCAGTGTGGGCGTCTAATGGCCTTCTAATAATAAAAAGTATTGCTTCCCTGAATGGCTTTCCTGACAGGTTTTCGAAAGTCCGTTCCAAACGTTTGAAGATAAATTTATGGATACAGTATTTATTAAAGATCTGCGTATCGAGACGATAATCGGGATCTATGACTGGGAACGGCAGGTCAAACAGACCATCAGCCTCGATCTGGAAATGGCTCACGATATTTCCCGTGCAGCGGCGTCTGACGACATCCAGTTTGCACTCAATTACAAAGCCATCGCTAAACGGTTGATCGCCTTTGTTGAAGGCAGTGAATTTCTCCTGATTGAAAGATTGGCTGAAGAAGTGGCGCGGATTGTGATGCACGAATTTCAGGTGCCCTGGTTAAGGTTGTCCGTACACAAGCCGGGAGCGCTGCGCGGTGCCAAAGATGTGGGCGTGACAATAGAACGGGGTCAGGTGTGATGAGTAAAGTTTACTTGGGGCTGGGGAGCAATTTGCAGGCGCACAAGCACTTGCACAACGCCTTGGCGGCTCTGGCGCATCGATTCGGCGCGTTGGAAATTTCACCCGTCTATGAAAGCCGGGCCGTGGGGTTTGTGGGCAATAACTTTCTGAATCTGGTGGTCGCTATCGAGACCGATCTGGAACCGCAGATGCTGTCGCCGCTTCTCAAGGAAATCGAAAGAAATAACGGCCGCGACAGTAGTTCGCCCCGGTTCAGCGACCGGACTCTTGATATCGACATCCTGACGTATGATCAGTGGAGCGGAGAAATCCACGGCCTGAATCTGCCACGTGCGGAAATTCTCAAGCATGCATTCGTATTGAAACCCTTTGCCGATCTGGCACCGGATTATATTCATCCAGTCACCGGGCGCAGCCTGATTGAACACTGGCAGGATTTTCCAGCGGTGGATCAGCCACTGTGGCGCACCTACTTCTACTGGAGTGGCGCTTTGATTTCACGGCCGGAATCGGGCCTGGTGCAGTTGCGGGAGCAGCTCGCTACGCGTACCAGTTCAACACTGGACCTGATGAGGATGGAAGACGCCTGAGTGCGTGCCGTCCGGATCTGCCTTCGACAGAAGGGCGAGCCCGCTATTCTCAAGTTCAAGTTCAAGTTAAAGACGCGCCCCCATCCACCTTGATGATTTCGCCGGTCAGATAATCGCCGTGTCGGACGATAAATAGCGCGATCCGGGTGATGGCGTCGACGCCGCCGAGCGTACCCAGCGGAATTCTGTTCAGTCTCGCGAGATTGGGTTGCTCCACCAGTCCACCCTCTTCAGGCCAGAGAATGGCGCCAGGTGCAATGCCATTAACTCGTACCTTGGGCGCCAACTCCAGCGCAAGAGATTTTGTCAGCATTTCATTGCCGGCTTTCGCGATGCAATAAACCGTGTGGCCGGCGATGGGGCGCTGGGCATGGATATCCGAAATATTCAGGATGCAGCCCGCGCGTTGCTGCAGCAGCGGCGCCAGTGTCTGGGCCAGGAAGAGCGGTGCTTTAAGGTTACTGCCGATCAGGTCCAGCCAGTTCAGTTCGGTGATAGAACCCAATGGCGTGGGATAAAAGGTGGACGCGTTATTGATGAGGACATCGAGCCGACCCCGGAATTGTCCTGTCGCTTCACACAGCAATTGCAGCTCAGTGGAATCATTGAGATCCGCTGCCACGACGATCGCGCTGGCCTCGCGTTGATCGTTAAGGACCCGAGCCAGCTTTTCTGCCTCGCCGGTGGAACGGTTGCAATGAATGATCAGATCGAAGCCGTCCTTGTGAAAGGCCTCGCAGAGCGCCCGCCCGATCCGGCGTGCACCACCGGTGATCAGCGCGACAGGTCGGCCAGCGGACATTTCCCGGGTGGACTCTGTCATGATTCAGCCAGCCTCCAGTGCGCGTTCACAATATCGCCTGACGGCTGTGATCCGGTGTCGGCGAATGGCGGTGCCCAATTCAGCGCCTTCGAAACCTGCCGTCATCAGATCACTGATCTCAACCGTCAATGCTGCCTGCAAGGCGTCTGCAAAATAACCTGCCTGGGGATAGGGGGCATCTTCAAAACCGGTGCGGCCTCGGGCATCGGCTTCGCAACAGGTGAGAAAGTCCTGGAAACGCTGAGGTCGACGAAATGCATCCAGTGCTTCGAGGGTGTTGACCAGAGTGGCGGGCTTCAGCTCGCGGACCCGGTGACAGTGCGTGTGGTACTGGGCGACGGCCAGTGACAACTCCCGCGTCTGCTTCGGCACGGCCAGGCGCCGGCACAGTGTCGTGATCAGGGGCAGGCTGCGTTGTTCGTGGCCCGGGTGGCTGGGGAGTTTCTCCGCCGGTGTCTCCGCCTTGCCGAGATCGTGGACCAGCGCGGCAAAGCGGACATCCACATTACCGCTCAGCTTGGCCGCCTGCTGCAACACCAGCAGCGTGTGCAGGCCGGTATCGACCTCGGGGTGGAAATCACTGCGCTGCGGGACGCCAAACAGCCGGTCGAGCTCCGGCATGATGCGGGCCAGCGCGCCGCATTGACGCAGTATCTGGATAAAAACATGGGGATTGTCTTCGGACAGTGCGCGGCTGGTCTCCTTCCAGATCCGCTCCGCCACTAAATGGTCGACTTCACCGTTAATTACCATGGCACGCATCAGCTCCATGCTTTCCGGAGCAACCTGGAAGCCCAGGTGGTGATAGCGGGCGGCGAAGCGGGCGGTTCGCAGAATCCGCACCGGATCTTCTGCAAATGCATCCGCTACATGCCTGAGCAGACGATTGTGGAGGTCTCGTTGGCCTCCGAAGGGATCGACGATTTCGCCATTTTCATCCTGTGCCATGGCGTTGATGGTGAGGTCTCGGCGGGCCAGATCCTCTTCAAGGCTGACCGACGGTTCCGCGTGAAACTGAAACCCGGTGTACCCATGACCACATTTACGCTCGGTGCGTGCCAGGGCATATTCGTCGTTGGTTTGCGGGTGCAGAAAAACGGGGAAATCCTTGCCCACCGGCCGGTAGCCCTGAGCGACCATGGCGTCGGGCGTTGCCCCGACCACAACCCAATCGCGTTCGACAACGGGAAGCCCCAGCAGCTTGTCGCGCACCGCGCCTCCCACCAGATAGATTTTCATGGATTCTCCTGTTGTAGCCCCATGAGCGGACTGTCGGGATTAACGTGAAAAAGGCCCCCAATTGGTGCTGGACAGGCGACGAACTTTTGCAGCACACTGTAGGCGAATTCGGGCCGCAAGACCATCATCGGGGCGCGGCTGATCTCGAACGTACTGATCTCGAATAGAGTGTTTCCAGGCAACTCAGGTTTACTCATGCATCTCCTCCACATCCATCTGCTACCGATTATCAAGCGCGCGCCTGCGGCATACGCGTGCGTAGCGGTGTGGGCGTGGGTCGTGCGTCATATGGCGCGCTGGCGGCTGAGTTGATCTGCAGGATACCAATTCCACAGAAATTCACGAAGGCCGCAGCATTCCACTGCGGCCTTCCTGCATAAAGGGACCGCAAAATGCCCCGGCACACAAGGAGCTCTTTATGCAATTACCTGCCGCTTATTGTCTGGTGGTTTTAATCTGGTCGACGACACCCCTGACCATTCACTGGAGCAACAGCAGTCTGTCGTTCGTCACGGCGGTCACCTCCCGCATGACGCTGGCGTTCATTATCTGTTACGCACTTTTGAAGCTGACCCGTCAACCGTTGATCAAAGACCGGCGCGACTGGCTCGTCTTTATGGCCAGCGGCCTCGGGCTCTTCCCCAACATGTTGCTTATCTACTGCGCGGCACAATATATTCCGTCGGGCCTGATGTCAGTGCTGTTCGGAATCCTGCCGTTCTTCGTCGGCATATTTTCCTGGATATTTCTGAAAGAAAATAATTTTTCGGCAATGAAGATACTGGCTCTGGTGATGGCGGTAAGTGGCCTCGCGATCATTCATTTCGACCAGTTGCAAGTCGGCCCCGAAGCGGTATTTGGAGTCATGCTGCTGATGCTGGTTTGCGTGATCTGGGGTTTGAGTTCGGTCTGGGTCAAACAGTTCGGCGAGAATATTGAACCGCTGCGTCAGTGCACCGGCAGCATCCTGGTTTCCCTGCCGGGATTCTTTCTGTGCTGGTGGCTCCTCGACGGCACCGTACCGCAAACCATTGATCAGAAGTCCCTCTTCGGCGTTGCCTACCTGGTGATCTTCGGATCGGTCATCAGCCATACCCTGTATTTTCGTGTATTGCAGGGTTTTTCGGTGGGGACTGTCGCGTTAATTCCATTGATGACACCGATTCTCGCCATCTTCTGGGGCCATTTGCTGGAAGGCGAAGTATTAAGCCCTGCATCCTTGATGGGCGCGGGTTTAATATTGCTGTCACTAACGGTCTACCAGGATGTATATGGCTCGATCTATCGCAGACTGCGCGGCGTGAAGGGCAGGGCGGTGCCGCTGGTTTGAGGCCGACAATATGCACACAAGCTAGAGCTGCAGGTTACGTGTTGCTTGAGCGTCTTTGAGGCGGGTGGGTAGGCGACTGCCGAGGCTGAAGCCGGACAGTCGCCGCTTTTACTTGTCGTCGTCTCTGCCGCTCTGTTTCGGCGGACAGTAAAAGGAGTCGGTGACTTTGTCGTCGCGCAAGGAATGCAGGCGCACGTCGAAGCCCCAGAGCCGGTGGATGTGCTTTAAAACTTCCTCGGTGGATTTTCCCAGTGGCAGGCGATTGAACTGCTGGTGGTGCAGGGTGAGTGAGCGGTCACCGCGGATGTCCACTTCGTAGATCTGGATATTGGGTTCGCGGTTGCCGAGGTTGTACTGTGCCGACAAAGCCTCGCGCACGGCCTGATAGCCTTCGTCATCGTGAATGGCGGAGACCTCGATGACCGGGTTGTGATCGTCATCGAGAATGCAGAAGAGTTTCAGATCCCGGATAACCTTGGGCGACAGGAACTGCAGGATGAAGCTCTCGTCCTTGAAATTGCGCATGGCGAAATCGACGGTTTCTTTCCAGTCGCTACCGGCGATGTCCGGGAACCAGCGTTTGTCCTCCTCGGTCGGGTTTTCGCACATGCGCCGCAGATCGGTAAACATGGCAAAGCCGAGGGTGTAGGGGTTAATGCCGTTGTAGTAAGGGCTGTCGTAGGATGGCTGAAAGATAACGCTGGTGTGAGACTGGAGAAACTCGAGAATAAACCCTTCGGTGACCTTGCCCCGGTCATACAGGGTGTTGAGCAGGGTGTAATGCCAAAAGGTCGCCCAGCCTTCGTTCATGACCTGGGTCTGACGTTGCGGATAGAAATATTGGGCGATCTTTCGCACGATGCGCACAATTTCCCGCTGCCAGGGTTCCAGTAGTGGAGCGCGTTTTTCGATGAAGTACAACAGGTTTTCCTGGGGCTCTTCCGGGAAGCGGCGAGCGGATTTTTCCTGTTTGGCCTGCTCGTCCACCGGTATTGTGCGCCACAAATCATTAACTTGCCGTTGCAGATATTCAGCGCGCTCTTTCTGACGCGATTGTTCTTCGTGACTCGAAATCGGATAAGGGCGTTTGTAGCGATCGACGCCGTAATGCATGATCGCATGGCAGGAATCGAGAATCGTTTCCACGGCCTCGACGCCGTATTTTTCCTCGCACTGGGAGATGTAATTCTTGGCAAATACCAGATAGTCGATGATGGACGATGCATCGGTCCAGGAGCGGAACAGGTAATTGCCTTTGAAAAACGAGTTGTGACCGTAGCAGGCGTGGGCGATTACCAGCGCCTGCATGGTCATGGTATTTTCTTCCATGAGATAGGCAATGCAGGGATTGGAATTGATGACAATCTCGTAGGCCAGGCCCATCTGGCCGCGCTTGTAGGACTGCTCCACATTGAGAAACTGCTTGCCGTAGGACCAGTGGTTGTATCCCAGGGGCATGCCGACTGATGCATAAGCATCCATCATCTGTTCGGAGCTGATGACTTCGATCTGGTTGGGGTAGGTATCGAGACCAAATTCCCTGGCAATCTCGGCGATTGCCTGGTCGTACTCGGCAATCAGCTCAAAGGTCCATTCCGACGTGGTGGAAATCGGTTGTGCCTGTACTGCCATCATGCGGCCTTCTTTTGAAACAGTTGGCGGAATACCGGGAAGATATCATTGACACTGGTTAGCTGGCGCATCGCAAAGGTATCCGGATACCCTTCCGCCACTTTCTCATAAGACTCCCACAGCGCCTGATGATCCCGTGCTGTTATCTCGATATAAGAAAAATACTGCAACTGCGGCATGAGCTTTTCTTTGAGCAGCTTGTGACAGATGCTCGAATCGTCGTTCCAGTTATCACCGTCCGATGCCTGTGCCGCGTAGATGTTCCACTGGGAAGGCCGATAGCGATCATTGATGATTTCTTCGGTCAGGCGCAGCGCGCTGGAGACGATGGTGCCGCCGGTTTCGCGACTGTAGAAAAATTCCTGTTCGTCCACTTCTTTGGCGCTGGTGTGATGGCGGATAAACACCACTTCGGTGCGCTCGTAATTGCGTTGGAGGAACATGTACAGCAGCATGAAAAACCGCTTGGCGATGTCTTTGGTGGCCTGGTCCATGGAGCCGGAAACGTCCATGATGCAAAACATGACAGCGCGGGAGCGGGGCACTGGCACCTTCACATGCAGGTTGTACTTCAGGTCAAAGTCATCCAGCCAGGGAACCCGATGGATCTTGCGGCGCAGTTCGGTGATCTGTTCATCCAGTTCTTTGAGTATCTGGATATCACTGGGCAATTTAGAATCCCGCAGCGGCGCAGCGCAAGCCTCCAGTTCCTTCAGCTGTCGTCGCTTGGTGCCGGTGAGCGCGATACGGCGCGCATTGGCGGCACGCAGGGAGCGGACCACGTTGATTTTGCCCGGCGAACCTTCGTTGGAAATACCGGCCCGCTTGTACTTGAATTCATCGTCTCCGACCAGCTGACGCTTGACCAGATTGGGCAGGGCCAGGTCCTCGAACATGAAGTTCAGGAACTCATCCTGGGTAATGTTGAAAACAAAATCGTCGTCGCCTTCGCCCTGATTGCTGGCGTTGGACCCACCCCCGCCGCCGGAGCCACCTTCGGGCCGCTGGATGCGGTCTCCCGAGGTAAAGTCGTGGTTACCGGGCAGGACCCGATTGCGCACACCTCCGTCGCCGTGATGAAAAACCGGCTCGGAGATGTCTTTGGAGGGGATGCTGATTTTTTCGCCGACGGTGATATCAGTGATGGAACGCTTGTCGATTGCTTCGGAGACGGCCTTCTTGATGTGTTGCCGATACCGCTCCAGGAACCGTTGGCGGTTAATGGTACTTTTGTTTTTCGCGTTCAGTCGTCGATCAACAATATAACTCACTCGATACTCCCAGGCTTGGTGGCACTTAACCGCCTATAAACACCGCCTATTGCGATTTACGGACCCGCAGATACCATTCGGACAGCAGACGTACCTGTTTCTCGGTATAGCCGCGATCGATCATGCGCGCCACAAAGTCCTCGTGCTTCTTCTTGTCTTCCTTCGAGGATTTCGTATTGAACGAGATGACCGGCAGCAGGTCTTCGGTCGTGGAGAACATTTTCTTCTCGATCACCGTGCGCAACTTCTCGTAACTGTTCCAGACCGGGTTGCGGCCTTCGTTATTGGCGCGCGCCCGCAGCACGAAATTGACGATTTCGTTGCGGAAGTCTTTCGGATTGCTGATGCCCGCCGGTTTTTCGATTTTTTCCAGCTCTTCGTTTAGCGCCCCCCGGTCTAGAATTTCCCCGGTTTCGGGATCACGATATTCCTGATCCTGAATCCAGAAATCGGCATAGGTCACATAACGATCAAAAATGTTCTGGCCGTATTCGGAATAGGATTCAAGATAGGCCGTCTGGATTTCTTTACCGATAAAGCCCACATAGCGAGGTGCCAGATATTCCTTGATAAAGGCCAGGTAGCGCGTTGCCAGCTCTTCCTGAAACTGTTCCTGTTCGATCTGTTGCTCCAGAACATACAGCAGGTGCACCGGGTTGGCGGCAACTTCTGTGGGATCGAAGTTGAATACCTTCGACAGGATCTTGAACGCGAAACGTGTGGACAGTCCGGCCATGCCCTCATCGACGCCGGCCGCGTCCTTGTATTCCTGCAAAGACTTGGCTTTGGGATCGGTGTCCTTCAGGTTTTCGCCATCGTAAACCCGCATTTTGGAAAACAGATTGGAGTTTTCCGGCACCTTGAGGCGGGACAGCACCGTGAACTGCGCCAGCAGCTTGAGGGTATCCGGCGCACAGGGCGACGAGTGCAGGGAACTGTGCTGCAACAGTTTTTCGTAAATTTTTATCTCTTCGGACACGCGCAGGCAGTAGGGCACCTTGACGATGTAGACCCGGTCGATGAATGCCTCGTTGTTACGGTTGGTCTTGAACGCCTGCCACTCGGATTCGTTGGAGTGTGCCAGCACGATACCGTCGAACGGAATGGCGCCGAGGCCTTCGGTACCGTTGAAGTTGCTTTCCTGGGTCGCCGTCAGCAAGGGGTGCAGAACCTTGATGGGTGCCTTGAACATCTCCACGAATTCCATGATTCCCTGGTTGGCGCGGCACAGGCCGCCAGAGAAACTGTATGCGTCCGGATCGTTCTGCGGGAAATCTTCCAGCTTGCGGATATCGACCTTGCCCACGAGCGAGGAAATGTCCTGGTTGTTCTCGTCTCCCGGTTCGGTTTTGGCGATGGCGATCTGGTTCAGGATGGAGGGATAGATTTTTACAACCCGGAACTGACTGATGTCGCCGCCGAATTCGTGCAGCCGCTTGACGGCCCAGGGTGACATGAGCGACTTGATGTACCGCCGTGGGATGCCATAGTCTTCTTCGAGAATGGCACCATCTTCGTCGGCATTGAACAGTCCCAGGGGAGTTTCAAAAACGGGCGAGTCTTTGATGCAATAGATAGGTTGTTTTTCCATCAGGCTTTTGAGCTTTTCCGCCAATGAGGATTTACCACCTCCGACGGGGCCGAGCAGGTAAAGAATCTGTTTCTTCTCTTCCAGGCCCTGGGCGGCGTGACGAAAAAACGAAACAATCTGCTCGATGGACTCTTCCATGCCGTAAAAATCCTCAAACGCTTTGTAACGTTTAATGATCTTGTTGGAGAAGATCCGGCTGGAACGGGAATCGCGTGAGGTGTCGACCAGCTCTGGTTCACCGATGGCCAGCAACATGCGCTCGGCGGCGGTGGCGTAAACAGAGGGGTCTGACTTGCACAGCTCCAGGTACTCCTGAATGGTTAACTCTTCCTGTTGTGTCGCTTCGTATCTCTGACGGTAATGGCTGAAGATCGACATATTTTGGCTCCTCAAAAAAGCGTGAAACTGAGCTGGGCGCGGGAAGGATTCGCAGCATATGTTCTTGTAGACCGCAGCAGGCAACAGGCAGCGGGCCCCTTAATAATCATAGTCTTTAGAATCGCTTGTGCATGGAATTTAAAATTCGGTCTGGGAATAATTTGACCCGGAATTAAAAGGACCAGTTCCAAATGTCGTGCCGTCTTTTTCTCAATAGAAGCGGTGACTGTCAATAGGTTGTAACAAAAAATTCGTCATACAAAAACCACGCCACGAAACGGAAAAATTATAAAAATTCACGAATCAACCCCTCGGCGAAGTGAGGCAAGAGGGCAGCTGCAGGCGGCGGAAAATCCAGTAGAGGTTGGCGATCGCCGGGACTGCAGGTCACCGGCGAATGACGGCGCACGTGGAATGGAGGACAGAGGCAATGCAGCCACAAGGCGGGAAGTTGCGATCCGGGGGATATCTGTCAGGGAGACCGGAGGGCGCGCCGCGCGACCAGTGGCGCGACCGGTGAGTTTCTCAATGTGTGCGTTCGATCACGTAAGCCGACAGCTGACGCAGGGGGTCTGCCTTGCTGCCGAAGAGCATGAGTGCATGCAGGGCCTGGTCATGGAGATCCCGCGCTCGCGCCCGGGCCTCATCAAGCCCGAGCAGTGACACATACGTCGGCTTGTTGCGTTGCTGGTCCGCGCCCTGCTGCTTGCCCAGGGTGCGGGTGTCTGCCACCACGTCGAGGATGTCGTCCTGCACCTGAAAGCACAGCCCCACCGCCTTCGCATACAGGCGCAGAGCTTTCAGTTCCGAAGGCTGCGCCAGCCCGCTGGCCATGGCACCCATCAAGACCGAAGCTTCAATCAGCGCCCCGGTTTTGTGGTTGTGCATGCGCTCGAGCTGCTCAAGCGCAAGCGCCTGATTAGCAGCGGCCAGGTCGATGGCCTGCCCTACGACCATGCCGGTCGCCCCGGCTGCGCGGCTGAGCTCCTGAATCATGTTCACCACAATCGGAGGCGGCGCTTTGGCTTTGGATAGAATCTCAAAGGCCAGACACTGCAGGGCGTCTCCGGCCAGAATGGCTGTGGCTTCATCGAAGGCCCGGTGACAGGTCGGCTCTCCGCGCCGCAGATCATCATCGTCCATGGCCGGCAGGTCGTCATGAACGAGGCTGTAAGCATGTACGCATTCGATGGCACAGGCGGCAGCGTCCGCCGTGGGCGATTCCAGCCTCCCACCGACAGCCATGGTGCCAGCGTAAACCAGAACCGGCCGAAAACGCTTGCCTCCGCGCAACAGGCTGTACGCCATCGCTTCGAGCAGACGCTCGCCGCCGGGGACGCGGGTGGGCAGCAGATTGCGCAGATTCTGATCGACCCGCTTGCTGCAGATATTGAAAAACTGCTTTAAATCAAAGCTCATTCCACACGATCTTCTGCACCACTCTGGGGCGTCTCCGGGCTGTTATTCTTGCTCTTTAACAGGATTTCCACCTTTTGCTCGGCGGTTTGCAGCGCGTGCTGGCAGTCCCGAGTGAGCTTGATTCCCTTTTCAAAAGCGCCCAAAGCCTGTTCCAGAGTCAAGTCACCGGATTCCAGGGACACAACGATTGCCTCAAGCTCATCAAGGGAGTGTTCAAAATCGAGTGCCTTCTTGCGGATGGCCATGAAATCTACCTGCGGGAAAAAAACGCCAAACTTACCGAAGGGTTGCAGCCGGGTCAACGGGAAATCCCATCCGCAACCCGCTCTTCATGACCGATTCCCCCTTTATGGGATGTCGCCAGCGTTTGCGCCTGCGCACTTTTATATTCCGGCTAGACTTAAAAAGCTGCGATGCGAACACCTGTACTGACCAGGGGTTCCGTGAGCAGCACGGGAGGATAAAAAAGCGAATTGGTTAGGTATTCCGGAATGGTGAGGGCGAGAGCGTGGATCTAGCAACACTGGTGGGCATGGTTGGCGCCTTGGCACTGATGGCAGTCGCGATGTTGATGAGCGGCACCCTAGACATGTTCGTCGACCTTCCCTCGGTGGTCATCGTGTTCGGCGGGACGGTCTTCGCTGTGATGGCGAAGTATGGGCTGGGACAGTTTCTGAGTGCCGGCAAGGTTGCCGGCAAGAGTTTCGTTTTCAAGTTGCCGGAGCCCAATGAGTTGATCTCCGAGCTGGTATCGCTCGCGGATGAAGCCCGCAAGGGTGGCCTGCTGTCACTTGAGGGCAAAGAGGTCAGCAATCCGTTTCTGGAGCGGGGGATTCAGTTGCTGGTCGACGGTCATGATCCCGACGTGGTCAAGGGGTTGCTCGCACGTGACAAGGCGCAGGCGATCGAGCGCCATAAAGTGGGTTCGTCGATATTCGCGGCGATGGCTGAAGTCGCTCCGGCGATGGGAATGATAGGGACGCTGATCGGGCTGGTTGCCATGCTGGCCAATATGGATGACCCGAAGGCAATCGGTCCCGCCATGGCGATTGCACTGTTAACGACCTTATACGGCGCCCTTATCGCGAACATTATCTGTGGCCCGATAGCGGACAAGCTCAAATTGCGCGCGGCGGAGGAGGCCATGGTGAAAAACCTGATCATCGATGCTCTTCTGGCTATTCAGAGCGGACAGAATCCGCGAATCATCGATTCCATGTTGCGCAATTATCTGCCGGAAGGCAGGCGCACCGTCGCCGAAACTTAGGGACTGTTGTGGTCGTAGACGAAGAGAACACGTGCGACTGTAAACCGGGGCTGGCGCCGTGGATGGCGACTTTCGCCGACCTGATGTCGCTGCTGATGTGCTTTTTCGTATTGCTCTTGTCCTTTTCGGAAATGGACGCCATGAAGTTCAAACGCCTGGCGGGCTCCATGGCACAGGCGTTCGGGGTGCAGTCGATCGAAGACTTTTCCAGCGTTCCCAAAGGGACCAGCATCATTGCCCAGGAGTTCAGCCCAGGCCGGCCAGAGCCGACGCCGATTAATGAGATCTGGCAGAAAACGGAAGACAGCACCGAGATGTCACTTGAAGTTGACTGCGCCATGGAATTCGACGTGGAGCAGGGTGAAGAAGGGTTGGAGTCCGGCGCCAAAGTGCGTGTACGGGAGCTGCTTGAAGGGTTAATCAAGGAAACCGAACGGGACGCTCATGATCTTGCCAATGCCCTCAGCGCGCAGATTGCTGCAGGCGAGGTCGAAATAGAAACGCAGGGCCGCAAAATCATTATCCGCATTCGGGAAAAGGGCTCGTTTCCGTCAGGGTCTTCCACACTCAACCCTCAATACAGGGGAGTCATGGAGGAAATCCGTGCGGTGCTGGCGCTGAAACCCGGTCGCATTCTGGTGCAGGGACATACCGACAACGTGCCGATCCAAACGGCGCGGTTCCGTTCCAACTGGGAGCTTTCAGCCGCGCGGGCAGTGTCGGTTGCCCACGAATTGATGGTCGGTGATCAACTTCAGCCCAGGCGGTTTGAAGTGTCGGGCAAAGCCGATACCAGCCCCCTCGTCGCGAACACATCGGCGACCAACCGCGCACAGAACCGTAGGGTGGAAATCATTATTGAGCAGAACCTGACGGAATCTGTGTCGCAAGAAGACCAGAGCCTGTTAAAGAGCGACGAGGGAGAAGACATTCTGCGCGAGCTGGATCTGGCGCCCGAATACCTGTTCGAACTCACCCCCGACGATATTTTTTAGGTGACACATGACTGAAAAGCGCCGTTACTTCCGTATCAATGAAACCGTCGGACTGAGTTATGAATTCATCGACCGGGACACGTCGAGCAAAAAAAAGGACACACCGCCTCCGAGTGTTCTGGAAATAGTCTCCCGGCAGGACGTTCTGATTGAGCGACTGTTGCGGGAGGCCGCCACCGAATCGCCGAAAGTAGCGGAACTCATACGCGCTTTCAACCAGAAGCTCGAACGGGTGGTGAGTCAACTGGTGCTGGATAATCAGCTGGTGGGACGTATTGCCAACCGCGTCAAGGAAGTCAATATCAGTGCCTGCGGCCTTGGATTTATCAATGAAGTGGCGGTGGTACCCGGTGAAAAACTGAAGCTGGAGCTGGAATTGTTTCCCAGTAATTACCAGGTCAAGGCGAAAGGTATCGTGATCGGCTGCGACCGCGTGCAGGACGGATATTTCTGGCGAGTCGATTTCTATGATTTGAGTTCGGGTGCCCAGGAAGCACTGATTCAGCATATTGTTCAACGCCAGAGCGCCCAGTTGAAAGCCGCGCGCGGAAAGCCTCCCGGGTTGCTATGACGGCTGGCACAGAAGGAGAATATCGCACAACGGTGCTGGCGATAATCGACTTCAGTCAAATTCTCTGTCATTTACAATGGCTCTACATTGTGAGACGGACCTCCAGCCAAACGGCGCAAACGGCTCTGTTCTTCTTTGTAAAACCTCTGTGAGATGTAATTTTCCGCGGCCTCACTGGCTGCGGAGTTTTTTCATTGCACCTGATTTTTGACGGTAAGACGCCGCCGCATTAATAAAAATTGTTATAAGCGCTGCCTTGACGGCTGGTTTATGCCGAATAATACTACGTTTAAGAGCCAGCTTTGGAAGAGGAGGTCAGCCTTCAATATCTTCGGCAAGTCTTTGGCTGAAATACGCCGACATAAAGTTAACTGGTCGTCTTTAGTGCCGTCGACTGAGCGGTCTTGTCACTCTCAAGCCTCCACACATTGTGCGATTTCAAAACCCCGACTGGTAAACCAGTGCGGGGTTTTTCGTTATGGGGGAAGGGCAGAACCGAGTGTGCTTCGTTACAGCCGGAAATTCACAAATATTTAACGCCGGCCGCGTACCGAACTGATCGACGCAGATTCCGCAAATTTGGAATTGCCTGACCATTAAATAATGACCGATGCATAATGCATCGGGAAACTGTTTTGTCAGCAGTAAACCTGAAAAGTGAGAATCCATGGAGCCGCGAATACTCAGACTGAATATAGCGGGCCAGCCCATCGAGTGGCTCAGCTGGAAAGACGGCGTATGTCTGTATGCGCGCGATCTCGTTGTCTGGTCGTTGGGGGGAATCGTGCGCAAGGTTCAGGGCGGGCGCTCCCGCCTGACGGGCCTGCGCTCGGTCATTGAACTTCCCGCGATCGTGGCATGCGACGGAGCCCGCCTCTCGCCTATACGCAAGCATCCGCCGTTAACCAACAGGGCCCTGTTTCGCCGGGATAACTTCCAGTGCCTGTACTGCGGAATATATTTTTCCGAGCCAGAGTTATCTCGCGATCACGTCATTCCTACCAGTCGCGGCGGTACTGATCGCTGGGAAAATGTGGTTGCTGCCTGTAAGCGCTGCAACCAGCGAAAAGGCAATTCGCTGCTCGATGAAATAGACATGACGCTGCTGGCATTGCCCTACCGGCCCAACCTCTACGAATATCTTGCCCTGATCAACAGCCCGCGAATTCGCGGTGATCAAATGGATTATCTGCGACCAAAATTCGATCGCTACGAAGGACCGGCAACGGAAAATTTTTCTGGTTTCAAGCAAACCGGATAAGCTGCGTGGACAACACGCCCAACCATATCCACGGCATTTTATGCATCGCACCGTAGGGGCGCAATTCATTGCGCCCAATTCTGGTATTGCGCCCGAACCTGCAAATCAGGGCGATAAATCAGGGCGCGATAAACCAGGGCGCGATGAATCAGGGCGCGATGAATCAGGGCGCGATAAACCAGGGCGCGATGAATCGCGCCCCTACGGGTTGGACGCGGGTATTCATCGACGCGACATGCCCAACCATAATCGCACCGTAGGGGCGCAATTCATTGCGCCCGAACCCGGCATTGCGCCCGATTCTGGCGTTTTGCCCAAACCTGGCATTGCGCCCGATCCTGCAAATCAGGGCGATAAATCAGGGCGCGATAGATCAGGGCGCGATAAACCAGGGCGCGATAAACCAGGGCGCGATAAACCAGGGCGCGATAAATCGCGCCCCTA
>CAZJKJ010000059.1:0-21266 GCA_964546435.1 uncultured Cellvibrionaceae bacterium
AGTAGGTGGCTTCGAACCACTTGGTCGGGAGTTCGAATCTCTCCGGGTGCGCCAAATAAAGAAACCCTCCTTGCGAGGGTTTTTTTGTTTGTGGTACTGCAGACATGAATACCACAGCCAGACAATTTTTGTTGAAATCGTGAATCAAGCTGTTTATTGTCCGGCGACCTGGCAATGGTCAATGTCGACATAATTTCGGTGCGGAATCCAAGAGTTGCCAAGCTTTAAGGGGCCCGGCGAGAGCCCACCGACCGCACTTATTCGCGTTTTTGAGTTAAATTTATATGATCAATCGTGAAGCCGTCGAGGCATCTCCGCCGCCAATCTTCATTATCGGCTTTCCTCGCTCAGGAACTACGCTGCTTTCCGCTATTTTGTCCAATCACCCTGCGCTGGCATGCGGACCAGAAACCCATCTGCTGTCGAAAATATCCGAGCGTAAATATCAGTCGGCAGTACGCGATCGGAAGTGGCCTGAGGTCGCTGTGAACCTGGTTCAAAACCTGACCCTGGCAGACCAGTCAGTCATTGAGCTTTACGGGTTGCATCGCCGGGAGCTGTACGATTATCTGGTGACTGCAGAGAGGAAGCCGGCGTCGATAATCGAAAGCGTGCTCCATACTTACTGCCAGAAGCAGAACAAGCCCGGATGGCTGGAGAAGACGCCCAATCACTTAAGAAACGTCAAGCGAATCAAAGAATATTTTCCAGCGGCCCGGTTTATCCAGATCGTGCGCGATCCGCGTGACTCCGCACTGTCGATGGGCAAGCTGCCCTGGGCGCCGGAATCCGCGCTGGCAAACGCCTACATTCTCAGGCAGTGGTATGACGAATTTCTCGCGCAAGTGAACGAGATTCCGTCGTCGGACCTGTTCACCATTCGCTGCGAAGATCTGGTTGACGACCCGAAGACCGTGACGCAAAGCGTATGCGATTTTCTTAATCTCGAATTTGACCCGGCGATGCTTGACACCACCGGCGGCAGCGAACGGGTGGGGTCGAAGAATGAGCCCTGGAAAGCTCAGGTTTCCGACGCGCTGGACAAGTCTCGAAACTACAACTGGAAGACCGTGTTGCAACCCGGAGTCGCGCACGCCATTGCCGTTGTGCTGGACGATTTCATCAACAAGCACGGTTACGAGGCACCGGCTTCTCCTCAGCCGCGCTTCCTGCCTTGTGTCGGGCTTGATCCGAGAGACATCGAATCGATGGAAGCCTCGGTGTCCTCCCTCATTAACACCGGCAGCGTGCCGAAGATCATTCCGGTTACCGAAGCGCTGCGATTGCGTAAATGGTATTACGTCAAAGCAGGCCGGCGAGTGAGTCGGCACCGACTGGTGAATGCGATTGTTACCGCCGCCCGGCTGTCGCCATTTCATGCGGTGAAAAGATTGCCCGGAAATCCGGAGGCGGTCGTTTAATCAAAATCCCCACCTGTCCGACCCGAGGTCTGAGTGTTACCATGGCGCCCCCGCGGACAAACTCTGTTTTCGCCCGGCTTCAAGGGTGACCCGGTGGACTTTACAGGAGCCATGACGACGTGAAATACGAATCTGGGGAGGGGGCGCAACTTGATGCCGGTCACCTGAATGTTGATGCGCGGACCGCTTCTGCGCCCCCCGAACTGCGCGTGCTGATGGTGCCGGACGGACGGGGCGGCAATCCTTATCAGCGTGCGCTGGTGGAAGGTCTGGAGCCGGAAAATGTTACCGTGGCCTTCTCGCAATTCCACGGTCGCTGGCCTTTGCTGCATGCGTTGCGCACCCACGGGCCGGTCGATGTCATGCATTTGCACTGGACCCATCGGCTGGTCGTCGGCCGCAGCAAGGGAAATACGCTTTACCGGACTGCGCGTTTTCTAACCGAGCTGGCCATTATCCGGTTGCGGGGTATCCGGATCGTCTGGACGGCCCACAATCTGGTGGACCACGAGCGCGGTTATTCTTCCATTGAACTTTTTGCCAACGCCGTGGCGGCCCGGCTCTATAACGGCATTATCGTGCACTGTCCCTCGGCCAGCGAGATCGTCTCCGACGCCTTCAAGCTGCCCTCCAGTTACGCCAAAAAATTCACGGCAATCCCCCACGGCAGTTTTATCGGTCTTTACGAGGACAGCATCACCCGCGAGCAAGCGCGTGCGCGGTTGCAACTGGAGGAAGACGCCCCCGTATTTATCCATTTTGGTCAGATCCGGGAGTACAAGGGCGCGTTCGATCTGCTGGATGCGTTCGAGCAGCTGGACGCGCCGAATGCGCGTCTGGTGATCGCGGGGAAACCCTGGGATGAAGCCATTGCAAACCGGCTTCAGGAAAGAGCCCGACGGGATTCGCGGGTGAGCGTGTTTCTGGGGTTTGTACCGGATGAACAGGTCCAGTGTTATCTGAAAGCCGCCGACGTAGTGGTGCTGCCGTACCAGGATATTCTCACCTCCGGCAGCGCGATTCTGGCGATGTCTTTTGGCAAGACCGTGATCATGCCGCGCTGCGGATTCGCCAGCGATACGTTTGGCGAGAAGGACGCGGTGCTCTACGATCCGGAGCAAAAAGGAGCACTCCATGACGCGCTTGCGGACGCTCTCGGGCGGGATCTGGCAGAAATGGGTGCAGCATGTTTGCGGCGCGCCGAAAGTTATGACTGGCCGGGCGTGAGCAAATCCACGGCGGCGGTGTATCGCAAGCTTTGACGAGCGCACGCGCGGCCGCTCGCCGTTCCAGTATCAATCGCGCAGTGCCTGCTGTTGGAGCGCAATCAGTTCCGCGATGCCTTTTTTGCCCAGGGTGAGCATCGCCTGGAATTCATCTTCACTGAACGGGGATTTTTCCGCAGTACCCTGAATTTCGATAATGCCGCCGGTCTCGGTCATCACCAGGTTCATGTCCGTATCGGCTTTGGAGTCCTCGGGATAATCCAGATCCAGCACCGGCTTGCCTTCATATATTCCCACCGAAACGGATGCGACCAGATTCAGCAGCGGGTCTGCCTTGAGCTGGCGGCGGCGTTGCAGAAAGCGCAGTGCATCGACGAGGGCGACACAGGCGCCGGTGATTGCTGCGGTGCGGGTGCCGCCATCCGCCTGTATCACGTCGCAATCCAGAGTGATGGTGTATTCGCCCAATTGGGAGAGATCGATCGCGGCGCGCAGGGAGCGGCCGATCAGTCGCTGGATTTCCACGGTACGTCCGCCCTGCTTGCCGCGCGCAGCTTCCCGATCCATGCGCGTGCCGGTGGAGCGGGGCAGCATGCCGTATTCCGCGGTCAACCAGCCTTGCCCGGTGCCGCGTAGAAACCGCGGGACACCTTCCATGACGCTGGCGGTGCACAACACCTGAGTATCGCCAAAGCAGACCAGTACGCTGCCCTCCGCGTGTTTGGTGTAGTGCCGGGTAATGCTGACGGGACGGAGCTGATCGGCATTGCGGCCGCTGGGTCTGGACATGTTTCACCTTATGATTTTACAAATGAGCGGGGATTATACCGGCGGTGAAACGAAAACCAATTGGCCAGATCAGTGTGCAGGGCGCGCGGGCTCTGATTTGCGGGTCAAGTCGTTATCCCTGGGTCGTGCAGATGTACTAAACTGCGCCACTTTTAATTTAATTGCCGGAACAGCCGGTAATCTGAACCCGAACCTGAGCATGCACCGCAGGCGACCTTGACAGCGGTCATCCACTCAATAACCAGAGGAAAATTTTCCATGCCACGCAGTATGACCGGTTATGCGCGACAGGAGACTCAACACCCTTGGGGACAACTTATCTGCGAAGTACGCAGCGTCAATCACCGTTATCTGGAACCGACTTTCCGGTTGTCGGACAGTTTCAAGAAAATCGAAACCCAGTTGCGGGACAATCTGCGCAAACGCCTGGGGCGCGGTAAAGTCGAAGTGGTGGTTGCGATGAAGACCGAAGACACCGCCAGCGTCGCCATGCAAATCAATCTTCCACTAGCGCGCAACCTGCTGGAGATGGCGGATCAGATTAACGCGTTATGCAAAACCGCCGCGCCGGTCGACAGTTTCGACATTTTAAAGTGGCCGGGTGTTTTAATTGCCCAGGAGCTGGATCACGCCATGCTCGAACAGGAGGCTCTGGCGCAGTTCGACGCCACCCTGACCGCCATGATCGAAGCGCGCGAACGGGAAGGACAGGAACTCAGTGCGCTTATCGAGCAACGCCTGCAGGGGATCGCCACCGAAGTCGACAAGGTTCGTGCACGCTATCCGGAAGTGCTCGCGGCCCAGGAAACCAAGCTGCGCGCCCGACTCGAAGCGCTGCAGGTGGAAGTCGACAAGGACCGCCTTACCCAGGAACTGGTCTATCTGGCGCAAAAATCCGATATCGCCGAAGAACTCGATCGACTCGAAGCCCACATCACCGAAGTGCGGCGCACCTTGAAACAGAAAAAAGAACCCATTGGCCGCCGCCTGGATTTTTTGATGCAGGAACTTAACCGCGAAGCCAACACGCTTTCTTCAAAAGCCATCGCCAGCGACATCACCCAGTCATCCATCGAAGTAAAAGTGCTTATCGAGCAGATGCGTGAGCAGGTGCAGAATATCGAATAGTTGGCAGCACTGGTGCGCCCAGGCCGATCCGGGATGGAACCCGTTTTCCAGTAACCATGTTTATAATACGCCGGCATAAAAGCAGGCCATCTGCGGTCGGGTGGTTCTCCATGCCGACGAGGCGCAGCTCCGGGTGCCCGCTTTACACTACACTCATATTAGATGAAGTATTCCCAGGATCCAGCCATGACGACTCCCGGCACCTTATTTACCGTCTCCGCCCCCTCCGGCGCGGGCAAGACCAGTCTGGTTAAAGCCCTGGTGGAGACGACGCCCAATGTGCGGGTGTCGGTCTCCCATACCACTCGTCCGATCCGTCCCGGTGAAGTGGATGGGGTGAATTATCACTTCGTCCCCCACGACGCTTTTCAGCAGATGCTGGAGAACGGGGAATTTCTCGAGCATGCCAAGGTGTTTACCAACTGTTACGGCACCTCGCAGGTTTGGGTTGAGCAGACGTTGGCCACCGGCCTGGATGTCATTCTGGAGATTGACTGGCAGGGCGCGCAGCAGGTGCGGCGGCTTGTGCCGGACGCGGTCTCCGTGTTCATTCTGCCGCCGTCCCGGGAAAGCTTGCGGTTGCGTCTGACCGGGCGCGGCCAGGACCCGCAGGCTGTCATTGATGCGAGGATGGCGGAGGCCCAGAGCGAGATTTCCCACTATGTGGAAAGCCAGTTCCTCATCGTCAACGACATCTTTGCCGACGCCTTGCAGGAGTTTCAGGCAATTGTGACGACCGAACGGCTGAAACTCACTAAGCAGGCGCAGAAACATCAGGCTTTGATTGCCAGTCTGTTGTCGAAATAGGGCATTTTGCGTACACTGCTGGGCCCCGAAGGCTTCGGCCCTTGAAAATTTCCTGACCGGTCACACTCTTGACAGTTGCGCGGTGCGTATCTGGTGCGACTTCGTATTAACCATTACTGGAACCGAATATGGCTCGAATTACCGTAGAAGATTGCCTGGATCACGTCGATAACCGCTTCGAACTGGTACTGGTCGGCAGTAAAAGGGCGCGTCAGATCGCTACCATGGGCAAGTCGCCGATGGTGCCGGAAGAAAACGACAAGCCCACTGTGATCGCGCTGCGCGAGATTGAAAAGGGCCTGATCGATAAAGTAGCCATCATGAACGAACCCGACGAAGTGATGCACCGACCCTCCAGTCATTCCTCCGAGCACCACCATCACGGGTCATTTGAATAAATGCAGTAGGAGGCCTGCTTGCTAACGATTGATTCCCTGAGCCACAGGCTGTCCTCCTACTTAGAGGTCGACAAGATCAATTCGGTCAAACGGGCCTACTTTTACGCGGAGCAGGCCCACGACGGCCAGTATCGCACCAGCGGCGAAGCCTATATTACCCATCCGCTGGCCGTCGCCAATATTCTCGCTTCCATGCATATGGACCATCAAAGCCTGATGGCCGCCATGCTCCACGATGTGATTGAAGATACCGGAATCGGTAAACAGGCCATTGCCAGTCAGTTTGGCGATGCGGTCGCGGAAATGGTCGACGGGGTGAGCAAGCTCGCCATCATCGAATACGAGACCCAGGCCGAGAAGCAGGCGAAGAACTTCCAGAAGATGGCCATGGCCATGGCCAAAGACGTCCGTGTCATCGTCGTCAAGCTCGCGGACCGGTTGCACAACATGCGTACCCTGGGTGCACTGGCTCCGGAGAAAAAACGCCGCATCGCCAAAGAAACTCTCGAGATCTATGCACCGATTGCCCATCGCCTGGGCATGAACGATCTGCGCATTGAATTCGAAGACCGCGGTTTTACCGCCATGTATCCACTGCGGGCGGCGCGCCTGCAGGCATCCCTGAAGAACGTGCGCGGCAATCGCAAGGCACTGGTTGAAGACATCCAGAATGCCATCGAAGCAAGGCTGAACCGGGACAGCATCAGCGCGCTGGTGATCGGACGGGAAAAACACTTGTACAGCATCTACAACAAGATGCGCACGAAGAACAAGTCCTTCAGTGAAATCATGGATGTCTACGCATTTCGCGTCATTGTTGAAGACATCGACACCTGTTACCGAACCCTCGGCGCCATTCACAATCTCTACAAGCCCATGCCGGGGGAGTTCAAGGACTACATCGCCATCCCCAAGATCAATGGCTACCAGTCTTTGCACACCGTCGTGATCGGTATGCACGGCGTCCCTATCGAAGTGCAGATCCGCACCAAGGAAATGGACGAACTGGCGAGCCGGGGTATTGCCGCGCACTGGCTGTATAAATCGGTCAGCCCGGATGGCGCACCGGGGGAGGGGTCGAAGACACGGGTGGACCGCTGGATCCAGCGAATCCTGGAAATCCAGCAGCACGCGGGCAACTCCCTGGAGTTCATTGAAAACGTCAAGATGGACCTGTTCCGCGATGAGGTGTATGTCTTTACACCCAAGGGTGAAATCATCGAATTACCGGCCGGGGCCACGCCCGTGGACTTCGCCTACGCGGTCCATACTGCCGTGGGCAACAACTGCGTCGCCTGCCGGGTCAACGACCGCCCGGCGCCATTGTCGCAAGCTTTGCAGAGCGGTCAGAAGGTTAAGATCATCACTACCGAGGCAACCCAGCCCAATCCCAACTGGCTCAATTTCGTGGTAACCGCCAAGGCGCGCTCCGCCATTCGCCATTACTTGAAGCATCAGCGGCACATCGAATCAGTGGAGCTGGGGCGGCGTATGCTGAGCCGGGCTATGGCGCACCTGGACATGTCACTGGAGCAGGTGAGCGACGACCAGCTGCTGAAGCTGCTGGAAGTCAACAAGGTGGGTTCACTGGAAGAGCTCTTTGAAGCCATCGGCATGGGCAAACGGGTGGCGATCAGTGTTGCCAAGACCCTGCGACCGGATGCCGAAACCCAGAGTCATCAGATGGCGCCCATCACCATCGACTCCTCCGACGGCCTGCTGATCAATTTTGCGCGCTGCTGTCGGCCCATTCCGGGCGACCCTATCGTCGGCCACATGAGCACCGGCAAAGGTCTGGTGGTTCACCGGGAAACCTGCAACAACGTGGTGGATCTGCGCAGCAAGCGGGAAAACATCAGCGATGTGAACTGGTCACTGAAGGTTGAAGGGGAGTTCCTGACCGATCTCCGGGTTGAGGTCGAGTCCGAGCGCGGTATCATTGCGTCCCTTGCGACCCGGATCGCCGCGACCAAAACCAGTATAGAGGGCATTCAGGTCAAAGAGCGCGACGCCCAGCACAGCGTCATCACCCTGACCATCGCCGTCCGCAACCGCATCCATCTGGCCGATGTCATGCGCCGGGTCCGCACCATGAGATCCGTCACCCGGGTATCCAGAGCCCGGCATTTCTAGTCCGGACCTCGCCTGCGTGAGTCCGTCTACCAAGAAGGCATATCAATGAGCAATAAAGCCATTATTTCCACTGAAGCTGCACCGGCCGCCATCGGTACCTATTCCCAGGCCATCAAGGTTAACCAGACGGTGTATCTGTCGGGCCAGATCCCGCTGGTGCCCGCCACCATGCAAATGGTGGAAGGGGATTTCGCCGCCCAGGCCACTCAGGTGTTCGAGAATCTGCAGGCGGTATGTCGCGCCGCCGACGGTGATCTGCGGGACATCGTCAAACTGAATATTTATCTGACGGACCTGAGCCATTTCGCGGTCGTCAACGAAGTGATGAGCCGCTATTTCAGCCAGCCGTACCCCGCGCGCGCTGCCATCGGGGTAAAAGAACTGCCCAAAGGCGCCCTGGTGGAAGCCGACGGGATCATGGTGATCTGAGTTCAGCCGCACTGGGTGGGCGGCAGCACTCCCATGAGCTGATACTTGGCCTTGATGGCCTGCTCCACACGCGGTGGCACGAATTTGCTGACGTCGCCGCCCAGGGACGCGATTTCCTTGACCAGCGATGAAGATATGAAGGACAGATGCTCCGCCGGCGTCAGAAACAGGCTCTCCATGGCCGGCGCGAGGGTGCGGTTCATGTTGGCAAGCTGAAACTCATATTCGAAATCGGAGACGGCGCGCAGGCCGCGTACAACGCCATAGGCATTTTTGGCCTTGACGAAGTTCGCCAGCAGACAATCGAAACCGCAGACTTCAACATTGTCCAGATGCCCAACCTCGGCCCGGCACAGCTCCACCCGTTCCTGCAGATTGAATAGCGGATTTTTCCGCTGGCTGTCGGCCACCGCAACGACGACCCAGTCAAACAGAAGGCTGGCCCGATGCACCAGGTCAATATGGCCATTGGTGATCGGGTCGAAGGTGCCCGGGTAAACCACGCGTTTTACTTTGCCGCCCGCCATAAGATTACCGTTACCCGTGAAAGACGCGCATGTTAACGCGAAGCAGGGGTATCTGTCTGTGTCCGAAACAGGCGATACATGACTTGCCCGGCCTGCTTCTGACGGTGCAAATGCCAGTGGGCCGGAACGACCAGTTGTTTCGCTGGTGGTGATTCAATATAGACCGAGGCCTCCGCACTCAGCCAGTCAGCGGCGCCGAGGCGGTCAATGATGTCCTGCCAGAGATCGGCGTGAAACGGCGGATCGAGAAACACGATGTCAAAGGGGCGGATCGGTCGGGTTTGCAGGTAGCGGAGCGCGTCAGCGGTGGTGACATCGGCGTTATCCGCCTCCAGTTTGTCGGCATTGAGCTTTAACTGCTGACAGACCGCCCCACTGGCTTCGACAAAAGCACAGTGGGCCGCCCCCCGCGACAGCGCTTCAAAGCCGAGCGCACCGGCGCCGGCAAACAGGTCAAGACAGTGACTGCCGGGGATATCCAGCTGGAGCCAGTTGAACAGGGTTTCGCGAATCCGGTTACCGGTGGGGCGCAGTCCCGCGGACGCAACGAAGGGCAGCAGGCGCCCGCGCCAGCGGCCGCCAATGATCCGCAAGGTTTCGGTAGGGGCAGGACGATTGCCTTTTTTGCTTCGGTTGGCCACTGGATTCTCTGATTTGAGGGCGAGTAATGATAGCATTGCGGCCCGACTCCGTAGGGTATGGCGCGCGGCCCGCGGCGATTTCACTTCGCGAAACGTGATCTTCTGAACGAAAGCACGGGGTGACCACCATCGAGGCTGCCCGGCCAGCGCTGGCTGATGACCCTTTCTGTTTCTCAATTCATGAAACCACTCGAGAGATTATGTTTTTTTTCAAACGCAACAAGTCCAGAAACACCGAGAAGGAGAGCGCCGACAACGCCCGGTCCGGTGCCGATACGGAAACAGAACAACTCTCTGAATCCACCGTCGAGATCGCGGCGGAAGAGCAGGTAAAAGAAGCGACTGGCGGATTGTTCTCCAGCTGGCTGGGCCTGTCACGCCCGTCCAGAGCTGCACCAGTCGAAACTCCCGACCCCGCCCCGGAAACAGTGCCGCCCGGAGACGAGGCAGCGCCTGCGGCAGTGCCAGAGGCTGCAGCAGAACCAGAGGCTGCTGCGGTGCCGGAAACTGCGGCAGTACCAGAGCCTGCGGCGGAACCAGACGCTGCGGCAGAATCCGCGCTTGCTGCGGTGCCAGAAGCTGCGGCGGAACCAGAGCCTGCAGCAGTACCAGAATCCGCGCCTGCTGCGGTGCCAGAAGCTGCGGCGAAACAAGAGCCTGCAGCAGTACCAGCGCCTGCGGCGAAACAAGAGTCTGCGGCAGAACAGGCACCCGTGGCGAAAGGAGAGTTTGCGACCGAATTCGAGCCCGCAGCTGATCCAGCACCTGCGGTTGAACGGGCACCCGTTGCCGACTTCGCATCCGAGGTTAAAGCCGAAGCCAAGACCAGGGTCGAGGTCAAAGCCGAAGTCGAGCCACCCGCGGCACTGGTCGAAGAACCTGCGGCGAAAAAGCCCGGCTTGTTTGCGCGGATGAAGCAGGGCCTGACCCGCACCAGCGGGCAGTTTGCCGAGGGTCTCGGCAATCTTTTCCTCGGGCGCAAAGAAATCGATGACGAGCTGCTGGAAGACATAGAAACCCAGTTACTGATGGCGGATGTGGGAATCGAAGCCACGACCGAGATCATTGATGCGCTGACGGCACAGGTTGCCCGCAAGCAGCTGAACGATGCGAACGCGCTGTACCTGGCGTTGCAAAAGCATCTTTTGAACATGCTGCAACCGGTGGAAAAGCCGCTGCAGGTCGACACGTCGCACCAACCCTACGTGATCCTGGTGGTGGGTGTGAACGGTGTTGGCAAGACGACCACCATCGGCAAGCTCGCCAAACAGCTTCAGGGTCAGGGGCATTCAGTCCTGCTGGCGGCGGGAGATACCTTCCGGGCGGCGGCGGTAGAGCAGCTGCAGGTCTGGGGGCAGCGCAACAAGGTTCCGGTGATTGCTCAGCCTACCGGTTCCGACAGTGCGTCCGTCATTTTCGATGCCCTGTCTTCGGCCAGGGCGCGGGGCATTGATGTGGTGATTGCTGACACCGCCGGGCGACTGCACAATAAGAGCCATTTGATGGAGGAGCTGGCCAAGGTCAAACGGGTCATGGGCAAGCTCGATGGCAGCGCGCCCCACGAGGTTCTGCTGGTGCTCGATGCCGGTACTGGGCAGAATGCGGTGAGTCAGGCGGACACTTTCCGCGAAAGCGCGGGCGTTACCGGTCTGGCCTTGACGAAACTGGATGGCACTGCAAAGGGTGGCGTCATTTTCGCGCTGACCAAAAAACATCAACTTCCTGTGCGTTTCATCGGAGTGGGCGAAGGCATAGACGATCTGCAGCCGTTCCTTGCCAAACCCTTTGTAGACGTACTTTTTCGCAAAACGGAAAGCTCATAAAAAGACCGGCAGCGCATGATTGAATTTCACAGCGTCCACAAACGCTATCCAGGAGGTTTTGAAGCGCTGTCCGGGGTTGAACTGGATGTGCAGGGCGGAGAGATGGTCTTTCTCACCGGTCACTCGGGTGCCGGCAAGAGTACGCTGCTGAAGTTGATCATGCTGATTGAGCGCGCCTCCAATGGCCAGGTCATCGTCGGCGGGCGCAACCTCAACCGGCTCTCCACCCGGCAGTTGCCCTACCACCGTCGCCAGGTGGGGGTGGTGTTCCAGAATCACCACTTGCTGTTCGACCGGAATGTATTCGATAACGTCGCCCTGCCGTTACAGGTCGCCGGCTACCATTCCCGCGAGATCGGCCGGCGCGTGCGGGCGGCGCTGGACAAGGTGGGGCTGCTCTCCCGGGAGCGTGCCTTTCCGGTTACCTTGTCGGGCGGAGAGCAGCAGCGTGTGGGGATCGCCCGGGCGGTTGTCAACAAGCCGCCGTTGCTGCTGGCGGACGAGCCCACGGGCAATCTGGATCCGCAACTTTCTGCAGAAATCATGCGACTTTTCCAGCAATTCAACGGGGTAGGGGTAACGGTGGTTATCGCCAGTCACGACATTGCCTTGATCCGCGCGTTGCGCCGAAGGGTCATCACCCTGGATCAAGGTCGGCTGGTTCACGATGGAGTATTGCCGTGAGTCGCGAGCCGGTCCGCCAATCCCAGCATCGCGGCGCCAGTTCTGCCCATCTCAGTCTGCAGGCGCGTCTGGGCGCCTGGCTGGAACACCATGGCGGTTCCGCAGCCGATGCCCTGCTGCGCCTGTCAGATACGCCCATGGCAACCCTGCTCACCTCTCTGGTGGTGGCCATCGCGCTGGCATTGCCGGCGACTTTGCTGATCGTTTTCGGGAACGTCCAGCAACTGAGTGAACGCTGGGACGCGCGCCCCAGAGTGCTGGTCTACATCAACCGCCAGGCGGCGCCCGAGGCGGTGGACAAGTGGGTCGCGGGACTGTCCACTGACGAGGCCATTGAGGCGGTGGAGTTTATATCGGCAGAGAAAGCGCTGGCAGAGTTCCGCAAGGAATCAGGCTTCGGCGATGTTCTGAAACTGCTGGATGAAAATCCCTTGCCAGCGACCGTGGTGATCACGCCCACGGATTCCGCCCTGCTCGAAGACCGCATGGCGGCGCTGCTGAAGCGATTACAGGCCAGCGCCCTGGTGGGCGATGTGGATGTGGATCTGGAGTGGGTTCGGCGCCTGCGGGAAATCACGGTGCTCTGCCGGCACCTGGTCCTGACACTGGCGACGCTGCTGGGGCTCGGCGTATTGCTGTCCATCGGCAATACCATCCGGCTGGCCATCGAAAACCGGCGCGAAGAGATTGTGGTAACCAAGCTGGTCGGCGGTACCGACGGGTTTGTGCGCCGGCCCTTCTTGTACACGGGGGCGTGGTATGGCCTCTTTGGAGGGCTGATTGCCTGTCTGCTGGTCAGCGCGGCGTTCGCCAGCATCGCACCGGCCGTCCGCAGCTTGTTGGGAAGCTATCAGAGCGATTTCGAGTTCCAGCACCTCAATCTCGGTGGCGTGCTGCTCATTTTGCTGATCAGCGCCGGTCTGGGATGGCTGGGCGCCGGGCTCGCGGTGGGGCGGCATCTGGCGGACATTCAGCCTCGCTGACCGGATAATGCGGGTGGTCAGCCTTATCAGATATTCCAAATTGATAGTGAACTTTTATCGGGGTTGGGGGCTCCAAAGGTTGAATTTTGGTAGCCAACCCCCAATTTCGGGTTTACGCACTACCGGCGTCTGGTGTCAGCTTAAGTAAAAAAGGGGCATCGTTGACCGGATACCATTCGAGTGAATCGCTGTTTGGGCAGGTTAATGGGCAGGTCAAAAGTGACGACAATTCCAGGTTCGCTCCGGGATGTTCCGTAACCCCCGACAGAGTGCTATATTCGCTGCCTTATCAGGAGGAGCAAATGATGGGTAAACAGTTACAGACAATCGATGTGTTGGCACCGGGTCAGAACCTGGGGGCATACATCCAGACTGTCAATGGCTTTTCCATTCTGTCCGCCGACGAGGAAAAAGCCCTCGCCGAAGATCTCTACTACCGCAACAACCTCGACGCAGCCCGACGGATGGTCATGGCGCATCTGCGCTTCGTTGTTCACATCGCCAAATCCTATTCCGGCTATGGCCTGGCACAGGGCGATCTGATTCAGGAAGGCAATGTCGGGTTGATGAAAGCGGTCAAGCGCTTCAACCCCGAGAAAGGCGTGCGCCTGATTTCGTTCGCGGTGCACTGGATCAAAGCCGAAATCCACGAATTCATTCTGCGCAACTGGCGCATCGTAAAAATCGCCACCACCAAAGTGCAGCGCAAGCTGTTCTTCAATCTGCGCAGCCAGAAAAAACATCTTGGCTGGTTGAGCTATGCGGAAGCGGAAGCCGTCGCCAAAGACCTGAATGTCGAGGTCAAACACGTCCAGGAAATGGAAGGTCGCCTGTCCGCCTTTGATGCCGGTTTTGATGCCGGAGTCGACGAAGACGATGACACCGCGTATCTGGCGCCGGTCAATTACCTTGAAGACAAGCGCTACAATCCGGCGACCCTGATGGAAGATTCCGACTGGGAAAGCAGCAGTGTCAACAGTCTGGAGCTGGCTCTGGAAAAACTCGACGATCGCAGCCGGGACATTCTCCAGAAGCGCTGGTTGAGCGATACCAAGTCCACTTTGCATGATCTTGCCGCAGAATATGATGTCTCTGCCGAGCGGATCCGCCAGCTCGAAAAGAATGCCATGAAAAAAATACGCGTCATGATGGAAGCCTGACCCGACGCGCCATGCGGCTAACATTCAGGCGTCCGACAAGCGTGTCCGCTCCGGCCCATGTCCTTTAAGGGGCCGGTATATGGCGGCATCGATGCAGAGGGTACGGCGTTCAAATGTATCCTGGGGTCCTCTCCGGACGACATCCGCGCCGAACAGACGGTGGCCGTCACTTCACCTCATGAAACCCTGACTGCCTGCTCACGGTTTTTTGAGCAGGCGTGTTCCCCCCGCATTATCGAGCGTCTGGGAATTGCCTGCTTTGGCCCGGTCGATCTGTCGCCTCACTCCAGTACCTACGGTCATATCACCTCGACGCCCAAACCCGGTTGGCAGCAAATTGATGTCGTCGGACATTTTCGGCGAAGCCTGCACATTCCGGTCGAGTTCGAAACCGATGTCAACGGCGCCCTGCTGGGCGAAGCACGCTGGGGTGTCGCGCAGGGGCTGCACAGTGCCGTGTATGTGACGGTCGGTACCGGGGTGGGGTGCGGCGTCATGATGGATGGCCGGCTGGTGCACGGCGCCATGCATACCGAAGCGGGCCATATGATGATTCCCCGCGTTGCTGGTGATGACTTCGCCGGCTGCTGCCCCTTTCATGCAGACTGTCTTGAAGGCCTGATCAGTGGCCCGGCGCTGGCGGAGCGTACCGGGCACGATCCGGCGTCCCTGGAAGATAGTCATCCTGTTTGGAACACCCAGGCTGCCTATATGGCAGTCATGTGTGTAAACTTGGCGCTGATGTATTCCCCCCAGCGGATAGTGCTCGGGGGTGGGGTCATGCGTCACTGCCTGCTCAGCCGCATCCGGAAGGGTTTTCTGGCTCGCATGAACCAGTATCCTGGAGCGGTTGACGCCGAAACGTTCATCGTGCCGGCGGGTCTGGGCAAGCGTGCGGGCGCTCTCGGGGCGCTGGCACTGGCACGCCGGTCAGCGGTGTGAATCGTTTTGCAGCCACTCATATAACCACTGGGGTCTGACCGGGTAACCGACTGCCTATGTTTATACAGAATCCCTATTTACTTACAGCGGTGATCAGCTCGGTTGTGATTTTATGGTTGAGTCGCTGGCTCTTCAGTCATATCCGCCTGAAGATGGCTCTCTCCAATCCCTTTCCGGAAAACTGGATCGATATCATTAATCGCCGCCTGCCCGTTTACGCGCACATGCCGGAAGACTTGCAGGAGGAACTTCAGGAGCATGTCCGCGTATTCTTGTGGCACAAGCAGTTTATCGGCTGTGCCGGGCTGGAAGTCTCTGAAGAAATGCGCGTGACCATTGCCGCCTGTGCCTGCCTGTTGCTGTTGAATCGCCCGACGCTGAAATTCAAGAATGTTCGCTGGATCTATCTCTATCCAGGCGATTTTATCGCTCGGCATACCGTCGAAGACGCGGCGGGGGTCACCTCTGACGTGTCGGGGGTGCTCAGTGGCGAAGCCTGGAGCAATGGGCGGGTGATCCTTTCCTGGGACGACGTAGCTCACGGCGTGCGGGATTTCAATGACGGTCGCAACGTCGTGCTGCATGAATTTGCACATCAACTGGATGGCGAGTCCGGCGACACCAATGGCGCGCCGCTACTGTCCAGCAAAGGCGCCTATGGCACCTGGGCTATGGTCATGTTGCGGGAGTTCAAAACCTTGCGCGCCCATGCCTACTTTGGCTCACCGACGGTACTGGATACCTACGGGGCGTCCAGTCCCGCTGAATTTTTTGCCGTGGCGACAGAAAGCTTTTTCGAAGAACCGGACGCTCTGGCAGCGGAATATCCCGAGCTTTATGACGAATTGAAAAAATACTATCAGGTCGATCCCCGCGTGTGGAAGCCGCAACCGGTGCCGGTTCACGCTGAAAAAGGCGGGAAAATTCAAGCGCACGAGAAAACCCGACCAATTGAAGCGCCTGTGCAGTCCGACGCCAGGGGTGGGGCTGCAGTTCCAGCAACCACCGCAATCCCGCCTCAAAGAGAGAATAAAAAAGTCGAGGGAACCCCATCGGAAAGAGTCGGCGTGAAAGAACAGGTCGGTGCAAAAGACCCAGTCATCGAGAAAGAAAAAGGCGTTGCGAAAGCAAAAGATAGTTCCAGCACAAATCAGGATGCCGGTGACAATTCTCTGCTGTCTGCCATCAACGAGCCCGTCGCCGCCAGCGCCCGTTCCAGAAAAGCAAAACGGGCCGTGGCCGGAAAGCCGCCAACATCGCCAAAGCCCCCGGCAACGCCCCCCCGCAAACCATGATCCGGATGATTCCACCGGCCCGACGGCCTCGCCTCGCACGCGGCAAGCCCGCAGCGCATCCCTTGCTTGGATGTCGTTTCGAGGCGACTGTTGTCGACCTGACCAGCGCGGGCGCCGGCGTGGTGGTGCATCCATCGGGGTTGAGACTGTTCGTGCCGGGCGTCTGGCCGAAGGAGCGGGTCGAGGTCCAGATCGAATCGGTGAAGCAACGCTTTGGCAAAGCCCGTCTTATCACGGTTCTGCGCGCCTCGCCGGTGCGAACGGAACCCCCTTGCCCGCATTACGGCGTCCACCATCGCGCGTGCGGCGGTTGTCCCTGGCAGTTTGTGAGTTACGAGGCGCAGCTGCAGGCCAAACAGCGCCAGGTTGTTCGGTGTCTGGACGCACTCGGTGTGGGGGAGGATGTTTTGCAGCAGATCTGGGCGTCCGACCCCTTCTTCGGGTATCGCACCCGGGCACAATTAAAAACCGATGGTACCCGACTGGGCTATGTCGCCGCCGGCAGCCGGGAATTGGTGGATATCAGTGATTGTCTGGTACTGACGGAAGTCAACCGCGGGACGCTCCGCGAACTGCGGACGCAGTTACCCAACAGCAACTGGCGGCCGCAGCGGCGCCAGGAATGGTCCACTCTCGATATCGATGAAACCGTCACGGCGTCGTCGGCGAGTTTGAACCAGCGCCTGCCGTTCCAGCAGGCCAACGCCACGCAAAATCAACGTATGCGATCGTGGTTGCAGGAGAGGGTGACGCCCCTGTCGCGCTCCCTGAATGTGCTGGAACTGTTTGCCGGTTCCGGCAACTTCACGCGGGTACTTGCGGATGCCGGATTCGAGGAGATTCTCGCGGTGGAAGTGGTGGCAGCCGCCTTGACTGCGCTGGACCAGCGGGCGCTGCCGGGCGTTAAAACGCGAGCGCTGGACCTGTTCGCAACGGCGGCCGTGAAGGAACTCGCGACGCAGACCTCGGGGACCGAAGTGCTCCTGCTGGATCCGCCGCGGGATGGCATGAACACGCTGGCGACCCTCCTCGAACCGCTGCGCTCATTGCGACATATTCTGTATATCTCCTGCGATCTGGCGACGTTCCGCCGGGATACTGAAGTGATCCTGCAGCATGGCTTCCGGGTCCGACAGGTGCAACCGGTGGATCTCTTTCCCCAGACCCCTCATGTTGAGGTGCTGGCCAGCTTCGAGCGCGCTCTGTGAGTGGCAGTGGCGTCGCGGTGTTGCAGGGGAGCGGCTTTAGCGCCCGGCTGGTGCGTTCGGCCCGACGCAAAACCCTGACCATTCAGGTCAAGCAAGGGCAGGTGTGGGTGCGCGCACCCCAGGGCATGGCGCCGGCGGACATCGAACAGTTTGTCAGGCAGAAAACCGCCTGGATCATCCGGCATCTGCAGCGGCAACCTGCACCGCCGGTGCCACGCTCGCTGAATACCGGTGACTGTCTGTATGTTTCCGGTCGACCGCTGCGGTTGCAGATCGCGCCCGGCACAATCAGTTGCGTTTTGCCCGAGGCGGATACACTACTGCTGTCACTGAAACGCTGTCGGGTTAATTGCAGCGTGGCTGAGCGCGGGACGGCCTGCGAACACTGTTTCTCGTTGCGACGCAAAACTCTTGAACAGTGGTATGCGCAAGCGGCCCGGCAAACCATCGACGACCGTTTGCCCGAGTTCGCCCAGCGTTTAGGCGTTGCACCGACATTGGTCAAAGTGCGGTACTACAAGGCGCGCTGGGGCAGTTGCAATCATCGCGGAGAGTTACAGTTCAACTGGTTGCTGGCCATGGCCCCGTCTGCGGTTTTTGACTATGTGATCGTCCACGAGCTGTGCCATCTGCGGCATTTCAATCATTCCCCCGCCTTCTGGCGCCTGGTGGCCAGCGTGCTGCCGGGTTATCTGGAGCAGCGGCGCTGGCTCCAGCAACAATCAATCCTCAACTGGTTTTAGGATGACATCCGCCATGGAGTTCAAACCCGAGTACAAAAAGAAAGCCATCCGCAGCTATGTCCTGCGCACCGGGCGCATGACCGACGGTCAGCACGGCGCTTTCGAAGCTTACTGGCCGCAATTTGGCCTCAGTTTGCACGATGGCCTGTTGCAGGCGGATATTTGCTATGAAGTGCCGCAGCCGCTGGTGCTGGAAATCGGTTTCGGCATGGGCGACTCCCTGTTGCAAATGGCCCAGGACGAGCCGGATAAAAATTTTATCGGCATCGAAGTTCACCCGCCCGGCGTGGGTCGGCTGCTGAACAATGCCGGTAAAGCCGGTATCCAGAATCTGAAAATCTACATGGCCGATGCCACCGATGTGCTGGAAGATTGCATCCCGCCCCAAAGCCTGCATCGATTCCAGCTGTATTTTCCCGACCCGTGGCACAAGAAAAAGCATCACAAACGCCGTATCGTGCAGCCGGAATTTATCGACCGCGTCACCGGCAAGATGCAGTCCGGCGGCCTGGTGCATCTGGCGACGGACTGGGAGAACTATGCGGAGCACATGCTCGAAGTATTGAGTGCCAACCCGGCGCTGGAAAATACCGCTCCTCACTATGCACCGCGACCCTCCTTCCGGCCGACCACGAAGTTCGAAATGCGCGGCGAACGCCTGGGTCACGGCGTCTGGGATCTGGTCTTCCGGAAAAAGTGAACCCAGGGCGGTCATCTGCCCGGAAATAGACCATTGGGTACAGTCTGCCAGCTCACATTTTTGAGAATTTCTGGTCGGACTCTACCCCTGCGGCGTTACCGAGTTGTGCCATAATGGCGCCCGTGGTTTTCGGCGTGGACGTCGCCATGGTTTTGAACAGGGAAGGGGTTCTGCATGGAAAGCAGTTACTGCGCGCCTCGTTGCGCCGTGAGTACTGAAATCGGGTCGCAGTACGGTCGGTATCATCTGCCGCTTCTGGTACACCTTCGAGTCACACCACTCAACTTTCCTGTTTTTTGCCGTTTCCCCAGCGTGCATCGCCTGAAACCATCCGCCAGAAACATGCTGGCAAATTCTCGTAGCGTTTTGCCTCCCGGTCAGCGACCGAACGATTTCTGCGGCTGTCTGACATCCGCCGGAAGAGAAAAATCTGCATCGGTCGGGGTCGAAAAACCCTTCTGCAAAAACGCCTGTGTTTTGACCGCACACCCAGCTCAATTCATCACACCCATGGAATCTTCACGGTATCCCAGGACACGATCATGAAATCGAAATTTGCCCGCCCCACCCGCTACACAATCAGCCGACGCAAACTTTATCTCGCCATCGCCGCGCAACTGGCCTTGTTTGCCCAGGCCCAGGCGGCGCCTTCCGGAGGGGTGGTCATGGGCGGGGATGCACAGATCAGTCAGTCCGGCACTACGACCACCATTCGCCAGGGCAGCAATTCTCTCGCCATTGACTGGGACAGTTTCGATATCGCCGCTGACGAGCGCGTGCAGTTTGTTCAACCCCACGATCAGGCCATAGCGCTCAACCGGGTGTTCAGCGGAAATCCTACGGAAATTTTCGGCCAGCTCGATGCCAACGGCCGGATCATTCTCGCCAACCCCAGCGGGGTTCTGTTTGGCGAAACCGCCAGCATCAACGTTAATTCCCTGGTCGCCAGTGGTCTGAGCATCGATGCCGACGCCTTCATGAATGGTGAGCTTGCATTCAGTGCGCTCGCCGGCACCGATGGCGCCGTCATCAATACCGGTGTCATCAACGCGGCCACTGGCGGCAGCGTGGCGCTGCTTGGGCGCTCAGTAAAAAACGAAGGTTTGATTTCTGCGCAGCTCGGCGCCGTCACCCTGGCGGCCGGGCGCGAAGCCGTGGTGACTTTTGATGAAGCTGGCCTTCTTGGCGTGCGTGTCACCGAAGCGCAATTGCAGGACGAACTGGGCGTAGATGCGGGTGTGATCAACAGTGGGCGCATCGACGCCAAGGGCGGACGCATTCTGCTGACCGGGAGTGTGAGTGGCGATCTCTTCAGTCAGGCGGTCAACGCCGGCGATCTGCAGGCGGACACCAGCGTCCTGGTTCACGCAGACGGCAGTTTTACGCTCGGTGCGGGTAGCGATGTCATTAATACCGGTTCCCTGAATGTTTCCGGCGAGCAGGCGGGCGATATCGTGCTGCTGGGTGAAAACGTAACCCAGCGCGGCGCTATTCTCGCAGATGGTTCGGAAGGCGGGCATATTGAGCTGCATGCGGCCGATACAACACGCCTGCTGAAAGACAACCAGATCAGTGCCACCGGCACCGAAGGTGCAGGTGGGGCAGTTAAAATTCTGGGCGAACGCGTCGGCATACTGGACTCCGCAACCATCAATGCCTCCGGAGAAAGCGGCGGCGGAGATATTCGCATTGGCGGAGGTTTTCAGGGAAAGGCAGCGGGTCTGCCCAACGCGGAAAAGACGGTTGTCAGCACGGGAACTGAAATCCGCGCGGATGCTGTTGGAAGTGGCGATGGGGGTGAAGTGATCGTCTGGGCCGATGGCGCTACCCGTTTCACCGGCAATATTACAGCCCGCGGTAGCGCCGTGGTGGGCGATGGTGGGCTTGTCGAAATATCCGGCAAGGAAAATCTCGCCTTCGCGGGAACCGTCGACAGCTCAGCACCTCAAGGCCGCAACGGTCGCCTGCTTCTCGACCCCGGCCTTTTGCGCATTGAACCCGAAGCCGACCGGCAGGCCAGCAACAATGACAGCGAAATTTCCGACGGCGAACTTCTTTTCTCAGACGGCGACGGCGTCGAATTTGGTCTCAGCGACACCGCCATCAGCAACGCCCTGAGTAACGGCGATGTAATCCTCCAGGCCGACACCGCCATCCTCGAAGCCGGCACCAACATAAGCGTTGACGACAGCAACACCAGCTCCCTCATCTTCGAACTCGGCAACAGCT
>CAZJKJ010000060.1:0-21226 GCA_964546435.1 uncultured Cellvibrionaceae bacterium
AGCCCTGGATTGTGATTCCAGTGGTCGCGGGTTCGAGCCCCGTCAGTCACCCCAATAAAACAATAGCTTAGACCTCTCTTTCCGTCCCTCATCGGCCATTTCAACCCATCATTCAACATCTCTCCGCCCGCACTTTCTCAGATTGTCAGCTTTTTACCGGTTTTTTATCGAGTTTTCGCTGCAGCGTTCGCCTGTGCATTTTCAGTTGCCGTGCAGTTGCCGAAATATTGCCATTATTCTCCAGCAGGGCCTGCTGGATCCTCTCCCATTCAAGCCGCTTCAGTGATAGCGATTCCGATGGCGCTGCATTGAGCTCTTCATCAACTGCGTCCGCATCGAAATCAAACGCGCTCAGGATTTCGGTAATCGTGGCAGGTTTCGTCAAATAATTGATCGCGCCGATCTTGATGGCCTGGACAGCGGTTGCAATGCTTGCGTAACCGGTCAGCAATACTGCCTTTACATCGGGGTTGCGTAAAAGCAGCATTTCCAGCAGCGGGAGCGAAGATGTGCAACCCAGCCTCAAATCCAGGAGGGCGCAGGCAAAGCCCTGTGTCCGGATGGCTTGCGCGGCCGCGTCAAAATCTGCGAAATGAATGACCTCGAACCCACGCCTGCGCAGTGCCTGCATGGTGACGTGCGCTAATATCTCATCATCTTCAACATAAAGCATGGTTCCGGCGAAATCTGATTCTGGCTTCGAAGTGTTCAAGGGAGTCACATACTGGTTATCAACGGAATGGAAACGCGGACGCGAGTCATCTCGCCCGATCGAACGTCATGATATCGAGAAAGCTGGACCGTGCCACCCAAACGTTCAATGGTACTGTTGGCGAGAAATATCCCGATACCCAGACCGGAAGCCTTTGATGCGCTCACCGGTTTACCCCAGTTATTAGCCAGCTCATCCGGAAGACCGGCGCCATCATCTTCAATGTCAATCTGCAAGTGGTCCGAAGTGCAGGAAAACCGGACCTGCACCAGGGTTCGAGATGCGCGGATCGCATTATCAGCGAGGTTGATGAGTGCATGACGCAGTAACACGCTATAGACAATCCGATGACTCCGGATGGAGGCATCCCGTACAAACGAAGGCCTGTGTAAAGGCTGCATGATGGCGTAATGCTCACTTAGATCACTGGCAAGAGAGTCAACGGGTTCGCTTTCTCGGGCATTTTCATTGTGTTCGGCCAGCAACGCCAGCTTTTGCATGGTCTGCTTGCAGCGTTCAATCTGGCTCGACATTATGACGAATTCCTCGTTTGCAATGCCCGCAGACTGCGAGGCTCGCAGCTCCTCAAGCATGATGGACAACGTCGACAGAGGGGTAGCGAGGGAATGCATGGTGGACGCCGCCAGAGTGCCTATACCCACCAGCTGCTCGGCTTTCAGGGTTTCTTCGCGAGCTTTGGCCAGCTGGGCCTGCTGGTCGCGGAGCGCGGCGGCCAGTCGCGAAATGAAAAAACTGATCAGGATGGCACTGCCGACAAAGTTCAGCCACATGCCCGCCAGGTGCAGCTGGAAACCCCGTGGCAGGTGCTCGAAGTGATCCTTCATGTCGAAGAAAAACAAGGCGGTATAACTGACAATGGTCCCGAGGCAGAACAAGGATGCGGCGCGTCTGCGAAGGACAGTGGCACTGATGGCCACTAGAACTATCAGGTAATAAACAAATGGATTGGCAGTTCCTCCCGTGGCGAAAATTACTGCGAACAGAACGACCGAATCCACCACGATATGGATCATCAGATCGTTACTGTCGGTGTTTTTTGTCTGAATCCGGCGATAGAGCCAGATTGAATGACCAACAAATATCAGGCTGGCCGCAAAGAGCAGCAGCTCAGATCCGAATCTTGTTGCAAACCCGTCAATCGCCAGCCAGCAGACCGCCGCAATGACACTCAGGATCAGTCGGACATACAAGAGCCGAAGCAATATGGAATCATGACTGCCAACCTGCTCGGTCGAGGCGGTTTCCAGATTATTCATAACAAAAATCTCAGAGAACTTTTCACGCGGATATAACAATAATTTCAGAATTCCCGATTTCATATTTCGGCCATGGCTCACGTTGTCCGTCTCAGCTTCCGTATTGAAATAAATAACAGTATCAACAGTGCATCTGCTTGCAAATGACCACCTGATGGCTAGCCTTAAAAATGTACAGATTCAGTATCGTACGCCCCTTGTGGTGCGGGCGGTTGCCAGCCAGATATTTCAGGAGATAAGGACTATGTCAGATCGTTCGTGGTTATTGCGACCACAGGCAATCAGATTGGCCAAAGAGTGCATCGATATTGTCCGGGCGGAACAGGGGTACAAGTTGCTGCTGTCAGATCCGGAGTTCATGCAACTCTTGCATGAATTTGTGGATGCGAGCCAGTCCCCGCGACTACGGGATTCATACAGTCGCCTGGTGGCGATGGCGGGCGTCGGAAATGTCATGAAAAATCTGCGTTCAAAAGACGAACGGGAGATCGCTCAAGGTCTGCGACGCGGATAGAAATCAATATCAAGCCGGGGCCGAATATGGCTCCGGGCGCTTCGCGATTCAACTCTTCACTTCCTCAAGCGACCGAAATCATTACGCCAGTCGTGATCTGACTCGTAATACGGACGTGATGCCATACCCGTCTCTTTTGCTGCTTTTACCCTATCATGAGCCGCTCTGACAGGCGTTGACGGCTGCGTGTCTTCGTGACAAGTCCCTTTTACCCGCGGTCACCCTGTTGCTGCATGTGATCTGATTAACCTTTTTTACAGTTTCTTACAGAAAATGCGCGCCGGTTTGCGTACCTTCTCCAATCTGCGGCTCGGTTTGTCGTATGCCACTGTCACCGTTGAAGGTACAGGCAAAAGCCGGAAGTATCCGGTCGCTAACTCGGTATCTGCTCAACAAAAAGGTGATGAATATGAGAAAACAAGCGTTGTTCAGTTGCTTGCTGGCGAGCCTGGTGCTCTCTGGTTGTGGAGCCGATGACACGGTTGTGGCAGCGGCTTGCGCGGACCTCGATGGCGCGGTCTACCATTCGGCGACCCTCGAAGAAAGCGGCCCAACCCCGGACGGCATACATCTGGGCCATTGGCGAGTGAGCTTTTCCCTGGGTGAGGTTCAGATGATGCAATCCGATTTTGGATTGGCCGGAACTTATGAATGTAGCGCAGAGGGCGTAGTCCTGACGGTCTTTGACGAAACTCAGGTGCTGGACTTCAGCAAAGATTTTTCGACCTTGCGGTTCAACCCCTTGGAAGGTGACGCGCTGACTTATGTGCGTGCCAAAGAATCGCCAGCGGATGATTTCATCGCCTGCGAGAATGTACGCGGCAAAACCTACAGAACGCCAATAGACTCAGCTGCCTCTGACGACGCCCCGACTGAGCTGGTTGCCGCTCCGGAGGTCTACGTCAGTTTTGCCGACAGTCAGAGCGCTGAATTAAACCTGGGAGATGGCGGTATCGTCTCCGGAATCTATGAATGCTCGATGGGAGAGTTGCACGTCCACGCGGATGAGAAAGATAAAACACCGCTGGTACTTGTGGCATCTGCAGACGGATCGTCTGTCAGTTTCACGTATGAAGAGCGCAAGTATGAATTGTTCTCTGAAGCGGGCGGAGGTGTATGCACGGAAATTTATCAACCTGTCTGCGGCATAGAGAATCGCGACATTCAATGCGTGACAACACCCTGCCATAACCAGTTTTACAAGACGTATGGCAATGCGTGCCATGCCCGGAACGCAAACTCTCCCATTATCTCGGAAGGTGAGTGTGGCGATCAGGAAGGCCAACCCGTTGGCAAAGCATGCACTCGGGAATATAACCCGGTTTGCGGTGCACAAAACGCCACTCGACCCTGCCTGTCCGCTCCGTGCCCCAAGCTCGAACACAAGACGTTTGGCAATCCCTGCGAAGCCAATGCGGCAGGCGCGATGACGCTCTTCCCGGGCGAGTGCGGTGACAAGGAAGGGGAGGAGATCGACAATCTGGGAGAATACATCGCTTGCCCGGCGTTATGGGACCCTGTGTGTGCCAAAGCGCTTGGCGACGTACAATGCATCACGACACCATGCCCGACTCATGAATACCGGACTTTCGGAAATGCCTGCTCCGCAATGCAATCCAGGGCGGGGTTGATCATCAGTGGCGAATGTCCCAAAGCGTTAACCGAGGTGCCAGTCACGGCGGAACCGCCGGTCGTCCTGGTGAATTCTTTCCCAACACCGGCAGAGCAGACGACAATCGTTAAAGCCGGCATCAAGAACGATGTGCTGACTGTGACGCTCGGATACAGCGGGTGCAGTGAGCAGCACTACAGTTTGCTTGTGCAGGACGCGTTCCTCAAAAGTGAACCGGTGCAGGTTAACTATCAATTTCAGCCGGTGGTCGAGGATTTCTGCGACGCCTATTTCGAAACGGAGTTTACTTACGATCTGATGCCGCTGAGACTGGCCTATAGCCAGTCCTACAAAGGCGCAGGGGTAATTGCCATTCCTGAAATTGGCAGGTACGAATTCGACACCGTCGAACTGCCGGCTCAATAGACGTCGAAATCAGACATCACTGCCGGTGCAAGGCAAAAGCAGGTGAAAAAGCGGAGTTTACTCGGCGTAGATGAGCAATTGAGTCTGTTTTAATACCGCAATGGCAGCGCAGTTAGTTTTTCAACAGCCGACCAGGTCGAGTTCCCGCACTTTACGGGTTCTCGACCAGCTTTTTATGCGCGCCTCTTCGCGACACGCATCGGATCGGGTGGAAAAGCGTTTGCAGTACACGATTCCAAGCGGCTTCTGGCCCCGGAAAAATTTCGCTCCCCTGGCATTTGGTATTCCGTTGTAGCTTGCCAGATGTTCCTGAAATCGCCGTTCAACATCTTTGGCTATTCCCGTATAAAGTGCGGCGCGGTCCGTCAAGATGACATAAACCGCCCAAGCGCCCTCGGTTTCATTATTACCTTCGCTATCAGTTTCAATAGGCATCTTCAAATGGAGTTACTCGCTCCAGCGGAAGGCGGAGCCGTTCGACTTCTTCGATGAGATCGGCGCATAAAACCGCCAGTTCGGGTGCCACATCGTCGAGAATCACCGCCGTCAGCAATTAAACGACCCAGGGCATACACGGGCAGAAATCAGGGTTGGCGGTTGAGGCGGCCCAGGGTGGCAGTCAGTGCGTTTTTTAATTTTTTGGAAGCCCCGTCAATGGCCTGGTGGATGGTTTCAGCATGATGAGAGACTGCAACCGGTTGATGTTTCTGCAAGCGCGCTTCCATCATGCAGCGCTTGTCCTGGGCACCGCTTTTGTGACTGTTCTCGTCATTGATGTGGACTTCCACCCGGGTAATGTGTTCCTGAAAATGGCGCAGCACATTGCCGATCGTAGTTTCGACATGCCCAGTGAGTGCCTCTCGCCCTTGAATGTTATTGTCGGTGTTTACCTGTATTTGCATGGGTATCTCCATCAGTGAACAAGGGGATTGTTTTGGCTTCTCGACGGCATCAGCTGAGAACCCGGCTCCGCCATTAAGATACGTGGTGTGCGGCCTTTGTCAACCAGCGACTATGGGTGTTCATGAATCTGTGAATGGTCCGGATGACTGCAATTTGTCAGCCGCCGTGAGTGCTTTGCGCAGTCGCATCAGTTCTTCTTCCTTTTCGGTCATGTGTCGCGTGAGTTCCTTGTTGGCATGCGTTTGCTGCTTCGTTGCCTCTTCGGCCTGGGTCAATCGGTGCTCGGCCTTTTCAAGGGAAGCTGCGAGCTGTTTGCTGGTATCCATAGATGATGCCAGGGCGGCTGCCGCCTGCGCTGCCTGCCTCGTGGCGGCATCGAGGCGCGTCTGCAGTTTGTCTTTCTCGTGGATCACCTCTTTAGTGCTTAACAGTGTGGATTCCATGTCTCCCTTGAGGCGGTTGTAGCGATCGCTCAGCGTGAGATGTGCGTGGCTTTGTTCACTGAGCTCCACCCGAAGGTCTTCACAGGTCTTGTTCAAAGCGGTGTAGCGGGACTCCACTGTGGCGACCTGGTCAAGCAGCGTCTTTATCTGACCTTGATATTGCTGAATCTGCATAAGCTGCTCCGCGCGTTCCTGTCGGCGATCATCGGCAACGGCCTGCTGGAAATGCTCGGATTGCTTCCGGACTGCTTGCAGCTCATTTTTTTGCTCTGATACCAGAGTCTTTAATCTCTCAGTCTCAGAAGCAGCTTCATCTCGCGACACTTCCACTCGGGCCAACTGAATTTTCAGCTGCTCCAGCTCACGGTTGAGTGTGCCGGTTTGCTCATTTCCCGCTTCTACCTGCGCCTCCAAAGCTTCATTCGCGGCCTGCAAGGCGGCGTTACTCGCCATCTCCCCTGAAAGTTGTTCTTGCAACGCAGTCGCGCTGGCTTCGAACTCAGCGCGTAGCTGCTCCATCTGCACGTCCGCTGCGTTTTTAACGCGAGCACTGAGCGCTTTCATCGCTTCAACCAGATCCGGCGGAAGCTCTAGCTCGTCGCTGGCACCGCGTTCATGCCGCCACTTCTTAAGTAACGGGGCAATAGTGCTGCGACTTCCCGTGCCCAGATACCCCCGTACCCGGTCCACCGTGGGTTCTTCGCCGTCGGCCCTGATCGCAACCGCAGCTTTTGTAACATCGGAATAGGTAACGCCCAAGCGAGCCATAAGTTTCTCATTTCCAGCTGTTGTACGGTTATTACGTGATATGTAATATAACGTAATAAACAGGAGAAATATAGAGGATAGAGTTGATAAGATAACCGGCGATAATGATGCTTATCGTCGGTTATAAGAAAATCCCCCTTCCTCCTCTATGTGATTTCTGACTTAAACGGTTGCTTACGTCTCTTGAATATCAGCACTGAGCCATGGTCCTGTCGGTAAGCGCAGCTGTGTCATCATGTCTTTACACCATATGCGGACATCCGTATATTCGCCATCTCGTATATTGGAAATTCGAATTTCCCCACCGAGCTGGAGTGACTGACTGTTATGACCGTTACGCTGACACCCACCGATGTATTTAAGTGTCTGGCCGATGATACCCGCGCAAAAATGGTGCTGTTGATTGACCGCGAGAAGGAGCTTTGCGTATGCGAGCTGACTCATGCGCTCAATCAAAGCCAGCCGAAAATTTCCCGTCATCTCGCTTTGTTGCGCGCCAGTGGTGTGTTGATTGGCCGTCGTCGGAGCCAGTGGGTGTATTACCGCCTGAACCCGGATTTACCCCAGTGGGTGAGCGACATGCTGACGTTGACCAACAACGCCAGCGGTGAATGGCTGCAGGAGCAGTCGCGCCGACTTGTACAGATGGGTGACCGCGCCGCCCGCATCGCTGCCAACTGCTGATTTCCCATTCTCAAGTGTAGGCGCTATGACAATTCGGTTTCATTGAATGCAAAAGTGTTTGATGCATTTGGGAAATCTTGTTTTTAATTTGGCAGCACCGCCTATCCACATGCTGCCGATCTGCTGCATCGAAAGGGTATCAGTCCTGTTTTATTTCGAACCGAGGAACTGCAGTAATGCAAGACGATACTTCGCCCAATTCGCCCAATTCGTCCGAAGGCGTTCCAGCACGCCGTGCAACGTCATTACATTGAGCAGCTGGCAGCGTCCACGCCAGCCTAGGCTCCGAAGACTTACGCTTCACTGACTTTAGAGAAACATCGATTATGACAATCAAGATAGGCATTAACGGGTTTGGCCGGATCGGCCGTCTAGCAACACGCGCGGCGTGGGAAGCGGATGATGTTCAAATCGTCCAGGTTAACGATCCGGCCGCAGACGCAGCCACCTACGCGCATCTACTGACATTTGATTCGATTCACGGCCGGTGGCAGCATGAAGCCACGGCAGATGGAGATAACATCATCGTGGAGGGTGTACGCATTCCAGTGACCTGCAACAAAGTCATTGCCGACACGGACTGGTCCGGCTGCGATGTGGTCATCGAAGCCAGCGGCAAGATGAAAAAAACCGAATTACTGCAGGCCTATTTGGATCAGGGCGTTAAGCGCGTGGTTGTCAGTGCGCCCGTCAAAGAGCCAGGCGTTCTGAATATCGTCATGGGCGTTAACGACGATTTATTCGATCCCGGAAAGCACCGGATCGTTACCGCCGCTTCTTGCACCACCAACTGTTTGGCGCCGGTGGTTAAAGTGATTCATGAAAGCTTGGGCATTCGCCACGGCTCGATCACCACGATTCACAACCTGACCAATACTCAGAGCATTCTCGATCAGCCCCACAAGGACTTGCGCCGTGCCCGCGCCAGCGGTACGAGCTTGATCCCAACCACCACGGGTTCAGCGACGGCCATCACCGAAATATTTCCAGAGTTGAAAGGCCGCCTCAACGGGCACGCGGTAAGAGTTCCCCTGGCTAATGCTTCCTTGACCGATTGCGTGTTTGAAGTCGAGCGGGCAACAACCGTGGAGGAAGTTAACCAGCTCTTGAAAGAAGCGGCCCAAGGCGAGTTGAAAGGTATTCTTGGTTACGAAGAGCGCCCACTCGTTTCTATCGACTACAAAACAGACCCGCGCTCATCGATCATTGACGCTCTGTCGACCATGGTGGTGAACAACACGCAGGTGAAAATTTACGCCTGGTATGACAACGAATGGGGCTATTCTTGTCGCACTGCTGAACTTGCCCGCAAAGTTGGCCTGGCCGGCTAAAGGACTCTGCATGCTCTCACTGGCTTCACTCTCGCCTCAGGTCCGCCAATACATGGTGGTGACCGGTAATTACTGGGCGTTCACACTGACCGACGGCGCCCTGCGCATGTTGGTGGTGTTGCACTTCCACAGCTTGGGCTATACGCCGCTGCAAATCGCGTCGCTGTTTTTGTTTTACGAAATATTCGGCGTGGTTACCAATTTAGTGGGTGGCTATTTCGGGGCGAGACTCGGCCTTAATCGCACCATGAATATAGGCTTAGCGTTACAAGTCATTGCCTTACTCATGCTGACGGTGCCCAACGCATGGTTGACGGTGGTGTGGGTGATGGCGGCGCAAGCGTTGGCCGGCATTGCCAAAGATTTAAACAAGATGAGCGCGAAGAGCTCTATTAAACTGTTGGTTCCGGGAGAGCAACAAGGCACGCTCTATAAATGGGTGGCGATTCTCACGGGCTCCAAGAATACACTCAAAGGCGTCGGCTTCTTTTTGGGCGGTGCTTTACTCGCTTGGTTGACCTTTCGAGGGGCTGTGCTGGCGATGGCATCAGTGTTGGCCATAGTTTGGATCGCCAGTTTGTTCCTGCTTAAGGACGATTTGGGTAAATCCAGCGCAAAGCCGAAATTCAAGGACATGCTGTCCAAGAGTCGTGCGATTAATGTGTTGTCCGCCGCAAGGCTATTTTTGTTCGGTGCGCGCGATGTGTGGTTTGTCGTTGCCTTACCTGTCTATCTCAGCACAACGTTTAACTGGGATTTCTGGATGGTTGGTGGCTTTCTCGCACTGTGGATCATTGGCTATGGCATCGTGCAGTCCTTCGCACCGATGATCACGGGAAAACGATCGGGGACAGTGCCAGGCCGCGGCGCCGCCTTCGGCTGGGCGGCTGTGCTTGCCGCTTTCCCGGCTTTGATAGCCGTAGGGCTGGAGTCGAGCTTTTCACCCCAAATGGTCCTGGTGGGTGGATTGTTGATATTCGGCGCGCTGTTCGCTGTCAATTCCTCCTTGCACAGCTACCTGATTGTTTCTTATGCCAGGGAGGATGGCGTGTCTCTGGATGTGGGTTTTTATTACATGTCGAACGCCATGGGACGCTTGATCGGCACCTTGCTCTCGGGCTGGATTTTCCAGACCTATGGTCTTGGAGCCTGCTTGTGGTTTTCGACGCTGTTTGTCATGCTCGCCGCCGGCATATCATTGGCATTGCCTCCACCATCTGATGGCAAGTAAGCGTTGACCGTTGGCAGGGATTCGTGAATTTTCGCCAAAATGGCCATAACTATCTAATTTTGAAAATATCTCTTAGCCTTCGTTGCCGCCAGATCCTTTCACCCTAACTTCCCCCTTACTTGCTCCAGCAGCTGGTCTTTTACCAGCTGCTCTGCTCGTAGTTGGATAAGCTCGTGTTCCAGCTTCTGCTTCGCGTCACCGAGCTGTTTATTGTTTTCCTGGTGCTGGCCGCCCTAATCGCCAAAGGATTGTCCAGCTTGATGGCGCTGCCGACCGATCATGGGCGGACGCTGGCGTTTAGTCTGGGCACACGCAACTCTTTCGTCATGCTGCCATTCGCTTTATCGCTACCTGCCGGTTGGGAGGCAACGGCGGTGGTCATCGTGGTGCAGTCGTTGGTCGAACTTTTCGGTATGGTGTTCTACCTGTGGTGGGTACCGCGCAGTCTCTTCCGATAGGATTACTCGAAGCAGCTATCGTTGGACCTCACACCCCGATAATAATAAGTCGCGAAATAGGGTTCTGGGCAAACCGTCATAAATTCAGACCCAAACGACGGCCGGCCTCGAGGCTCAATCCTGTGTTTGCCAATGTCCGCCAAGGGCACGATATAGCGTCACTGCCTCCAGGTGCCGGGCCAGAGTCGCCTGAACATAAGCATCCTGAGCCGCAATCAGGCTGCGTTCGGCGTCCAGCAGCGTTATAAAGTCTGCCGAACCGGCTTTGTAGCGGGTTTGTGCCAGTGCGTATGACTCTCTCGAAAGTTCCAGCCGACTCGCTTCCAGAAGCCGATTTTCGGAAAGATTTTCAATATTCAGCAGGCTTGTTTGCACTTCGCCCGCCGCAGTGACAATGGCTTGATAGTAACTAAGCAGTGCTTCTTCCCGAGCTGCCTGCGTGCGCCGGTACTCGTTGCGGTTAGCGCCTGCGTCAAACAGTGGTGCTGCAAGGCTCGCGGCAATGGATGCCGCCTGACTGACCGGATCGCCCAGCAATAGCGGTCCGGCGCTGACCCCCGCGGTTAGGCGCAGGTTCGGCAGAAAAGCTTTCCTCGCCATCTCTACATCAGCGTGCGCGCCGGCCAATGCGGCCTCCGCCTGGAGCACATCCGGTCGTCTTTGCAAAAGATCCGCCGGTTGTCCGGCGGCGATGTGCGGCAGTTGTATCTCGCGTAGGCTGCGCCCCTGTAGCTGCACGGTGCCAGGAGTTTGCCCCAGCAGGATATCCAGCGCATAGGTCACCTGTTGCAACCCGGCGCGCAGGTTATTGATCTGCACCTGTTGCGCGACCACCGAGCTCTGTTGTTGGACCAGCTCCAGGCGCGATGTGCTGCCTTCGTGAAACAGCAGTTCCACCAGCCGCAGCAGTTGCCTGCTGTTGGCCAGGATCTCCTCGGCAAAACGTAGACGGTCGTGGGCGGCTAGATATTGAAAATAACTGTCGGCAACCTGGGCCTGTAAAGTAAGCGCAGCGGTGCGATGGTTGTATGCGCTGCTGGCAAGTGCAGCCTGAGCGGCGCGATTGCCGGCACGCAGGCGGCCCCACAAATCTACCTCATAGCTGATGTTAAGGCTCGCACGGTCACTGTCGTCGGTATCCCGATTCTCGCCGTCCACCCACAAGTCATTGCTGCTGGCAGAGTAACCCACGTCAAGCTGCGGAAACAGGATGGCGCGGTTTACGAAAAGCCGCGCTCGCGCTTGATTGACCCGCTGCAATGAGGCCAGCAGGTCGTAATTGTCCACCATGGCGCGGTCAATCAAACGGTTCAGCTCCCCGTTTTTAAATTCGGTCCACCAATTTACGTGCGTCGCGCTTTCTTCCGTGGAGCTGACTGCATTTTGCCAGGTGTCGGGCAGTAGCGCCTCGGTTTGCGGTTGCGGTTGAGGTGCGTGAGTGGTGCAGCCGGCGTTGAGCGTGCACAGGAAACTCAAAGCTATTAACGAATGCTTCATTGCGGAACTCTCTATTCCGCCGAAAGCGCGGTAACTGGATCAAGATTTGCGGCTTTGCGCGCAGGCAGGAAGCCAAACACCAGGCCGGTGGTCAGCGCGCACCCGAACGCGAGCAGCGAAGGCAGGGGGGTGAAGATCGCCACCTGGCCAAAGTATTCGGTGCCCTTCGCGACGCCCATCCCCACTGCGATGCCAAGCACGCCCCCGAGACAGCAGACAACGGTGGCCTCGATATTAAACTGCAGCAGTATGTCATTGCGCCGCGCACCCGTGGCCATACGCACGCCAATTTCCCGGGTGCGCTCGGTGACGCTGACAAGCATGATGTTCATCACACCAATGCCGCCTACCAACAACGATATCGCCGCTACAGAACCCAGCAGCAGCGCCAGCGTGTTTTGAGTCTCCGAAACCGCGTCAAGCAACGAGGCCGTATTGCGTATGCGAAACTCGTCTTCCCGGTGACGACCGCTGAGCAGTTCGTTGATGTCTGCCTCGGCGCTGCCGATGTTATCGGCGCTGTTGACTTTTACCGAGATGCTGTCGAGATGCTGGCCACTGAACAGGCGAATGGAGCCGGTGGTTAGAGGTACTAACACCACATCGTCCATATCCTGACCCCACGAGGTGGCCCCTTTAGGTGCAAGCACGCCGATCACCTCAAACAATGCGTTCTTCACCAGAACGTACTGACCGATCGGGTTTTCGCCGTCGACAAAGAGATTGTCTGCAACGGTCTGGCCGATCACCATCACCGAAGCAAATCCGTCAACATCTTGTTCGGAAAAAAAGGTGCCACGACTGATATTCCAACTTCGTGCGACGGCATACGCCGCAGTGGTGCCGGTAATGCGACTGCGGTAGTCCTGGCTCTTGAAACGGAGATTGCCACTGTCATTGCGCTCGGGCATTACCGCTTCTACATGGGGGATCTCGGCAATAAGATTGGCATCTTCTCTGCGCAAATTACCCACGCCGTCACCGCCGCGCATTCCGCGGCCGCCGGGGCGCACCAACAGCAGATTGGTACCCATGGCCTCGATACTGCTCAGAACTTGCTGCTTGCTGCCTTCGCCAATGGCGAGCAGTGCAACTACCGAGGCGACGCCGATCACCACACCAAGCAAGGTCAACGCTGTGCGGAAGATATTTGCGTGTAGTGACCGAAATGCCATGCGCACGGCCTCATTTACCGAACCGAGAAAGTGCAGGTATTGGTTGTCTTGCGCGATTGCCGCCGCAGCCTCCACATTCGCCGCGGAGTCCGCGCCGCTGTCATGGGTAATGCGACCGTCGCTCAGATGAATCTGCCGGCGCGCGCGGGCGGCAACCTGGGCGTCGTGAGTAATAAGAATGACGGTGGTACCCTCGGCGTTGAGGCCCTGCAAAAGTTCGAGGACCTCTTGCCCGCTCTGCTGGTCCAGAGCGCCGGTAGGCTCATCGGCAAGAATGACGGGCGCACCATTCATCAGTGCGCGACCAATGGATACGCGTTGCTGCTGTCCGCCGGAAAGCTCGCCCGGCCGGTGATGCATGCGCGCCTCGAGCCCGAGTTGAGTGAGGAGCTGCTGCGCGCGTTCGCGCCGCGCAAGCTTTGGTATGCCGGCATAAATAGCCGGAATCTGTGTGTTTTCCAGCGCGCTTTCTGTCGCTAAAAGGTAGTATCGCTGAAAGACAAAACCGAAGAAATTACGGCGCACGCCCGCCAGCTGATCCTTGCTCAAACTGGCTACGTTTTGCTGCTTAACCCGATATTCCCCGGTGCTGGGTCGGTCAAGGCAACCGAGTATGTGCATCAACGTGGATTTGCCCGAGCCGGATTGGCCCATGATCGCAACAAATTCGCCGGCGTGGATATTCAGGCTTACGTCGTCCAGCGCTTTGACCGTCTCGGCGCCATTGCGGTAATGTTTACTGACATGGCGCAGCTGTAACAGAGGAGCGGTCATTAGCGAAAGCGCCCGCGAGGAAGGCCGCCGGCGCGTGGGGCTTCGCCCGCCGGCAGCAGCCCGGTCACTACTTCGTCGCCTTCACGCAGACCGTCTAGTACCTGCACTTCAGTACGGCTGCGCACGCCCAGTTTTACCAGACGCCATTGGTTAGCTTTTTTGCCACTCACCATCACAAAGGCGGTTGACCGATCGCCGCGTGTATCTCCCTGCAGTTGCTGGCGAATATCCGCCGGGGGATCGCGCAGTGCCGACACGGGAATGATCAGCACGTTCTCTGCGCGGTCTTTTATAAAAAACACTTGGGTGGTCATTGATGTCATCAGTGTACGGTCGCTGTTGTCCACGTCCACGAGTACGTGGTAAAGCACCACATTGTTGATAATCTCTGGCGTTGGCAGAACCTTGCGTACCTCTGCCTCCCAGCGCCGGTTAGGCATACCGAGGGTGGTGAAATAGACCGGCATACCGGCCTTTATCTTGACAACGTCGGCTTCAGATACTTGTGCACGTACGGTCATGGTGCGCAGATTGGCGATCCGCACGATAATAGGTGCTGTTTGACTGGCGTTGATGGTTTGGCCTTCGATTGCGGCAGAGTCAACCACAGTGCCACCGATTGGCGCAAAGATTTTGGTATAGCCAAGGTTGGCGACGTCCCCATCAAGAGATGCCTGCGCGGCATCGATTTGCGCAAGGATCGACTGAATACGTGCGGAAGCAACGGCAACTTCCGTTTCGCTGGCCATAAATACGTCCCGGCTCACAGCGTTCTCAGCGAACAGATTCTGGTTGCGTTGCGCCCGCGTTTTAGCCAGCGCCAGCTCTGCCCGTTGCAGCGTTAGCTGTGCCTCCAGGTTGGCGAGGGTCGAGCGGGTATTACGTACGCGACTTTCATAAACCGTGGGGTCGATCTCAGCGAGCAGCTGGCCTTCTTCCACCTGGTCGCCAATTTCTACCAGTAACTGCTCAAGCAGGCCCGAAACCTGGGTGCCTACGTCGACATACTCTTTTGGTTCGAGTGTTCCCAGCGAGCCGATGCTGTTTTCGATGTTACCCCGCTGTACGACGGCGGTTTGTTCTAACCGCCCTGGGTCGCCGCTGATAACAGCTTGCGCAGCCCACCAGATCAGGAGCAACAATATTATCAGGGCACAAGCCACGAAAGCGGGGTGTCGCGCCATAGAGCGTGAAACGTGTTTAGGCAAAAGTTGATACCTCAATTTAAAGCTCGCTGCGACATTATGGCAGCTAAATGCGGGCGAAGAGTGAGGGCCGAAGAGGGCGGCATAATAATCGGCCGGGCAGGGAGCTGTTGCACTTCGTCACAAACTTATAATCAAAGGCGTTCCGAACTTGCAAACGATAATAGTTTGCATTAACGTTCGCAGCCATTGCACTCCATTATTGATGTATCCAGGAAACCCACTGACATGAACGTTTCACCACCCGGGCGCAACTGCAGTACGCTCGCGGCCGCAATTTCTTTACTTCTGGCCCCTTCGGTTTTTGCTGCCACAGACGGCGAAAGTGAAAAATATGAAGAAATCGTGGTTACCGCAACGGGATTTGAGCAGAAAATCGCTGACGCCCCGGCAAGTATCTCGTTAATATCTCAGGATCTTATTCTATCCAGGCCCAACATCAACCTCTTGAACATACTCAAGTATCAGGAGGGCATTGATATAGGCACTACTCGTGACAAGACCGGTCAGGGCAGCGTAAGCATGCGTGGCTTGACTGGCGAGTACACTTTGCTTCTTATCGACGGGAAGCGCCAGAACAATCATGGTGATATCTATCCCAATAATTTTGGTGGCAATGCCTTCGGCCACATGCCGCCACCCCAGGCGATTGAGCAGATCGAGGTAGTTCGCGGCCCCGCTTCAACTCTCTATGGTGCCGATGCCCTCGGTGGTGTCATCAACATCATTACCAGGAAGACGACTGACACCTGGTACGGCGCAGCAAATTTTGCCGGGACTCTCCAAGGTAATGATCAGTTTGGCAATGATTTGAAAGGCGACTTTTACGTCAGCGGCCCGCTCATTACGAATGTTCTGACCATCGCCCTGCGCGGTAGCTACTACCAAACCGAGGCCTCCTCGCCTGAATTCGAGAACGCCGTGGACCCCAACGGGGAAGTGCACGTACGCTCAACCGGCTTCGGTGGTGGCGGCCGAACTGTCGACAGTGAAACTGAAGTGTTTGGCACCACAATCGCCTGGACACCGAACGATCGCCACACGCTGCGCCTGGACTACGATAAATCCAGCCAGGCATACGATAATGAGCCGTTCATCGACCCGGACAGCGGCACCATCAGTTACCCGCTGGGAACCAGAGATAATATAGAAGCGCTGTGGCAAAGCAGTAAGGGGCAAGTCAACCCGCGTGCCGGCTATGCCCAAGACCAAGAGTTTATGCGCGACTGGTGGTCGGTGTCCCATGAAGGAGATTGGGGATTCGGCACCAGTTTGCTGTCTCTCGCTTACGTTAACACCTCAAATGAAGGCCGCACCATGCCGCTGACTGTTTCCGAGCGTCAGCTGCTTCAGCAAATGTACGACGGAGCCGGTGATTTTGCGGGTATGCCAGAAGCAGAACGCAAATTACTGGCGCAAAGTACATTCCTGCCGCGCCCCGACCGGCCGTTAGAGAGCACACAGTACACACTTGATGCCCGCCTCGACATCCCGTTCAGGCTCGCGGGGCAGCATGTCATCGTGCTTGGTGGTCAAGCGATTAAAGGTGAACTGAAAGACGGCGTTTTTGGTATGGAAAGCGGCGAGCCCGGGGCCGTTCAAACACACGAAATGTTTTCCGTGTTTGTTGAAGACAGCTGGAGCCCGGTGACGCCGCTGACGATAACCGCCGGCGTTCGTCACGATGAACATGATTCTTTCGGCAGCCAGGTTTCGCCTCGTCTTTACGGAGTGTACTCCCTCACCAGCGATTGGACCGTCAAGGGCGGGGTCAGCACCGGTTATAAAACACCCCAGACCACCGATCTCTATGACGGTATTACCGGCTTCGGGGGGCAGGGCACGTCTCCATTCGCGGGCAATCCAGCGCTTCAGCCGGAAACCAGTGTCAACAGTGAAATCGCTTTGTACTGGGATAACTCACAAGGTCACAATGCCAACATTACCTATTTCGATACCCAGTTCGAGGACAAAATTGCACAGGGTGATACTGTTGAGAGCTGTGCGATTACAGGCGGTGAACGCCCCTGTGTGAACCTGGGCGAGTACGATGCTCTTGGTTACACCACCTATAGCCAGAAAATCAACATAGACAGGGTGGATATTCGTGGTATAGAAGTCGCCGGTCGCTACCAGATTAGTGAAAACTGGTCGCTTAATGCCAACTATACCTGGACGGATAGCGAACAAAAGAGCGGCGCCAATGCCGGTCAGCCTTTAACCAATACCGCCGAGCACATGGCCAACGCCGGGCTTGACTGGGATGTTCTCGACAGCCTTACCCTGTCGCTACAGGCGGAGTTTCGCTCAGACCGTTACCGCGACTGGGACAATACGCTCGACCGTGCGCTGTACTTCAAAAGCTATGAAATATTGAATTTGGGCGCTCGCTACGAGCTTAATGACAACATCACTTTCTTTGGGCGGATCAACAATCTTCTGGACGAAGACTTCACTTCCTATAGAACAGAGTTTGTCGACCTGGACGGTGATGGCACTTACACTCTTGCCACCGGGCGCGGTGCGGACAGTGAAGTCATCTTTACCGATGACTATAACGTCAAAGATGCCGGGCGAAATTTTTGGCTGAGTGTGCAGCTAACGTTCTGATCCGGCCCAGTGTGTCTCTGAATTCCAGGAAGTCTGATTAAATGGCGGTACGTTGGAAAACGATTCCCTGGCGGCTGGGAACGGTACGGCAGTGGCACTGGATTAGCTCGGCGGTATGCCTGGTCGGCATGCTCCTCTTCGCTATCACAGGTATCACGCTGAATCACGCGGCGAGCATTCCGGCCAAACCGGAGACAATTTCGATCGACGATGAGGTACCGGAGAGCGTGCTGGCTGAAGTGTCTATTCCGGAAACGAAAGGCGCGCCGCTACCGCCAGTACTTCTGGACTGGCTGGCAACGGAGCTGGACCTCAATATTTCCGCGGTGGTTGTGGGTGAATGGAGTGAGGAAGAGGTCTATGTAGCTCTGCCTCGACCGGGTGGTGATGCCTGGCTGAGCCTTGATCTAACCACCGGCGAGTTGATATACGAGCAGACTAACCGCGGCTGGATCAGCTATCTTAACGACCTTCACAAGGGGCGGGACACAGGTAATGCCTGGCGATGGTTTATCGACATATTTGCCGTAGCCTGCATAGTGTTCTGCATCACCGGCCTGATGTTGCTTATCCGCCACGCTGGGCACCGTCCTTTCACCTGGCCTGCGGTGGGGCTGGGAGTGGTGGTGCCGGTGATACTCATTATCCTATTCATTCAATAAGGAACTTGTACATGCTCAAACCGACCCTCTGCGCGATGTTGTTGGTCGCAGGTGCAGTGGTGGCTTTTGCCCATGCGTCTGAGGCGACTCTCGCTGTGGAAATTCCGCGTCTTCAAGTAGCGGAGTATCATCGCCCCTACGTGTCTGCATGGGTACGGGAGGATAAAACCGGCGAGGTCACCAATCTTGCGCTGTGGTACCAGCTTGACGACAAGCGCGAAGGGGAAGAGTGGCTCAAGGATCTGCGCCAATGGTGGCGCCGCAGTGGCCGCACGCTGGATTTGCCGATCGACAGCTTCACCGGCGCCACCAGAGCTCCAGGCACCCATACCATCGACCTGGGTGAACGTATGACCAAACTTCCTCCTGGCAAATACACCTTGTATGTCGAGGCGGTGCGCGAGGTTGGCGGTCGTGAGCTGCTGACATTTCCGTTTAGCTGGCCCGTTACAAAACCTCTGACGATTGAGAAGCAAGGGGACAGTGAACTGGGCGAAGTGGAACTTAGACTGCAACTTTAATTATTCACTGATTTTTCGCAAATCTTTTTGACTCAAGTGGAATTCCTATGAATACCAGAATACTCACAGCCGTACTGTTAGCCGGGTGCCTGCCGTTCTCTGCTCAGGCGCACCGGGCCTGGATACTGCCCGCTGCCACCGTATTGTCCGGCGATGCCCCGTGGGTTACCGTCGACGCTGCTGTCTCAAATGATATTTTTCATTTCAATCACCACCCATTGCGGCTGGACCAATTCAAGGTAACCGCACCGGACGGCTCGGCTGTGGCGACGGACAACGCGCATACGGGAAAGCATCGTAGCTCTTTCGATTTGCAATTGAAGCAAGCAGGCACTTATAAGATCGGCATGAGCAGTGGTGGCCTGCGGGCGCGCTGGCAGACCGCCGACGGGACGCCGCGTTCCTGGCCCGGCCGGGGTGAAACGCCTGCGCCTGGAGAGTTCGAGAAGGCCGTGCCGCAGGACGCCAGGGATCTGGAGGTGAGCTATTCCTCCCGTCGAATTGAGGCCTTCATTACTGCGGGGGCCCCGTCTGACAAGGTGCTAACACTGACGGGCAAAGGGCTGGAGATGAAACCGCTGACTCATCCCAACGACCTCTACGCCGGCGAGAAGGCAAACTTCCAGTTCTTTATCGACGGTGAACCTGCTAAAGGCACATCGGTTACCGTTATTCCCGAGGGTATGCGCTATCGGGACAAGCAAGCGGAGATGGAGCTAACAGCCGATGACAAAGGCGTGGTCACCATCAAGTGGCCGCACGCTGCCAGGTATTGGCTGGAGGCGGAATACGAAGACAACAATGCTGAGCAACCGGCAACGACTCGCCGAGGCTCCTACGCACTCACGTTGGAAGTGCTTCCTCAGTAACGCAAGAAATAGTGAAGCATGTCATTTAGTGAACGACTGGCGCTGGCTGCTTTGGTGGCCACGGTTTACGTCCTGTTTTGCTTTTGGAGCGGGAGGCGCCACCGACGACCCAGTGGCGCCTCCGCGACCAGCGACACCTTAGTGGCCTACGCCAGCCAAACCGGTACAGCAGTTACTCTGGCAAAGCACACTGTTGCAGCCCTTCAAGGACAGGCTCGATTGTTGCCCCTCAATCAGGTGGATGATCAGGTATTGGCGGTAACTCGGCGGGCGCTGATCATCGCCAGTACCTATGGCCATGGTGAACCGCCAGATAACGGGGCGCTATTCGCCCGACGTCACCTTACCGGCGGCGATCCGGATCTCTCCCACCTTAGTTTCGCCGTCCTGTCACTTGGGGACAGTAGCTATCCCGATTTCTGCGGATTTGGACGGAACGTACACCAAGGCCTGCGTGGCAGGCGCGCCATCGCTCTGGCCGAACCCATCGAAATAGACAGCGGTCATAGCCTCGCCGCCAAAGAAGCGGTAGATCGATGGTACCTCCTGTTGCGGCAGATGGGAGCAATGGTTGTCGCTGAAGGCAACAGCGGACCAGACTCTCGATCCTGTCTGCCCTGGGTTCTTGTCAGGCGCACTCTACTCAATCCGGGTTCCCCGGGTCAGCCTCTTTTTCACTTGAAATTTGCCCCGCCGCAGGCTGAGCGACGAAATTGGCAAGCGGGCGATATAGTCGAGGTCGTACCACTCAGAGGCCACGACCAGTGTCTGGGTTTTGCTCAACTTTTAAAGCGGGACCCTTCCACACCTTTATTCATTGACGGTGAATCCACAACCTTGGCTGTGGCCCTGGCAAAGCGTCAGTTACCGGAACTGCCAGTGCATGTGCCGACAGACATGGATCGACCGCTGGAGCAGTGGCTGGAATCTCTGCCGTTGATAGAGCCGAGGAAGTATTCAATCGCCTCGATTGACGCCGACGGCACCCTGGACTTGATCGTCAGGCAGCAGCGCAACAAAAGCGGGCAGTTGGGTCTGGCCTCCGGCTGGCTCACGCAGCGGATCGCAGAGGGAGACAGCGTGGGCTTTAGCATTTGCTCCAACGCCATGTTCCGCTCACCAGGCCCGGAAACGCCGCTGGTGCTAATCGGCAGCGGCTCCGGGTTTGCCGGTCTGCGCGCGCACTTGCGGAGGCGTCAGCGTGAGGGCGGCGGACGCAACTGGCTGTTATTCGGCGAGCGGCATCCGGACGCAGACAGAATTTTCTCTGACGAGATTGAGAACTGGAGACGTGAAGGCACTTTAGAGAAGCTCGACTTAGTCTATTCTCGTTGCTCCAGACAGCCCATGTATGTCCAGGACTGCCTTAGCGCCCATGCAGAACGACTATTAAAATGGGTAAAAGACGGAGCCGTAATCATGGTATGCGGCAGTCGTTTGGGGATGGGGCAAGGCGTAGACGGAGCGCTGGCAAAAATCCTTGGCCGAGATGGCATTGATCGCCTGCTTACCGCCGGACGCTACCGACGGGATCTCTATTAGGCTCTGTACGAA
>CAZJKJ010000061.1:0-21147 GCA_964546435.1 uncultured Cellvibrionaceae bacterium
ATAAGCGTTGACGACAGCAACACCAGCTCCCTCATCTTCGAACTCGGCAACAGCTTCACCGCCACCGGCACCCGCATCGACCTCGGCTCCGGCCACTTCATCGTCTCCGCCGGCATCACCCAGCCCGACGGCGCCAACATCACCATGGATACCTCCAATATCCAGACCACCGGCCAGGTCCACCTCCGCGCCGCTGACTCCATCCAGCTTACCGACGAAGAATTCAACATCCCCGACATGGCCCTCGCCCCTTCGCTTATCAATATTCAGGCGGGGCGGGCGATTGAATTGTTTGGGAATGGGGGAGTGTGGAGTTCGGCGGGGGAGGTGCATATTAAAAATACCGATCTCACTGTCCCGTTCGCACTTTCGAGGGAATTTAACTATTCAGCCCCTTCTCTGAGTACGGCGCAGCCCATAGATAGTGAGCAGGATAGTGTATTTGTGATCGGAGAGATGACTATTCGTACTTTGGGAAGAATAATTTTTATCGGTATGAATAATTTATATTTGTCCTCGTTAACGACGGAAACACTTGAACGTCGATTGCTCTCAGACGTATCGCTAACGGCTGCTGCTACGGTTTATACGCCCACCATAAAAAAAGACGAATTTCTGGATTCTATCGACGTAGAAATTCAAGCCGGTAACCCGGGATCCAAGGGTGTTGTCTTTATCGAAAATTCAATTGATGTCGGAAGCTCTACACATAGCGATGTCTACCTGAATTCTGATGACGTGGTATCAGCCGTCTCGGCAAGTATTGTTTCACGAACGTTTCGAGTATCTGCAAGAGGAAACGTTGTCTTGTCATCCCCACTATTAAACTGGAAAACCATCATTGACGCGGAAGGTGTCGTAGAGGCAACCTCAGATGAAAATGTGGTAGAAAAATTTGAGATAGTAGCGAGGAAATCAGATGTTTTCAGTAAAACTAGCATTGATGTGGAATTCAATATAGATGCCTTGCCGGGCGACGTCAGTAAATTTTCTTCTCTTGGAGATATAATTATAATGCCTGAGGCAACATCTTCTTATTATTCGGGAAATGAAGGGACCATTACAGTATTTGAATCTCCTTCGGAAATCCACATCCGAGGAATTTTTGATGAGTTGTCGTTGCAAGGGTTTAAAAATGCTTCTATTAAATCGGAGAACTTGATTTTAGGAGATATTTCTCCATCGGAAGGTTATCTAGAAATTGAGGCGTACAATGTCTTTCAGAAAAAACCGATTGAAATTTCGGATCTCTCTATAAAACTGACTGGGTTGGATAAAAATGGATTTGCTAATGGGCGAGTTTTTCTAGATAGGGAAGATAATAGAATAAAAAGGATATCTCAATTGATTGGTGGATCCGCCACAATAAATAATTCTGGAGGTATCATATTATCCGGAGGAATAAATTTGGAGGGTATTGATGAACTTGGGAATTCTTTAAAAATAGCAGACAGCGATAGAATTCAGACATATGGCGGAAACTTTCAATCCAGTATGCTATCTGGAAACCGAATATTGTCAGCTCCACGGGTGAGTATTGATAGCAAAAATGTATATTTTAGAGATAATTCCGATCTAATAATTAGCGGCGCTTCGGTTAATTGGACTAGTGCGGGATTTGGAGATCAAACCGGTAAGTTGATAGTAAATTTATCAGGAAATGGCGAGTCTGAAATATTCTTTGGTGGCGATCTACAGAATGTTGCTGTGCAACTAAGTGGAACTGACGGTGTTGACAGGATAGTTAAGATAGGAAACTGGGACGGTGGTTTTATCAATACTTTATCTGGCGATGATGAAATATTATTTGGCGTTACAGATGATGTTGGTGGGGGTTCATCCATCTCAATAGACGGAGGTTCGGGATCAGATCGGCTAACGTATTCGGTTGATAAGCAAAATGCCGGTGATTTGTCAGAATTAACCATAGATAAGCTGAATGGCGGTTACATTAATGACCATGCGATTATATTTGAGAATTTTGAAAGCGTAGGCACCCGATCTACAGCAGCGGAGCTAGCTGTTCTTGCTTCGGGAAGCATAGATAATCTCTCGACATCGGGAGGTGGGGTTGATTTCCGAATTGAGGGCGGTGCAATCGTCGGTGAAATCATCGGCGCTAGGAACGTGGTTGTTGCAGGAGATGCTAAAATACGCCGGATTGACGGACTTATTTTCTCTGGGAAAACGCTAGACCTCAGCGCCATGACATCTCTCGGTGAATTCGATTACGCCACCAAAACCCAGACCGGTATCGAATATCTGAATTTCGAAGAAGTCATCCTCCCGGAAAACCCCGCCAATGGCTTCTACGGCGGTGACGGTGACACCCGTTGGCGGTTTCATGATGCGGATTCTTTTACGATTGAAAAGCTGAATGCTGACGGCAGTGTGGCGCAGTCGGATTTGTTTTCGGGGTATACGGCACTCCGGACCGGGGCCGGGGATAATGTTTTTACGCATGCGGGCAGTGCCGTTAATTTTTCTGGAAGTATTCTCGGCAATGTCAATGGAAGCCATACACTGGTGGGTGCTAATGCTGATGCGGCCTGGATGATCGATGGTGTGGATTCCGGGCGTTATGAGATCGCTGGAAGTAGTGAGGCAACCATTTTTGAGAATATTGCGGCCCTGACCGGCGGCAGTGGAAATGATGTTTTCAGCGTGGCTGCCGGCGGTTCGGTGTCGGGATTTATTCAGGGTGGCGCAGGTGTGGATAGCCTGTACATTCTGGATGACACACCCGCTAACCAGTGGGAGATTGGTGCCGTCGGACGGGTGGGGCCGGTAGCCAGTTTTGCAGGGATTGAAAATCTTGTCGGAAATGGGGGCGCGGACGAATTTACCATTACCTCCGGGTCGGATGTAACCCGCATTGACGGAGGCCAGGGGCAGGACATCATGTTCCTGAACTACAATGCCGACACCGCCGTCAATCTGGGTACCGGTCAGATCAACGGGCAGCTTGCATTTGAATCCATCGAAGACATTCAGCTCGCGTCAGGAAATACCGGCAGCATCTCTGGATCAGACGCGGTTACCTCCTGGAATATCGGTGAAAAAATTGAGGTTGAAAGCCAGGATCAGTCCATCAGTTTCACCGGATTTTCTGCTGTAGAAGGCCATTCTGAAAGCGATTCACTCATCAACACGACGCAGGCGGCATCCACCTGGAATCTGGATGCTCAGGGTTCCGGCAGTCTGCAACTGGACGGCGCCTCGCAGTCCGTCAATTTCTCGGGAATGGATAAAATCGTTACCGGTCCGGTGGCGGGCACGGTCAACCTGAATTCCGCGGATGCCGGAGGTGTGAGTGGCGGTATTACAGGATCTGGCGCGACGCAGATAAATGACCTTTCCGGAGCCGGTGCGACCTGGACGCTGGATGGACCGCAGTCCGGGCAGGTGCGTGGCACGCCGTTTCAGGGCGTCAGCGTTATCAATGCCGGTTCCGGCAATGATCTGTTTGAAGTAAAAGCCTCCGCTGCAGCAAGACCACAGAGTCTGGATGCACGGACCCTGCAGGTCAGTGGTGGCGGCGGCGATGACGTCTTCAATATTTATCCGGCTGCCACCAACATGACATTTGCCGGTGGTGATGGCGCGGATACCTTTGTTGCCCTGGGTGAATCGGGCGACTGGTTTTTTGCTGCAGAAGATATGGCGCAACAGTATGGCGGCCCCGGCAATTATCTGAACGGCACATTTTTTTCGGGAATGGAAAACATTCAAGGCAGTGCCGGCCGCGATATGTTTGTAATTGGTGGTGCTGACCTGGGTGGCATTTCTCAAATTGATGGCAATGGCGGCAGCAATACCCTGACAGCGGCCAATCAGTCCAATACCTGGGTGCTGGATTCCACCAGCACGCTCAATGCATCGCTTTCATTTGCCAATATTCAGGAAATTATTGGCGGCAGTGATTCCGATGTATTCACGGTTGCAGGTGACGTACCGATTACCCTGCGTGGCGGTGATGGTGCGGATACGTTACAGGCGCCGGATCGGGACAATATCTGGAATATTGACGGGGACCATACGGGCACCCTCAACATAAATACAAAATTTGACGGCGTTGAAACCCTGCGTGGCGGTGCCGGCGCAGACGACCTGACACTCGCAGAAGGCGCTGGGCTGGATACATTTTACGGCGGCGCCGGCAATGACCACGTCGATCTGGGCCGCAATGCAACCGTAGCGCAGGTGCTCGGGCAGGAAGGCGATGACGAAATACTTGTCGGCGCCGGTGTTGCCGTTAGTGGCGTACTGGATGGCGGCAGCGGCGCGGAGACGCGGGGTGACATCATTAATTTCAGCGATTACAACGATGACCTGACAGCAGCGGATCTGGCATCCATGGTGGGGTTCGATTTCATCAATTTCGAAACCATTATCGACCCGAGCAACGCGTCGGTATTTCTGGCAGGCGACGGCACCAATATCTGGACCGTTACTGGCAACAACCAAGTTACGGTGGAAATTCTGGATGGCGAGCGCGCCGGCATTTACACGCCCGGTACCGTAGACAAACTGGTTGGGGGCGCGGGTGACGATCAGTTTGTTTTTGTCGGCGACACGGCAGCGGTGTCGGTCATCATCGAAGGCGGCGGTGGCAGCAATACGCTCACGGCGCAAGACCTGGTAAACCAGTGGCTGATTGACGGTGCCGACAGTGGCCGCTTCAGCAATGCTGCCAACACCCAGGGCAATATTTTTGTGGATATCGCCAATCTGATTGGTGGCGGACTTGAGGATCACTTTACCCTCGCCGAGGGTGGCGCCGTCACTGGACGCATTGACGGCGGCGAAGGCGTGGACCATTTGACGGTGACCGCCAATCAGGTTAATGAATGGCAGCTGACGGGGAACGGCAGCACGGTCGCCAATGTGGCGGTATTCCGAGAAGTTGAACAGCTGACGGGCAACCACAATAACGACATTTTTCATTTGATCGATCCGCGTCACGGCATCACCGCAATCGACGGAGGTGGCGGCGACAACCAGCTCGCACTGGATTATGCCGCACCCTGGGTGCTGGATTTGAGCAACGGCAGTCTGGGCGGGGTGAGCGTTACCGGCATTCAGGAAGCGGTAGCCATCGGCACCGGCAATCTTCTGCGCGGACCGGATGCGGCGGCCACCTGGACTATCACCGGAGAGAACAGCGGCGCGGTCGCGTGGCAACAGCCGGATGGCGCAAGCCAGATGGTCTTTCAAGGGTTCGATCAACTGGCAGGCGGTGACGCTGCAGACGCATTCAGCATGACGACTGCCGGTCAAATCACCGGTTCGGTGGATGGCGGTGCGGGTGAGGACTCACTGACCGGGCCGGATGTGGAAACGCGGTGGAACATTACCGCCCTCGATCAGGGTCGCAGCGATCATGTTACCGCTTTCAGTTCGCTGGAAAACCTGCGCGGCGGCAGTGCTCTCGACATCTTCGAGCTGGCCACGGGGGCGTCGGTATCGGGGGAGCTTGCCGGAGGTGGAGGGAGCGCCAGAGACGTGCTGCGAGTGGCTGCTCCGGCGGCGCAATGGCAGCTTCTTACTACGGGGAGCGATTCTGATGTGGCAGGTACGGGCGTGACCGGAACAGTGGCCGGTCAGGCCTTTGCCGGGTTCGAGTACTGGGCAGGTGACGGCGCGGCGGACACACTTCGGGGTGGCGATCAGGACAATACCTGGAACCTGCGGGGTGCAGGCGCAGACAGTTATATCGATGTGAATAACGACGCCACCCTGCGCATCTTTTTCGCCGGCATGGAAACCATTCAGGGCGGTGCAGGGGCCGACGACTTCAATGTAAGCGGTGCCGAGGCCTTGCCGACTCTGCTCGATGGCGGGGCCGGGATCAATTCCGTGAATCTGGAAGCCGTGGCGGCCGATCTTAATATCGGAGTCAATGGCGACGTGGGGCTGCCCGGCGGCGGGCGCAATCTGCAGCTGATCAACATGGCGAGCGTGGTAGGCAACGCCGCCTACGAGCAGGTGCTGTTTGGCGGTGACGACCAGAGCTATACCTGGACTCTGGCTGGTCAATACGCCGGCAGCCTGGCGCCGACGAGCGACAGCAGCACGTCGTTGCTTCAGTTTGACAATATCGCCGGCATCCAGGGTGGTGCCCACGATGATGTCTTCCAGATCCGGAACGATTCCAATCGGATTTCCCTGGATGGCGGCGCTGCCCTGTCGGCGGACATCGTCGATTATTCGGAGGTCAAGGGCAACCTCACCATCAACCTGGCGCAGGCCCTGGCCGGTGGCACGGGCAGTATCGCCAGAATCGAAGGGATCCGTGGCAACAACACTGGGGCCGATGCCCTTAACGATGCCGAGCTGGTGGCATCCGGTGGCAATAATCGCTGGACCATCGGCGCCATTGACGGTAACGCGTTAACGGATGGCGTCAACGACGGTCAGATTGACACGGGTGAACAGATCATCACCTTTCTCGACTTCAATAGGCTGACCGGTGGCGATGGTCGGGACATTTTTGAGCAGGGCAGCGGCGTGATCACCGGCACCATTCGTGGCGGCGCCGGCGATGACGTACTCAATCTTGCGGTGAGCGGCGCCAATTCGGGCACGCGCTTTATCGGCGGCGACGGCAGCGACCAGCTTAATATCCAGACGGTGGATGCTGCGGTAACCGGGGTCACCTATACGCCCAGCGTCAACGGCGGCGCGTTTGAATATGTCAGTGGGGATGACCTGTATCGGGTGCTGCACGAATCCGTGGAGGAAGTGACCGAAGGATCCGGTCTGACGACGCTCACGCTCAACGGCGGAGTCGCGACCGATACGATCCGTCTGGCCGACGGTGTCGTGCGCTATGACGAAGGCGCCGACATCCGTTTTTTTGAACGGGATCAGCTCACCGTCAATGCGTTCAGTTCCAATACGATCGATATCGCCGGTCATCTGGCCTTCGAAACGAGCCTGATTCTCAGTGGTGGCCGGGTGGTGACCGGAGACAGTCAGAGCAGTTCGATCGCCACTGATCAGCTGGTGCTGGAGAACAATGCAGGCGTGGGGTCGGCCGAAGCACCTCTGCGGGTGAGCGTGGATGACCTGGTGGTGCGCAATGTCATGGGCGATGTGTATCTGCAGGAACAAAACGGTTTGAACCTCGCCGAGTTCGTCACCAGCGGCCTGTTTGAGCTGACCCTCAACAATGGTCCCCTCACCAATAGCGGCGATCTGCGCTCCAGCAGCGACTTCAGGGTGACGACGGCAGCCGGAAACATTATGCTCACCGGCGAAAATCAGTTAACCGGTGATATTTATCTGTGGTCAAGCGGTGATGCGACACTTGAAAATGCGGCGACGATCCGCCTGGGTGCCGTCGTGGCGGATAATCTGCGCATGACGGGCGGCCGTGATATCAGCGCGGATGCCGCCCTGCTGGTGGCCGGGGATACCGAACTGCAGGCGGCCGGCGACATCATCCTGGCGAACCCCGACAACGATTTCAATCGCCTTGTGATCAATGGGGCGCGCAATGCCATCATCGTGGATCGCAATGCCCTGCAGCTCGGTGCGATTACCACCAGTGGCGAGTTCAATGCAACGGCGAACGGCATCGCGGCGACCGCACCCATCAACGCCGGTTCGGTCAGCCTGAACGCGGGCGCGGGCACCGCTGCCATTGACGGCGCCATCACCACCCACGACGGCGGCATCGCCATCCAGGCCGGGCGCATCGTGCAAAATGCCCCCCTGGCCAGCGGCGGTTCGGTACAGCTGCGCTCGGCGTCGTCTATCGAGCAGAATGCATCGATTACCGCCGCCGGCGCGTTCGAGGCCATCGCCGAGGACGGCAGCGTGGTGGTAGCGACCGGCGCGGCCATCCGCGGTGACCAGGTGAAAATCTCAGCGTCCCGGGATTTGCAGGTGCAGGAAATCAATGCCGGATCCATTTCTTTGACCGGGGGCGAGCTGGTTGTTACCGGTGGCAATCTGAGTGCAACTGATGGGGATATCAGTATCTCCAGTGGCAACTATTCCATGAGTGTGAACACCTTGTTGCAGGCGGATCGTGGCAGCATTCGCATCGAGGCGGATGCCGATCTGCAAGCCGGTGATGCGCTCACGGCGCAAACCATAGAGATCACCGCCGACACGGTTACGCTCGATGGCGCGGTGACGGCGACTGGCGGCAATGTGACCGTGCAGGGCAGCAGCAGTGTGGATCTTAACAGCGATGTCAGCGCACGGGACAGCGTCGCGGTGAGCACGACTGCCGGGTCGATCCAGCAGAATGCCAATGTCACCGCCACCCAGGGCGATGTCAGTCTGACGGCAGGGGGCGACGGCTCCCTTGCCATGCTGGGCGACAGTGTAATCAATGCCGGCCGCAACACCATGCTTGAGGCGGGCAAAGACATCGGTCTGGGGGCTGTTGTGAGCGGTGAGAAGGTCGTCGTCACCGCGTCCGCAGGCCAGATAACCGATGTCAACGGGGCGGATTTCAACGTGACCGGTCAGGATCTCACGGCCACCGCAGCGCGCGGTATTGGCGGTGAAGACCGGCTGGAACTGGCGGTGGGGTCGATCGCGGCCACCACGTCCGCTGGCGATCTGGCCATTGTCAACCAAGGCGATCTGCGCGTGAGTGCGGCCAGCACCGGCGGCGGCAATGTGGAGATCATCGTGTCGGACGACATCATGCTGGAAGGCAATGCCGTGGTGGCGGAAGACCACAATGGCAGCGGCGGCAGTGCCACGGTCCGCTCGGTTTACGGTGATATCCGGCAACTGGGCAGCAAGGGCATCCCCGCGATTACTGCACGGATTGCTCAGGTTCGCGCGGATTTTGGGGGCGTGGGCGAAGGGGATTTGTGGATCGATGCCGTGGACGCATCCATCGTCGGTTCCACGCCGGTCGGTTCGATTCACAACACCGGCAGCAAACAGGAAGTATTTACCGGCACATTCAAATACGATGACTGGCGTACCTCGATCGAACCGCTCGAAGAAATCAATCCGGCGCTTTTCACGGATGTGAAAAGCTTTTTCTATACCGAAGTTTCCGTGCGTCTTCCCCGGGATCAGCAGTACGAACTTGATGAAGAAGAATATTGATTAACGCGGATACGCAGCGGGGGAGCCGGGATTGCTCACCGGCCCGCCAGCAGATCCGGCGTTACGACAGGACTTCATAGCGACAAGACGCTTTTGACTGGACCAATCATGAAAAAAATAAGATCGACGCTGGCACTGATCGCAGGGTGCCTGACGGCTGCTACGGCACAGGCAGGGTTTCTGGAAATGCCCGACACCGCTGAGGTGCCGGAAATGGAACGGGAATCTTTGCTCAAGGACATGGATATTCCCGGAGTCCAAGAACGCGACCCGGATCCCATGAGCGGCCCGCGGCTGAATATCACGCAGTTTCGGGTGCAGGGAATTGTGGAGTATCCGGAACTGGGCATCACCCGGGAATCGCTGAACCGGCTGGTCGAAGGTATCCGGTTCGAGTTGATGGGCGAAGGCGAGATGCTTGAATCCGGCTACACGCTGGATGAAGTCGGCGAGATCTCGGATCTGATCGCGACAATCGAAGAAGAAACCAAAGACGCAACGGTCGGCACCAACGACGTGCAACGACTGGTCTTCCTGATCCGCGAACAGCGGCAAAAGCGTGGCGTCACGCTCGGGATGATCGAAAGCGTGGCCGACACCATCACCCGCTATTACCGTGAGCGGGGGTTTATTCTTGCCAAGGCCTATATTCCGGAACAGCGGGTGCGCGACGGTATCGTCACGCTCACCCTGTTGCTGGGCAATCTGGGTGAAGTGGTGGTGCATAACAACAAGCATTACCGCCCATCGACTGTGCGCAAAGTATTCGATGATCACCTCGGTGAACCGGTCACGGCGAAAACGGTTGAAGAGCGGCTGTTTTTTGTCAACGACATGCCGGGCGTTTCTGCCCAGGCGTATTTCGAACCGGGTCAGCAGGTCGGTGACACCCGGCTCAATGTCAATCTGGTCCGGGAACAGCGTTTCGAAGGGAACCTGCGGCTGGACAATCACGGGTCGGAAAGTACCGGCGAATACCGCACCTATGTCGACGGTTACTGGAATAATCCGACCAGCATCGGCGACCAGCTGCACATCGGGGTGCTGGGCACTTTTGAGCCGGCCAACTCCCTGTATGGCTCGATCCATTACGGCGTACCGGTATTCAGCCCCAGGGCCAAATTTACCCTGGGCGCATCCACCAATGATTTTGTCACCAACAGCGTAGACGGCGTTTCGGTAACGGGTGATTCGCTGGTCGTCGATGCCGCCTTGAGCTATATCGTTCAGCGCAGCCGCGTCAAAAACCATTCGGTGGAAGTACGCCTGTCGGAAGTCGATACCGATATCGAAAGCCTCTACGATCTGGATGAAGAATCCATGGCGTTCCTGCCCGAAATCGATCAGGACGAATATGACGATATCGTGCGCAACCTGGATCTGGTTTATAACTTCGATGTTCTGCATGAACGGAGCCGCGCGCTGCATCAGGGCGGATTGCGTCTGACTTACAGTGATTTTGTCAAAGGTCGCAATGCGGGGCAGGAAAACAATCCCCTGATTCTCGCGTTCAATTACACCTACCTGAAATTCCTGAAAGTCCCTTTTACGGAAAAAACCCAGTCACGGCTGGTGGTGCGCGGCGCGGGGCAATACGCGGAATCAGCGCTCGCATCGACCAACCAGTTTTCCGTGGCCGGACCCAACCGCCTGCGCGGGCTTCGAACCAATCAATACAACGGTGATCGCGGCTTTTTTATCGGTGCCGACTGGATTTTCAACGCACCGAAGTTTCTCTCCGGGTCCCTCTGGGGCGAACGCCTCGGCGATGTGTTTCAACCCTACGTTTTTGCGGATGCCGCCTACAGTGACACCGAGAATGTGGGGTTCCGCATCACCGCCGAGTCGGGTGAGGGTCGGACCACTGCGCCGACATTTATGCGCGCCGCCAACGTGGGGGCGGGTTTGAAGATAAATTTCAAGAAGGCCAGGGCGAGCTTCAGTTACGCCAAGGCACTGGACTACACCCGCGATGTCGGTTCCATTAATCGCGAAAGTCTGAGTGACCTGGACGAAGACAGCCGGTTCTATTTTGATTTTCTGGTGGGTTTTTAACCCGCCATCGTCGCGCTAACCACGCCGTATAACCGGCAGTGGTAGCCCGATTGAAGCTCGCAGCAGGATCAATAATCCCGTGCCCACAACAGTTCGGCGCCGCCACTGCCGCTTTCGCCTGTGCCGCCCTTGAGGGTCAGCAGAGGTGTCAATTCGATTTGTACCGTGCTTTGCCAGGGCTGGGGCAGGTTGGAATTGGTCGATCGTTCCAGCTCCAGATAGACCCGGTCGTTGAGATATTTGCCGACGCCGACGCTGACGTCACCTTGACCGACATCGCCATCTACGGTCAGGGAATCAATGCCCAGGCGCTCGCGCATATTGTCGATGGGATCGAAGGAGCTGCCGCTGCGCAGCGAGTTGACGGCGGCGGCGAGCCGGATCGCCTGGAATGCGCTGATCTGCTGGACGGATTTCCCGAAAATCAGCCGCGACAATATCTGGTCTTCCGGAAGCGCGGGTGTGGATGACAGTTGCAGCTTGGGTTCTTCCGAGGTCCCGGAGACCCGGACTTCATAATCGAACCCTTCGGCGGAATAGGCGCCGGTAATATTGAGCCCGATCACATCATTGGAGAAACGCACCTGACCGTCGGTCAGCGTGAAGCGCTTGTTGAGAATATCGAGGCGGCCCCGACGGGTATTGAATTCACCGATGTAGCTGGGCTCTGCCGTCGTGCCCGATAAGCGAATTTCCCCGTGCAGTTCGGTATCCAGGCCTCGCCCCCGCAGGTACGCCTGCTGTTCGGTGAAGATTCGCAGGTCCAGATGCACGGTGGGCATTGCCGTTTCCGCGTCCTGCTGCTGGTCCTCCGGCACGGCGTTGACGTCAACCAGGTCAATACTCGGGATTGAACTGCCACCGGCCGCGCTGATATTGATGTTCAGGGGGGCAACTTCGATTTCGCCTTTTACCCAGATGTCCTTGAAATGTCCATCCACGGCGATGTCGCCGTTGATCTCGCCAGCGACATCCGTCCGGTTGACCAGCTGCGCATCGCTGGCCTTGAGGTCCAGGCGGATGGCGTCGCGATCGCTGGTCTGCGCCTTTCGCCAATCCAGGTGTCCGCTTGCGGAGATGCCACCACCACCGGGGGTCTGCAAGCTCGCCGAGGCCAGTGTCAGGATGGTTCCTTCGCCTTCAAGGGTCGCATTGACGGCACGCAGCTCGGTGCCGGCGATGGCATTTTCGTAGGCGCCATCTACCATCTGAATGGAACCGAACAGTTCCGGCGCATCCTGATTACCATCGAGACGTGTGTCGAGCAGCAGACGCCCTTCGAACTCATGAAGATCATTGTCGAGCAGCAGATTGACCGCCATCAGGTCCAGATCGCCCTTGAGGGTCCCCAGTAGAGGAACGGGGGTTTTCTGGCGAAGCGCATTAACGTATGGAGTGACCGGAATTTCCGCCGTGACCCGGCCAACGGCCTGGCGGCTCTGCTGCAGGTCGAGGTCTAAACGCAACTGCTCCCCGCGTTGGGAAAAGGTGGCGTCCAACACCACCGGCACGGTTTGGGTGCGGCCGCGACGCTGATACTGCAAGTCTCTGCGGTACCCGATCTGGCCCTGCAGGACTGGAGCGTCCAGCGTGCCGGACAGGCTCAGTTCCGCCTCGGCTTCCCCAGTCAGCGCGGTTACCCCGAACGCGGCGAGTGTGCGGGTGGGCAAGCGGGACATGGATAACTGCAGCGCCATAGCTTCTGCGGAAAAGCTACCGCGCAGTGCGGCGGCGGGCTGACCGAACAATTTCAGCTCCAGCAGTTGCACGTCCATCTTCAAATTGTCCAAAGGCGCTACAGCGACTTCGCCATCGGCGGTGATGGAGAAAGGAATGGCCTGTTCCGCTTCCTGATATTCGCCGTCCACTACCAGATCTGTGGTCACGGTGGGTTGTGTCAGTTGGCCGCGAACACGAACGCGTCCGGATGTGTCGAATTGCAGTTCTGCCGGCACTGCGCCGTGAAACTCTTCCGGGACAAAATGCAGGAGCCGGTTGTTCAAATGGTTGAAGCGGGCTTTCAGGTCGGTGCTGTCACCCTTCCAGTCAAGGCGACCACTGGCCAGAAGGTCGCTGTCGAGGGCCTTGACCTGCAGCCGACGCAACTGTGCCGATTTCAGCGACGCTTCGCCCTCCACGTTGATGGCAACATTTTCACCACGATAGGTTGCGAGCGCGTCGCCTGCAACGGTCAGCAACGGCGCCTTGAACGACCCCTTGAATTCAAGATTCAGGTTTTTGTTGGCGACCGACAAATCAGCAGGCCAGGGAACCGGCCAGGGTTTCAACAGGCGGGAATCGAAGTTGCGGAGGTGGGCGCTGAGTGCATTCGCATTGCCCGTGAGGTCAAGGTCGCCCTGCAGATCGAGCCGGGTGCCTTCAACCATCACCCAGCTGGGCCGCAACGTGGCCAGATTTTTCTTGAGAACGCCGTCCACCTGTCCCCGTATGGATTGCTCGCGAACTTTCAGATCAAACGACGTGCGGCCGTCTGCGTTGGGCCATTTCTGGTCGCCCGCGAAGAACCAGTCCGCCTGGAAATCGCCACTGATGTACCCGTCGACCGGCTCCGGCAGCCAGGGTTGCGCAAGGCTTAGTGGCAATTCCGACAGAGACACGTCGAGCCACAGATCGTCGGGGGTGATAGTGCCCTTGACGCGCTGGCGGTGTTCGTCGATGTCGAGCAGAAAATCCTTGATGATCACTGTACGGCTGCTGCGCTGGATATTTGCGCTGCCCCGCGCCGCCAATTGATGCTGGAGAAAGGGCAGCGTGAGCGTCTCCACCCCAATGGCAATTTCATCTCCGCTTTGCGTCACTTCGATGGCGAACTGCGCGTCCAGCTCCTGACCCTGGGGGAGATCCAGCGTCTGTGTCAGCCAGCCGCCGGCAACTTCCCGGATGGCGCCGGTCAGGCGGATTTCTTCGGCGGAGATGACGGTCGTCTTGGCTTCGAGGTGGGTCTGATTGTCGTTGAGGGTGCTGACGCGCGCATCCAGCTGGATCGGTGCTTCCGGGTGAAATAACTCGGCGGATGCCTGCATCGACAGCAGAGGAATGAGGTTTTCCTGCTTCTGGTCGAACACGCCCAGTTCGTTGACCCCCAGTTGCTCCACCGTCACTGGCCAGGGTTTGCCGCCGCCTTCGGTTTTCTCCGGCTCCGGGGTGTCAGAAGCTTCAGGTTGAAAGTAGTGCAGACGAGCGGCGGTAAGTTCTTTGACGTGCAATTGCCGTTGCAAAAGTGCAAAAGGAAGCCACCGGAACACGATATCATCCGCCTGCACGAGGGTATTGCCCTGCATGGTCACTTCGAGGCCTGCAATCTCCCAATGACCAAGGTTGGGACTGGAGATGTCCTCAAACGTCAGCTCTATGCCGGCCTTCCCGGCAAAATGACTCCCCAGATCCACCAGCCACAGGCGGCCGGTCTCGGTAGCCAGAATCACCACCACCGATAATATCGCCAGAAACAGCAACGCCAGCACACCCAATAAAATGCGCAGCGCGATGCGGGGCACAGTACTCAATTCCATATATGACTCGTTAACCGGGCCTGCCCGGCGTGGCAGGCGATGATTCAAAAGGGGGTGGTGACTGCCTCAGTCGGGATGTCTGGTCATATACGCGCGGGTCGTCGGCGTCAGCTCAGCAAGAGCGCGCAGGCCGCTCGCTCAAAACGCCTGACCGATACTTATATACAGTTCGATGTCGTTGTCGATTCTCGCGCCAGCCGCATCGCGACGGCGTGTCATGGGGGTGGCGATATCGAGCCGAAAGGGTGCGAAGGAGGTGTAGTAGCGCACACCGATCCCCGCGCCCCAGAGGAAATCCCGGCCGAATTCCGGCAGTTCGTCAGTGTAGGCATAACCGCCATCGGTAAAGATGACCGCCCCCCAGCTCTCCGCGATGCGCAGACGGACTTCGACCGAGGTTTCGCCGTAAGAAAGGCCGCCCACCGGTTTGCCTTCCTCATCGAGGGTGCCAAGGGACTGGTAGGCATAACCACGGACCGAACCGCCACCGCCGACGTAGTAGCGGTGATGCTCCGGCACTGCCTCCAGTGAGGTGCCGCTGATCGTGCCCGTCGACGCGCGCACGGCCAGGGTGGGCCGCAGCGGCCAGTCCTCTTCCGTAAAATACACCGCGCCGACCAGCGACGTTTTAACAAAGCGCCGGCCGGTTGCATACAGATCCACAAAGGGTTGGGTCTTGAGATTCACCGACCAGCCCGAACGCGGATCCAGCAGACTGCCGGTGCGATTGTACTGCAGGCCGACCGGGAAGCTCAGCAAGGCGAAATCGGTTTGATCGCCGTCGTCTTCCACGCGACTGAATTCCAGCACGGTGCCGATATCGCCGGCCCAGTAACGTCGCAGTGACCGGTTCAGGGTTGCGCCGATTTCACCGGCGACCACTTCATAGGCATCCGGAACTTCCCGGGTGACGTCCGCGTGCAGCGTCAGCGTCTGCCCTTTGCGTCCGAAATGAGGGGCGAGCAGTTCGGTGCGGATACCGGTCTCCTGTTCCGACAGCCGGGTTTCAATGTCGAGACGGCGGCCGCGATGAAACAGATTGCGGTGCTGCCAGCCCAGCGTGACACCCACGCCGGTAATACTTTCGTAGCCGATACCGGCTCGCACGGTACGATGCTGCCGTTCCGTGAGATTAAAGCGGGTTTTCACCTGACCGTTTTGCGGCTCGGTGATGGTGATATCACTACTGGCAATCAGGTTGCTTTGCAGCAGGGCCAGGCGTGCTTCTTCGATCACATCCCGCTTGAAGCAGTCGCCTTCGCTGAAAGTCAGGTAACGCGCCATGTAATCGGTTTCAATTCGCTCGAGACCGGTCAGCTCAGGTTCCGCAAAGGTAACCGCGGGACTGTCTGTCAATGCGAATGTCAGCCAGGCCTTCGCAGAGTTGTGATCGACGCGGGCCGAGTAGGTGACATTCACCTTGTACAGACAGTGGTTTTCCAGGACGTGGTTCTCCAGAAGCTTTACCGAGTCCAGCACGTCCTGGGCGCGCAGGCGCTTGCCGGTCACCACGGGCAAGACCGTTTTTTCCGGCAGAGCAATGCCTTCGGGAAATTTCACCTTGACCGACTGAATCGTGAACGGGCGGCCGGCATCAATGGCGTAGCGCAGCTTGTCATTTTCGAAGCTGGTATCAATCCGGGCATCGTAGAACCCTTCGGCTTCCAGCAGCTTCTTCAAGGTACGCCGGTCAAACTGGATGATGCGCTGCCGGGATTCGACCACCTTGTATTCCGCGCTGGTATCCCGCTGTTCGGCAAGTTGCTTCTCGAATTGCTCCGCAAGGGTTTTGTTCCCCGGCAGGCTGATCCTGAACGGGTTCTTCTCAAACAGGTCACCCAGCAGGGCGGCATCTGCCGGGGCTGAGGCTGCAAGAACCAGGAACAGGAAAATGTGAACGGTGGGTTTCATCATCGACGGCCTAAAATCAGGCCGGTGAGTTTACCAATAAAAAAATCCCCATCCCAGCGGTGACAGCGCCGGGATAGGGAATAAGGGAAAACTCGCAAAAATCGGGGAAGTAAAAACGTTCTAGAGTTGCACCACCGCACTGGCGGAGCGTGCATCATGCAGCGTGTTCAGAATTCGTTTTTGCATTTCGAGAGACAGTTCATCAGTCGCATTGGAAACATATTCATCAATGGTCTGGCCATTGATCTCGACTAGATCTTGCTCCTTAAGCTGGCCAGCGCTGGCACCTGTCTCCTCAACTGCAATCGCCCGTGGGGCGTCAATGTTTGCCAATTGTGGAAAGCTGGCACCAACCTCACCGGCTAATGCGCTGATAGGCGCAAACAGTAATGCCAGTGCAAAGTAACCCGTTCGTGTCATAAATCCTCCGGGGGGTTTGGGTTGATACCGAGAATCGAAATGGGTTGATTCGACACTCCGTAGCAGGGTGTTGTGTTACCTGCTGTTACGAATGGTAACACCAGTTTCCCCGATAGCAAGTTTTTTCTGGTGAAAAAACGGACAGGTTCCCTATCTGATTGAATACTAATGAGAATTTACGTTACCTTTTGTCGGACAGAACAGGGGGTTCGCCCCGAACGGGTGGGTTTGGAGAGGAGGGTCGGGGGTGATTGCGGGAACGGGCGGGGCGAATCGACGTCCCCGGTAACAATGCCAGCCAAGATCGGGTATTCTCACCGTCCTCCTGAAAATTCTGAAAAAAACTGCCATGAGTTCTTCAAAGCCTCTGGTCCTGGTCGACGGATCATCCTATTTATATCGTGCCTTTCACGCCCTGCCGCCGCTGACCAACTCGAAAGGCGCCCCCACCGGCGCGGTTAAAGGGGTGATCAGCATGTTGCGGCGATTGGTGAAGGATTATCCCGGCAGCCCCATTGCCGTTATATTCGACGCCAAGGGAAAAACCTTTCGGGATGAGATTTATGCGCAATACAAAGCGCACCGGCCCCCGATGCCGGATGAGCTGCGCGCGCAGGTGGAGCCGATCCACGCAATCATCCGGGCCATGGGTTTGCCCATGCTTGTTATTGAGGGCGTCGAAGCCGATGACGTCATCGGCACGCTCGCGGTGCAGGCACATGCCTGCCAGTATGAGGTCGTCATATCCACCGGCGACAAGGACATGGCGCAGCTGGTGGGAGACCATGTCACGCTGGTCAACACCATGACCGCCACGCGGCTGGATGTCGCCGGTGTACAGGAAAAATTTGGTTTTGCACCGCCTCAAGTGATTGATTTCCTCGCCCTGATGGGCGACAAGATCGACAACATTCCCGGCGTTCCCGGCGTGGGTGAAAAGACGGCCATGGGATTGATCCAGGGGTTGGGGGATCTCGACGCGATCTATGCCAATCTCGACGAGGTCGCCGGCCTGCCTTTGCGCGGAGCCAGGGCGCTGGCGGTCAAGCTGAACGAGTTCAGGGATCAGGCCTATTTGTCGAAACAGCTGGCCACCATCAAAACCGATGTGCCGCTTGAGCTGGCGGTTACCGAATTGCAGACGACGCAGCCGGATGTCGCCGGTCTGCTGCACTGGTTTAACGAGCTGGAGTTCAGAACCTGGGTTGAGGAGCTTGAACAGGAATCTGTGCACGCTGAAAGTTCGCCGCCACCTCCGCCCCAAATGGCTACCCACTATGAAACCGTCTTCTCCAAAGCGGCTTTGGATGGCTGGCTGGAGCGTCTGAAGCAGGCGCCCTGTTTCGCCTTCGATACCGAGACCACCGGGCTCGATTACATGAAAGCCCGCATCGTCGGCGTCTCCTTTGCGGTTGAACCGGGAACTGCGGCCTATGTGCCCTTCGGGCACGACTATCCGGGTGCTCCCGATCAGCTGGACGAAACCGATGTTTTAGGGGCGCTGAAACCGCTGCTGGAGGATGACGCGGTCCACAAGGTCGGGCAGAACCTCAAGTACGACGCCCATGTGCTGCTCAATCACGGCATAGTGCTGCGGGGAATCCGGGCCGATGTGATGCTGGAATCCTATGTGCTCAATTCCATTGAGCGTCACGACATGGATTCCCTGTCGCGGCGGCTGTTGCAGCACGAGACGGTCAGTTTTGAGGCGATTGCCGGCAAGGGCGTCAAACAGCTCACGTTCAATCAAATCGACCTGGAAACGGCGGGCCATTATGCCGCTGAGGACGCCGACATCACGCTGCGCCTGCATCAGTGCCTGTGGCCGCAATTGCTTGATCAGCCGGCACTTCTACGGGTGTTTGAAGACATTGAACTGCCCCTCATCCAGGTATTGCTGGATATCGAACACCGGGGCACCCTTGTGAATGCGCGAGCCATGGAGGAGCACAGCCGCGAGCTGGGCGAGCAACTGCATTTGCTGGAGCAGGAAGCCTACGGGCTTGCTGGCCGGCCGTTCAACCTGTCATCTCCCAAGCAGTTGGGCCAGATCCTGTTCGAGGAGCAGAAAATCCCGGTGGGCAAAAAAACCGCCAAAGGTGCTGCTTCCACCGCAGAAGATGTCCTGCAGGAGCTTGCTTATGACTACCCGCTGCCGAAAGTCATTCTGCAGCATCGGGGGCTGGCCAAACTCAAGTCGACCTATACCGATAAGCTGTCGACCATCATCAACCCGGGCACGGGCCGGGTGCACACGTCCTATCATCAGGCCGTCGCCGCAACCGGACGGCTTTCATCCGCCGATCCTAACCTGCAGAACATCCCTATCCGCACCGAGCAGGGCCGGCGTATCCGCAAAGCGTTTATCGCGCCAGCGGGTTACAAGATATTCGCTGCCGATTATTCCCAGATCGAATTGCGCATCATGGCCCATCTGTCGGGCGACGCGAGCCTGCTGGCGGCCTTCAGTGCCGGCCTGGATGTGCACAAGGCCACCGCTGGTGAAGTATTCGGCGTGCCCTGGGAAGAAGTGACCAGCGAGCAGCGCCGCCGTGCCAAGGCGATCAATTTCGGGTTGATCTACGGCATGTCCGCCTTTGGCCTTGCCCGTCAGTTGCACATCTCCCGGGGGGAGGCGCAGCAGTATATCGACTTGTATTTCGAGCGTTATCCGGGGGTGCGCGCCTATATGGACCGTACCCGCCAGTTCGCCCGTGACCACGGCTATGTGGAGACGCTGAACGGACGTCGTCTATATGTGCCGGAAATCAATGCCCGCAACCCCATGCGCCGCCAGGGCGCCGAGCGCACCGCAATCAATGCGCCCATGCAGGGGAGCGCGGCGGACATCATCAAAAAGGCGATGATCAATGTGCATCGCTGGCTGCGGCAGGAGCAGATCGACGTGCGCATGATCATGCAGGTGCATGACGAACTGGTTTTTGAAATCGCGGATCCGGTGATTGAAACTGCGTCCCGGGAAATTGTCGCCATCATGTCCGCCGCGCAAACCCTGTCAGTGCCGCTCCTGGTGGACTCCGGTATCGGCATGAACTGGGACGAAGCGCACTGACTATCGACGTCGAGTCCGCCGGAAAAAAGTTGTGCAGACAATCGGGCTTACGGATTAATCGATAAACGTAAAAGAGAATTAAATTTATTTGCGAACTTTACCAGCGGGGTCTGGTCATATCAGGTGTGTGAGGTTTTTCGAGCACATTTCCTCCACACACTCCTAGTTGGTTGTTTATGAATGCAGTCCCAAAGGTATGAGCATTGCCCCGCCCTGGAAACAGGGCGGGTTTTTTTTGCTACGGCGCTTAAGTCTGACATTTAACGCAATAGACGGTCGTGCGCTGACCCAATCGCCTTTCCGTGAGCAGTTTGTTGCATTTAAGACAGGGCTGGCCGCCGCGTCCGTACACTTTAAGTGATTGGGCGAAGTAGCCGGGTTTGCCGTCGCCGCCGACAAAATCCCGCAGCGTGGTGCCGCCACTTTCGATAGCGTCGGACAGAACCGATTGCACGCACGCTACCAGGCGCTCACATTTGCCCCGGCTTAATTTTCCGGCGGGCGTGCCGGGGTGGATTCCGGCCCGGAACAAGGCTTCGTTCGCATAGATATTGCCGACCCCCACAACGGTTTTCGCATCCATAAGCCAGGTCTTGGCCGGCTTCGAACGCCCTCTGGCGTGCTGGTATAAATAGCTGCCCGTGAAGTCTTCGGTAAGCGGTTCGGGGCCGAGCTGCCGCAACAGTTCATGCTCGTCAGCCGGATTGCCAGTCCACACAAGTGCGCCAAAGCGCCGCGGGTCATTGAAGCGAAGTACGAGGCCATTGGCGAACGTCCAGTCCACATGGTCGTGTTTTGTCGCCGGCAGATCCGCGGGCACCAGGCGCAGGCTGCCGGACATGCCCAGATGCCAAAGCGCCGTGCCGGATTCGAACCCGAACAGCAGATACTTACCCCGGCGCCGAAGGTGCAGCAGGCGCGCTCCGGGGACCCGCACGCCAATATCCGCCGAGACCGGCCAGCGCAGCCGGGCCTCCCTGATCGTGACACCCTGGACGGTGACGTCTTCCAGATGAGGCGCGAGTCCGCGCCGTGTGGTTTCAACTTCAGGTAATTCCGGCAAGCTACTCC
>CAZJKJ010000062.1:0-20543 GCA_964546435.1 uncultured Cellvibrionaceae bacterium
CGCGTACTTTAATTGCGATCGAGTTTCTTGTCAAATCTTTGTGGGAAAAAACTTCAGCGGTGGAAACCGCGCAATCCGGAGCCAGGACGACGTACCAGCGGGTGGGTAATTCCAGCGCAGTGAGGTCTTCGCCAATGCCTTCGGCCCAGGCTGAGCGCCCATGAACAAACACCGGCACATCGGCCCCGAGCTGCACGCCGAGTCGGGCCAGTTCGGTCAGGCAAAGGTCCGTTCCCCACAACCGGTTCAGGCCCAGCAGCGCCGTGGCGGCATCGCTGCTGCCGCCGCCAATGCCGCCGCCGGCGGGCAGGCGTTTGGTAAGGTACAGGTCCGCGCCATGGGGATAGCCGGTGGCGGCTTTGAGCAGGCGCGCCGCCCGGTAGACGAGATTGGTTTCCAGCGGGATGGCCGGGAACTCCGGCGCCAGGGTGATCACCGGGTCCGGGCGCGAGGACAGCACCAGCTCGTCGCCATGATCGAGCAACTGAAACAGGGTTTGCAGCTGATGATAACCGTCATCACGTCGCCCCGTGATGTGCAAAAACAGATTGAGCTTCGCGGGGCAGGGCAGGGCCAACCGGCTCATGGACGGCCGGTGGGCGCGGGGGGCAAATCCCAGCGTTTGATGACCAGCGTGACTTCCATGCCGTCGCGAACCGCCACCAGTCGGCGCGGCAGTACCCAGCCGTCGACTTTCTGATGACTTTCATAGGTGACTGTCCAGCCTTGCTGTTCCAGTCCCAGAATGAGGCCGGTGGCGACTTCTTCCGTCACTTCGGCATCAACATCGGGTGCGACCAGTCCCCGGATCCAGTATTGCAGGTCAGAAACCGGCACCTGCCAGCCAAACAGGTCTTCCATCAGCGCTTCGGCGCTTTCGGCTTTGCGATAGCCGGTTTTGGCATTTTCAAGCGTCACGCTTTTAGAGGTGCGACGAATCCAGGTGGAGCCTTGCCCAAACGGACCGAAGAGCCGGATCACGTAGTTCTGGTGCTTCTGCTCCCAGGTGAAAGACGCGTTGGTGGATTCATCCTGATGCTTCAGGGCAATCTTGCCCGCCGCCAGCCATTTGGGCGCAAATTGGGGCAGCAGGACACTTTGCGGCACGGCACCCTCGCCGGCAGTCGCGACATCGGCTTGCCGAGGGGTGGTTTGACAGCCGGTGAGCGCAAGCAGAAAGACAGCGCCGGCGGCGATACGGCCAAGGCGACCTCGTTGAACTGGTCGTTGCATGTTGGATGGTCCTTAATGAATGATCTTGTGTTTAGGCGCATTTATTCGGGTGATGGGGCCAGCCCGGCTGGGTGAGTAACCGGGCGGGTGAATATTCTATCCGTAAATGCCAGGGTACGGGGCGAGTCCCGCGCCGCGTCTCGTTGGTGTTATCAGGCTCTGGTGGTCAGTCGAGGGCCACACGAAAGCGCTTCAGGGTTTCCAGAATGATCGGGGCATCCGGCTGCAGTGCCAACCCTTGCTTCCAGACTTTGCGGGCTTCGTCATGCTTTCCGGAAACCCAGAGAACCTCGCCGAGATGCGCGGCGATTTCAGGATCCGGCATGGCCTCCATAGCCTTGCGCAGGTTCACCAGCGCCTTGTCCAGATTGCCGCGCCGGTATTCGAGCCAGCCAAGGCTGTCGATGACGGCGGGATCGTCGGGCGTCAGGGCGTGGGCGCGCGTGATCAGATCGGCCGCTTCCGCCAGACGATCGGTGCGATCGGCGAGGGTATACCCCAGGGCGTTGAGGGCCGCGGCGTTGTCGGGTGCCAGGGCGAGCACGGTGCGCAGGTCCTGCTCCGCTTCGGCCAGGCGGTCCAGGTTGCCGTAAAGAATTGCGCGGGAATAGAAGAGACGCGATGATTCCGGCAACTCCGCCAGGGCCTGCGTGAGAAGCGTCAGCGCAGCGGCGTAGCGGCCACCGGTGCTCTCCAGATTGGCCTCCAGCAGATACAGGCCTTCGCGCTGGGCGGTATTCTCTATCGGCGTTGCGCGGCGCTGCTTTTTGAGGATGTCCAACGCCTGCGGGCGCTGCCCGCGCGCCGCGTAGATCTCGCTGATCTGAGCCATGGCAGGAAGATAGTCCGGCCCCGGTGCGACTTCGGAAAAATGCTCGATAGCCAGTTCCTGCTCATGCTGAGCGAGGGCGATGCGTCCGAGGTAATAGCGGGCGGTGGACTGGCGTTCGGCACTTTCGAGCAGTTGCCCGAAGCTCTGGGCGGCATCTTGCAGCAGGCCCCGCTCGAACTGGACCAGTCCCAGGGTGGTGATGAGATCCTCGTCGTCCGGATTCGACAGCAGCATCTGTTCGAACTGCGATTGCGCCGCGCGCAGATCTGTCTTTAGAAGCGCCCGGGCATACTGCAGGCGCAGTCGCTGGTTCTCGGGGTGTCGCTCTACAAGCTGGCCGAGTTTCGTGAGGGCTTGATCAGTCAGGCCCATCTGCTGAAGTACCCGGGCTTCCTGGCCGGCCGCCTGAAAATTGTCCGGCTCCATGGTCAGAGCTTTGCGGGCCGATTCCAGGGCGAGGTGCAGCTCGCCGGCGTGCTGGGCGAGAAAGCTCAAACCGACATGCAGCGGCACATGATCCGGATAGCGGGGAATGACACTTTGATAACGCCCGATCAGCTGTTCGGTCACGCTCAGGTCGCCACCGTGCAGCGCGCGGGCGCCGATGACGTCGAAACCGGTCACTTCTCCCGCTTCGAGCAGCTTCAAGGCGTGATTGAAGGCGTCATCCAGGCGGTTGACATGTACCAGCTCCGCGGCCGCGCTGTAATGGGCTTCGGGCTCCCAGGGCTCCAGCTCGGTCCAGAGCAGAGCCATGTCCAGCGAGGTGCCGTGGGCATTCAGGAAGCGAGCGATGCGGGTGGCGCGGGCGGTAACGCCGGGATCCCGGGTGGCGGTGGCCTGTTGTGCATAATTGTTCAACATGACGTCAAAACGCTTGCGCTCGCCGGCGAATTCGGCGACCAGCAAAGCGTAGAGCGTATCCGCCTCAAACGGTCGGTCTTCGATACGGGTGACGGCTGGCGGCGCTGCGACCGGCGCCGGCTGCGCGGTGCGGGATTCGAGATGCCCGCAACCGGCGAGGATGAGTGCGGCGCAGGCCGTCACGCAGGGCAAAAAAGTCCGCGCCAGGATGGGTCGAATTACATAGGGCATTGAAAGACGTCGCTCGATCTTCTTAAGAAAGCCTGACATTGGACTTCGCAAAACCCACAACAGAGAAAGGTCTGGAGTTGTTGTAGTACGCAATGCGGGCACAATCATCTTTAAAAGCATAGTGTACTCTTACTCAAAAGCGGGAGATACGGCGGGAATATTGCGCAGAATGTGCGCCCGGCCGCGCTCTGCAGGGCAACCGCAGGGGTACCGGGGCCCGCCGGAAGGCGGCTCGCCTTATAATGACACTTGCCACACATAAGGGTAATCAAGACAATGGGCACATTTTCCGGCCCCCGGCGGGTAGTTCGGCTTTTATGGCATTAATTGCACTGGGTATCAATCACAACACCGCGCCGGTTGAAGTGCGTGAAGCGGTATCCTTTGCGCCCGAGACGATGCAGGACGCCCTGGGGGATCTGTGCAGCAGTCTGGGCGTGCAAGAGGCCGCAATCCTCTCCACCTGCAACCGCACCGAGATCTATATCGATCTGGCTGTGGCCGATGCCTCGGTCCTGCTCGACTGGCTGTCGCGCTATCACCGGGCCAGTGTCGCCAGCCTGACGTCGTGTCATTACGCCTTTGCCGGACCGGATGCGGTGCGGCACATGATGCGGGTGGCGAGCGGGCTGGATTCGCTGGTGTTGGGGGAACCGCAGATTCTCGGCCAGATGAAATCCGCTTATGCGGTAGCAAGCCAGTTCGGCAGCCTGGGTCCCAGCCTGTACACCACCTTTCACAAAGTGTTTTCAGTGGCCAAACGGGTGCGCTCGGAGACGGCCATCGGCGAGAACCCGGTCTCGGTTGCCTATGCGGCCGTGACCCTGGCCCAGCAGATCTTCTCCAACCTGAAAAAGGATACGGCACTCCTGATAGGCGCCGGCGAAACTATTGAGCTGGTCGCCCGTCACCTGGCCGAGCAGGGGCTGCGAAAGATGATCGTCGCCAACCGCACCATCGACAATGCCTTGGCACTGGCGAGCCGGTTCAATGGCGAGGCGATCCTGCTGGCGGAGATTCCCGAACACCTGCACCGCGCCGACATTGTGATCTCCTCCACGGCGAGCCAACTGCCGCTGCTGGGCAAGGGCGCGGTAGAGTCGGCATTGAAGCGGCGCAAGCACAAGCCCATGTTCATGGTGGACATCGCTGTTCCTCGGGATATCGAGGCGGAAGTCGGGCAGCTCGGTGACGTTTATCTGTACACCGTCGATGATCTGCGCGAAGTCATTGACGAGAACATGCGATCCCGGGAACAGGCGGCGGAAATCGCTGCCGGCATCATTGACGAAGGGGTGGCGCATTTCGAGCGGGAGCGCCGCTCACAAAGTGCCGTGACCACGGTCAAGGCATTCCGTCAGGCCATCGAACAGCTGCGGGATGCGGAAGTGGCCAGGGCGTTGCGGCAAATGCAGGCCGGCGCCGCCCCCGAAGAGGTTGTCATGCAACTGGCGCGCAACCTCAGCAACAAGATCATGCACAAGCCCACTCACCAACTGAAAAGGGCCAGCGTAGAAGGCGAGCCGGAGTTGATCGCGGCCATGCAGCAGTTGTTCGAGCTGGAGCCCGAAGCCGAACCGGAAGGGGACGCTGAACCGGTTGTTGAAGCCGAAGCCGCAGACGAAATCAAAGCCGAACCGGACGCCGACGCGCAGGTCCCATCGCCATCGCTTATCAAGCAGGTATAAATGAAAGCATCGATATTGAACAAACTGGAGCACCTTGGCGAACGCTATACGGAAATTGCGGCGCTGCTGAGCGACTCGGAAACCATTTCCAACCAGAACCGCTTCCGGGAGCTGTCCCGTGAGTACGCCGAACTCGAGCCGGTGGTGGAGTGTTACGGACGCTACCGCAGACTCACGCAGGATATCGACGAAGCCAAAAAAATCCTGCAGGAAGGCGACGCCGACATGCGGGAGCTGGCTCGTGAGGAGCTGGATGCCACCCAGGAGGCTCTGGAGCCTCTGGAGCTGGAGCTGCAAACCTTGCTGCTGCCCCGGGATGAGCGCGATGACCGGAACATCTTTCTGGAGATCCGGGCCGGGACTGGCGGCGACGAAGCTGCAATTTTCGCCGGTGATCTGTTCCGCATGTACACACGCTATGCCGAATCCCGGCGCTGGCGGGTTGAGATCATCTCGGAAAACTCCGGCGAGCACGGCGGTTACAAGGAAATCATCAGCCGGGTGGTGGGGCAGGGGGTTTACTCACGCCTGAAGTTTGAATCCGGTGCCCACCGGGTCCAGCGCGTGCCGCTGACAGAATCCCAGGGGCGTATCCACACCTCCGCCTGTACCGTGGCTATTCTTGCCGAAGCCGACGAAGCCGAAGAGGTGAACATCAACAAGGCGGATCTGCGGGTGGACACCTACCGCGCCAGTGGCGCCGGCGGCCAGCACGTCAACAAGACCGATTCCGCCATCCGCCTTACCCACATTCCCACCGGAATTGTCGTGGAATGTCAGGACGAGCGCTCCCAGCACAAGAACCGGGCGAAAGCCATGTCGTTGCTGGCGGCCCGGTTGTCCAACATGGCCATTGAAAAAGCCCAGCAGGAGCAGGCCAGTGAACGCAAGTTGCTGGTCGGCAGTGGCGATCGCTCCGAACGCATCCGCACCTACAACTTTCCCCAGGGCCGGGTCACCGATCACCGGATCAACCTGACGCTTTACAAGCTGGACGAAGTCATTGAAGGCGCTCTGGACGATGTCATCCAGCCGCTTATCAACGAATACCAGGCCGATCAGCTGGCAAATCTGGCGAACTGAGGGATCTGCTGTGGACCTCCAGACGGCTCTGCGCACGGCGACCGAGCAGATCGCGACCGCCAGCGGCGCCGACCCGGCCGATGCCCGGCTGGATGCGGAAGTGCTGCTGGCGGATATTCTCGGGAAGCCCCGCAGTTATTTGTATGCGTTTGGCGAGCGCCCGCTGACACTGCCTGCGCAGAGCGTTTTCGAACGCCTTATCACGCAACGGTCGGCGGGAGTGCCGGTCGCCCATCTGGTGGGCTATCGGGAATTCTGGTCCCTGCGCCTGGCGGTGAATCCCCATACACTCATCCCGCGACCGGATACCGAGACTTTGGTGGAAGTCGCCCTGAAGCGCCTTGCCCCCATGACCGGTGACACTCTCCGCGTGCTGGATCTGGGCACTGGCACCGGCGCCATTGCGCTGGCCATCGCCACCGAACGGCGCGACGTTCACATCCTGGCGACGGATTTCAAAGCAGAAGCCGTTGAACTGGCGGAGGCAAACCGGGCGCAGTTGGCCATTCACAACGTTACCGTCACGCGCAGCGACTGGTTCAATGGGATCACTGGCCGATTTCATCTGATTGTCAGCAATCCCCCTTATTTGGAAGCGGCCGATCCGCACTTGAATCAAGGTGATCTGCGCTATGAGCCGGCCTCGGCACTGGTTGCCGGCGCGGACGGATTGCACAGTCTGCATCACATCATTGCCGAAGCGCCCCGGTACCTGGAGCCGGGCGGCTGGCTGTTGCTGGAGCACGGCTGGACCCAGGCCGCGGCAGTACGCGCAGCGCTGGACTCGGCCGGCTTCGGGGCCGTTGAGACCTGCCAGGACCTCGCCGGACGCGACCGGGTGAGCGGCGGTCACAGGTGAGCAATGAAACATGAATGACATCGAACAGGACCACAGCACCGAATGCGACCCGCCGGCGCAGCGGGATTCGTTTTCGGACGAGGAGCTGTTGCGCTACAGCCGTCACATCATGCTCCCGCAAATCGACATCGACGGGCAGCTGGCGATCGCCAGGGCGCGCATCCTGATTCTTGGTCTCGGCGGCCTGGGCTCCGCCACCAGTCTGTATCTGGCGGCGTCGGGCATTGGTCATCTGGTGCTGCTGGATGATGACGCCGTGGATCTGTCCAATCTGCAACGGCAGGTCGTCCACAACGAGGAGAGCATCGGTGTCAATAAGGCCGCGTCCGCTGCCCGGACCCTGCGGCGCCTCAATCCTCAGGTTTCCCTGACGCTGATTCAGGAGCGCCTGTCCGCCGAGGCTCTGGCCCACCAGGTGGGGGAGGTGGATGCGGTCTGTGATTGCAGTGACAACTTTCCCACCCGGCGCCTCCTCAATGAAGCCTGCGTGGCTCAAGGTAAACCGCTGATTTCCGGCGCTGCCATCCGTTTTGAAGCGCAAATGAGTGTCTTTGATCCGCGCGATGAAAAGAGTCCCTGCTATCAATGTCTTTACCCGGTTTTGCGGGATGAAGATCTGACCTGTTCTCAAAGCGGTGTGCTGTCGCCCATGGTGGGGGTGGTTGGCAGTATGCAGGCACTGGAGACATTGAAAGTCATCGCGAATTTTGGCTCGCCCCTGATCGGGCGGCTGTTGCTGTTTGACGCCCTGCAGACGAGCTGGCGGGAATTGAGAATCACGCGGGACCCGCACTGCCCGGTATGCAGCGCCCGCTGAACATCAGCAATGTCACGCGGAATACACCCCGGTTGCAGCCGCGCGAAACACCCCCCGCTTTCCCCACGGTTGTGTCGTGGGGAAGCGGGGGCAGAGCCGCTAAAAACGCCAGGTCGCTTCCACAGCCAGCGTGCGCGGGCGGCGCGGGAAGCTGTAGAAGGTATTGCTGCCGGCCAGAGTCTCTGACAGAGGCACGTTGGCGGAGTAGGAGATGATTTCCTCATCCAGCAGATTGCGGCCCAGCAGCGCCAGATCCCAGTGCTCTGTTTCCAGGGCCACGCGCAGGGACATCAGGATGTGGGCGTCAATCTGCCCGTTGGGATCCAGGTTGACGTGGACCTGTTGTTCGTCGACCCACTGCCCGTCGGCGGCAATCACCAGCAGTTGCCCTCCGCCCAGTGACTTCACATACTCCAGCGAACCGTTGAAGGTGAACTCCGGGGTATACACACCGCGCTTGCCGGTGTAATCACAGAAACCGTTCGCATTGGGTGTCAGGCCGTAGTGGCAATCGCCATTGGTAAAATCCATGTATTCGAAGTCGAGCCAGGAAAACCCGAAGCGGGACAAAAGATTGTCGCCCAGCTGCCAGCGCCCGTCGACTTCAAGTCCCTGCACCCGGGTCTCCTTGGCATTGCCCACATTGAATCCGACTGCGCCGTCGAACTGGCTGATCTGCAGATCGTTGTAATCCATGCGATACAGGGTGCCATTGAGCTCGCCGCGACCGTCGGCCAGACGCATCTTGTAGCCGATCTCATAGGCATTGACGGACTCTTCTTCGAACTCGAAACTGCCGATGTTATTGGAGCGCGGGTCGAAACCGCCCGCCTTGAAACCCCGGGAAATCTTGCCGTAGGCCATGATGTCATCCGAAACATCAATGGCGATGTTCAGTGAGGGTGTAAAGGCCGATTCACTGCGGGTGTCGACCAGATCGTGGCCCCCGGACTGTTCAGTGTCCGCGTTGAAAACACCCAGATAGACCGCGCCGAGATTGGCATCATTGATGAGCGCGTACTGGTTGGTCAGATCGACGAGGTTGAGTCGCTTGGCGGCGTTCTTCTCCTCATGGGTGTAGCGCGCGCCCAGCGTCAGGCGCATGGTGTCAGTCGCGTGCCAGGTCACCTCCCCGAACAAAGCGCCGGCTTCGGAATCCTGTGTGAAGTCCCGCTGAACGCCGGTGCCGCCCAGGATCGGTGGCACCAGACCGGCCAGAGCCACGGGCAGAATTGAATTAGCGGGCACGCCCATCACGTCGATAAATGTCTGGTCGTATTTCTGATAGAAAATGCCAGCGATCCATTCGAAATCGCCGTCTTGAGGGGACGCGATGCGCAGTTCCTGGCTGATCTGGTCATATTCTTCCGCCATGTCGACGCTGAGTATACTTGCGGGTGTGAAGTCACAGTCACACTGTTCCCAGTAATCGAAGCCCAGCAACCCGGTGAGCGAGGTCAGCGTGTATCCATTCCAGTCGTACTCGATGTTCAAGGTCTGGGAGTTGACGGTATTGTCGCTGAACTCGACTGCATCGGCCTGTCGACGGTAATCCTGCTGTCCGTCGAAAGTAACGCCGCCGTTGATCATGGCCAGCAGACCGCCAAAGGTGGGGCTGCTGGCCACGGCAGGCGCGTCCCGCGTGATCTCGATGCCGCGGCCCAGCACTTCGAACTTGTCGTGTTCCGCTGTGAAATAAACAGTCCAGTTGTCGTTGGGAGAATAATCCAGCGACACACGAATGGCGCCTTCGTCCTGATCAGGCTCCGTCGAGGATTTGATCGTGTTTTCCATAAAACCCGGATCTTCGTACGCGCGCACTGCAATGCGTCCGTTCAGGGTGTCGGTCAAAGGGCCGGTCACAAAGCCGGACAGTTCCCGCGATTCAAACTCGGTTTCATAGGTCGCGGACAGCTTGCCGGAAAACTGGTCCTGCGGGCGTGCAGAAATGATATCGAGGGCGCCGGCGATGCTGTTTTTCCCGAAGAAAGTGCTTTGGGGGCCGCGCATGACTTCGACCCTTTCCACATCAAAGATCGGGGCTCGGAACAGCTGCGAACGGCCGCGATGGATGCCGTCCATATAAACACCCACCGATTGTTCAAACCCCTGGCTGTTGTCCGAGCCAATCCCCCGAATACGCATCTGGGTGCTCAGACCGGTTTCGGTGAAGTGGATATTCGGCACGTAACTGGTAAGGTCTTCGAGATTTTCGACCCCCATCTGCTCGATGGTGTCACCCGAGACAGCCGCAACACTTGCCGGAACGTCCTGCAGACTTTGTGCACGCTTCTGGGAGGTGACAATGACTTCTTCGAGAATGCCTGAGTCATGGTCAGTGGGTGGGGATTGCGCCAGAACGGAGCTGGAAATTACTGCCGAAATGGCGGTGGCGAGAATTTTACTGGGCACAGTGGGCACAGAGAGTCGCTGCATGGAGCCTCCAATGGTTTGGTGGAGCCGTGCGATCACACGATGTGGCTCCGGGTATTCGTCCTGACACGACAGGCCGCGCGGGGACATGAAGAACCCGGCGCTGGCCGCCATCTGGCGTCGCGGAACATGTTATCACTGCACGCAGCCAATACCTGAGCTTTTTCACCCGGCTTCCGGCAGAGCGTCATTTCTGATTAACCCGGTAACAATCAACACCGGGAAAATATCCCTTTACTCAGATCTTGTAATACGTACGGTACCACTGCACGAACTGCGCAACGCCCTCTTCAACGGCCATGTTGGGCTTGAAGCCGACGGCGCTTTGCAACGCCGTCACGTCGGCGCAGGTGGACGGTACATCGCCCGGCTGCATGGGCAGATAATTGCGCACGGCGGTTTTGCCGGTAGCAGCTTCGATGGCCTCGATGAACGCCATAAGCTTAACGGGTGTGTTGTTGCCGATATTGAAAATGCGGAAGGGGGCGAAGCTGGAGGACGGGTCAGGTGCGTCGAAGCGCCAGTTCTGGTTGGGCTGCGCGATCTGGTCCACCGTGCGCACCACGCCTTCCACGATATCGTCGATATAGGTGAAGTCGCGCACCATATCACCGTTGTTGTAGATATCGATGGGCGTGTCTTCGAGAATCCCCTTGGTGAACTTGAACAGCGCCATGTCCGGGCGACCCCAGGGGCCGTAAACCGTAAAAAACCGCAGGCCGGTGGTGGGCAGTTGGTAGAGGTTGCTGTACGTGTGGGCCATCAGCTCATTGGCTTTTTTGGTGGCGGCGTAGAGCGACATGGGGTGATCAACATTGTGCTCTTCGGAAAACGGCTGGCGAGCATTGGAGCCATACACCGAGCTGGATGAGGCGTACACCAGATGGGGAACCTGCTGGTGGCGACAGCCTTCGAGAATATTGCCGAACCCGAGCAGGTTGGAGTCGATGTAGGCGAGGGGGTTTTCCAGGGAATAGCGCACACCGGCCTGAGCGGCCAGATGGACGACCCGGTCGAAATCATGGTCGATGAACAGCTGTCGCATGGCGGTGCGGTCGGCGACATCCATAAGCTGAAAGCTGAAGCCGGGCTTCTGCTGCAGGCGTTGTAACCGGTCCTGTTTGAGGCTCACGGCGTAATAGTCGTTAAGGTTGTCGATGCCGACTACGGTGTCTCCGCGGTCCAGCAAGCGCTCGCTGAGGTGGTATCCGATAAAACCCGCAGCGCCTGTTACCAATATTTTCATCCGGCGGTCTCCTAAAAATTCGACGGATTATACAGGTGAATTGCGTAATAGGTGATGATGAGACGTCAACAGAACCCAGCGCGCAGCAACCATGCTAAGATGGCCGCGCTTAAAAACACTGCATTGCCGGTACAGTCCGGACCAACGTTCAGAGACTGATCAATCACGCGTCATTGCACGGAAAAATTTCAGAAACACTGGATCACAATTTGAAAAAGCCGCACGACGATTCCGATGCCGCCTGGACACCGGAGAGCTTTCAGGTGCCTGCCGTTGCAGGCAAGTTACGTTTTCACGATCTCAACCTGCATCCACAATTGATGCATGGCATCCACGCCCTCGGTTACAGCCACTGTTCGCCTATTCAGGCGCAGTCATTGCCTCATACCATGGCCGGGCAGGATGTTCTGGGGCGAGCCCAGACGGGAACCGGCAAGACGGCCGCGTTTCTGATCTGCATCATTCAGGATCTGTTATCCAATCCGATAGTGGGCGAGCGCTATGCCGGTGAAGTCAGGGCGCTGATTCTGGCACCCACCCGCGAGCTGGTGATGCAGATTGCCGAAGATGCAAAATCCCTCACGCGTTTCACACCGCTGACCGTGCATACCCTGGTCGGCGGAATGGACTACAACAAGCAGCTCTCGGCGCTCCATAACCAGTATGTCGACATCCTGGTCGGCACCCCCGGACGCCTGATTGATTTCTGTACAAGCAGGGATGTGTACCTTGATCAGACGGAGATTCTCGTCATCGATGAAGCCGACCGCATGCTGGACATGGGTTTTATTCCCCAGGTGCGCCGCATCGAGCGGATGACGCCGCGCAAGCATCAGCGACAGACCCTGATGTTCTCAGCGACGTTTTCCGCCGACGTCCTGCGTCTGGCGGACCAGTGGATGCACGATCTGTTGAAAATCGAGATAGAACCGGAAAACGTGGCGACCGACTCAGTCGAACAGCATGTGTATCTGGTGGCCAGCGAGGAGAAGTTTACCCTGCTGTACAACCTGCTCAAGAACCCTGGAGCCGAAAGCGTAATCGTGTTTGCCAATCGCCGGGACGAGTGTCGGGATCTGCACCAGAAGCTCCGGGATTACGGCATGAAGGCGGGCCTGCTGTCCGGCGAAATCCAGCAGACCAAACGGGTGCGGACCCTGGAGGATTTCAAGGGCGGGCGCCTGCAGATCCTTGTGGCCACCGATGTTGCCGGCCGTGGAATCCATATCAGCGACGTCTCCCACGTGGTCAATTTCACCCTGCCGGAAGAACCGGAAGATTACGTTCACCGGATTGGCCGCACCGGTCGGGCGGGGCAGAAGGGTGTGTCCATCAGTTTTGCCTGCGAGGATGACGCCTTCCGGCTGGCACCCATCGAGGCATTGCTGGGGCGCCCCATCCAGTACGAACAGCCGCCCGAAACCCTCATGGGGCAGTTGCCGGAAATCGCCGGCGGTCCGCGCCCTCCCTCGGGCCAGCAGCGCAAAGGTCAGTCCCGCAGCGGCCACAAGCCGCGTCGATCGCGGCCCAGGACCTGATACCCCGTTCATATTGAATAAAACTGCTCCCCGATCGCAGGACCCCGGTCAGTACCCCGGGGTTGTAACAAGGGTGGCACCAGCACGAGAATCCCACCCGCAGCGGTCGGTTTCCCGATCGCCGTACTCCATGTTTCCCGTTCCTTCCGTGCAGATCGTCGCCCGATGACTGCCCCGACCCTTCCGGGGGATTGGCTACACTTATAGTCCAGATGATTAAAAAGTGAGCTGGTTCAATGGAAGTAAATCCGTATGCCGTCTTCTAAAAAAGTGCTTGTCGTAGAAGACAGCCCCACGGTTCTGAGGATAATTCATCACGTCCTGAGCGTGAGCGATCAAATCGAGCCGGTGTACAGTGAACGCCTGAAAGATGTCCAGCAGCTGCTGGAGCAGCCGGATCAGGATTTTTTCATGGCGGTGGTGGATCTGAACCTGCCCGACGCACCCAATGGCGAAGTCGTGGACCTGATGCTCTCGTACGGAATTCCGACGATCGTCCTGACCGGCAGTTTCGACAGCGGAGACCGCGCGCGTCTGCTCGCCAAAGGGGTACTGGATTATCTCATCAAGGAGGGCCGGCACTCCTATGAATACGCCAGGGCGCTCATTCACCGCCTGATCAGAAACCAGGGAAGAAAGGTGCTGGTGGTGGACGACTCTGTCCTGGCACGCCAGTACATTGTCCGCCTGTTGCGCCAGTACCAGTTTGATGTTCTGGAAGCGGCGGACGGCGTGGAGGCTGTGCGGACGCTGATTTGTGTACCCGAGGTGCGGCTGCTGATTACGGATCAGAACATGCCCAACATGGATGGCGTGGATCTGGTGCGTAATCTGCGCGCCCGTCTCGATAAGTCCGAACTGCTGATCATCGGGTTGTCGTCGGTACAGGACGAATGTCTGTCGGCGAAGTTCATCAAGGCGGGGGCCAACGATTTCCTGCGGACGCCCTTCAGCCAGGAGGAGTTCTATTGCCGGATTACCCACAACATGGAGATGATCGAGCTGATTGACCAGTTGCAGGAAACGGCGCGCCGGGACCGCCTCACCGGCAGTTATAACCGTTCGTACTTTTTCGACAAGGGCCGATCGCTGCTTGAACATTCCCGCGAACAGGCGTTGCCACTGACGGCAGCCGTACTGGAAGTGGACAATTTTCACCACATCGCTCAGAGCTATGGCAGCGCCAGTGCCGACACGGTGTTACTGCAAGTCGCGCGGCGCCTGCAGGTGATCTTCAGCCGGTTCTTTATGGCCCGGGCGAGTGAAGCCACGTTTCTGGTGTTGTTGCCCGGACTGGAAATAACTAAGGCGGGGGCGCTGGTGGATCGGGTTCGGGAAGTTGCATTGAGCGAGCCCATTGAAATCGGTGACGAGCTGATTTCGCTGACCCTCAGCGCCGGGGTTGCCTGCAGTTCTACCGGGGCGCTGGATGAAATCATGAATGTTGCGGCCCAGTGCCTGGCCCGTGCCAGGGAGGCGGGCGGCGATATCGTAATTGTTGCGGATTAATGCATGACCCTACAACCGATCGCCCCAGAGCCCGTGATCTGAACATCCCCCACCGACAAACCCGGCCACGCCACGCCACTCCGGCCGGGCCACCCAAACGGTTAATCGGTATCCCCATCCAGTGATCTGTACAGCACTTTGCAAAAATGGTCATGATCGTCCCTGTGGGATGGCGTGCGCTTTGCTTGGAGGTGAGGCGCAGATTTTTGTCGCGCATGTTGTCAAGGCCGGCCAACCTCCTTAACTCGCTGATAATAATTAAATTAATCTGAAGTGCTGCTGGGCGCTCCCGTCATGGGTTGCGAGGATGGCCGAGCGGGCCGTATTCATGTGTAAAAAGCAGCGACAGCGTTACAACCGACGCGCCGGGTAAGTGCATTTGCGACAGGTGCGCAGGCGTGGCCGACGGGATCGAAGGGAACATTTTTCGGGAAAAGCATTATGGGGAAAAGCAGTATGGGAGAGGGTAGCAGGGGAGCGGCAGCTCGGCCCGGCCGGGACGACCGTTTCGATCTTTTTCGCGGACTGGCGCTGATCGCCATTTCGCTCAATCACATCGTGCCACCGGCCGCTGTCATGGCGACCTACGGGCAGTATCAGTTGCGGACGGGGCTGTTTTTCAATTTTGCGGATGTGTTTGTTTTTATTTCCGGGTGCGTCGGCGGTATCGCTTACTGGAAGTTTCTGCGGAATGACGGTTTCGTCAAAACCCAGCTCAAAAGCTGGAAGCGGATATCGGAGATATATTCCAGTCATAGCGTGTCGTGCGTCATCTGCCTCGCCCTTGTATTCGTGTTCGACCGGATGGGCGTTACGCCGGAGTTTCTCCAGTGGACGACGGATAACCTGCATTCCGCGGCGGCCGGCACCTTCCTGATTTACAATCCCATGCCGTTTTTCAATATCCTCGGCCTTTACATCGTCCTGCTTTTGCTGTTGCCTGCCTATTTGTGGATCTACCTGCATAACCGCTGGCTGGCTGGCGGCCTCACCCTGCTGGTCTATCTGTACAGTCAGTCAGTGTTCTACCTCGGCAATGCCGCGGACATTGCCAGTCCCTTTTTCGGCAATCTGTTCGCGTGGCAATTCATCTTTTTTGTGGGGGTATCGCTGGGGGTGGAGATCCGTCGTGGCGGGTTGAAGCTGCCGGTCAACAACTGGATGATCGGCGCGGCACTCGTGTATTTTCTAGTGGGCGATTTTCTGGAGCAAACCGAATTTGCCTATTTTCATTTCACCAGCAAGGACTTCCTGGGTGTCATGAGGATTGCTGATCTGCTTGCGGCGGCGTATCTGATCAGCCTGTGGGTACCTCGAACATTCAGCGGTCGCAGCGCCTTTGTATTGCCGTTGATCCACCTGGGACGGCGAGCCCTTCCGGCGTTTTGCGCAGGCATTGTCGCGAGCTATTCGGCAAGTCTGCTGCTCACGGCTGTGGACGCCGGCCGGGAGCTGTACCTAGCCACCGCCGTCGGGATTGCGCTGGCATTTTACGGGGTCGGTGTGGGTTTGCAGCGACGCGAGAGTCCACCGGTCCCTACCGCGAAGGTCCAGCCGCCGAAGTCTGATCAGACAAGATCTGATCCAATAACGCCTGAGCAGCCCCGCCTCGGCAGCCCCTGAATTCACCGGTCGCTCCGGGCGGGCGTTTGCGCCTGCCCGGCGCCGGCGCGGCGAAGATCATCGATCCAGAAGAGGGTTCCTCCCGTGACCGCCGCCGGCATCGCGATGATGTTGATGATCGGAATCATGCTGATCCCCATGACGGTACCGCCAAATCCCAGGCTGCTGAAAAGACTTTTGCGCAGGGTTTTTCTCAGTCGAGCGAAAGACATCTGATGGTTGTCTGCCGGATAGTCGCAATACTGAATGGCCATGCACCAGGCGCCCCAGACGGCGCCGACTACGGGAACCGTAAAATTAAGGATGGGTACGGTGCCGAGCAACAGTAAAAACAGAAAAATGAAGATCCCGCGGACGATGAAATACAGCAATTTTTGCAGTTCGCGCAGGGTTACCCGGGGAATCAGGTGGAGGAGCGGTTCGTCCGCAGGCTGAGTCCCCGCCACCAGCGCCTCGGTTTTTTGGGCAAGCAGTCCGTAAAACGGTGCCGCGATGATATTGGTGATGACGTTGAACGCGTAACCATAACTGATGACCAGCAGTGCCACGATCAGGATCCAGGCTACCCACTTCAATGTCTTTTCCAGAATCTCCAGCCACGCCGGGAGATTTATGTCCCATTGCATGAAGTGATCGATGGAGCTGAACAGCGCATAGGTCAGGCCGAAGAACAACACACAGTTGACCAGCAGCGGGACCAGGATGTAGGGGCGCAGTTCGGGCTTGAGCATCAGGCGGACACCGCGGAAAAAATACGCAGCGCCCGTGCTCAGGCGGTTGGATCTCGACTCGGATAGCACCGTGCAACGCCTCTGAAAATCCGGACCAGACAGGTGAATCGGCGGTTAGCGGGCGCCAGCGGATTTGAGCGCTTCGATATACTCGCCCGCATGGCGGTGAGTGCTGATCACCTGCAAAAAGGTTTCCCCTTCGAGGTTGGTCGCATTGATATCCATACCCGCCTCGACGTAAAACCGGACGAAGGTTTCGAAGTTTTCGGCGATCATGCCCCGGTAAGCCCGCTCAAGAGCGCAGTAATCCTTGCTCAGCCCGCCGTGGGGGATTACGTCGAGAAAACCCCGGATGCGCTCATCACTGAAGCTCTCGCCCAGTACTTTCTTTTTGTCTTTCTTTTCCGACATGGTTCTACCTTGAAAAATACGTTTAACGCAACTTCTCCAGCAGGATCCTGTTCAGCTCCTGCGGGTTAGCCTGGCCTTTGGAGGCTTTCATGCACTGTCCCACGAAAAAGCCCAGCATTTTGGGTTGCTTGTCCGGGGACGCTGACCGGTAGTTTTCGGTCTGCTGCGGGTTGTTCGCGAGGATTTCCTCGACGATCTTTTCCAGCGCGCCGGTATCGGACACCTGCTTCAGGCCGCGCAACTCTATCACAGCGTCGGCGTCGCCTTCACCACTCCACATGGCTTCAAAGATGATTTTGGCCATCTTGCTCGAAACCGAACCGTCATCAATCCGGCGGATCAGGCTGGCCAGATGCGCTGCCGGCAGGGGACACTGGCCCATCTCCAGGCCTTCGCGGTTGAGCTGCGCGGACAGCTCGCCCATCACCCAGTTGGCGGCGGCTTTCGGATTGCCGCAGTCGGCCGCAACCTGTTCGAAGTAGGCGGCAGTGGCGATGTTCTGGCTGACGATGGCCGCGTCTTGATCGGCCAGCCCCATCTCGCCCGTGTAGCGGGCGCGTTTCGCATCCGGCAGTTCCGGCATCTGCTGGCGCACCCGTTCGATATAGGCATCGTCGAGCACCACCGGCAGCAGATCCGGACAGGGAAAGTAGCGATAATCGTTGGAGTCTTCCTTGGTGCGCATGGTGCGGGCTTTCTTGGTGTCACCGTTGTAGAGCCGCGTTTCCTGAGTGATCTTGCCGCCGCTCTCCAGCAGCCGAATCTGGCGGTCGACCTCCAGTTCGATGGCTTCTTCCATAAACCGGAATGAATTAAGGTTTTTCGTCTCGGTGCGCGTGCCCAGAGTTTGTTGCCCTTGCGGCCGCACTGAAATGTTGACATCGAACCGCATGGAACCCTGAGACATGTCGCCGTCACAAATACCGAGGGCAGTGACGATTCCGTGCAGCTGACGCGCGAACGCCACGGCTTCATCGGCGGAGCGCATGTCCGGTTCGGTGACCACCTCGATTAGCGGGGTCCCGGCACGGTTCAGGTCGATACCCGACATGCCGTGGTAGTCCTCGTGCAGGGATTTGCCGGCGTCCTCTTCCAGATGCGCATGGTGAATGCGTACCCGCCGGACCGGGGCGCCGTCGGGGCGGACGTCGAGGTAACCCGCGCCCACAATGGGCTGCGCCAGCTGTGTGGTCTGGTAGCCTTTGGGCAGATCCGGGTAAAAGTAATTTTTGCGCTCGAAAACCGAATGCTGGTTGACGCGGGCGTTGACGGCCAGACCAAACATGGCGGCCATCCGGAAGGCGTCGGCATTGACTACCGGCAGGGTTCCGGGCATGGCCAGATCGATGGCGCTGGCGTGGACGTTCGGTTCGGCGCCGAACTCCGTGCTGGCGCCGGAGAACAGTTTCGAGCGGGTGGCCAGCTGAACGTGTACTTCAAGCCCGATCACGGTCTCCCATTGGGCGGTTTCACCTTGCATGATTTTTACCCCTTCAGGCGATGTTGGCCGGCATTCTGGTGTGAAAGTCGGTGGCGAGCTGGAACCGGTGGGCGATGTTGAGCATACGCGCTTCGTCGAAATCCTGACCGATGATCTGCATGCCCACCGGTTTGGCATCGGCAAAGCCGCAGGGAACCGACATGCCGGGCAGTCCCGCCAGGTTGGTGGCAATGGTATAGATGTCTTCCAGGTACATGGCGACCGGATCCTTGCCCTTCGAGCCAAACTCGAAGGCGGGCGTGGGAGAGGTGGGCCCGAGGATGACGTCTACGGATTTGAACGCATCGAGAAAATCCTGGCGGATCAGGCGGCGCGCCTGCTGTGCCTTGGCGTAGTAGGCGTCGTAATAGCCAGCGGACAGCGCATAACAGCCCACCATGATGCGCCGTTTGACTTCATCGCCAAACGCTTCGCTGCGGGAACGCTTGTACAGATCTTCGAGGCTTTCCGGTGCATCACAGCGGTAGCCGTAACGCACGCCGTCGAAGCGGCTGAGATTCGCCGAGCACTCGGCCGGGGCGATGACGTAGTAGGCCGGTACGGCCAGGTGGGTGTGGGGCAGACTGATGGTGGACATCACCGCGCCCTGTTTTTCCAGTTCGGCGATGGCTTCTTCAACCGCCCTGGCGGTATCCGGGTGCAGGCCTTCGCCAAAGTATTCCCGGGGAATGCCCACCCGTAACCCGTTAAGGGGCTGCTCCAGGGTGGCAGTGTAGTCGGGGACCGGATGGTCGACGCTGGTGGAATCTCTGGAATCGTAGCTCGCCATGACATTGAGCAAAATGGCGGCGTCTTGCGCCGTCTGGGTCATCAGGCCGGCCTGGTCGAGACTGGACGCAAAGGCGATCATGCCCCAGCGGGACACCCGCCCGTAGGTGGGCTTGATGCCGGTGATACCGCAAAGACTGGCGGGTTGCCGGATCGATCCGCCCGTGTCGGAGGCGGTGGCGGCCGGAACCAGCCGGGCCGCGACGCTGGCGGCCGATCCCCCGGAGGATCCGCCGGGAACACAGTCGCGTGCCCAGGGGTTTTTCACCGGACCGTAATAACTGGTCTCGTTGGAGGAGCCCATGGCGAACTCGTCCATGTTGGTTTTCCCCAGCACCACCGCTCCGGCGCGCGCATAGTTCTCCACGATGGCGGCACTGTAAGGCGGCACGAAGTTGTCCAGCATCCGGGAACCACAACTGGTGCGAACACCCTCGGTGCAAAAGATATCCTTATGTGCCAGCGGCACCCCGCACAAGGAAGAGGTATCGCCGCTGGCGCGACGTTCATCCGCCTTGTCGGCCTGGACGAGTGCCTGCTCCGCAGTGACGGTGACAAAGCAATTGAGGTCAGTGTCGTAGCGCTGAATGCGTTCTATAAAATGCTGGGTCAGCTCCCGGCTCGATACGGTCCGGGCATTGAGTTGACCGATCATTTGAGCAACCGTTAATTGATGCATGGCAGATTCCAGTGGCATGGGTGGCTAGCGAAAACAGGGGTTCGGGTCAGTAGCTGAAGTTCCGGCGATGACGTCCGGATGTTTACTCGATAACTCTGGGAACCAGATACAGCCCATCTTCGACCGCAGGCGCAATGGCCTGGAACTCGTCGCGACGATCCGGCTCCGTCACCTCGTCCGCACGCAGCCGCTGCACGGCATCGAGGGGGTGCGCCATGGGTTCGACGTCGGCGATATTGGCGGCCTGAAGCTGATCGACCAGGCGCAGGACATTGTTGATACTGGCGGCGACTTCATCGACGGCTTCATCGTCGATATGCAGGCGGGCCAGATCCGCCAGCTTTAAAATCTCGGAACGTTCCACGCTAATGCTCCAACCGCCTCGCAGGCGGAAATTAATCTATACTTGTTTTGGCCCGAAGTTGCGTTGCGGCCCGGGTGCCAAAGGCGCGGTAAGTTACCACATTTGCGCCTTGCTCTAAATCCCCGGCGTTGCT
>CAZJKJ010000063.1:0-20209 GCA_964546435.1 uncultured Cellvibrionaceae bacterium
GAAGATTCGAGGATAGAAGCTTGGTTTCCGTAACTCTCTCCCCCCACGTAAAAAACCTTGAGAGCTTTTTGACCCATTGTCATCGCCGCCGCTATCCAGCGAAAAGCACATTGATATATGCAGGTGATAAAAGCGACTCTTTATATTACATAATCAAAGGCTCCGTCACTGTCCTCATCGAAGATGAAGAGGGTCGCGAGATGATCGTCGCCTATCTCAACGATGGAGATTTCTTTGGCGAGATGGGCCTCTTTGACGAAAAAGATGCGCGCAGTGCCTGGGTACGCGCGAAAACCGAATGCGAAATAGCTGAAATAAGCTACGCAAAGTTCCATGAACTGTCTGAAGATCACCCGGAATTCGTGTTTGCGCTGGGCGCACAGATGGCTCGCCGGCTGAGAGCGACTACCCGCAAGGTGGGCGACCTGGCATTCCTTGATGTAACCGGTCGTGTAGCTCGCACGTTACTGGATTTGTGCAAGGAACCGGATGCCATGACCCATCCGGACGGAATGCAGATCAAGATAACCCGACAGGAAATCGGCCGTATTGTCGGATGTTCCCGGGAGATGGTCGGGCGCGTACTGAAGACTCTGGAAGATCAAGGTCTGGTGTCGGTCAAGGGCAAAACCATGGTGGTGTACGGAACACGCTAACTGGCGGCGACCATCCGAATGAGGTGGTAAACACCGGGCCTTGAAAAAAAAGCCTCGCTTGTTATTCAGGCGAGGCTTTTTTTATCTGAATCAAGACCCAATAAGCACGGGGCAGAATCCTGTTCCACCCCGGGGTCAGATTTCCCACTTCGTTCCGTCAGGCGGTATTGCCAACTCCGTCTCCGTAAAAAACGGACTGCAATTGCGCGCCAGGATTGGTTGCTCTCATGAGAGATTCCCCGACCAGAAATCCGAATACGTTTTTTTCCATCATGGATTTGACATCCGCGCCTGAAAATATTCCGCTTTCGGTAATAACCAGCTTGTCAGCAGGGACACGAGGCAGCAGTCGGAAAGTGGTATCCAGACTGACTTCGAACGTATGCAGATCGCGGTTGTTGATTCCTATCATCCGGTTCGGCAACTCCAGGGCGAGATCCAGTTCCGGCTCATTGTGAACTTCCACCAGAACGTCCATACCCAAATCCTGTGCAAGCGCATTCAGCTCCTTGAGTCGCGACGCGTCCATTGATGCTGCAATCAACAGGATGCAGTCGGCGCCCATAACCTTTGATTCCACGACCTGATACTCATCAACAATGAAGTCTTTCCGGATGACCGGCAGCTGGGTCACTGCCCGCGCCTCCTTCAGATATACATCGGAGCCCTGGAAAAAATCCTCGTCGGTCAGTACCGACAGACAGGTTGCACCTCCCAGCTCGTAGCTCCTGGCAATGGTACCCGCCTGGAAATCCGCTCGAATAATTCCCCGACTCGGGGAGGCCTTTTTGACTTCAGCGATAACCGCAGGTTGTCGTGCGAGGATTTTTTCAGCCATCGCCGCTTCAAAGCCGCGCGCCTGCCCTGCACCTGCGACCCAGGTTTGCAGTTCCGTCAATGGCATCGCCCGGCTACGTTCCCTCACTTCCTGCTTTTTTCGCGTTATTATTTTTTCTAGTATTGTCGGTAAGCTATTCACACAATATCTCAACTCATAATGACTACTTGGATTTCCGAAAACTGAATCCCTTTCACCGCTGCGCCCGCTAAAGGCAGGCGGTGAACTCGACCAGCTGCTTCAAGCGCTCTGCGGCCAAACCGCTCGCCGCGGCATCCTGGGCAAGCACGACACCTTCCTCCAGCGTACTGGCCACGCCCGCCACATAAAGCGCCGCACCGGCGTTCATGGCAATCAGGTCAGCTGCCTTCTGACCGGTGACTGACGGCCGAGTGCTGAGCGCATCCCGAATCAGCGCCAGAGAATCCGCAGCTGATCGTACAACCAAACCACTCAAATCCGCGCGATTGATGCCGAACTGCTCGGGCGCAATGTCATATTCGTGAATCTGCCCTTCTTTCAGCTCCGCCACACGGGTTTTGCAGGTGAGAGAAATCTCGTCGAGCCCATCAGCTGCATGTACCACCATGACGTGTTCACTCCCTGTCATTTGCAGCACTTCCGCGAAAGTATGACAGCAGGTGCTGTCATAGACGCCCACCACTTGCCGCTTTGCACCGGCCGGATTGGTCAATGGCCCCAGCAGGTTGAACAGCGTGCGCAGCCCCAATTGTCGCCGAACACCAATGGCGTGCTTCATGGCACCGTGATGTGCGGGCGCATACATGAATCCGACCCCCACTTCGCGTACGCATCTCGCCACGGCTTCTGGCGAGATATCCAGCTTCACGCCAGCGGCCTCAAGTACGTCGGCGCTGCCGGTAGAGCTGGTCACAGAGCGGTTGCCGTGCTTTGCCACCTTGCCACCGGCCGCAGCCACGACAAACGCGCTCGCGGTTGAAACGTTAAACAGATTCGCCCCGTCTCCCCCGGTACCGCACGTATCCACGAGAAACTCGACATCCACCGATACCGGAGTAGCCAGCGATCTCATGAGTTCCACCGCACCGGCGAGCTCGGCACAAGTCTCTCCCTTCATCCTCAAGGCCACCAGTAACCCGCCAATCTGCGCCTCGGTCGCCTCGCCGGTCATGATCTGGCGCATTACCGCAAACATGCTTTCCCGATCCAGATCCCGTCCTCCTACTACTTCAGCCAGGGCTGATTGAATATTCACATCTTGCTCCGTCTACTTCTTGAGAAAAGTTTCAAACAGTGTGTGTCCGTGTTCGCTGAGAATCGACTCGGGGTGGAATTGTACCCCTTCTACCGGCAAACTTCGGTGCCGCAGCCCCATGATTTCATCACCCTCAGCGCGTCGCGCCCATGCCGTCACCTCGAGAACGTCCGGCAACCCGACTGGATCCACAATGAGCGAGTGATAACGCGTCGCCTTGAACGGGGTGGGAAGCCCTGCAAATACGCCCGTGGAATTATGAAAGATGTGCGAGGTCTTGCCGTGCATAACCGTGCCGGCCCGCACCACTTTGCCACCGAAGGCAACGGCCAGACACTGATGCCCCAGGCATACCCCCAATATGGGCACCTCTGCAGCAAGCGCCCTGATCAATGGAATACAAATGCCCGCGGCCTCCGGCGTCCCCGGCCCTGGAGAGATAACAATATGAGAGGGGCGCCGCTGGCGGACTTCCTCCACCGTGATGGCGTCACTGCACTCTACTTGCACGTCGACACCCAATTCACGCAGATACTGGACGATGTTGTAGGTGAATGAATCATGGTTGTCGATCATCAGGAGCATTGACCCCTCCCCAAGGTCGCGAATTGTGCCATTATACCCGCCGAAATCTGCCCGGTCTGGATGATTTCCGCAAGCGTGAGCTTCGGAGACGACGTCGTCGGCAATTTTTACAGGCTGGCCACCGACCCGCAGGTCGGCTGATTTTCGCAGCAGATCTGCGAGGTTCATCGACTCGAACAGTTCGACCCGGCAGAACGCCATACTTTCATGAAGACATCAAAATCAATAAGATAGCTCCGCCTCGTTCAAGCCCGGTAACAAGATATCGCGTCTTATCGGATTTATACCAAATGACGAGGGGCTGATTGAGACCATGGAATACAATTTGCACAATTGAAATTATGTATTCCCCTGACCAATAAGCGCGGCGGAACTGCATTGAAAACGAAATAACTTGCGCCGATCACAGAATTATCAGAGCCCGTCCATGTGGAATAAAGGTTCCAGACCGAAGCACTTGGAATTAGTCAATCCAGACGAAAGCCTTCTGGCCAGGCGTGCCCGCGTGCTCGGGCAAATCCGGCAACAGGCGCTGTCGCGTACAGAAGGACTGCTGGCCCAATTGTTTACGGCGGCCGATGACCTGTTTTATGACTTGTCGAGCCGGGCGTCGAGTGACGCCGAACAGAATCTTTATTTTGATGCAATGCGAACAATCCGCATGCGACAGGAGTCGTTCGCACAGGAATTCGCTCACGGGCTCGCCGGCTTTTTTCGCAGTCTGACAGACCCGGCCGATACTGCAGCATCTGCGGCCAGTACGGTGGTGACCGCAGAGGTCCGCGAGTTGAGCTTGGTGGAAGGGGAAGAACTGGAGATAGAGCTGAGCCGGAACAACATGGTCGGACGGGCACGCAATCTGTTCAAGGAAGAACTTTTTGAACTGAGTTCACGTCTCGAACACTTGTTGCAGGCACCCATGACGGAGCAGAGCAATCCGCTGGATCCACTCCAGATTGCCACCGTATTCATGAACACCTGTAAAACAGGTTTCGATCTGGAGCTCAAAGCGCAGCTGATTCTCTACAAGCTTTTCGAACGCCATCTGCTTAATCAGCTGGGGCATCTTTATGCCGACGCAAATCAAGCCATGGTTGACGCTGGGATACTTGTCAAGGTTCCCAAATATGTCCTTCAACCCGACCCGGATCCTGAAATTGAAATTGCTGGCATGAGCGAAGAATTTCTGCAAAGCCCCGGCGCCGGTCTCCCGCGAAAAGACGATGTGAGCTGGGATCACGCCAGCCTGTCTGCTTTGCTTGCTCACGTGCGTGAACTCGCATCGCGCTCGGCCGCACCCGACCGGGTTCAATGGCATCTCTTCAGCGCCAACACCGGTCCGGTCATGCCAGTGCCGGAGCTGAGCAACCGCTTAGGCAGAGGTATATCGCTGGATTTGCAAAACCTCGCCGGCGCTGCCAAGCCGCAGAATATCGTGATTCGCGCCGTTCAAGAAGCTTTGCAACCTCAGAGCTCCGCAATACCACGGGCACTGCACGAGAACGCGGATAACGTCATTAACCTGGTGGCACTGTTTTTTGACAGAGTACTGCAAGACGAAAACCTGCCGATGTCATTGCAGTCCCTGCTCGGCCGCCTGCAATTGCCTGTGCTCAGGGTTGCGCTGCAGGACGAACATTTTTTTGCGCAGCCGGATCACGCTGTGCGCCGGTTGATCAACCGGATGATCCACGCAGGCATGGGATTCGATGACGGCAAGAACGCGCTGCGCGATCCTCTCTACCGCAAAATGACGGATATTGTTCAGGTCCTTGGACAGCACCAGACAGCAGACAGCACGCTTTTCGCCCAGCTGGATCAGGAACTGGAACAGGCCGTCGCCAGGGAAGAACGCAAATCGTCGATTGTGGAACAACGTACCGCACAGACCGAAGCCGGAAAATCGCGCATCAAGGTCGCCCGCTGTGCTGCCCAGTCCGCAATCTATCAGAAACTCAAAGATGTGAACCTGCCCGCCTCGGTGCGGGATTTCCTCACCACCTACTGGTTGCAGGTCATGGTCATCACCCATTTGAAGCAGGGTGGCGACAGCGCGGAATGGACCGCTAATGAGCAGACCGTGACGGATCTGGTCTGGATATGCAACCGCCACGAAGACATCCGCTCGATGCAACGCCGGGACCGGTTGCGCCCGGAACTGCTTGAGCATCTTGAGCAGGGGCTGGAAGCGGCGATCGACGATCCCGCCATCCGCAAAGCCCGGGTGGAGAGAATTGCCCGGACTCTGGACGCGATTCACGACCCCCAGCCGGATACTCAGGCGGAATCGTTCGCTCCTCTGTCGGAAGAGCAGAAGATCGCCCTCGGCAAAGGTGAGAATGCGCCGAAAAGCTGGCAGGAAATGACGGCGGTTGAACGCCAGCAAGCCCATTTTGAGGAACTGTCCAGCCGGTTTTTCGAGCAGTCGCTAACCATGCCTGAAGGCACCTGGCTCGCCTATTACGATGAGAATCAGGATAAAGTCCAGCGCTGCAAGCTGGTCTCCAAAACCGACCCGGATGCTTACATATTTGTTAACCGGTTCGGCTTCAAGGTTCTGGAAAAAACCCGCAAGCAGTTCGCCTATGATCTGCAGTTCGAGCGCGCGCTTGTACTCGATCTTGATCCTTTCTTCGATCGGGTCATGAACCAGATTCTGCAGTCCCTGCCCTCCCATACCGTCTGACGACCCAGGTCCATCGCCGGAGCATGGCATTGTCACGCCATACTGCTACAATGGCGCCGGCCGAATCTTGGGGAGCAGTGAATGGTTTTCGAAAGCGTTACGCAAATCGCTTATGTGTGCGCAGCCATTCTGTCTGTTCTGCTTGCTCTCATACTGGCCTATCGACTCGACAAACAGAATTTCCACTGGAGCCTGACACTCGCAGTGAGCTTCCAGGGCTTGTGGGCCTTCGGGATCGCGCTGCGTCATAGCTATCGGGTTTTGAATCCGGGGTTGAGTCTGTTTGAAGTGATGCGGGCCGGATCCTGGATTCTGGCCGCGATCGTTGCCACCCAGTATTTTTGCAACAATCGCCTGCCAACGCCCTACAAGCGCTTCATCTATCTGGTCTGCATCATTTCCACCGGTCTGGCGATCGCCTACGCCATTTACCCATCGCCCGAAATGCGGGCCGTTGCCACCTGGCAGGCACTCCTGCTGTCAATTCTGGGCTTGCTCAGTATTGAACAGATGTACCGGAACATTACCAATATCCGCCTGATCCGGCTGCTGTGCCTGACCGTTGCACTTATCTTTATTTACGACATTTATTACTTCTCGCAGAGCCTGTTGCAGAACGAACTCGATTCGGCTTTCTCGCAGTTCCGGGCCATTCTCGTCATGGTCAGTTGTGTGTTGCTGGGCGTATCGGCCATTACCCTCAATCAACTCTATGACCAGCCAGCAAGATTGTCCCTGTCGCGCCCGGTGGTCTTTTACAGCACGTCGCTGATTCTCGCCGGAGCGATCATCGCGGTCATGGCTGTGGCCGGATATTACGTCAGGAGCTATGGCAGCCATTGGGGCGCCTTGTTCTACGGGCTGCTGTTACTGCTGGTGTTGCTGCTAATTGCCTATCTGATGGCATCGCAAAATGCCAGGGAAAAGCTGTCCGTGCTCATCAACAAGCACCTGTTCAGTCATAAATACGACTATCGCGCCGAGTGGCTCAAGCTGATCAACCATCTGTCCCAGCCCAAATCACCGGAAGAAGTCAACAGCCACGCCCTGAATGCCGTCGCCTCCATCTTTCGCTCTCACGGTGGCGCCATCTGGATGCGGCGAGGGAAGCTGTTCGTCCCGGTCTATCAGAATCAGCTGCAGTTCGATATCTACGATGCCATCGAGCCGGATTCCACACCATTTTTAAATGCCCTGCAGCAATCCGAGTGGGTATTTCTGCCCACCGCCGATAAGCATCGCGACTCACTGGCCCAGTACAACGAACTGTTGCCTGAGTGGGTGCGCAGCATTGAGAACCTCTGGCTGATCCTGCCCTTGATGAGCGAAGCCCAACTGGTGGGCTTCATGGCATTGACGACCCCCAATGGCGACCCCTCTCTCAACTGGGAAGATCTGGATCTTCTGAAAACCGTGGGGCGGCAGGTGGCCAACTATCTGCGCCGGCACGAACAATCAGAACAGCTCGCCGAGGCTCGGCAATTTGATGCCTTCAACAAGCTCGCCGCCTACGTCATGCACGACCTCAAAAACTTGATTGCCCAGCAATCCCTCGTGGTTAAAAACGCGGAGAAGCACAAAGACAACCCGGCATTCGTTGAAGATACGATCAACACCATCAACAATTCGGTTACCCGAATGAACAACCTGCTGCGAAAACTGCAGCGCAATGAGCCTGAAAGCGTCAAGATCCTCAATCTTCAGGACGTTTTGCTGGAGGCTATCCGCCGCAGCCAGAAAGGGCAGCCACAACCTACCGTGCGCAACGAAGACGATCACCTGCGTGTCAAAGGGGATTTCGACAGTCTGACCATGGTTTTCGTGCATCTGATCCAGAACGCTCAGGACGCCACGGCCGCCAATGGATTCATTGATGTTTCCGTAAGGCGTGATAATAATCAGGTTGCCGTTTCCATCGAGGACAACGGTGAAGGTATGGATCAGGACTTTATCCGCGACCGGCTGTTCCGCCCGTTCGATACCACCAAGACCGGCAAAGGGATGGGTATCGGTGTGTATCAGGCGCGCGATTACATCCAGAGTCTCGGCGGCCATATCCATGTTGTCAGCTCCCCCGGTGAGGGCTCAACTTTCACGGTGACGCTCCCGGTGACCGGTCAGCGCTGACCGTCGACACATCGCAGCACGCACACAAACTGCCAGAAACACGCCAGCCACGGATAAGACACATGAACAGGTCCACCGAAAAACAGAAACTGCTGATAATCGAAGATGACGTCGGTTTGCAAAGCCAGCTCCGATGGCACTTTGACCAGTACGAGGTCATCTGCGTGGGTAGCCGCGAAGAGGCGCTGGCAGCCGTCCGGTTGCATGAACCGCCGATCATTCTTCAGGACCTCGGTCTGCCCCCGGATGACGAAGGCGTAGAAGAAGGCTTTCGTTGTATTCGGGAAATCACCGCCCTGTTTCCATCGGCCAAAATAATCGTCATGACGGGAAACGCCGACTATGAAAATGCGGTGCGGGCGGTGGCCATGGGCGCCTACGATTTCTACCAGAAACCGGTCAATGCAGAAACCCTCGACCTGATCCTGCAACGCGCCTTTCACATCTACAATCTCGAGGAGCGCCACCGCCGGATTCAGGAACAGCAGCAGGCGCCTCTCAGCGGTATCATCGCGTGCGACCCGGGCATGCTGAAGATTTGCAGGACGATCGAGAAGCTCGCCCCGACCAACGTCACCTGTACACTCACCGGTGAAAGCGGTACCGGCAAGGAAGTCCTGGCAAAAGCTCTGCATCGCTTCAGCCCCAGAGCCAGCAACCGGATGGTTGCGATCAATTGCGCCGCCGTTCCCGAGAACCTCATGGAGAGCGAGTTGTTTGGTTACGAGAAAGGCGCGTTCACCGGCGCCGCCAAACGCACCCTGGGCAAGGTAGAAATGGCACACGAAGGCACCCTCTTTCTCGATGAAATCGGGGATATGCCGCTTGCGTTGCAGGCGAAATTGCTGCGGTTTCTGCAGGAACGCGTCATTGAACGTGTCGGCGGCCGCTCGGAAATTCCGGTAGATGTCCGTGTGGTCTGTGCCACCAACAAGAATCTTCAGGCCATGGTCAAAGAAGGAACGTTCCGGGAAGATCTTTACTATCGGGTGTGCGAGATGGAAATTCATATCCCCCCGTTGCGGGATCGCCAGGGCGACAAATTATTGCTGGCGCGACATTTCCTGCGTATCTATGCGGAGCAGAACAACCCGGCGATTTCGGGGTTCAGCCCCGAGGCCATCGAAGCCATCGAATCCTACGACTGGCCCGGCAATATCCGCGAAATGGAGAACCGGGTGAAGCGTTCTGTAGTTATGGCCGATGATCGTCTGGTGTCATCTGAAGATCTGGGGATTGCCGCTGCCAAAGATCTCAGCATCAACTTGCGACACGTACGCCAGACAGCTGAAAAGAACGCAATTTTACGCGCACTGACAATGACCGAGAGCAACATCTCAGCCACTGCAAAAATTCTCGGCGTCACCCGACCGACGCTCTACGATCTGGTAAAGAAATACAATATCCAGATTCCGGGAGGGTAAAACCTTCCTTTCGATGCAGTTCTTACAGAGTCTCGGGCCGCAGCAATCGGGGCGGCCTTTTAGCTTCCTCCGTCGGCGAACCACTGCAGTGTCGAACTATTTCACACGCCCGCTCCACCCCTTCGCAAACACGTCCTGCCGGCCGCCCTCCGACCCTCTCACTTCGAGTGACGCAAAGAGCTTCAATGCGTCCTTGAAGGCACTTCACCCCTGATAAATCAGGCAGTTCAGTTTGGATTAAGCCGTGCCGGTGTATAAATGCGTCCTGAAGTAACCGGGGACTCTCTCTTCCCATTCTCGCAGCAACCAAAAAATTCATGTCGGGGTTTTATACATCGGCACAGTTTGCGAGCGGCTTCAACTGCAGCAGGGGCCATCCCGAAGCGCTGAAATGCGATTAGATTCAAAAAATCAGTTTTTACAGAAAACCATAACTGATTGATCTTTATAACTTTTGAAATTTTAGGCTACCAAAAGAGGCGATTCCCCGCTGGCTTTTCGGATTAAAAAGGAGGAAATCTCCGATTGGCACAAAGAGTGCTTAGGGTATAGGACCCAAAGGGCAACAACACAGAGTCGCCACGAGGCGAGCAAAAATTAAACTCTCGATAGCAAGGATCAGGACATGGTTATGAAAAGAGGTTTGGGCTTTTTCATAAAGTCACTCGTAGTTAGCTTGGTGTTGGTATTGTCGCAAACGAGCATATCCGATACTGGCTACAGCTTTATTGGCAACCCGTTGGACGAGCCAATCTTCCTGACGATCTGCGGTATCGCTTTACTGTTCATTGGCTTTTACAAGACGAAAGAGTCCGCATAATTTTCTCGCAGTCTCTGGAACGGATCTTCCCGTTTTCCAGACTGCAACGGCCTCGGCGCCGACCCCCGCTTCATCCAATCCAGCTTGTTGATCTGCCAATGGCGTATAGCTAACTGTTTTTTAGCGTGGGCTTGCCGTTGGTGGTACAGTAGTGCCCCGGCTCGGCCAGGTGCCGTCAAACCTGAAGTGAGAACGTCACATCTTGAAAGGTCATGAATTTTAAGGATCTGAAGCTCTAATGGTCATCAAGCTTAATGGTCCGTGGAATTTAGAGCTCCATGAAATTTAAAGATCCATGGAATTCAAAAATCCATGAAATTCAAAGACCCTGAAATTTAAGTGCCGTCAAATTCCTGAGAAGCAATATTCCGCATGAATTCGCAAAATCGGACTCTTCCTGCGCAGTCCCGTAACCGGCGCCTGTTGCAAAATCACGACACCCTGGGGCAGTGGATCCAGCACATTCTGAATCTTGGCGTCGTCAGCCTGACACTCTGCGTGCTCGCCTATTGGCGCGATGAGGAAGTCGCCATGCAATATAGGACCATGCTGGTCTTTGCATTGCTGACGATGACGATTGTCTACCACCTGATGGGTGTATTCCGGCGGTTCGACCGTCTCGACGGTGCGATCCGGCGACTGTCGCGAGCATGGGGCATTGTCATCATAATTCTGGGCTGGATGGCGTTTCTCACGAAGACGTCCGAGGCCTATTCACGGCAGGTGGTCGTTTACTGGATATTTGCCGCCTACATTGGCCAGATGGTTCTGATCACGCTGACCTACAACTGGTTCAAGCTTTATCGGCGCAAATACCAGCAGCGCAAACCGGCAATCATAATAGGCACCGGCGCCATCGCCCAGCATCTGGCCAAGAGCATTTCGGGCAATATCTGGTTAAACGACACAATTATCGGCGTGATCAGCTTTACCGGTGAGCAATCCGGCTGGCAGGACTCGCCGATTCCGTTGCTTGGCAATGAGAATGACATTACTCAGGTGATCCGGGCATACAATGTACGGCGCGTCTACGTCGCCCTGCCCTTGCATCTGACTCATCGGGTCAAAGAAATCCATGACCGGCTGTTCAACGAAAACATCGACCTGGTGTGGGCACCGGATATTTTCGAATTCCAGTTGCTCAATCACAGCGTTCGAGAAGTCGCTGGCATTCCATTGCTGAATCTCAATGAAACCCCTCTGATGGCGGGCGGACCAGCGTTTATCAAACTGATGATGGACAAGCTCCTCTCCCTGGTACTCATCGTTCTCTTCAGTCCGATTTTGCTGGGTGTCGCGCTGGCGGTACGCCTGTCATCGCCGGGCCCCATCATATTCAAACAGCAGCGCGACGGCTGGGACGGCCAGAAGTTCAACGTCTACAAGTTTCGCAGCATGTATTTGCATGAAGAGAAGGAAGTCATCGAGCAGGCAAAGCAAAATGACAGCCGGATTACGCCAGTCGGCGCCTTCATTCGTCGCACCAGCCTCGATGAATTGCCGCAACTGTTCAATTCCCTGGAAGGCACCATGTCCCTGGTCGGGCCGCGACCTCACGCCGTGTCTCACAACACTTTTTATTCGGATAAGGTGCGTGCTTACCTCGCTCGCCACAGAATCAAACCCGGAATTACCGGGCTCGCGCAAATGAACGGTTATCGCGGCGAGACTCGCACGGTCGAAGAAATGCGTCGGCGCGTTGAGTATGACCTGGAATACATCAGCAACTGGTCACCCATGCTGGATTTAAAGATCCTGTTCCTCACACCGATTCGGCTGCTTTCCAAACGCGGCAATGCGTACTAGGGTACGTACGAAAAGTCGTCGAGCGAAGGTCAGGCAAGGCAAAAACAGGCGAAGAAGCGGAGTTTACTTGACGTAGATGAGCGTTTTGAGCCTGGCTTTAACGCCGCAGTGGCAGCGCAGATAGTTTTTCAACCACCTGCAATGGTCTGATGACACGAATTAGGGCTACTGCCGGACAAAAGCCCGCGAACACGCTGAATATGCTCGTTGCGCATTAGCATTGTGTTGGCCCGCCGCCGTGGCGGGCTTTTTTAGCGCCGTATCGAGTGGAGCATCAGCGCCCGGGCCAATCCAATCCCCCGACAGCAGCGCTTGTCGCATTCCCCTTAAAACTGTGCAAGCAGATACTTGAAGTTCAGACCGATGTATTCCGAATGAAAGTCTGCACCGTCGTCATAACTACGACGGATGCCGCCAATAAAGGTCCGAAATTCCCCATTGCGCAAAACCCGACTGAAGGTCAGGCCGACGTCCACGCGCAGATCCTGGAAACTGTCGCGAAAGTAAGAACCTCCGACCAGATCCGTCAAATCGCCCAACTCTTCCAGCTCCGGCCCAAAGATCTCCCGCAGGAACGCCTCGCGCTCAGCTGTGTCCGAATAATTGACCGAGTTGAAAGAGGTTTGAACGTTGAACTCGATCCCGGCTGAAAGCCTTTTGACGAATGAAGCGCGCAAAAACGTTTCATCGCTGCTAAGCACTGTGAAGCGCTCATATTCTTCCCGCTCAAGCCCCAGATCAATTTTCAGGACACAGCTTGCACAGGGATTCTTGTGGGTCCAGCTGAGGATGTAATCGCTGCGGGTGAAGACATCGACCACACCCAGGCGCCCGTCCTGACCAATGGTTCGCGTGAATTGGGAGGCATTTCCACTCCCCTGGGAAGTATCCGATAACCAGTGGCGCGCGGCCATGTTGATTCGATGCACCCCTTCATCGTAAGTCAATGCGAAATCGGCGTATGGCCCGTCCGTTGTAGACATGTTGCTTTCGATATCGTTACTGCCGAATTCGAGCTTGTAGCCAATGGAGCGCAGCTGTGTCTGCCACCACGCGGTCAATCGTCGGTTGACCAGAACTTCATCGACATAGCGGTATTCCAGCTCGCTCTCGGAATAGGTCAAACCAAACCGGCTCAAAGCGGTGAGGGTCCGGGCAAAGCTGACGCCTCCGCCCAATTGGGATGATTCGTTGATATGGACCCGATCGAGCTGGATATCCGTCGCCCGACCAAACACTTTGATGGAATTGGAAGAACCCAGCCGCAGACTGCCGTTCAACTGCCCCGCGAGAATGGTTTTGCGATCGCGGTTTTCGGGGCTGTCGCCTTCGCCGGGCAGGATCGGCATTTCCCTGGAGGAGTGATCCAGCTCCAGGTTTACCCGCTGATCATCCCTGCCCAGTTTTAAAGAAGCCATACCGAGTACTAACTGGTCGTTACGGCGATCAAACTCGCTGTAGCGTCGATCCAGCAACTGATAGTCGCTGTCGAAGAAAGCCCAGCCGTTATCTACCCGCCCCTGGGCAATAAGCCCGCCTTCCCACTCCTGTTGCGAGACCTGAGTAGAACCCGATGGTTGCTGGCCCGCATTTTCGACATGTTGCACTTCGGCAGTCGACCTTAAGGTAAGCTCTTTGTCCAGATTCTGCCCGTAAGCCACCATTCCAGAGGTTGCGCATAGCCCGAGACAGACGCGGGCCATTTTCTTCAGGAACATAAAATCTCCAATGTTTACGATCTTTTTGTAAGCCTTATAACCTTTTCCAGCAACCGGATCGGTGGTTTCTGTGTATCAAGCCGCCAACGCCCGTACGGCGCCGTCAAAAACGTCAGGAAAATATTGAAGTGGCGGTACTGGCTCAAGGACGGACACCTGGCTCTTCTATGAGAAGCAGCAAAAGTGAATGGAACGACGGTCATTACGCTAACGAGCGTTTCATGGTCCCTCTGGATACCGCGCCCATGGCTGCGGTTACAAGCGGGTTCATGACGATCAGCCACGGCCCGCTGAAAAATGGGAGGCCGATTCCGAACCGGCCAAACTTTATCACAATCCTTTTTTGGAAGTTCAGGCGGGCAGACGAAGATTCATCTTTTTGGCGATGTTTGGAACCTGGCCGTTGCTTCCTGTTCCTTTTTTTTGGGGCGGGCCATTGTGGCAGGCAACTTGTACGGTACACTAAGCGCCCCGGCCAACCGCAATTCAAACCTGGTTCTTTATTTGCAGTGAACTACCCTAAGTTGAGCAATTACGTCAAATTCCACAAAATTGACGCTCAAATCCACAAAATTAGAAATAATTGTAAATAATTCCGACATTTTAACGCTTGCACCGGCGGAACTACCTGAGAGCGCAAGCTTCCTATTGATCAGCAGGTTGAACGGACAGTGTTATGGAACAGGTAATGGCTGTAAACAATTCCAAAACTCGAATTCTCAACATCGAAATCGACAATATGACCACCGAAGAACTTCTCGAGTCTTTCGATGAGGGAATTCTGGTCACGCCAAATATCGATCACCTGATCAAGTTGCAGAAAGATGAAGAGTTCTATGAATGTTATCAACATGCCGCTTACACCGTCTGTGACAGTCGAATTATTTACCTGCTGAGCAAATTCCTTCCCCGTCGCTTCGCCTTGCGGGAGCAGATCACTGGTTCGGATTTCTTTCCCGCCTTTTGTGATTACCACGCCGACAGCCGCGACAAAACCGCAATCTTCCTGCTGGGCGGCACCGAAACGTCGGTGCAGCAGGCCATGGAGCGCATCAATCAGCGCTGTAAACGCCAGATCGTGGTAGGCGGTTATTCGCCGCCATTCGGGTTCGAGAATGATGAGGCTGAAAACGACAAGATTCTCAGGATGATCGAGGAATCTGGCGCTAATGCGCTGGCGGTGGGTGTCGGCGCTCCCAAACAGGAAAAATGGATCTGTAAAAATCGCCACCGCATGCCCAGCGTTCGAATGTTCATGGCCATTGGAGCCACTATCGAGTTTGAAAGCGGCAACCTGAAAAGAGCCCCGAAATGGATGTCCCGGTACGGTGTGGAGTGGGTCTTCCGCATGCTGCAAGAGCCGAATCGGCTGGCACGTCGGTATCTTATCGAAGACAGCCCTTTCTTCTTTCTTCTTTTAAAGCAGGGGCTCGGCGTTTACAAAAACCCCTGGCAATAAAGTCGGGCCACAAGCGGCATCGGGCCCCGATTCATTATTTGTATTCCACCAAAGTATGCTGCCGGCCGAGGGATGTCCGAAACCACCCCCGGATGGCACCCTGAAGCTGCGGAATTTTCGCCAGCATTATGAACAACGCATACCGCAATGTGGCTGATCGGCCGAATTCCTGGCGTACGTGCACCAGACGGTGCTGCACCCGTACCACCTGCAAACCGAACAACAGGCAGTAAACGGCGACGGGCCAGAACGACCGGAAAATCAGACTCAACAAGATAGAAGCCACCGCGGCTCCGCCCCACGCAACAATGCTTCGCACCTCTCGCCGCTTGAAGTATTCAGGTCCTTTGTGGCCGTGTTTCTGTGCATTGAGAAAAAAAGCATAGCCACTGCGCTCTGCTCTCTTCCACCACTGCCCGAACCGTGTCATGCCCGCATCGTGCAAGGTCATTTCTGCGGGAATCCGCTGCACCCGGAAGCCGCTTGCGCGCAATCGGTAGCAGAGTTCCGGTTCTTCTCCGGCGATGAAGGCGGGATCAAACCCGCCCACCGCATCAAATGCTGCAGTCCGATAAAGCGCATCACCACCGCAGGCGGTCGCATCGCCCACGGGCGTATCCCACTCGATATCGCACAGGAGGTTGTATAAGGAATGCTCCGGATGCCGTTCCCTGCGCCGGCCGCAGACAACCGCCAGATTCCGGTCTGCTTCGATCACCGCGATGGCGGCATCAAGCCACTGACTCTGGACTTCACAATCACCATCCACAAACATCACGCAGGATAAGTCAGGAAAGACTTCCCGCAGGCTGACATATCCTTCATTCCTGGCCCTGGCCGCTGTAAAGGGACGCGACATATCCAGCCGCACACAGCGCGCGCCTACCGATTCCGCATATTCAACACTGCCATCGGTGGAGCCCGAATCCACATACACCAGGGGAAGTCCTCCCAAGGATTGCAGGCACCGCTTGAGGCGCTCTCCTTCGTTTCGGCCAATAACGACCACACCAGCGTGCATTTACGTTTTTTCCTGAGTTAATAGATAGGTGATGAATGGCGGCGCATTTTAGCAGGAAGTATAGGCAAGTAGGGCTGGAGAACCGGAAATGATCATTTTTTAGTCGCATCCGTCCAGGCACAGGTCTTTGTCTCAAGCGTGAAACACATCGCTGAATCAAGTATTTTTGTGCGGGGTGGATCGCATTTCCGGACTATTGGTTTTTCCAGCAGACATCAAGCCCGGCTATGATGCGTCCACCGGATATGTCTTGGAATACGCTAAAGGCAAATTGGGCGCCTACTTCATAAGTGAGAAACGGAAAATTGATTTCATCTCTTATTCATTCTGTTAATATCGACCTCGACGTTTTTTTGACCTCGGGCGTGACTGTGAATTTGAGCAGAAACCAGGTATGAGCAACCAAGCCATTCCAATCAGCGAGCTATCCGACTGTCGTTTGCAGCCCGGCTTTTTCTTGAACGTCGCATTCATTTCGAGAGCGGCCAATTTGGCTACTCCTCGCGCGAGAAAAAAACAAAAGGGAGCAAGACTTACGATGGAGTAATCCGCACTTCGCGAACTGCCTGAGCCTCCCCCGTTCTGCCCACCTCGATGTGGAATAACTGGACAGCCTGATGGCTTTTTGCAGGTCGGATTTGTCGTGCAATCCACTAGATGTATGCGACGACAACGACACCTTAATAGCGCTGCAGGACGCGGCGTCCAGCAAAATCATACCTGCTACCCATCTCCAAAATGGTGAGTAGTACAGATGTTCGGAGCAAATATCATGCTTAAACAGTTTAAATCTACTGTCCTGTCTTGTGCCGTCTCGGCTGCCGTTCTCTCAGGCTGTAACATGAATGGCGTGCCGGATGCACTGATTGTCTTAGATGAAAACGGTGAAGCAAACATCAAGCCAGTGATCGTGCTGCGGGGTGAGACCTCAATGAGTCTCGCAGTAGGCGACGCTTTTGTGGATCCCGGCGTCATTGCAATGGATGCGGAAGACGGGGATATCACCACTGTCGTAAGCTCCAATGCGGATGCGGTCGATACCAGCAAGGCCGGCACCTATCAAATCATTTATCGCGTAACGGACAGCCGTAACGCGGAAGCCTCACCCGTCGTCAGACACGTTTCTGTCAATGCTACAAACTCTGAAAATGTTGCAAAAGCGCCAGATTCCTCCGGCTCTCCAGTGGTGGACTCCTGGGAGGATGAAGAATTTGACCTCAACGTGCCGCCGATCGAATCCGTACGGCTGGTCGCCTTCACCGACGAAGGCAACTATGTAGATATAGAAGAACTGAAGAATGGTAGCGTAATCGACCTGTCGACAGTGCCCACTCACCTGCTGAACGTTGTAGCAGATTCGTCCAATGAGAAAGTGACCGGTAGCGTGCATTTCCGCCTGACCGGAGCAACCACCATTGACCGCTGGGAAAACAACTCGATCTATACCATGGATGTCGAAGGCGACCACCTTGACATCAACGCCAACGAGCTTCCCGAAGGCGATTACCGCCTGTTGATCACTCCTTATGAGAAATCCGAGATGGAAGGCGCGAAAGGCGCTCCAACGTCACTCTCATTCTCTGTGATCGACTCCGCGGCAACGCCAACTGCAGTACCGGATATTGTTTCTCTTGAATATGTAGGGATCACCGACACCGGCAAGTCTGTTACGCTCAAGCAGCTGAAGAGCGGCGACACTCTCGATCTTTCCAGCGCACCGACCGACCTTGTCAATATCGTTGCCATCTCCAGGGATTACGCCCAGACCGGCAGCGTTCACTTCAAGCTGGATGGCCCGACTTCCATCGACCGCATAGAAAACGCTGCGGAATACACGATGGCCGATGCCAACTATCATATCCTGGCGGATGAAACGGCTGATCAGAATAATAACTCCCTCGGATTCGAGGCGGGCAGCTACACTTTGACAGTCACCCCTTACGAGACGGTTGACGCTGGTGGACAGGCCGGGCGTCCGCTCACGCTGAAATTTTCGGTGGTACAAGGCGAGGCAACCCCGGATTCGTCTGCAACTCAACTTCTGGCCAATGATGATTTTTATTCAGTCAGAGTTAATGCGTCAGGTGGTAGCGTAAGTCTCAATGATCACGTGGGCAATAACGACTCGTTCGATTCAACCGCTGCCAGTTTTGAAGTGATTGAACCTCCTGCAAACGGACAAATAGAAATGCTCGATACAGGTGTCTTCCAATATTCTCCGGATGACGGCTTTTCCGGCCAAGACTCATTTGTTTACCAGATCGCTCAGAATGGTGTAACCGACGATGCCAAAGTTGCCGTAACTGTTGTCAAGGGCGAAGCATCGTCGAGCGAAGGCTTCACCGTCTTCAAGCCGTCAAGTGACTCCAAGGTTATTTATGTAAGCAGCTCATCCGGTCGGGACGCTAACGACTGCTTGAGTCCCGCAACACCCTGTAAGACCCTGGGCGCTGCCACTGAAAAAATGCGGTCCGGAAAGCCTGATCACGTCTACCTTAAGGCTGGGGATACCTGGCGCGGTCAGAATTTGGGTGGCATACAGTCCGGACGCAGTGCGTCTGAGCCTGCCGTCGTCGCGTTCTACGGCCAGGGCCCCCGCCCCCGTCTGGAATCGACAGGCAAAATGTTGAGCATCAGCAACAAGGCGCTCAGCCACGTTTCCCTCATCGGCCTGCACCTGAGCGCATACAAGCTCGATACTTCGCACCCGGAATTTACCGGCAAGCACGAAGATGGTGACAAGGTCAGTTTCCTCGGCGGACACTCCAATATCCTGATCGAAGACTGTGTATTCGATCATGTAGAGTTGACCATCCAGGACTGGAACGGCAAACCGTCAAACTTCACCCTGCGACGCAACATTTTCACTGGCGCTTACTACAACAAGTCATCCAATGATCGTCACATTCGTCCCTCCAACCTTTTTGTCAAAGGTATCAACGGGTTGCTGATCGAGGAGAACGTATTTGACTACGGCGGCTGGAATCCCAAAGTTGCCGGCGCCGGCGCCAACATGTACAACCACAATCTGTACATCCAGTATGAGAACGTGGGCAACAGCATTGTGGTCGAGAACAACATTATCACTCGCGCTTCGAGCCACGGTGTTCATGGTCGCCCGGGTGGTCGTTATGAAAACAACTTCTTCGGAAGAAACTCCATCAGTCTGCAGATGGGTTATAAAGACCATCCGCTGCCGAAAGGTACGTTTGCCAAGGCGCTCAATAATGTCGTGACTGAAGGTCACAGCATGTTCAAGGGAATCAATGCATGCTCTGGTAATAACCTGTGTACGCCAGCATTGTGGGGTATCACGACTGCGGACATTGGCCAGGGCGAAGTCACCGTCAAAGGTAACGTTGTTCATTCCCGCGCTACCGGCGATCAGCGATGGTCAGCCTCTTACACCAACCTGAAATCGTTTGGTATCGGCCTGCACAAGCCGGAAGTAACTTCCCAGGCGGCGAACCTTACCTGGCGCTGGGCAAGTGACAACGAAGGCGCGTCAAATAGCTACCCTGCGCCGGGACGCACGCTGGGCGATTACTACTCCAAGCTGCAGAGTTCCGGGAAAATCAACGGATTGGTCGCATCAGGCTACGTGTCGAACGAGACCAAAGGATCGGACAATTTCGATACCTTCATGAACCTGGTCAAGAAGAGAAATCTGCAGACCTGGGATAGCAGCCTCTCCGCAGATGCCATCAATGATTACATTCGGGCAGGTTTCGGCAAGTAAACCTGATCAGGATGGAAAACCGGGCCCCTTTTGGGGCCCTTTTTTTTGCCTGGTGTTTAACCCCCGCCTTATACCCTTTTAATAACTTTTTCC
>CAZJKJ010000064.1:0-19964 GCA_964546435.1 uncultured Cellvibrionaceae bacterium
CTGCAAGTCAACGGACAAACCCGTCAGGCTGAGCAACAAAGCTACAACACCGGTCTGTATGCCAACGGCAGTTGCGGCGGTGGCGGCTATAGCGAGTGGATGCACTGTAATGGTGGTCTCGGGTTTGGCAGTTTCTGATTTACCCGAAAACGTCCGCGCGACCTTAAGCAGACATTGAAAATAATTACCTGACGGAAACAACACTTACCAAACGCCCAACGCCTTGACCGGGTTGGGCGCTTTTTTTCCTCGGAGATTCTCCTCCGCCCCGCGTTATCCCTCAAATCAATCCTGGAATAAAACGATAGGGAACGCGCCTGCAATATTCCACGTAATCCGGATCAAAACTCAGATGACGCTCTTCGGTAATTGCCCGGGCGTAATAAATGCCGGAAAGAAAGATCAGCCCGCCGATATAAATCAGTCCCTGCACAGCACTGGACGTAAAGCCGACATAGATTGCAACCGGCAGACCAACGCACCACCAGGCGACATTTTTTGCTGCATACGCAGGGTGGCGGACAAGTGCAAACGGCCCGCGGCGCACAATGCCCCGATGGGTCAGGTTCGAAAACCGCAATCCGAACCAGATGGTCGGCAGCATGTATAGAAAAAAGGTGAGCATCATTAATGTCCCGAAAAATACCGTCAGCCCTTCGAATGGCAGCTGCAAATAAAGATGTTCACCGGGACCGGTCAGGAACCATCCGCCCATGACGCGGAACGGAGGATAACTCATCAGGCAGACAACCCAGCCGAACATGGTCGGCTCCGCTGAAATTGTCTGATTGTCCACCCAGCGCGACGAAATGATATAGCCGCACCAGGCCAGCCCCACGTCCACGGAAAAAATCATGGTGGAAAATACGTTGCCCAGATCCTTGCTCAAAAGCGTCGTGTCGTAGGTACCGTTTAATACGCTGGATAATGCATTATTGAAGATGTAATCAAAATTGCCCTGAAGATGGGAAAAATTATCGTAAAAAAATACGGTCATGACCGGTGCGAAAAAAAACTTCACGGCGAGGCCACGGGCACTGCGTTTGTCATTGATATCAAACACTGGCCGCAGGCCCGACAGAAGGGGTACGCGGGAAATGATCCAGCACACCGATTTTTCAGTCAGAGTTGCCAGATCTTTGCGGTCGGCTTCGGGGTTGTGTTTGAACGCCCGGGTAATTGCTATGTACGGCAGACCGCCATATATGAATATTTGCCACAGCACTTCCAGCGTGTAGAACCAGGGCGCGTAGTAGGAACTGCCGGGTTTGTAGCCGTATTCGTTCAGGGAAAAGTAGGCCAGCCGGCAGACGTAGAACAGCAGCAGCAACCACAGGTAATTTTTCAGACATTCGGCCAGGAATTGTACCGTTCGCCCCTTGGTGATCTCCGGGTGTACTCGTATGAAGGCTTCTTTCTGAAATCGCCAGACGCGAATGGCTTCCACTAGATACATCACCGCCGCAGTAATCCCGATGGCCATCAGCATGACGATGATTTTTTCTTCCCGCAGGCTTTTATCCAGAAAATCCAGCCCTTCCTTGTGCGCCTGAATATTGCCGAAGAAATAACCGAGAAACAGAATCAGCAGTGCGCCGATGACGCCCACGATCCAGGCTCGGTCGGTGACCCAGGGCTGTTCATAGCGCGCTGCTGCGGTGGGCTCGGTGACCGGCGTATTGGAGGTTCGGGATTTTGAGTTCATTATTATTTATCCACTACTGCGTATCGGAGTTTTTTAGAAACAGTGTTCTGGAAACGATTGGTCTGGAAACGATTGCTCTGGAAATCATTGCCTTAAAAATCATTGTCGTCGAGCCGGCGAAGATTCGCCGTGCGCCATGTCACAGTGACCTTGCGACCCGGGTCCACCCTCCTGTCGCGAGGGCTACCCGTCTGCTTCAAGAGCGGGCCGCAGTTGCATTCATGGTGCGATGGCGTAGCATGACCGGGAACCCGACCGGTGGCCGGTGGGGTCGAGATCGGGAGTCTACTACGACACCATGTGTGGATACATTGGCAATCTTCACCAATCGCCTGCCGTCATCGATCTGTTCAACCGCCTGAACATCCCCTTGCCCTATCCGCTGGGGCAATACTACACACTGCAACCCTGCCCTGCACTCGTCACCGCGACCGCCAGCGGCTACCAGCATTCCACCGCGATGTGGTGGTATGCCATGAAATGGACCGATGGCAAACTGGTCCCCAACATGGAGATCACATCCTTCAACGCGCGCAACCTGAGCGGCCGGATGTGGCGCAAACCCATGGATGAACGCCGCGGACTGGTCATTGCCACCGAAATTGGCGAGACCCAGGGCAAGTCCCGCTACCTGATGCGCACTACCGGTCAGCCTCTGGCCATTGGAACGCTGTGGCAGGACAGCAGGCATGGCGAGGGTGTCACCCGATCCTTCGCGCTCATCACCCGCCCGGCCACACCTGCCTTTGCCCGTTACCACGAGAAAGCCATGCCCTTGTTCCTGCCCTGGAACGACGACATCCTTCAGCATTGGCTGGACCCGGCCGTAAGCGCCGACGATCCGCTCATTCAGTCACTGGTTGACAACCCTCGGGTGACGGCGGACCTGGAGGTCACTCCGGTGAAGACCTTCAAACGTGGTGAGCCGGTGGGCGCCAGCGAAACGCTTGCGGCAGATCCGGATGAACCACCAGCCACCGGCGATTCCCGCCCGGACACCCCCCGGCATCGGTGATTGTCCTGCCGAATCAGATTCCGCATAATGCCCCACCTCATCAGACAGCGGCTTACGGACTGATATGAACAGCATTTTTCAACGCATTGCCCAGGAACTCAATGTCAGCGAAACCCAGGTGAAATCCGCCGTGGGCTTGCTGGACGAAGGCGCGACCGTGCCGTTTATCTCCCGGTATCGCAAGGAGGTCACCGGCGGGCTGGACGATACCCAGTTGCGCCACCTGGATGAGCGATTGCAGTATCTGCGGGACATGGAAGACCGACGTGGCGCCATCCTCAAGGCCATTGACGAGCAGGGCAAGCTCACTCCGGAGCTGGCCGGTCAGATCTCTGCCGCTTTGACCAAAACCCAGCTTGAAGACCTGTATCTTCCCTACAAGACCAAGCGCCGCACCAAGGCGCAGATTGCGCGGGAAGCCGGCCTGGAACCGCTTGCCCTGATGCTGTGGGAGAACCCCGCCGCAACGCCCGAGGTGGAAGCCCAGGCCTTTCTGAACCCCGACATGAAAGTGGAGACCGTCAAGGACGCACTCGACGGCGCCAAGCAGATCCTGATGGAAAAATTTGCCGAAGATGCCGGTCTGCTGGACAAGCTGCGCACCTTTTTGCGTCAGGACGGGTACATCATCGCCAGGGTTATCGAAGGCAAGGAATCCGAAGGCGAGAAATTCCGCGATTACTTCGACCATCGTGAGCCCGTGGCGCGCACGCCCTCGCACCGGGCTCTGGCCATGTTCCGGGGGCGCAATGAAGGCATTCTGACCCTGGCACTGGGCTTGAAAGAAGACCTCGAACCGGGGCAGCTGCATCCGGGCGAACTGATGGTGGCGCAGTACTGGAAAATCGATCAGCGCCAACGGCCGGCGGATGCGTGGCTGGCCGAAGTGGTCCGCTGGACCTGGAGAGTGAAATTGCTGACTCATCTGGAAACAGATCTGTTCGCAGACCTGCGGGAGAATGCCGAAGGCGACGCCATCGACGTGTTTGGAAACAATCTCAAAGACCTGTTGCTGGCGGCCCCGGCCGGCCAGATCGCCACGATTGGCCTGGACCCAGGGTTGCGCACCGGCGTCAAAATGGCGGTAGTCGACGCCACGGGCAAGATTCTCGACCACGGTGCGATATTCCCCACGCCCCCGCAAAACCGTATTCAGGAAGCTGAAGCGGTTCTCCTGCACATGTGCCAGAAGCACCCCGTCGGGCTCATCGCCATCGGCAACGGCACCGCGAGCCGGGAAACCGACAAGTTCGTCGGGGATTTCCTGAAGCGCAACAAGCAGTTGAAGATTCAAAAAGTGATGGTCAACGAAGCCGGGGCTTCCGTTTACTCGGCGTCGGAATTCGCGGCGCGGGAATTTCCGGATCTGGATGTGACCATCCGCGGTGCCATCTCCATCGCCCGACGTCTGCAGGACCCGCTGGCCGAACTGGTGAAAGTCGAGCCCAAGTCCATCGGCGTCGGTCAGTATCAGCATGACGTGTCCCAGTCTCGCCTGAGCAAAACGCTAAATGCCATGGTGGAGGATTGCGTGAACGCGGTAGGGGTGGAAGTGAACACCGCGTCCATTCCCCTGCTCGCCCGGGTGGCCGGCCTGAACCAGAGCATTGCCACCAATATCGTTGAATATCGCAACACCCACGGCGCTTTCCGGAACCGCCGTCAGTTGCTGAGCGTGTCCCGCCTCGGCGCCAAGGCTTTCGAACAGGCCGCCGGCTTCTTGCGGATTGCCAGTGGTGACAACCCTCTGGATGCATCCGCGGTGCACCCGGAGTCCTATTCAGTGGTAGAAAAAATCGCCAAAACTCACGGTCGCGATATCAAGGCATTGCTCGGTGACACGCCGTTCCTGCGCTCTCTGAAGCCGGCGGACTATGTGGATGAGAAGTTCGGAGTGCCGACGGTAACCGACATCATCGCGGAGCTGGACAAGCCGGGGCGCGATCCCCGTCCGGAATTCAAAACGGCCCGGTTTGCCGAAGGCGTGGAAACCCTGAAGGATCTGGTACCGGGCATGGTGCTGGAAGGGACCGTAACCAATGTCACCAATTTCGGCGCCTTTGTGGATGTCGGCGTTCACCAGGACGGACTCGTCCACATTTCTGCACTGTCGGAGACCTATGTCAAAGATCCCCGCAGTGTTGTCAAAGCGGGCGATATTGTGAAAGTGAAGGTGATGGAAGTCGACGTACAACGCAAGCGCATTGCCATGTCCATGCGACTCGGGGACGAACCCGGTGCGCCGACGTCTACCTCAAACCCGCAGCGGGCGGGCGGGTCGCCGGCTCGGCGCGCGCCCCGCCAGGCGACTGCCAGCCCAACTCAGGGCACCATGGCAGCCCTTTTCGAGCAGGCGCTCAACAAGAAGAAATAACGAACTTTTTAAACAGAAAAAATAACGGGGATTCAACTAGACAAAATAAAGGGCGGCCCGCTGGTGAAGCCGCCCTGGGCAACAACCCGCCGTCGTTGCCGGCCAAATCAAATGGGCTGACCGCCGTAATTGCTTTCCGGCTTGCGCGGCGGGTCGGCAATGACATTCGGCGGGATTTCGTTGATCCGACCCCCGGCCGCGAGAAATGCTTCGATGTCGTTTTGAAGTTTATCGCGAACCGCCTGCCGCGCGGTTATCGATGCCGCAGAGTCGTCGTCCTCGCGGGAGTGATCAGCCGCCACATAGCTCCCGCCTTCCAGATCGGTTTCGACGTCGTCATCTGCTTCAACTTCATTTTCATCACTCATGACTTACCCTCACGGTTTCGGTTCGACACAAAACGCGCTCCTGCTTTAAAGGCCCTGCCAGCGGCAGTGGCTTACATCTTTCGAAGCAACTAGCAGACCATTTTTGTCATGGATTGAGTTCCGTGGCCGACACTACCGGCTTCCCTACCAGCCAGCGGAGCGTCGACCTCGCGTGAGGATATTTATAGTTCAGACAGATTTCCGCGTCACCATGTTTACAAGGGTTTTATTAGTATTTTTTCTTCTATTTTTCCCGGAAATCGCCGCCTTTTGTTATTGCACGGTTATATATATTGCCCGGCTATTTATTACCTTGCTCTTTCTGAATGATTGACGCTGGCGTAATTGTCGCTTGAGTTACCAGGGCTTCGGCATTCGGTGCACAGCCCATGCCTTACACCGCGTCGGGTCCGGTTTCACCTGTGCGGATGCGAATGGTTTCTTCCAGGGGTTGTATGAAAATTTTTCCATCGCCGATCTTACCGGTCTGGGCGGCCTTGGTGATGGCATCGACCGCTGCTTCCACCAGTTCGTCCGGCAGCGCCATCTCCAGCTTGACTTTCGGCAGGAAATCCACGACATATTCGGCACCCCGATACAACTCGGTGTGTCCTTTCTGCCGACCAAAACCCTTGACCTCAGTCACTGTCATGCCTTGAACCCCGACTTCAGACAGGGCGTTGCGTACGTCATCCAAGCGAAAAGGCTTGATCACCGCAGTAATAAGCTTCATTTTGTGTTGACCTCTGGAGTTTGCGTGTTAGTTGACAGAGCGACCGGGCGCAGCCTGCAGTAGCCGGTTCAGGGCACGACTATACCCGCTGCTCCACGACCCCGCCATTAAATCAAAAAAAAACCGGTCAATCGATGACCGGTTGCCAAGGCCGGAACGAGGCTCCGGCAGATTGCAGATTACCTGGCGCTAAGGGCGATTTGTTCACGCTCAAGGCCATTTGTTCACGCTCAAGGCTTATTTGTTCACGCTTAAGGCTTAAGGCTATCTGTTCACGCTTAAGGCTATTTGGCGTTTAGAAATTCCGGATAAGCCTCCATTCCACATTCGGACAGGTCGACTCCCGCGAATTCGTCTTCCTCGGACACACGCACTCCCATGAGTGTCTTGATGATGAACCACACCAGCAGCGAGAGGGAAAATACCCAGACAAAAATCGTCAGACCGCCAACCAACTGCCCGATAAATGTCGCTTCGGCGTCGGAAAGCAGCACCGCGAAGATGCCCCAGATGCCCACCACTCCGTGCACGGATATGGCACCAACCGGATCGTCGATCCTGAGTTTGTCCAAGGTGATGATGCTCAAGACCACCAGCGCTCCCCCGACGGCACCGATACAAGCAGCCAGTAGCGGCGAAGGATCGGCAGGTTCGGCGGTGATGGCGACCAGACCCGCCAATGCGCCATTGAGCAACATGGTCAAATCCGATTTGCCGTACTTCAATCGCGCCACCACGAGCGCAGCGATCAGGCCACCACAGGCCGCCGCGTTGGTATTGAGGAACACCATGGCAACTTCATTGGCCGACGCTATCGAATCGATGGAGAGGGTCGAGCCTCCGTTGAAGCCGAACCAGCCCATCCACAGGATAAACGTGCCCAGAGTTGCCATTGGCATGTTGGCACCCGGAATTGCGTTGATTACACCGTTGGGACCGTACTTGCCTTTGCGCGGGCCCAGTATCAGCACACCGGCCAGGGCTGCCGACGCACCCGCGAGGTGAACAATGCCGGACCCTGCGTAATCGGTGTAGTTGAGTTCGTAAAGACCCAGCACTGGCTTTCCACCCCAGGTCCAACTGCCTTCCATTGGATAGATAAACCCGGTCATGAACACTGCGAACAGCAGAAATGCCCAGAGCTTCATGCGTTCGGCGACAGCCCCCGATACAATCGACATGGCCGTCGCAACAAAGACGACCTGGAAGAAGAAATCTGCGGCGTTGGCATAGGCATTGCCATCCTCGCCCGCAAATTCTGCGTATACCGACGTGGCTAGTGCATCCGCTGATGCGGCGCCGTCCAGCCCTATATCACTGACAAAAAAGCCACCGCCATACATGAACTGGTAGCCGCAAATCAGATACATGGTGCAGGCGATCGCGAACAATGAGATGTTTTTGGTAAGAATCTCTGTGGTGTTTTTTGCGCGGACAAGACCCGCTTCGAGCATGGCGAAACCTGCCGCCATCCACATAACCAGTGCGCCCGATATGAGGAAATAGAACGTATCCAGGGCGTACTGCAATTCAAGTACTGTATTTTCCATAGCACAACTCCGGCATTTGGATTATTTTCAGAAAATTATTTTCAGGTCACAGCGCGTCGTCGCCGGTTTCGCCGGTCCGGATGCGGATCACCTGCTGCAAAGCAGAAACAAATATTTTCCCGTCGCCGATTTTGCCGCTATGGGCCGCCTTGCTGATTGCGTCAACCACCGAGTCAACCATGCTGTCGGCAATTGCCACCTCCAGTTTGGTTTTCGGCAGAAAATCCACCACATATTCGGCACCGCGATAAAGTTCGGTATGGCCTTTCTGACGACCAAAGCCTTTTACTTCGGTGACTGTAATACCTTGAACGCCGATGTCGGATAATGCTTCACGCACGGCATCGAGTTTGAACGGCTTGATTACGGCAGTGATGAGTTTCATTGGATTACTCCTGTCAGTTAGTTCGTGCCGCGAGCACGGAAACACCGTCCGCGTGAGCGGCGCGCTGTCAATTACTCGCCAATGGGTAACGTGTAGGAAACGACGAATTTCAGATCGTCATCATCGGTTTCATCCGCGACGAACTGACTTAGCGTAAAACTGAGATTGTCGTTGTAGGCGTAACTGACATTCACGTGGACCGGCTTGCACTCGCCGTCGTCATCATCTGATGGACAACTGCTCCAGGAGTCGTGCATGCCGACGAGTACCGAGATGGCATCGAAGCCGGCTGACAGGGTGTAGTAGTTGTAGCCTGAACCGCCGGCCACGTTGTCGTAATAGGAAAAGGCCACCGGCCCGACGCCGAGGGTCAGGATCACTTCGGTGAGGTCAGACGGGTCGACTTCACTGGCGCCGGTGGGGTAGTTGTAATTCCAGATACTCAAATCCGCGGAGAAGAAGTCATCCTCCCCGAAGGACATTCCGTATCCGGCATAGAGATCGTATTCGGTGCCCGCTGCGGTATCGCCGGAGGAGCCCCAGATGCCCGTGTAGAACCCGGCATTGCTGTAATTCAAATCGCCTGAGACGGCCGGGGTTCCGGAGCCCAGATCGAAGCCTCGCCAAAGGTAAGTGCTGGCCACGCCTACCGACGCGGATACCTCAGCTTGAGCAGCCGGTGCGGCAATCCCCACAGCAACTACTACGGCTGTCAGAGATTGACCGATATTTTTTTTGTATGACTTCATGAATGCTTCCTCCAAAGTGATAGCAGTCTTTTTCAGTGAGAAGCTTTGTAATTCAAACGAACGACCGAGCTTGCGCACTTGCCATAGCATCATCCAAGCCACAAAGGAATTGCGCTGCCAAATCAAAAACCTAGGCGAATTTCTTGCGGATTCGGACCACTTTCTCCGGAGATTGCGAACCAACATGGTGCAAAGTAACGCGGCACGCACGGTCACAATGATCTTTTATGGTGCGTTTTAAATATGCGTCGGGGCGGGCGTTTTCGTGCAACTGACGAGCACGCGGTATTTTATTTCATGACGATTTATTGTTTTGGTGGCGTGCCGGAAAGCGGCTCCGCCATCGGTGGAAAATCTCCGGTTATTTTTCTTCCGGCTTTTTATGTATCCAGAAGAACCTTGAACGCATTTCGTCAGGCGCTACACTGTGACCCCAGCCCGCCGAATGCCCCTTTTCATATTCTTACCGCAACCCACGGAGCCTGATCCCGCATGCCCCTCCGCCATTTTTTATTTTCCGCACAACTCAGCATGACGGCGCTGCGTTATTTCTTTCTCGCCACTGTCCTCTGCACAGTGACACTGGGCGTTTCGCCCGCCTTTTCCCAGCCTGCCGACGAGGCGGTGGCCGAAAATCAGGATGCCGGTGAAGGCGCCGCTGGAACTGACGAACCGGAAGCCGCCGAGCATGAACCGGCGCTGGATATCAGTGACGCTTTGCCGGTGGGTGAAGTCGTGGAGTCCTGGCAGACGCGCTATCTGGATTTCATGGAGGAGAAGGGGTTCGGGGACAGCTTTTCGGCTCGCATGATTGCAACCGGCGTGATTGGCCTGCTGTTTCTTATCGGTCTGGTTGTGTCACGATTCGTTGCACGGGTTATCCATCGGCGGTTTTTTCAGGTGGCACGCCGTCTGCGCATCACGCAGAAAAAATTCAATTTCTATTACAAGTTCCTGTACTGGCTGTTTATTGCCGTGCTCGCTCTCGCGACTCTGGTGGTTCTGGCCGCAACCTGGGACTGGGCCGTACTCGGGTTCATGTCGGACGATACCGCCATCAGTCTGCTCGCCACGGCCTTGACCATCTATCTGTTGATTCTCGGGGCATCGATTGCCATCGATGTCATCAACGGCTTATTGGAATCTTCATTCCGCCACTGGTCCAAGGCCAGCAGCTCCCGCATCAATACGCTTTTGCCCATCGCTAAAAACACGGTGTTTGTGGTGGTCTTCGTCATGTTTCTGCTCACGCTGCTCGCCGAGATTGGCATCAATGTCATGCCCCTGCTGGCCGGCGCCGGCGTGCTGGGGATCGCCATAGGTTTTGGGGCGCAGACGCTGGTAAAAGATCTGCTAACGGGTTTCATCATTATTCTTGAAGACCTGATTCAGGTCGGCGACGTCGCATCCCTCGGGGGGAAATCCGGCGTTATCGAACGGATCACCATCCGCAAAGTTCAGCTACGGGATATGGCGGGTACGGTCTATACCGTTCCGTTTGGCGAGATTTCAATCGTCGAGAATCTCACCAAGGATTTCAGCTACGCGTTATTCGACATTCGCATCTCCTACCGGGAAGACGTCGATCAGGTTTCGCTGCTGTTGAAACAGTTGGCCGATGAACTGCGGGCGGACCCCGAATTCACCGACGACATTCTTGAACCGCTGGAATTGATCGGGGTGGATAAATTCGAGCCCAGCGCCGTCATTATCAAAGCGCGAATCAAAACGCGGCCCATTAAACAATGGCGAATCGCCCGGGAATTCAACCGCCGGATGAAGAAGCGGTTCGATGCTCAACACGTGGAAATGCCGTTTCCCCATCAGACCATTTACTTTGGCGAAGACAAGTCCGGCCGGGCGCCATTGCTGCAAGCGCGGATTATCGACGCGGACAACGCCCAGCGCCCGCTTGCGCAACCCTCACCGCAAAGCGGGGACGACTGCGATGCTGCGAAGCCGGGCCGCGGCGTCGAGAAGGATGCCCAGGATGCAAAAATCAAGGATGCCGCCGATCAGACCGGATCGGCTAAGCCCGCGTTGCTGCTGGGGGGGGAGGAGGAACCCAAAGTGGGGGATGAGGAACCGCCTGAACGCGGCTAACTGCCTGCAGGTGCAGCCCGCTGTCGGAGCGGGCTCGATTCGGGCGGTGATGGTGGTACTTTCAGGACTCCACGGGAGTGAGGGGCAATCGATTGTGACGTTTTAAAACGAAGCAATCAGAACCGTCGAGTCGCCTTGTAGGCACTGTAGGCTTTCTCCAGCCCCGCCAGATCCGGGATAACCAGATCTTCCACGCCCACCCGGACATGGTAGCTTTCATACACATGGGTATCGTCACTCGCGCCCAGAATATCTTCCGGCCTTACGTCAACTTCCTTGGGAATGCCCTGGGTCGGGATGGCTATAAACGGCACGTCCTCACTGACTCCAGTGTGATTGAACACGGCAATACGGCCGTTGGGGTTGATCCCCGCCACGGATTCACCGTTGATTTTTTCAAAGCTGATCAGGGGCACCCGGCCGTTGCGCCAGCTGTAGAATCCCAGAAACCAGTCCGGACCGCTGTTATCCGGGAAAATCGGCGCCACCATTGCCATTTCGGCGACTGAAACACAGGGCACCAACAGAGTTTGCGCCTTGATTGGAATCATCATGCACGGAATGCTGGCGGGCATGCTTGGCTCGGCATTGGCGTCATCAGCAGCGCCTGCATCCGGATAGCGTTCATCGGCATCGCTTTCATAGTCGTTTTCGTAGTCGCTTTCGTCATTCATCTGCTCTCTCCTGCAACCGGTGTCCCGGCTGCACAATTAATCCTTACAAGTCCAGCGAGCCGGGTTCGCTCAGTTCAAACCGGCTGACTCATCGACTTGAGGGGCCGGGTACCGTATTTGTGCAAGGTCACAAACCTCTGCGCGAGCTCGGCGGGCGCCGCACTGAAGGCGACACAACCGCGCTTTTCCACACTGCTCGGCATGGAATCCACCGTGCAGGTCGCGTGCGCCTGAGTCCAGACCAGGCCGCCGCGATGGTGCAGCAGCGTGGAGCTTTTGGCTCCATCGTCTCCCATCCCCGAAAAAATGATGGCACCGCCGCGACCGCCATAGGCACGCGCCACTTTCGCTATGACCTGATCAATGGAAGGCCGGAACGGCCCCACCCACACATCGCTGGTTGGCGAGAGTACGCCACCGTCCAGCTCGATCTGGTGAGCCGGCGAAATGAGGTAGACCGTCTTTTCCCGGATCACCCGAGCCGCATCAACCCGCTCCACTTGCCAGCAGGTCTGGCGGGTTACGACGCGCTGCAGATTGTCTATTGCGTGCGTTTCGGTGTGCTGCACATAGATAAATGCGATGCGCGCCAGATCCTCCGGAATACCCTTGAGGAACTGAGTCACCGCCTCGGGGCCGCCTGTAGACGCCCCCAGTACCCATACATATTCAGCGCGCCGGGCCGGCTTGTCCGCCGGACTTTCCCACACCAGTTGCCGCAGCTTTGAGCCCAGCTGCTTCTCCCGCTTCTGCTGGCTGCCCGATTCCATTTCGACACTGGCACCCCGGGGCGTTGCGAGCAACAAGTCATCGTCGTAAATGACTGGCACCCCCAGGCTATCCAGCTGATCCACCACCGCTTCAGCGACCGGGTCGTGCAGGTCCAGATTCGCTACCCAGACATCCACCGCAGGCAGTGGCATGACCAGCCGGTTGAGATCAATAGAGGCGCCGACCATGTGCCCTGCCCCCCTCACCAGTCGCTGCAGATATTGCAGTGAGAGGGAGGAAGAGGCTATAACGCCGACGTTCACGCGGTCACCCTCTCGCCATCATGCAGTCATGGTCTGTTTGGCCAGCAGCGAAGTGACCAGCTTGCTCAGCACATCCTCCTGATACGGTTTGCCCAGATATTCATTAACGCCCAGGCTGAGTGCGTGCTGGCGGTGTTTGTCGCCGGTACGCGAGGTGATCATGATGATCGGGATATGCTTCCAGCGGCTGCTCGAACGCACATTGCGGGCAACTTCGAAACCGTCCATGCGCGGCATTTCGATGTCCAGCAGCATCAGATCCGGGATGTTCTCCTGCAGTACCTGCAACGCATCCACACCGTCTTTTGCGGTGATGACATGGTAGCCCTCGCGCTCCAGGAAACGGGTTGTTACCTTGCGAACCGTGACCGAATCGTCCACCACCATAACGGTTTTCGCCACCTTCTGCGGTGCTGGCTCCGGCTGCGTCGCAAGACCCAGGGCGCCGCGACCGCTGCCCAGCAACGCCACTTCCCGGCGTACCAGAGCGTGCACATCGAGAATGACCACCACGCTGCCATCCCCCATTACCGTCGCCCCGGACAACCCCTGCACCGAAGCGAACTGCGGCCCGAGGCTCTTGACGACGATCTCTTTACTGCCCATGAGACCATCGACCTGCATCGCCATGGTGTGTTGCGCCGAACGCACCAGAATCACCGGCAGCGGCAGAATCTGACCGTCCAGCCGCGGCAGGTAGCCGGGTGTGATCAGGCCATTGAGGTGGCGAACCTGATAACTGTCGCCGGCGTATTCGAAGAACGCATCCGGCTGGGTGTAATAGTGCTCCAGTTCGAACGGGCTGACCCGCACAATCCCCTCGATACTGTTGAGGGCAATGGCGAAGGTTTCGCCACCGAGCTGGACCATAAGAGCGCGGTTGACGGACACCGTAAACGGCAAACGGACGATGAACTGCGTACCCACACCGGGCCGCGAGTCGATGCCCACGGAACCGCCGAGCTGTTTGATCTCGGAGGCGACCACGTCCATCCCCACGCCGCGACCGGAAATCTGGGTCACGTTCTCTGCGGTACTGAAGCCTGCCTGCAGGATGAACTGCATGACGTCATAGTCGGACAGGTTGGAGTCTTCGGCCATAAGGCCGCGTTCGATGGCTTTTTCCCGAACCCGCTTGATGTTCACGCCGCGGCCGTCATCCGCCAGACGCAGAAGGATGTCACCACCCTCCCGGGCGAGACTGACCAGCACCCGGCCCGTCGGCGGCTTGCCTGCCGCCACCCGATCATCCGGCTGTTCAATCCCGTGATCGACCGCGTTACGCAGCATGTGCTCCAGCGGTGCGACCATGCGCTCCAGCACGGAGCGATCCATTTCCCCTTCCACGTTGTCGAATTCAACGTTTACCTGTTTGCCCAGTTCTGCGGCAACCTGGCGCACGATCCGGCGCAAGCGCGGTACCAGTCGCGAAAAGGGTACCATCCGCGAACGCATCAGCCCTTCCTGCAGAGACGAGGTGATCCGGGACTGTTGCAGCAGCAGGGTTTCGGTATCCCGCAGCTTGTCGCCGAGGGTATGCTTCAAATCCACCAGATCCGAGGCGGACTCCATCAACGATCGGGTCAGCTGCTGGAGCTGGGAGTAGCGGTCCATTTCCAGCGGGTCGAATTCTTCGTAGGACGCCATGCGCTCCTGACGGAACAGCACCTGGGCTTCGGTTTCCATATCGAGGCGCCGCAACTGCTCGCTCAGGCGGCCCAGCGTGGTTTCGATCTCATCGACAGCGGAGGTCAGATCACTGACCTGCTGTTCAAGCCGCCCCCGACTGATTGTCGTCTCACCCGCGAGGTTAACCAGCTCTTCAAGAAGATCGGCAGATACTTTGACCATTTCCTGAGACCCGGGACGCGCGGGCGCCACGGTACTTTCGGGCGCAGCTTCTGATGGCTCGGGAAAAGGTACGAATTCTGGCCGGGGAGCCGGTGCTCGCGGAATAAATGGCAACACCTGCCCTTCCGCCAGGGATTCCCGCAGCGCTGCGGCAGGAGACTGCTCCGTCGCGGGTGTCTCTGCTGCCGGCTGGACGGCAGAATCGTCCGCCAGCGGTAGACCATCGAGTCGGGCGCGCACGGCCTTGACGCCGTTCAGCAGCAAATCCTGGTACTGGTGTATCAGTGGGAAAAACGCTTCATTGTCGGACGGGTGCCGTGTCGCGATCAGAAAGCTTTCGTAGTTGTGGGTCAGTTCGCCAAAGTTCATCAGCCCCGACAGTCGGGCGCCGCCCTTGAGGGTGTGCAGTACCCGCTTCATGGTGTCGGCAGGCGCTTCCGCGTTGTGATCTGATTCCCAGGCGTGGATTGCTTCGTCCAGTTCTTCGATCAGCTCATTGGCTTCCTCGAGGAAAATCTCGAGGATATCCTGATCGTAATCATCCGTTTCAATAGCCGCCAATTGCGCAGGACTGCCCAGCTCCCAGGGAGACAGCGCCGGGCCGGTCTCGTGCTTCTCGGCATGCATGTCCGCCGCGGAACTGGCGAAATCATCGTCCAGCAGAGCCTCGGCTTCAGTGAAATCTTCCAGCCGTTGGGCTTCTTCCATTTCTTCGTCGGTGAGATCCGCAGATTCCCGGGTCGCATCGTCTGTTGCGTCCATCCCATACTCTGCGGTGGCGTAATCCGCGGGGGTGTAGTCCTCATGATGGATGTTGTCGAGATCCTCATCCGCCGCCGATGCGACGGCTTCGCTGGCCCGCAGGTCGCTTTCAAGCTGGGCCAGATCGAACTCCAGATCGTCTTCATCGCCTGCCAGATCCAGCTGCACCGGCTCTGCGCCGAGGTGCAGACCGTCGATATAAATCTCGTCCTCGGCCAGCGGTTCTCCATCGTCTGCAAGCGCATCTTCGTCGACAAGCAGTTCTACCTCGGCTGTTGGCGCGTCGGTAACGATTCCAGCGGCAAGCGGCTGTTCTTCCTCGAGGTACAGCTCATCGACGGCGTGAAGATCCCCTTCCGCCAGCAGCCCTTCCTGTCTGGCGGTGTCACCGTCAAAGGGCAACTCGATTTCGATCACATCATCGTCTTCGTCGTCAACATCGTCCGCCCGGTCGACCAGAACCGCCGGTTCGACAGCGCCGTCAATGATCAACTCACCGGCGTCGAAATCGGCTTCGCGAGCCCAGTCTCCAATAAGCGTTTCTTCAACCGGGGCGTCATCGGCGAGCAAATCCTCATCTTCCATCGCCTCGTCTTCCAGACGGGACAAGGTTCCTTCCGGATCGCCGAGGAACAAGCGTTCATCGCCCGCTTCGTCGTAGGAGAGTTCCGTCAGCTCCGGCGCGTCTTCCGGTATTTCACCGGTCAATGAAAGATCGTCACCCTGTTCAACCAGCCATGTCTCATCATCCACGGAGGTCGGATCAGTGATTTCAACGTCCTGCGGTGCGTCGACGGACCAGTCAACCGCATCTGCTGTGTCTGTCAGCAAAGGGGCGTCTTCGGCATCTGCAGGCGTTGACTCGCCGGCTGGAAGATACTGATATTCGTCCTCGACGCTCTGTCCTTCATCCGCAAACGCCATCCCGGCGTCCTCACCGAAATCGTAAGCCACTTCGTCGTCGCCATCAGCGCCAACAGGAGCGCCCACCTGATCACCGACACCATCGCCGACTGGAAGGGCATCGGCGCCGAGATCAATCGCATCCATTTCGTCATCGTGAGACCAGAGCGAATCCGCCTCAGGCTCCGCAAACTCCGCCAGCGTTTCTTCCGGGGCGTCCGCGTCAACGGTCGTGGGGGCGAGCCGGGCCTCGGGCTCAGCCGGGACCAGATCCATCAGACTGTCCAGACGGGACTGCAGGTCTGCATCAACGGCAGGCACATTCTGACCGGCAGCCACGGCATCCACCATGTCCAGCAAGGTGTCGTGGGCCGGGTTGACTGTGGTGAAAAACCCCGGATCTGTCGCCAGACCGTCTTTGAGCGCAGTCGCGTGCAGCTTTTTAAGCTGACAGCTCAACTTCGCCATGGCGGGTAGGTTGGCCTGGGAGGCACCTTCGCTCAAGGTGCCCAGCTCTTCGATCAGGCGCTCGATGGCAGGTTGGGGAGCAGTCTGCCCGGACGCCCAGTCTGCCATGATCTTGTGGGCATCGAGCAGGAGATTCATTTCCTCGGCCATGAAAATGGCCAGCAGACGCGGGTCGACCGGCTTCTCGCCTTCACGCTCGTGATCGCGCAAGTGAATCAGCGGTGCGACGTGGTCATCCCGCAATTCTCTTACCCGAGCAATGAACTGGTCGAGTTTCGGCAACTCGACTGGCTCGCCCCGCTCAATGCACTCCAGTCCTTCCTGGGTGTACTGCACGGAATCGCGAATCAGCTGCAGGATGTCATCATCAACACGTACCTGATAGGTGCGCAGTTCTTTGACGAAGTTCTCCAGCGGCGCCGTCATGGCAGCGATAGGCGTCACCGCCGCCATATGGGCACTGCCCTTGAGGGTATGCAACGCGCGCTGCAAGTCATCGGACGGCACATCGTATATGGGGCTTTGCTCATCCATGGCGGCGATAAAGCCGCGCACCACGTCGAGATGCGTCGTGGCTTCCGACGCGAAAATATCCCAGAGAATCTGGTCTTCGTTGTCGTCGCTATCGGCATCATCGGGCTTGATGACACCCTGCTCGGCAATGCCAGCCATATCGGCGGGAATTTCGCCTTTTGCCAGGCGCGCGGCCCAGTCGATGTATTGGTCGGTCAAGGCTTTATGCGGATTCGGCCGGCGATCCTTGAAGGCCGTAATCAGGCCGGGGAGGACAACCAGAACTTTTTCGATCAGCTCGATATGAGCCGACTGCGGCTTTATCGAATTGTCCATGATGCGGTTCAGCATGTTCTCGACGGACCACGCCAGCTCGCCCACCTCCATGGCTTCGACCATGCGGCCGCTGCCTTTGAGGGTATGGAACGAGCGCCGCACGGTAATCAGCGAGTTCTGATCGTCCAGGTTATTGCTCCAGCGGGGGAAGTAATCCGCCAGGGTTTCCTGCACTTCCGCAGCCTCTTCCACGAAGATTTCGATGATTTCTTCGTCGATCTCGCTCTCTTCTTCCTCTTCTGCGTCGGCGGCCGTTGCGGTTACCGTCGGGGCGGCTTCAATGCCGTCGGCGCCGGCTAGATCGTCATCACCGGTCTGCGCGGCAAACAGTGCCCCGGCGTGTTCGGGGTCGTCGCGGGAGTCTTGCTCGCTCGCATCCTGCCAGGCAAAGGTTTCCGCCGCAGACGCTATGTCCGCGTCCGCGTCCGCGTCGATCGTCTCTTCATTGGCGTCGATTGCGTGGGCTTCTGCGGCAACCGGATCGGCCTCGGCCGCACCAGGATCGACTGAACCGGTGACTGCTTCTTCGGTGACTGCTTCTTCGGTGACTGCATCTTCAGGGGCAGCGGGATAACCTTCGCTGTCACCTCGATTCTCGAAACCAGCGTTTGCGTCGGCAACCTCACTGGACACAGCCAGCGCGGCTGATTCTTGCTGATCAAATGACTCGTCCGCCGCGACCGTGCGACTGACCTCGGTGGCTTCGTCGGCGTCAAGAGCTGATCCGGGGTGCGCGGCGGCTCCGGTGGTTTCATCGAAGCGCGTTTCGTCGGGCGTTTCTACGCCAGGACTGACACCAGGGGCTGCGCTGCGAACGTAGGTATCCGCACCCTTGGGGCGATATCCCAGTTCTGTCAGGCTTTCTTCCGCCATTTCGAGATAGCCGTCGAGATCGTCCCCGTGTCCGCCGATCAGGCGTTCAAGATAATAATCGACACTGGCAATGGCTTCCGCCAGGGTTTGCAGGGCATCGCCCGGATTGGTTTCGCGGTCGATCAGTTCGCGTTGAATAAACTGTCCACAGGCGTCAAGGATCGCGGCCGGTCGCGGCAGCGGTACCATGTTGAAACCGCCGCGGATGTCGTTGAGCGTTTCCACCGCCCGGGGCAGGAAACTCGGATCCCACTTGGCGGACATGCTTTCAATGATCGCTTCCTTGACCACATCCATGCCGTTGCGACATTCATTCAATACTGCATGTTTGGCCGTATCGATTTCGACCGCCCGCTCATCGATGCGGGTGTAATCGCTGGCCTTGCCTTTGCCAATGGCTTCGAGACGGTTTTCAAGGTCTGCAAGACGCCCGGCGACATCGATCAGAACGCTGTCGGATATCGTGCCGGTCTTGCACATCTGCACCAGCGCATTGTGCTGCTCCAGCGTGTGCTTGCGCATGTCGACAATGCCGAGCACCGCCAGCGTATCGCTGATCCGCTTGATGAACGGGAGAGTCTCCTCGACTTCGCTCATACTGCCCTGACCGGACAAGGCACGGTCCATCAGGAACTTGGCACTGTTGAGTTCTTCCTGCAACGCCGCAACCACAGCCCGGACGGCTTCGGGCTCCGGTGCCGACAACATACTGTGACTGCTGCTGCCTCCCGGCAATACGGTGGACTGCTCCAGCTGGAAGCGCTGCTTGACCGCTGCCACCCGGATGCCGCCGGCTCTGGCCAGCCCGACGTAGTACAGCAGGTTGCGCAGCAAGGGTTCGGGTGGCGGCGCATCAAACGCCGCCGGGCAATGTTCGTTAAGTACTTTTATTTCGCGTGCCAGATGACGCAGCAATCCGCGCACCGCGACACTCAGTTCCACATCATCGCGGGTCAGTGCTTCGGTCAGCGCCGCAGCGGCGTACCAGGTGGGGTGGCACAGGGTGCCCCGGGTAATGGATTCCAGCCGGGCGAATACTTTGTCGATATAGCCCAGATGTTCGTCGATCTTGATGCCGCGCAGCACGCTGGCCGCCGCGAACTGATACATGTCCTGCAGTTTCTTGAGGACCGGCTTGAGTCTGGGAATGTCATCCAGGGAACTGTGGCGCTGACCGGTCACCCGGCCGACGCTGGACAGGTCGGGGTGAAACAGGTTGGTCTCGCTCAGGTAGGGTTGTTTGCGCACCGCGCGCAAGTCGTTCAGCAACGGCATCACGATGGCCGGATGGTCATCGTGGTTGGCCTTGACCTGCTCCAGGTACAGCGGCAATTGCAGGAGCGAGCGCATCAGGACTTCTTGCGCTTCTTTTTCGTTGGACACCTTGTTGTGCATGATTGCCGCAGTCAGAAGCTCCATTTCCTCGGCGAATAGCGATGCGCCATGGAACTCCACCATTTGCAGGGACCCGTGTACCTGATGAATGTGCGTCAGGCAAAACCGGATACGTGCCGTGTCCCGCGGGTCTTCAACATACGCTTCGAGCGCCTGACGAGCGTCTTTGAGCG
>CAZJKJ010000065.1:0-19798 GCA_964546435.1 uncultured Cellvibrionaceae bacterium
AAATCTTGATGCTCTGGATGCCTCTGACGGTCTCCATAAAATTGGTTTCGCTTTTTGCGGCCACCACGACAGATTCTTCGGTGCGTTGCCGGAAGGGGCGGTAAAGCAGCCAGCGGCCGGCCATGTAGATCGTTAGTGCGAGCAACACAACGGCGGTCAGTTTCGGAGAATAGATGTACATCATGATGAGCGTTGCCAGGGCCATCATGGCATCGACAATCGCGCTGACAGCACCCTGAGCGATAAAATCCTTGATGGCGCGGTTAGAGCCGAAGCGGGACACAACGTCGCCGATATGGCGCTTTTCAAAGTAATCCAGAGGCAGTCGCAACAGGTGCTGAAAGAGATTGCTTGCCAGCTGAAAACTCAAATGACTCGACAGGAACAAAATGGCGAGTGAGCGCATGGTGGTCACCGCCACATTGACGATCAGCACCAGAAAAAATCCGATGGTCAGTGTAATCAATAACGACTTGTCAAAGCTGACGATCACTTCGTCAATGACGAGCTGCATAAAAAATGGAGCGCAGATTGCCAGTATCTGCATGATTATCGACAGCGCCAGTATCTGGCCGAGGTTGGCCCCTGCACCGCGAATGTTGCTCCACAGATCCCCCAGCTTGATTGCCGGTTTGATTTTGCGTTTGGCAAACTTGTAGCCGGGAGAGACCTCCAGGGCAACACCGGTGTAATGCTTGCTGAATTCTGTCAGTGAAATAATGCGTTCGCCCACAGCCGGATCGATGATTACCGCGCGCTGGTTCTTCACCTTTTTCAATACCACAAAATGCTTCATGTCCCAGTGCAGGATACACGGCGTTGCCAGTTGCCCGATGTGTTCCATGTCTACTTTGACAGGTTGTGCCTGCAGGTCGAGCTTTTCCGCAATCCTGATCAGATCGGCAAAAGTGGACCCTTTGATGGACACAGAAAATCGTCGCCGCAGCTCGCCGAGATCAATTTCATGACCGTGCCAGGATGCGACCATGGCCAGCACCGCCAGGCCGCACTCGGCCACTTCCGTTTGTAAAATAACCGGCAATATTTTTCTGTCGCCAAGAGCGATGGCATTGAGCAACTCGGACATGCTGTCTATCCTTTTATCCGGTAGATCGGATCCAGAAGCCAACTGATCAGCGAGCGTTGATCGTAGACAATATCGGCATCCAGGGTGAGACCGGCCTGAAGATTGAATGTCTTGTTGTAAGCTTCAACATACTGCTTTTCCAGCGCTACGGTCACCCGGTAACTGGGTTCACCGATAGCGACCAGCGCGTCTACTTCATTTTGGCGAAATACCGTGTGGGTTACCTCGGCAACATGGCCGTGATATATGCCGTATTTCTGATAGGGAAAAGCACTGAACTTGAGACGAACCGGCTGCTGCAGGTCGATCTGACCGATGGCATGACTGGGCACATACAGGTGGGCTACAAATTCCTGTCCTTGCGGAAGAATGCTGGCGACGGGTTGACCCATGCGAACGGATTCTCCCGGCTGCGCCTGAATGCCGGTCACCGTGCCGGACACGGGGGCAACGATTTGAATGGCGTGGGAGCCGCTGAGCTCTAACCGTTGTGACCGCAAGTTCGACAGTTGTACTTCGAATGTCAGCACTTTCTCTCGAGTGATTTTTTCAATCTGCGCTATCTGGTGGCGGATACCGCTTAATGCCTCGTCCTTTTTAACCAGGTCAATCAGAAACTGCTGGTGTTGCTGTTGTTCCCGAAGATGTTCTTCAAGAGCATTTTCATAGTCCGACGCCGAGAGCAGCCTTTTCTCCAGCAGCGTCTTCGCGCGCTGTTGCCGGTTGGTCGACAGCTGCAATCGGTCGGCGAGTATTTCGGCCTGGGCTTCCATCAAACCGTGTTCGTTGACAAGACGCGATTCCGCCGAGCGCAGTTGCACCCGCTCAAGTTCGGCCAGACTCGTCGTAGTTGCAATCTGCTCCGTTGTGGTGGCAATTTGCTGCTCGATCTCCGCAATTTGTCTCGGCAGAATATCGTCGCCCGCCGCGCTCATCTGAGGCGTTGTCACCACCGCGAGAATCTGTCCCGCCTTTATGATGTCCTGCTCCTCTACAAATATTTCCGAGAAGTATCCGGCTTGCGGCGGATAGACGCGGATCACACCCAGATCGGAGGTGATATATCCTTGCACCCGTTGCTTGCGTGCATAGTCGCTGGTGAACAGAAACGCGAACGCGGCAATACAGATCAATGCGGCAGCGACCGTAAAGATAGTCGCGGACAGGGGCGTTTTGATAATCACATCGCCCCACACGGAATCGCGCTGGTTCTCGATGACTTGCTTGCGGAACAGCGTCCGATGTTGATCCATGTAATTGCTCCTGTTCGGTGGCCGCGGTTTACATGCCGTAGGGATACTGCGCGAGGTCTGCCACGCCGCTTTCGCGCACCAGTTTCAGAGCCTCGCCATAGCGTTCGAGAATGCGCAGGCCGTGATCCAGACGATTGCGGATGTAGAGGTCGTAGTCCGATTCCGGCAGGTCCGTCTGATTGAGCAACTGATCGGCATGACGCATGACAATATGCTCCGGAATAAAGCAGATCTGGTTGTTTTTATAGGCACTGGAGCGTAGCTCCACCACTGGATAGCTGCCGCCCTGGCCGGAAGATACCGATACGATTAACGCGGGCTTGTTGCTGACATCACCCGCGCTGCAACACAGGAAGAAATTCTTGAGCCCAGGCGGCACCATCCCTCCCCATTCGGGACTGACGACCACGAGTGCATCTGCACCCCGCAGTCGCTGCGCGATCAGCCCCCACTGGCGAGCCAGACTGCTTTGCGGCTGGTAAATATCTTCGCTCCACAGGGGCAGTTGCACATCCGACAGCTTGATGAGATCTGCCTCAGAGCCCGGAAACAGACTCTGAAAGCGGTGGGCTATGAACGTCGCAACTTTGTTGCTGTTTGACTGCCGCCGGTGTGATCCCGAAATAATTGCCGTGTTCATGGTCTGTCCTCAGTGCGGGTGATGAAGCTTGATCGGGCTGAATGTAGAGGGTGTGTACTATCTCGGGCTTACCGTCGTGGATCCGGTACATTGACAGGTAGGGCCCGCGGCCAGCGACCAGCAGAACGGGAATTCCGCAGTGTGTTCTTGCGCAGTACAGGGCTTTGGGATAATTATCGAGAGAAAACTGGCTATCGATGATTGCGCCCGAGTAGAGATAGCTATTGATCTGGTATCCATAGGTAATGGTGTAAACATGATCTTCAAAAATCAGCGCGTCTTCGCAGGTGTTCAGTTGCCAGGCAGACCAGATCTTGATGGCCTTCTTCGATTCAATATCGTATTCAATCGCGGACACATCGCCGTTGCCGTTGAAAAGAATATGGCCGTTGGGCAGGCACTTGATGCGTTTGACATTACCGTGCAGTTCAATGGATAAATCAAATTCCCTGGTGGCGCCCTTGACAAGATACATATGCGCAACCGGTACACTCGTTTCCGCATCTTCGTCCCGTTCTGATCGACAGCGCTCGGAGAGTAAAATGTCGTCGCCCCGATAGCAGCATGCCCACAGGGGTTTGTCGAAATTCTGCTGCCAGATAATCTCGCCGCCCTGCACGCTGTACTCGACCGCGCGCCCGTTCTCGCTGACCGCCAGGCAGCGGCTCTGATCGGGGGAAATGCTGATATCCCTGACAATCGACTGTGTGTTGTGCAACCACTCGATTTTTCCGGCGGCATCGAGTCTGGCTACAGTGCCATTGGTAAAGCCAGCAATAAACCCGGATGTCTGCAGGGGCTTTAAGCGACGCATGCGACCAAAGCCGTAGGAGGGCTGTGTGTCTATAACGTTGAGTTTGAATGCGCCGCTTTTCTGTGCGTCGTATTCGATATGACAGTACCCGCCGTTTTCCATGGGGCAATAAATCCGGTTGTCGGCGTGGGGATCCTGCGCAATGTCCCAGATACAATCACTTCCCGACGCCGCTTGTCTGCCGATTGTTCCAGCTTCGTTAACCTGATAGATTTCTCCGGACTCAAGCAGGACGTAGATTCTTTCAGGATTGACGTACAGCACCTGCTTCAGCTGGAATTTGAACGGTCCGATTTTTCTCACAGGTTCGGGTATTTCCTGGCGGTTATCCAGGACGTGGAGGTAATGGTCAAAGCAGGCGACATAGGCAAAGGTGGCGTCGTCATTAAATGCAAACCATTCCACATCGTCCGTGGTAAAGGTGATCCGGTGGATGCCATTACCACGCAAGCCAACCACGCTTAAACCCCCATGATTATCCGTCGTCATCCAGTGGCGATGATGACGCGGGTCATAGCGCAGGCAATGGATGGGGCCAAAATCCAGACGGATGTTGTGTTCGAATCCGTGGTCAAGATGTCCATACCAGGCATAGCCGGCACAATCCGATATCACGTGACAGTCTTCGATGCTGCCATCAAACGATTCAACAAATGCCTGGGCGGGCAAGGCCGTTTTTTTGATGTATTCCAATGTATCTGCATTGAACTGAAGCAGATCACCGTAAGGGCTGGCCACCATAATCCGGTCCTTCCACAGAAAAATTCCGTGACTTACCGTTGGAATGGCCGTTGATGATGTCCGTTCACGACTATCGCCGATGTTGCGCAGGTGAACGATCCGGGCAATAGACAGATCGCCGGCATGCCACTGAACGAGGTTGCCTTGCATGTCGCGCCCATACACAAAGCGTTGATTGCAAGTTATCGCATAAAGGCCATTGGATATGCCGGGTAGTGGATCGGACTGGCATAAAGGTTCCAGATCCAGAGTCAGTTTATGGATTCTGCCATTAAAATCACTGCCGAAAAGATAGTCTTCCGACGGAATTTTGCTGATATGTAATATTCGCTTGGTCATGATCTCTCCTTGCTGTAAGGGCCGAAGGCGTGCCTCGCGAGCAGTATTCGCGTTAAACGCGATTGAAAGTTTTCTCCGGAGGCGGTGGCGAATCTGTTTGATCAGAATCGCCACCGCCTGAGCTATCGTTATCTCGTCGACAACGCTTATTACCGACCCAGTGTCAGCGCGCCGAAATCAAGAGCGGCGACAGGTTTAAGTGAAACGGTAGGGGCGACCTGAGCGTACACGCCAATTGAAGGTATGCTATGTGACGCCAGATTGGTGGAGCTAAAAGAAAAACCGCCTGCCACCATTTGTGCCTCTTCAGTATTTAAAGTTACCTTTTCTTTAATATCTTTCATGTGAATCTCCGCTATTAAACGAAAGTTATTGCCGGGGTGGGTCTGGATGAGCCGGCGAGCGGTTCAGCCGTTCCCAATGGGTGTGTTTGGGGAAACACGAGTAAAAGATACCGGGTTGTGGTTTGTCGACGAAGGGAAAAAATCACAGGTATCTGGTCAAGTATTACCGTGAACTTGCGGGTTGGTAAAACATAGAATTCTCTCATCGAAAATTTTCTGCATAAAATTCTGTAATTATCTATTGATGGAATTGAATGCGAATCATCTGTAGAGAGGGCCAGTCATGAACAATGGGATGCTCGTCAGGAAATGCGATTTAGTGACCAGCACGTACCCGGTCACGGTCAGGAACAAGGTAAAAATACCCATTAGGGACGGCAGCCTTATCGGGGAGTTCATTTCCTTTAATAACCTTTCCGAACCACTGGAGCACTTCGCTATAGGATTTGGAAATTGGGAAGAGCAGACGATCCCGTTGGTGCGGGTGCACTCGGAATGTATTACGGGTGACACCTTCCAGTCATCTCGCTGCGATTGCGGCAAGCAGCTCAACGAGGCCATGGAAAGCACGGCACGGCAGGGCGGATTGATTCTTTATCTGCGGCAGGAGGGCAGAGGCATTGGGTTGTTTAACAAGATCGATGCTTATGAATTACAGATCCGGGGTTATGACACTTACGAAGCGAACCGCCTGCTGAATTTTCCCGATGACATGCGTACCTATGTGTGCGCGGCGGAAATGCTGCGGGCTTTGGCTATCCAGAAAATATGTCTTCTGTCCAATAACCCGAAAAAGGCGTCCGAGCTGATCGAGCTGGGAATTGATATTGCGGAAACCCGGACAACCGGCGTTTATACAACGCAATACAACCTGGCATACCTGCTGGCCAAGCGCCAGCATACACACCACAACCTTCACCTTGACGGAACACAACAGGATGCAGAGCCATGATTGAACATACATCTCCTATAAGCGGCATTGCCAGCTTTCAAAATCAATATGTATCCACCGCCGGTTACGACAACCAGGTCATTCTCTGGGACGCCCGTTCCAAGGTTGCGTTGGGGCGCGGCTCCCATGATCATCTCGCCAATCAGTGCCGCTTCAGTCACGACGGCAGCTTTCTTGTTTCGGCCAGTAGCGACCATACGGCGCGAATCTGGCAAGTGCCCAGCATGAAATTGATGTCGGTACTCACACTCCATGAAGATGATGTGGAATCCATTGCAATTTCTGATGATAACGAACTGATTGCGACCTGTTCGCGCGATCACCGGATAAGAATATTCAGACGCGCCGGAATATTTCTTCGCAAGCTGGACGGTCACAAGAAGGATGTCATTTCGGTCGAGTGGATCAAGGACAGTTACCAGCTCATCAGTTCCAGTGATGATGGCACGGTGAAGCGTTGGGATGTCATGAGCGGTGAATTGTTGGAGGATATCGATCTCGGCGGTGCGGAAACCGACAGCGTGGTCATTTCCCGGGACGGCGTGGTTTTTGCCGCGAACGATGACGGCGATATTGTTGCGATTCACAAGGGAGAAAGATTCTTGACGGCGGCACACAAGGCCGGTATCAAGCGCCTGGTCTACTCGGAACAGACCGGCACTCTGGTCAGTTTGAGTTATGACCGCTCCGTAAAAATCTGGAAGGTGACAAACCAATGCCGGCTGGCTCTGTTGCAGACGGCGAGAATTCCTGCGGTCATCTGGCCTAGATCCTGCTGTTTTATTGGTCCTGATTGTCTCGCATTCGGTACGTTCGGCAGCAGCTATGCAACTCTGGATCTGCAAAGCAATCAGTGGGACCTGGACGGCATTAATCCGGCAATGGGTGTGAATGCAGTGCTTGATTATCAGGGACAGGTATTTACCGTGGGCGACGCGGGGCTGGTAAAAGTGGATGGACAGCCGATCAACAAGCTGACCAGCTTGTGCAATTTTATGGTGGCGTTCGAAGAGCACGTCATTACCGGAGGGCAAACTGGAGAAATTATGGATGCCCGCACCGGGCGGTTGATTCATCAGCACCATTCACCGCTTAACTGTGGTTCTGCCTACTGTGTAGATGGCGCGCCGAGTCTGGCTATCGGTACTTACACCGGGGAAGTTGTCATTCTTTCCCTGAATGATCGGCAGGAAGTGATTCATCAAGATACCGTTTTGATTCAGGATAATGCCATCAAGGGACTCAGTAATGACGGCAATTTGCTGTTCTCGGTGTCGGCGACGGGGCAGGCTGCGTTCCATCAATTGCGGGACATGACGCCCGTCAAAGTCGTACCGGATGGGCATGACAAAATATCCAATGGTTGTGCGGTCCTCGATGCGGGGCGTTTTGCCAGCGTGAGTCGGGATTTGAAGCTGCGGATCTGGGATATGTCCGGTCCGGCATCCTGCCGGTCAGAGGTCATCGAATCGCCCCATCAAGTATCCATAAAATGTATTGCCGCATTGCCGGAAAAATCGATTATTGCAACGGGAAGTTACAACGGCGTCGTGGCGCTTTATGACTATCGCTCAAACCAGTGGATCCGATCCGTGCGTCCAACGGCGGCCGGTATTTCCAGCCTCTGCGTGAGAGGCGACCGCAACGGCTTCTGGGCGGGCAGTTACGATGGCAGGATTTATGAAATTACTGCTGATTGATCATTCATACCGACAATGAGCGCCAGCGCCATGACCACCCGCAATCTGGAAGCAACATTTGTTGAACGTTTGCACTATTGCCAGCAATTCAAACCCACCTATCGGGGTGCCTTGGCGAATCACGTGCCCATGGCGATTATCGCCATGAATGCGATCGGTGCGGACGTCGACCTGATTGACCGGTTTATTGACCAGAACCGGTCAATTCTGGAACAGGTAAAGCCGGTTCCTTTCGAAATACATCACGACAATTGGTTGCAGCATCTCGGGCAGCGCGATGCGTTCTGCGCGTACAGGACGTATTTTCAGACACTGGTGGAACGTGACGGCTGGCGAAACGTGGTGACCGGTCATATCGGGTCGTTGATGGGCGGCATCAGCGCCTCGGCGTTTCATTGCCTGATTCGACTGGGGTTGGGCATACGTCAGAATTCTGCCGAAGAAGTGGTAATTGCTCTGGCCTACTTTGCCTCGGAATATCAAAGCCTTGGTGAAGTGTTGCGCAGTGAGGAAACCGGTATGACGCTGGCAACGGTGCTGGACAGGCTGGCGGATGATGGCTGTCTTTGCAACCGGACATTCGAGGCGCCGAACATTATCAGGAGACTGAATAAAGTGGCCGCCGTTCCGGGTTTCCAAAGGGTCGCGGCACTCCTGGATGGTTGTACGATCGGGCGGGCAGAGCTGGCGGATTTTGCATTGCGGCTATTTGCCGGGAGCGGCAGTTTTACGGCGTTGCACGGCGTAACGTCATGCCATGCATTGCGGTGGCTGTTGCCTCTAGTGAACAACGAACAGCGCTGTCTGCAATTTTATGCCCGCGCCTTGCTCTGTGCCTACGTAAGCATAGGTACGCCGAAGGTGGTGCAGTGGGAAGCGCTCAATCTTAGTGCCTGTAAGCCAGATACCTGGCAGCAGATTTTTGTCCAGGCACTCAGCTCAATGAATGAACATAAAATAAAAATGGTTTTCAGTTGCTACGATGAGTGGCTTTTATTCCGTCACGCGGGTTATCCGTACTGCGCCGCGCTGGTGCTTGAATGCGACGTTTAGGAGCTTGTCATGAATTCTTCTTCCGCACGGCCGTCAATCAATCCCGCACACATCCAGATCGATGGATGCATTAATCAGATGGCTGACCGTCAGGCCATGGGTTTGCCAAATGCCTACATACCAATGTTGCTTGATTCGTCTGAAGCTGCGATCAATGATCTGCGCGGGGCGACGCCCGCCGAGTGGGTTCGCGTGCTGCAAGGTGCAGCGCATACGCTGGCCGAGCGTTATGCCGCCGGGCAATTGCTGGCACTGGTCGGGGACCCGAGAATCAACACGTTTACGCCTTTGATGAAAACCATTCCGGGCGCGCGCGTCCGCCTGGGATTGCAGCCGGTTCGCGTCGATGACATCGTCGCTCGCTATGGGCATCTGGGCGTTCTGCGGGAATGGATCGAAAAGGAAACACCGCAATACGATGCGACGATCTCCGGTTTTCGCATGGCGGTTTTTCCGGTGACTCATCAGGAGTATCGGGATTATCTGCTGAGCGAACCCGGCGGAGAAATTCCGTCCAGCTGGGTTTTCGGGCGGTATCCGCAACACCTGGCAAATCACCCCGTTGCAACGATCAGTGAGCAGGCAGCAACGAATTATGCACAGTGGTTGAGTGAAAAAACCGGTCGGAATTTCCGCTTGCCCACGGAACCGGAGTGGGAATATGCCGCAGGCGGACCCGAGGGGCGGGAGTTTCCCTGGGGCGACCATTTCGAATCCGAAAAAGCGAACACCGCCGAGCTGGGCTTGTACGCCAGCACCCCAGTGGGGATGTTCATTGAAGGTGCTTCACCGTTCGGTCTGCTGGATATGGCTGGCAACGTCGAGGAATACACCAGCTCGGATTACTGGACTTATCCCGGCGGCGTGGCCGTGACCGACGATCTGCTGGAAACCCGCGGACGCTACAAAGTCGCACGCGGCGGCAGCTTCACCCGCTTCGCAGATCTCACCCGCTGCCGCCGGCGCCACGGGCGTTTCGAAAAGAACATCTATATTATGGGCTTTCGGCTGGCGGAGGATGTGGGGTAGATTTTCAACTGACACGGGTAAGAAGTGGGCCTTGCATCCGGTCATCAATTACTTCAATGCTGCCGCGATTTTGCAGTGCTCCCGCTTGGTAGTGTTGTAAACCTTTGTAATCCCGACGATCTTGTGGAACTGGGTTCTGGTGAATTTACCGCGGACCGTGACATAACCCCTCATGCACCCGGTTAACTGGTTTGATTCGAAATCCAGCTGCACGGCATTGCTCGCATCCTGTATGGACGCGAGGTCTTTTGTGAGGTACAGGTAGCCGGTGGAATCCAGATATCCGCTGACTCGAATATGTCTGTCGAGATATGGTTCGGGGTGTGCGATCAGCTGGATTATGGAGACGGCGTAGTATTCAGTGCGATCCGCAGAGTAAGCCATGCCTGATAGAAATCCCATGCAGATCAGAATCAGGGTTGCAGATTTCATTGGGACATGCCGCCAGTAAAGGTTATCGGAGGTTTGTTGGGGAAATAGACCGTAGCTACATCTGAAAAGGAGGTCGCTATCGTTTCGACAACAACGGCGACATTGTAGGAGTCCGCCAACTGTGGTGTCGGTTGAGCCGAATATGGTCTATTATTCGGCTCAGAATGTGAGCCGAATAGGCTTTCTAATCGGCTCAGGAGTGGATTGAGATGACGCCGCATTATATCTGGCAGCTGGAATCCTGGCGAGGGGGAGAAGCGCCTGCTTTTTATTGGCGGGAAAGTCAACTTGCTCCTCAGCTACAGCGATTGCGAATGCAGCAGGGCCGACTGTTGGGACAGTCTGAATCAGTCGTGGGGGAGCAGCGGGCGGCTCACCTTGATGCCCTCGTACAGAATGCACTTCGTACCAGTGAAATCGAAGGGGAGACGCTGGATGCCACCTCAGTGCGCTCGTCCGTCGTCCGGTACTTAGGTTTGGAACGGGCGGGCTTTATTGATAAGGCCGGGATCAACCGAGGTTCGCCGCAGACAGATGCATTGATTGGATTGTTGGTCGAAGCCACACAGAATTATCAGCAATCTCTTGATATGGCGACGCTTTACCGTTGGCAGGCCGCGCTGTTTCCTGAGCCGCCTCGTTTCCACGCATTGAATATTGGCACCTTGCGCGGAGACGCACCCATGCAGGTAGTATCGGGGCGGCTCGATCGGCCGGTTGTGCATTTTGAAGCGCCACCGCGAACCGGTCTGGAGGATGAGCTGAGCCGATTCCTGGATTGGTTCAATCGACCGCCATCCGGACTGGATAGTCTTTTGAGGGCAGGCATTGCTCACTTGTGGTTGATCACCCTGCACCCGTTTGATGATGGCAACGGTCGGGTTACGCGAGCAGTTACGGATCGCGCTCTGGCGCAGGCTGAGCACAATAGCGTTCGTTACTATTCTTTAAGCGCGGCGATTATGGCGCGGCGCAATGAGTATTACGAATGCCTCGAGACAACTCAAAAAGGTGATCTGGATGTTACCCAATGGCTGCACTGGTTTCTGTCCGTCCTCGAAGACGCAATCATGCAAGGATTGCAGCGCTTTGAGCGAGTGTTGCATAAAGCTCGTTACTGGCAGAAGCATGCGCAATCAGACTTGAATGAACGACAGGTCAAGGTACTCAATCGGTTGCTCGACAACTGGGGAGAAGAATTTTTGCAAGGTATCAACGCGAGCAAATACATGCGCCTTGCCAGGGTAAGTAAAGCAACGGCTACCCGGGAGTTGGTAGACCTGTTGCAAAAGGAGTATTTGCTGAAAATGCCGGGAGGAGGGCGCAGTTCACGCTATTCATTGAATTCGGAAGGGTCGACCTCGGAGTAGTGAGTCCGCATCCCCATGAGCGCCCAGACTGGTTCACCGTCGCTTTTTCATTTAAAGTCCCCCGCAATTTACCCGAGCAAATTCAGTATGAGCGCCTACGCCGTTATCGACTTTGAAACCACCGGCCTGTCACCGGCCCAGGGCGCGCGTCCGACGGAAGTGGCGATTGTCATGGTTGAGGATGGGGCGATTGTGGACCGGTTTCAGAGTTTGATGAACCCCGGCGTGCCGATTCCCGCGTTTATTCAGTCTCTCACCGGCATAACCGACCGGATGGTCAAAGCGGCGCCGGCGGTTGAAGAAGTGATGCAGCGGGCGGTGGAATTTGTGGGGAGTGCACCACTGGTTGCTCACAATGCCGCGTTTGACCGGAAGTTCTGGGAGCTTTGTTGTCGTGACAACAATGCCTTTATCTGTTCTTTGTTGCTGGCGCGACGGTTGTTTCCGGATGTGCCGAGTCACAAACTGGCGAGTCTGGTGCAGGCGCTGGGGTTGCCACAGGCGGGGCGCTATCACCGCGCGCTGGCCGATGCGGAAGCGACTGCGTATCTGTTGCTGCATATGAAGCAGGAATTGCGGCGGCGTTTTCAGGTGGCGGCTGTGCATCCCGAGCTATTAACCGCGATTCAAAGCACCAGCAAAACCGGGCTTGAGCGCTGCGTTCGCAAATGGTGCGCCACCGGTTGACGCCGGATTATTGCAAGGTGCGCCAGCTCAAGTCGCATTGGCCCTGTTCGGTGGCAACGTAAGCCGAGTCGCCGGAAATGGTGATGGACCAGTCCATGGTGCGTTGCACCCAGTTGGCCAGGGTTTCCATGTCGAGTCGGTTGAACTGGAAAACCCGGGCACTGAGTTGGGCAAAACTGGATTGGTTCTGGTTCCACCAGACGTCGGACTTGGTATTGAAGCTGTAAACTTTCACTTCCCGGGCGACTCGCGTTGCCTTCTTGATGCGATCGACATCCGGTTCGCCGATATCCACCCACAGGGAAATTGAATCATCCAGGGTGCGGACCCACAGTTCCGGTTCGTCGGTCTGACTTAATCCTTTGGTAAAACTCAGGTGTTCCTGTGCGTTGATGCAATAGGCGAGGGTTCTGGCGATCATGCGTTCCAGCGTCTCGGACGGGTGCTGGGCAACGGTCAGATTGAGGGAATCATAATAATCGCGATTGAGATCGGACAATTCGATGCGCAGTTTGTAAATGGTTGGTCTTAGCGCCAAAGGATGCATCCTGTTTAATGAATTGTGGGGGCCGGATATTACCTCAGCTGTCGGTTTCGGACCATCGGCAGTATCTTCCGGCCGGTTTCCGCGTCTGTGCTCGCGATTCCCATGGCAAGCCCGTAGAATCCGCGCATCCATTAAGTCCAGAGTAGTCATTTTGAAAAACACCGATTTTGCCAGTTTGTCCCTGCGGCCCGAATTGCTCGATAACCTCGGCAGCCTTTCATATCATCAGATGACTCCAGTCCAGGCAGAGAGTCTGCCGCATGTTCTGGACGGGTGCGATCTGCTGGCCAGGGCCAAGACCGGCTCGGGCAAGACCGCCGCCTTTGCGCTGGGCGTGCTGCAATCACTGGAGACCGAACGGTTTGTGGTGCAGGCGCTGATTCTGTGCCCGACCCGGGAGCTTGCCGATCAGGTGGCCAAAGAGACCCGGCGGCTGGCGCGCGGGTTACCCAACGTTAAGGTCCTTACCCTGTGCGGCGGGGCGCCCTTCGGGCCACAGCTGGGTTCTCTGGCGCATGGTGCTCATATTGTGGTGGGCACCCCCGGCCGGGTCGAGGAGCATCTGCACAAGGGTTCTCTGAAGCTCAATCAGTTGTCGACGTTTGTGCTGGATGAGGCGGACCGCATGCTCGATATGGGCTTTCAGCCGTCCCTCGACGCCATTCTGGATTTCCTGCCAGCGCGACGGCAGAATCTGTTGTTCAGCGCCACCTTTCCGGAACAGATCCAGGCAACCGCCAAGCGTGTGTTGCAGGATCCTGTGCGAGTTGAAGTGGACGAGATGCATACCGAGTCAAGTATCGAACAGTGGTTCAGTCCGATTGAGCCCCTCAGCCGGATGGAGGCAATCCGTTTGCTGCTGCTCACCCATCGACCCGACTCGACCCTGGTTTTCTGCAATACCAAACAGGACACCCGTGACCTCGCTGAACACCTTAACCGCAACGGGCTAAGTGTCAGGGCGCTCCACGGCGATATGGAGCAGAAGGAGCGCGATCAGACACTGGTGACGTTCGCCAACAAAAGCGTATCGGTGCTGGTTGCCACCGATGTCGCGGCGCGGGGGCTGGATATTGAGGCGGTGGATCTGGTGCTGAACTTCCAGATCGCCCGGGAGCGGGCAGTGCATGTTCACCGGGTAGGGCGCACCGGGCGTGCGGGCAGTAGCGGCAAGGCGATCACACTGCTCGAGTCAAAGGAGCGGTTCAAGCTGGAGCGCCTGGAGGAAATGCTGGGACAGCCGCTTCTTGAGCGTGCCCTGCCCGACACTAACCAGCTGAAACAGCCGGCATTCAAGGCACCGATGGCGACCCTGGAAATTGACGGCGGCAAGAAACAGAAACTGCGACCGGGAGATATTCTCGGTGCACTCACCGCGGCCGACGGCTTGCAGGGCAGTGATGTGGGAAAAATTCATCTTTACGATCAACGTGCGTTCGTCGCAGTGAAACGCGAACACGCCCGCACCGCACTCGACCTGATTAATCAGGGCAAGCTCAAAGGTAAATCCTTTCGGGCACGATTCATCTGACGGTCCAGGGCCGGTCCGTGTGGCAGACCGTCCGTTTGGCAGACAGCCATGGTATGGGCATGAAAGGCGGAAACAAAAAAGGCGAGCCCTTGCGGCGCTCGCCTTTTTCGGTATTCGCTGTTCGAGGCCTTAGACGGCGACGATATTCTCGGCTTGCGGACCTTTCTGACCTTGGGTCACGGTGAAAGACACCTGTTGACCTTCAACCAGAGTCTTGAAGCCTGAACCGCTGATGGCGCTGAAGTGTGCGAACACATCTGGGCCGCCGCTGCGCTCGATAAAGCCGAAACCTTTAGATTCGTTGAACCATTTGACGGTACCGGTAACTGTATTGGACATAATCGTAATCCTGTAAAAATTTGTTTTCAGCCAATAAAAGCTGAGTTTGTGCTAGAAAAACAGAAAGAGCTAATTTTTTAAAATTAGTCGCTAACTTCGAAACCAATCTAAAAACTACAGGACGAGAATTACGAGTAATGCAGCGAAATGGAGTTGGTCAATCAGATCTTCTTCAAGCTGATGGCCAAGGTATAGAGATGCCGCAGAGAAGTCAAGCAAGTATTTGAACTATGGGAATCTCAATAGTCGAGGAACCAGGTCGCAAAAACGCGGGCACCCCCCGGGCGGTGCCGCGCAAACCCGACTCTGGAAGCCGGGGAGAGCGATGAAGCGGCGCCGTTGCTGGGTGTCGGCCGAATCCTTAGGCGTGTGCTAGGCTGTTGATATGGACGTCAATGACATTCCCGTCACGCCGGCTCCTCCTGAGGAGCCGACAACATCGGTCGGGGACCGGCAGCCAGAAGCACCGGTTTCGCCGCCAATTCGCGCGTCCCTCATTAAGCTCAGTTATGACGACGCCTCCCGTACGGTCGAGGCGGTTTTGATTCCTTCCCTCGAAGCCAGGCCCTGGAACATCCACCGATTGCGCGCACTGCTGCGCGACGAGGGGCTGGCGGAGCTATATGCGACCGATGCGGCGCTGGAAGCCGTGGTGCAGCGAGCAAATCAAGCAGAAACAGGCGCATACGTCATTGCAGAACGCCGCGACGCCGCCACCGTGTGGCAGGTCAGCGATGACAAACGGATGGTTTATCTCACGTTACACCCTGCCTGCGGGGGCGAAAAAGTCAGCCGGGAGCAGCTGCAACAGGAGTTGACGGATCTGGCGGTACCCCAGGACTGCTGGCTGCAACCGGAACTCAATGAAGCCCTGGAGCAGGGCCTGGCCAATCGCAAAGTGGTGGCAAAGGCGCTGCTGCCGGAACCCGGCGTGGACAGCGTCTTCGAATCCCTGATCAAACCGGTTCTCAGTGTTGCCCTGCAGGAAGATGAAACCGGCCGGGTGGACATGCATCAGTTGCATGACTTCGTAGTGGTAGAGATCGGTGTGCCGCTGATGCGCAGGGTTCCGCCTACGCCCGGTAAAGCGGGGATCAATGTGGTTGGTGAGCCGCTGCCGGCAGTTGCCGGCAAGGAGCTGTTTTTTGACAAGGACTGCGTGGGCGCGGAAGCCGATCCGGATGACCCCAATGTCTTGCGTGCGACGATCAAGGGGCACCCTGTGATTCTGCGCCAGGGCGTGCGCGTCGACCCGGTGCTGCGGGTGAAGAACGTGGATCTGTCGACCGGGAATATTGAATTCGACGGATCAGTCGAAGTACAGGGTGACGTCACCAGTGGCTTTTTTGTGCGGGCGACGGGCGACGTGGTGGTGCGGGGTATGGTCGAAAAAGCCGTGGTCATGGCCGGCAAAGACCTGTTGATCAATGGGGGTGTATTGGGGGAAAACCGGGGTCGCGAGCCGGGTGGTCAGATGAACCTGGCGACGCGCCTGCGTGCCGGTCAGAACTTCAGCGCCAAGTACATCAACCTTGCCAAAGTGACGGCCGGGGTGGACCTGACGGTACGCGAGTATGCCTTGCAGTCCCAGCTGGCGGCAGGTAGAGATCTCCGGCTGGGTCAGCCCACCGGCAAAGGCGCGCTTATCGGCGGTTTTGCGAAAGCGGGGCGCGTGCTTGTCGCCAATATCCTGGGAAGTGAGGCCAGTGTGGCCGGTGAAGTGGTGGTGGGACGCTTGCCGTGTAAACGTAAGCTGCGGGCCTCGTTGCGGGAAGAAATGGCGGCGTGCGACGCCAACATGAAAAAGCTCAATGAGGCGCTGCGTACACTGATTCAGGGGGCTCACACCCCGGCCTCGGAAGAAAAGGTCACTCGCATCCGGCGGGCGCAGCGCATACTGCAGAAACGCCTTGGTCGCCTGAAGACCCTGGAGGAGCGCATCTCCGCGCGCCTGGAAGCGGCCAGCGGCGCGAAAGTAGAAGTGAAACGAAAGATTTATGCCAACGTCAGTATCTGCATTGATGGTGTGGGCTGGATTTGCCACGGAGACCACGGGCCGGGACAATTGATACGCATGGGTACGGAAATCGTAAACCGCCTGTGACATCCCTTATACCGCTGTAAAGCTTCGGCCGGTGCAAGTGTGTCGGGGGTCGTATCGGTTCAAAGCGTTTGCCGAAGCCTCTCGACTTACCTGCGCGTTCCCCCTATAGTAGCCGCCCTTTTATCTGACCATTTTTTGATCTGACCCGCCAGGATACCGTTTTGATTACCGCCGCTAATATCACCATGCAGTTCGGCGCCAAGCCGTTGTTTGAAAACATCTCCGTCAAGTTTGGCGATGGCAATCGCTACGGACTGATCGGCGCCAATGGCTGCGGCAAGTCCACTTTCATGAAAATCCTGGACGGCAGCCTGATCCCCACGGCCGGCAACGTGTCGGTGGCACCGAACATGCGCATCGGCAAACTGCATCAGGACCAGTTCGCGTTTGAACAGTATTCGGTGATCGATACCGTGATCATGGGCCACAAGGAACTGTGGGAGCTCAAGCAGGAGCGTGACCGGATTTACGGACTGGCCGAAATGACGGAAGAAGAGGGCATGCGCGTGGCCGATCTTGAGGTCCGCTTCGCCGAACTGGACGGTTACAGTGCCGAAGCGCGGGCCGGAGACATCCTGCTAGGCGCGGGTATTCCGCAGCCGCTGTTGTACGGCCCGATGAGCGAAGTGGCACCGGGCCTGAAATTGCGGGTACTGCTGGCCCAGGCTTTGTTTGCCGATCCCGATATCCTGTTGCTGGATGAGCCCACCAACAACCTGGACATCCACACCATCCGCTGGCTGGAAAAGCTCCTCGATGAGCGTGACAGCACCATGGTGATCATCTCCCACGATCGTCATTTCCTGAACGCGGTGTGTACCCACATGGCCGATATCGATTTCGGTGAGCTGCGGGTCTATCCGGGCAACTACGATGACTTCATGCTGGCGTCCACCCAGGCGCGGGAACGGCTGATGTCTGAAAATGCGAAAAAGAAAGCGGAACTCGCGGACCTGCAACAGTTCGTCAGCCGCTTCTCCGCCAACGCCTCCAAAGCCAAACAGGCCACCTCGCGGGCCCGGCGAATGGAAAAAATCCAGCTGGAAGAAGTTAAGCCTTCGAGCCGTGTCAGCCCTTTCATTCGCTTCAAGCAGGAGAAGAAGCTGCACCGCCAGGCCGTGATTCTGGAAAATCTTGCCCATGGTTTCGATGGCGAACCCCTGTTTCGCGGCGGCAACCTGATTCTGGAGGCGGGCAGCCGGCTCGCCATCATCGGGGAAAACGGTGCCGGCAAGACGACCCTGCTGCGTTGTCTCGTCAACGAAATTCCGGCGAATCGCGGCAAAATCCAATGGGCGGAAAGCGCGAATATCGGGTATTTTCCCCAGGACAGCAGCGCCGATTTCGAGAACGAACTGACGGTGTTCGAGTGGATGAGCCAGTGGCGCAAGCCTAAGCACGATGATCAGATTGTTCGGGCCACACTGGGGCGGCTGCTGTTTTCCGCCAACGATTTTGCGAAGAAGGCAGCAAACTGCTCGGGCGGTGAGAAACACCGGCTGCTGTTTGGCAAATTGATGCTGATGGACAGCAACGTATTGATCATGGACGAGCCCACCAACCACCTGGATGTCGAGGCGATCGAGGCATTGAACCTCGCGCTTGAGCATTACGAGGGAACCCTGATTTTCGTCAGTCACGACCGGGAGTTCGTCTCGTCACTGGCGACCCGGATCATCGAAATCAAAAACCGGGAACTCATGGATTTTCAGGGAACGTATGACGAATATCTCGCAAGCCAGGATGCCTTGAGCGGAGTCTTTTCGCCGGGCTGAATACGGTTCCGCAACAATATGGGCATGCGGTTCGGCGTGCCCGGCTGACATCTTCCCAGGACTCAAGCAGAATGGCCGTCGGACCAATCCAGGTATCTATATGAAAACACCCCCGCGGCTCCAGTCCCTGCTTGAAGAAGGCCTCATCGATGAGGTAATAACCCGGCTGATGAGCGGTAAAGAAGCAGATGTCTATGTAGTCCGAAGCCAGGGTGAAATCCGGTGCGCCAAAGTCTACAAAGATTCGGCCGCCCGCAGTTTTAAAAAGGCCGCCCAGTACAACGAAGGCCGCAAGTCCCGCAACAGCCGGCGTGCCCGCGCCATGGAAAAGAGTTCCCGCTACGGTCGGGAGGAACGCGAAAGCAGCTGGCAAAATGCCGAGGTGGATGCACTGTTCAAACTCGCAGCCGCCGGCATCCGCGTACCGCGCCCCATAGTCTGCGTCGACGGCGTCCTGCTGATGGAATTGATCATCGACAGTGACGGCCATGTTGCGCCGAGGCTGGGGGATGTCGTGATGCCGTCGGAGCAGGCCATCGAAGATCACACGATCATGATGGATACCATCGCACGCATGCTGTGTGTGGGCATCATCCACGGGGATCTGTCCGAGTTTAATATCCTCGTCAATGAAACCGGACCTATCGTGATCGACCTCCCCCAGGCCATCAACGCCTCCGCCAACAACAGCGCCAAAGCCTTCCTGATGCGCGACGTTATCAACGTCACCCGTTATTACGGCCAGTTTGCACCGGAATTGCTCACTACCCGATATGCAGAAGAAATCTGGACGCTGTACGAAGCCGGCGAGCTCTATGAGGGGGTTCCCCTGACAGGTCACTGTGATGTCGATGACGAACTTGCCGATGTCGACGCGGTTCTGGAGGAAATCAAAGCCGTGCTCGCCGAACAGGAAGAAGCCCAGCGCGAGAGTTTCGACGGTCCGGATTCGTAACGGATTCAGAAATTGCTCGTTGTCGGCGCGCAACAGTTCAGCGGCAGCTGGAACAGGTTCTGTCCCGGTGGCTCTGAAGCGGTAATTTATTATTCGTTCGCCACTC
>CAZJKJ010000066.1:0-19138 GCA_964546435.1 uncultured Cellvibrionaceae bacterium
AGATCTTCGATGGAATAGATATCGTGATGGGGCGGCGGAGAAATGAGGGTGACGCCGGGTACCGAGTACCGCAGGCGGGCGATCAAAGCGTTGACCTTGCCGCCGGGTAACTGGCCGCCTTCGCCCGGTTTGGCCCCTTGGGCAACCTTGATCTGTAACACTTCCGCGTTAACAAGATAGGCCGGGGTGACGCCGAATCGCCCGGATGCCACCTGTTTGATCTTGGAGACTTTGCTGGTGCCGTAGCGCGCCGGGTCTTCCCCGCCTTCGCCACTGTTGGAACGCCCGCCGAGGCTGTTCATGGCTTCTGCCAGTGCCTCGTGGGCTTCGGGTGACAGGGCACCTAATGACATGCCCGCTGAATCAAAACATTTGAAAAGACTTTCCAGTGGCTGGACTTCTTCCAGTGGAACCGGTGTGATGCCGCCCCTGATTTTCATTAGATCGCGCAATGTTGCGACCGGACGGTTGTTGACCAGGGCGGCGTAATCTCGCCAGGCCGCATAGTCGCCTGACCGGACCGCTGCGTGCAGTCCCTGTACCACGTCCGGGTTGTACGCGTGGTACTCCTGTCCGTGCACGTATTTGAGTACACCTCCGGGCGAGATGGGTTTGCGGGCGCGGATTGCGTGGCCGGCCAGGGTTTTCTGATCCTCTTCCAGATCCTCGAAACCGGCCCCCTGAATACGGCTGGCAGTGCCTTCGAAGCAGGTTTCGATCACCTCTTCGTTCAGGCCGATGGCTTCAAACAGCTGGGCGCCGCGGTACGACGTTACGCTGGTGATCCCCATTTTCGAGAGGATTTTCAAAAGGCCCTTGTCGATGCCTTTGGTGTAGTTCCGGTAAGCGGTGTTGATATCCACCAGCAGGTCGCCGGAGGCCACCAGGTGGTTGATGATGTGATAACTCAGGTACGGGTAAACCGCCGTGGCGCCATAGCCGATGAGTGCCGCCACGTGGTGGGGATCGCGCGCCGTTGCAGTCTCGACAATGATGTTGGCATCGCAGCGCAGCCCCAGGTGGGTGAGCTTGTGGTGCACGGCGCCGGTGGCCAGCAGGGCGTGAACGGGAATCAGGCCGTCCTGCAGCTCGAAGTCGGTGAGGATAATGGACACCTTACCGGCACGCACCGCGGCAACTACCTCGTCCAGCAGATCGTGAATGGCCTGCCGCAGGTTTTTCTCCACGGGGTTGTAAAGCAGGCTGAAATGCTGGTGGCTGGCGCTCTTTTTGTGAACTTTGAGCAGGGCGCGGTATTTCGCCGGTGACAGGACCGGGCTCGCCAGAATGATGCGGTCCGCATGCGCTTCGGTCTCATCGAAAACCGAAAGCTCCCGCCCCAGACACGTCTCCAGGGACATGACGATGGCTTCGCGCAGGGGGTCGATGGGCGGGTTGGTGACCTGGGCAAACTGCTGCCGGAAAAAGTCGTATAGCGGTCGTATTTTCTGTGACAGCACGGCCATGGGCGTGTCGTCTCCCATGGACCCCACGGCTTCCTGGCCCGACTCCGCCAACGGGCGCAGCACCAGATCGCATTCCTCGTAAGTGGTGTTGAACATCTTCATGTACAACCGGATGTCGTCGGCGTTCAAACCGATTTCCGGTTTGGCTTTCGTCAGGCTCGACTCGATCCGCACCGCATGTTTCTTCATCCACTCCGCATACGGGCGACCGCTTTTCAGCTGGTCGTCAATATCCTGGGTGTGGTGCAGCGTGCCTGTCAGGGTATCCACCGACAGGATCTGGCCGGGGCCGAGCCGGCCTTTAGCCACCACGTCCGCCGGGTCGTAGTCATACACGCCGACTTCGGAGGCGACGGTAATGATGTCGTCGTTGGTGATGACCCAGCGGGACGGGCGCAGGCCGTTGCGATCAAGAGTACACACGGCGTAGCGGCCATCGGTGATCACCAGCCCGGCCGGGCCGTCCCAGGGTTCGATGTGCATTGAGCTGTAATCGTAGAAGGCACGCAACTGCTCATCCATGGTCTCGACATTCTGCCAGGCCGGCGGCACCAGCATGCGGATGGCCCGGTGCAGGTCCATTCCGCCGATCACCAGCAACTCGAGCATGTTGTCCAGACTGGAGGAGTCCGAGCCCGTGCGGTTCACCAGCGGCGAGATCTCGGCCAGGTCGGGCAGCAGTTCTGTCTGGAATTTCGGAGTGCGGGCCACTGACCAGTTGCGGTTGCCGGTAATGGTGTTGATTTCGCCGTTGTGGGCGAGCATGCGAAACGGCTGCGCCAACGGCCAGCGGGGCATGGTGTTGGTCGAAAAGCGCTGATGGAAAACGCAGATGGCCGTTTCCAGCCGTTCATCGGCAAGGTCGAGATAAAACTTCGGCAAGTCGACGGGCATCATCAGCCCTTTGTAGGACAGGACGTTGGCCGAGAGGCTGGTGATATAAAAATTCTGGTCTGAGACGAGGAGATTTTCGATTTTGCGTCGAGCGATGAACAGTTTGGCGTTGAGCGTCTGATCTGAGTCAGCGTCGGAATTGATGTAGATGTGGAAAATTTCGGGGAGGCTTGCTTTGGCGATGGGACCGAGACAGGAATCGTTGGTTGGTAGCTTGCGCCAGGAAATGTCTGACATTCCCTGGGCTGCAAGCACTGAAGCCACTACGTCGCGGGCCCTCCTCTGCATATGCGGATCCCGGCTCATCATCACGGCACCTACGCCGTACCGGGCACCCAAAGTGAAATTCAGCTCCTCGGCGGCGATCTGGCGGAGGAAGGAATCCGGTTTTTGAATGAGCAATCCACAGCCATCGCCGGTTTTGCCGTCGGCTGCGATACCGCCGCGATGGGTCATGCAGGTGAGTGCGCGTATGCCGGTTTTCAACAACCGGTGACTGACCTCGCCCTTCAAATGGGCAATGAGACCAAATCCGCAGTTGTCTTTGAATTCATCTATCCGATAAAGACCCTTACTCATAGGCGTATCACTTCTTGGTATATGGAACAACTGGCGCACCCGACCGGGCCGGACCCACCCTGAACAGAAACGACGTTAGTGACGGTTTCTGTTTACCTCTATCAAACGACCTGTATCAAATTACCTGTATCAAATTACGTTTATCAAATTACCTGTACAAACGACCCGTATCCAACCGTCAGAGTCGACAAAGCCGCACTGGCGGCATTGACGCCGTGCAGACTCGACTTTATCCCGCATGGACCACGCCCGACGTATTCGAACCTCACCGGACGCAGACAAAAAAGCCCCTGAATGAAGGGGCTTACCTGAAAATGGGCGCGAAATATTAACCACTCAGACGGGTCTTGGCAAGTCCGACTGTTTACTCAATCCCTTTATAGCGGCAAACCCGGTCTAATTTCTGCGAACCTGTCTGATTTCCTGATGAATCACACTCACGTTTTTCGGCCATGGCCGCCCCGCCTGCTGCTCCGCGGGGAGGTTGTTGATGGCGGACAGGGCTGCATCCTTGTCGGCATAGAACCCTTCCACCAGCAGATACATGTGCCGGCCATCGCGGCTGGCCCTGTGTACCAGCAGGTTCGCCCGATTGGGCTGGCGCGCCACATACTCTCGCAGGGAATTCTCGGTTGTGGTAGCCATCAGCTGCAAAACATAGCCCGATGACGTCAGCCCAAGCAACGCTTTTTCGCCCTTTTCGACAATTTCCTTCATGTCGGCGGCGGCATTGGCCGGCTCAGGCGTGGATGCCGGCGCTGTATCAACGGTTTCATTTACAGCTTCATCGACAGGTTCGACAACGGGAGCACCGGTCGCAGAAGCGTCGGGGGCAGCGGCAGACTCGGGCGCCGGATCTGCCGGAGCCGCACGCCCAGGCGCGCTCTGGGGAAGTGCAACGCCACCTGCTGCAGTTGCAGTATCAACATTTTCCGGGGCATTTCCGGCGGCAGCTCCTGTAACGCTGGCCGTTCCTGAAACGCTGTCTGCAGTATTGTCCAGACGCTCAGTCGGCGTGGCTTCCAGGGCCGCAGCGGTCGTGGCGGTGGTTTCAGCAACCGGTGCGGCACCGGTCGCACCGGTGCGCCCCGGACGGGGATTTTCAATAATTTCAATGGGTACGCTGCGCCGCGGGTTTTCGGCGGTGCCGTCGGCAATGGCGCTGCCGTCTCCGGACTCGCCGTCGTCACGGAAAAACAGCGCCCACAACACCAGCAGCAATCCCACCGCCGCCAGGTGCCAGATCGGCAGTCCGGCAATGCGAAATCCCTGAGGGGCTGGCGGCGGCGCCTCTTCCTGCGGCCGGGTTTTCAGCGCTCGCGCCATGTCCAGGGCACGCCCCGGCAAGCCCTCGGACTGTACCCAGACCCGTTCGAGCGCCTCACCATGCAACGTCAGGGGTTCACCGGCAGCCAGAAAGGTGTTGCTGAATACGGTGTTGAGTTCAGCCGGGGAAAACGGCGGCAACTGCATGTCCTGGACGGACACATCCACCAGATGCAGCTCGTCGATACGCTCGGCGAGCCCCGGCAAGGCCAGCAAGATAAAGTGCAGCCCGAACCCCGATTCGGAATTGCCCTGCAAGACGCTGATGAGAGCCGCCAGTTCCGAATTGCCCAGATGGTGGGCGTCATCAAAGGCAAACACCAGCCGTTGCCGCGACCGCTCAAGGCTCTGGGCGTAGTTGCGCAGGGAATAAATCAGCTCGCCGGCGCCGGCCTGAGGCCCGGGCCGCAGGCCGAGGGCTTCAAGCATATGGCGAAACAGGGTGGCATTGTCACAGTGAGCCGGGACCTGCCAGCTATAGAAACCTTCGGAATCCGCGGCCTTTTGCAGGAAGGCGAGAAAGGTCGATTTGCCCGCCCCTTCCGGTCCGCAGATGACCTGCACCCCGCCTCCGAACTGGGCCAGATGCAGTATCTGCTGACGCAGGATCTGCCAGGTCGGCGTGAGTAACAGTTCCGGGCCCCGCTCGAAGCTGGAATAGGGAGCGTTCGCAATGCTGTTCATAAGCAGCCCCAAAGGATTGATGAATCGGACCGGCCGGGCGCCGAGGTTCGCCAGGGCGCGCTCAGTCGGCTGCGCGGTCCAGTGCGGCCAGTTGTTCTGCAACATGCCGAGGCTCGAAATCGCTCGTGACGGTTGCCCGCCCCAGCCCCTTCAGCAGCACCAGACGTATACGTCCGTCCAGCACCTTCTTGTCCACTTGCATATGGCGTTCGAAGGCGTTGCCAGACATTCCCGGCGGCGGCGCGATGGGCAACTGCGCTTTGCGAATCAGCTGCCGTGCGCGTTCGGTCACCTCCGGCGCCAGCCAGCCCAGCGCCTGGGAAAGCTCGCACGCCATCACCATGCCCGCTGCCACGGCTTCCCCGTGCAACCAGGTGCCGTAGCCCATTTCCGTCTCGATTGCGTGCCCGTAGGTGTGACCGAGATTGAGAATGGCGCGCAATCCGGATTCCTTTTCGTCCTGGGAGACCACGTCCGCCTTGATCTCGCAGGAGCGCCGGATGGCGTACTGCAAGGCTTCGGCATCCTTGCGCAGCAACCGCTCGATGTTCTGCTCCAGCCAGACGAAAAATTCCGCATCGGCAATCAGGCCGTACTTGATCACTTCCGCCAGGCCGGCCGCCAGCTCGCGCTCGGGCAAGGTCTGCAGGACGTCGGTGTCGATAAACACCGCTTCCGGCTGATAGAAAGCGCCGATCATATTTTTGCCGCGGGGATGGTTGACACCGGTTTTACCGCCCACAGACGAATCGACTTGCGAAAGCAGTGTGGTGGGGATCTGCAGGAAGGGAACACCGCGCTGATAACAGGCCGCCGCGAAGCCGGCCATATCTCCCACCACCCCACCGCCAAGGGCGACGATCAGCGCCTTGCGGTTAAATCCGAGTTCCAGAAGCCGGTCGAAAATCTGCTCGACGGAGGCCAGATGTTTGTGCTGTTCACCATCTGCGAGGCTGAAGGTTTCCAGCTGCAGGATTGCCGTAGAGGATTGCTGCAGCCATTGCCGCACCTGTTCAAGGTATAGCGGTGCCACGGTGGTATTGGTGACCACCAGAACCTGCCCGGATTGCACAAACGGCTGCACCAGCCCAGGCTGCCCCAGCAGTCCCGAACCAATGAAAATGGGATAACTCCGCGCCCCCAGTTCGACGGTGAGGGTTTCGTGGGCCATAAAATCGCATGCCTTCGTTAATGGGAAAGACCGGCAGAGTATGCGATACGTCAGGCCAAGACAAGCCGGGTTGACCCCGGTAAGCGCTGCGAAAGTGTCGATGGCGCGCCTGTCAGCGGGCGTTGAAGAATTGCTCGGAAATGTACTGGGCCACCCACTTGCTGCTGCGCCCGTCGGTGTCGACCGCGTGATGGGCGACCTGGCGATAAAGCGGATCCCGCTCCTGCAGCAAATTGATAATCCGCTCCCGCGGATTGGCGACTTGCAACAACGGCCGCTTCTTGTCTTTGGCCGTTCTGCTGAAAAGCTGATCGATTGAAGCCGTCAGATAAAAAACCGTGCCCAGCTCTCTTAACAGGGGAAGATTGTTCGGCGTCACGACAATGCCACCGCCGGTGGCGATTACTTTCTGCTGACACCCCAGCAGACTTTCCAGTACGGAGGTTTCGCGGATTCGAAAGCCGGCCTCGCCCTCAACGTCAAAAATCCATGGAATATCCGCCCCGGTGCGCTCTTCAATAAGGTGGTCGGTATCGACGTAGACATAGTTGAGGCGGGCGGCGAGAAGTTTGCCAACAGTGGATTTGCCGGCCCCCATGGGGCCGACAAGTACTAGGTTTTGAATCACGTTTAGTCGTTTACTCCGTTCGACATGATGCGCGGGGTGATGAAAATCAGCAGCTCGCGCTTATCTTCGTGGCTTATGTCCCTACGGAACAGACGGCCGAGTACCGGTACATCGCCCAGCAGGGGTACTTTGGACTGGCTGGTGATCACGTTGTTGGTGAAGATACCGCCGAGTACCACTGTCTGTCCATCGGGAACCAGCACCTGGGTTTCCAGTTTGGTGGTATCGATGGTCGGTCCCGCAATCGTGTTCTCACCGGGCGAATCCTGGTTGATGATCAGATCCATGATGATCTTGTCATCCGGAGTGATCTGCGGAGTTACGTCCAGCTTGAGCAATGCCTTCTTGAATGACACGGTTGCTGCGACGCCACCACCTTCACCCGAAGCCGAGGATGCATCCCGGTAGGGAATTTCGGTACCCGATTCTATGCTGGCCTGCTGTTTATCGCCAGTGATGACTTTCGGCTGGCTGACAATTTCTGCATAACCGGAGTCTTCCAGTGCCGACAGTTCCAGGCCGAGGAAGACGTTGTCCCGGATCAGGTTCCACGCAAAGCGTGACGCACTCTCACCGGTGACCGCCAGATTGTAGAAGGGCTCGGTTTCCACTTCGATGCTGCCATCGTCGTTGTAGTCAATATCATCAGAATCCAGACCGCGACCGGTGATGATGTTCAGGGTACGGTTGTTATCCGAGTTCACCATGACGCCCTGGCCCAGCGACGCGCCCAGCTCGCGGCGGAAGTCGGTATTGGCAATCACAATCCGCGCCTCGATCATCACCTGACGGATCGGGATGTCGATCTGATCAACGATACGGCGGAAGGCGTCGATTTTTTCCTCGGTGTCCGTAAGGATAATGGAGTTGGTGCGCTCGTCCACAATGGCCTGGCCGCGTTCGGACAGAATGGTGCCTGTGGAATTGCGATCGCTGCCGATCCCGGCACCACCGCCACCGCCACCGGCGCCGCCACCCTGACCACCTTGCGGAATGAACAACTCGAACAGTTCACGGGCATTCGCATAGCGGACCCGGATGTATTCGGTACGCAGGGGCGCAAGCTCTTCCAGCTGCTTCTTGGTCTCCAGCTCCTGACGCTCACGCTCGGCGATTTCCGCCGCTGGCGCAACCATCAGGACATTACCCATCTGGCGCTTGTCCAGACCCTTGGTTTTCAGCACGATATCCAGCGCCTGATCCCAGGGAACATTATCCAGGCGCAGCGTGATGCTGCCCTGCACCGTGTCACTGGCCACGAGGTTAAGCGAGGTAACATCGGCGATGATCTGTAATACGTTACGAACGGCGATGTCCTGGAAGTTCAGCGACAGTTTTTCACCGGTGTAGGCAAAGGCTTCTTTTTTCTTGGCGATGTCGGCTGCAGTCTGCGGCTTGATGCTGATCACATATTCGCTGTCAGCCTGATACGCCATGTAATCGTAATCACCCGTAGCGCGAATGCTCAGGGCAGTTCTCTGCTTGTTGGTATTGGGGGCAATCATTTTCACCGGCGTGGCGAAGTCGGTGACATCGAGTTTGCGATTGAGCTCACCTGGCAAGCCAGTATTGAGGAAACTCACTTCGATGCCGCCGGCGACTTCTTCAATATCGATGCCGACATTCGGATTACTCAATGACACGATAACCCGGCCTTCGCCTGCAGCACCGCGTCTGAAATCAATGTTGCTGATCGACGATTTCATATCATCGAAGCGGCTTTTCTTTTCACTGGCGGGCTTTACCACTGCGCTGGCTGCGACGGAGTCGATGGTCTTCGCGGCGGGAATGGCCGATACGCCATCCACCGAAGAAGTACCGACTTCGACGACGTAGGTCTGGCCGTCAACGCGCGCGGTGTAGGGCATGGGGCTTTCGGTATTGACGATCAGGCGGGTACGGCCTCCGCCGGAGACCACCACGGCACCACTGACATCACCGATATTGATGGGAAAGCGCTTGTTCTTCAGCACATTGTCCACATCCGGAAAATCCAGCACGATACGCGGCGGCTGCTCAATGGTGTACCCCGTGGGATTCGATGGCAATTCATCAAACTGCAGGCGCAGTTCCACGCGCTCACCCGGCAATTCCGCAAAACGAATGTCCCGCAGCTCAGCCGCCCAGCTACAAACCGGTAACAGACTCGCGCCAACGAGGATCCCAGCGAATTTTTTATGACCTACCAACATGCCAGTTATTCCTTCTCAGATAATTTCAAAGTCCGCGGTCGTTGCAGCCAGCCACCCAAACCGTCGGACACTATCTCCATCAGGTCAATTTGAGTGGGCATGACGGACACGATCTTGCCGTGGTCTTTACCCATATAATTGCCCACAGTGACGCGATTGATTCGATCATCACCATCCTTTACGAGTACCCAGAGAACGCCGCGATTCTGCATGGTTCCCACCATGGAAAGCGTGTCAATTCTGAACGACTCTAAATATTCTTTCTCCCGGTTGCGATCCGGCGCTATCTTCGGATCGCCTACGCGCGACAACTGCTTGACTTCCACCGGCGGGTCAAAAGGACTGCGCTTGGCAGTCACGTTGTACACATAGGGATCGTAAGTACGCAGCGGCGGCAGTGGCTCTATGGCGCCTACCGGCTTGCTTTTTACGTCGTCAATGTAGTTTCGCAAGTCGCTGTGACTACTCTCGAAAGCACATCCTGTTGCAACGATCACCAGACTCAAACCCACAACCCGAGGCAGCAGAGCAAGTGAACAAGTATATAATCCACGCATTTCAATTATTCCTGCTCAATATACCGGTAAGTTTTTGCCTGGATGGTCATGTCGAGCTTGCCTGATTTTTTGTCCTTCTCGATTCCAAAATCATGCAAGGTCACAATCCGCGGCATACCTGCCACACCACTCACAAAGGCTCCAAATTCGTGGTATCCACCCGATACTTTTACTTCTATGGGAAGCTCCACATAAAACTCCGATGTTTTTTCCGGCTGCAGGGTAATGCTCTCGATATTCAATCGGCTGGCCACACCTTTCTCGTCAATATCCTCGAGCAGGCCAGGTACTTCTGTGTCTTTCGGCAACTGCTTTTTCAAAGCTTCGAATGACTCTTCCATTTCGGCCATCTGCTGCAAATATTTATCAAGATTTGCTGCTTCATGCGCCTTTTTTTCAAAAGTGCCTTTCAATGTCTGCTCGTTGCGCTCTGCGCTTTCCAATTCCAGGTTTTTTTCTTTCACAAAGAAAAAATACGCTGCGACGAAAATGGCGAGTATCACGAGTACAAAAACTGCAATACGTCCAGCCAGGGGCCATACACCTACCCTGTGCCAGTCCATGTCCGACAGATTGATGTTCTTCAGTTGTTCCAGTTGTTCTGACAAGCCCGCCATACTACGCGCCTCCCTCTGGCTGCTGATCCACTGGCAGAGCGGTTTTCAGCTGGAGATGAAACTCTGCCGCCTGATCGCCGTACGCAGCGTTGGCTTTGATTGATCTCAGATTCGGGTTACTGAACCACTCCGAGGAATCGATATTTCTCATGAAAGTGGAAACACGATTGCTGGACTCAGTAATGCCGATAACGGTAATCAGGTCCCCTTTACGGGTAATGGAATTGAAAAATATTCCATCGGGTACCGAGCGGACCATTTCGTCAAAGTACCGCACGATCGTCGGCCTGGTACCCTGCAGATCCTGAATGACTTTCATCCGTGCAATCAGGTCTTCGCGCTTTTTCTTGAGCTCGCTGATCTCGGCAACTTTTTTGTCCAGGGCGGTAATTTCCGTCTGGAGAATACTGTTGCGCTCACCCTGGTTCTCAATTTTTCCATTGACGATGCCGATCCAGCTGTAGCAGCAGATCACCGCCAGCAGACTCAGGCCGAACAACTGCACCTGGAATTCCTTTTTCTTTTCCTGACGATATTCTTCTCGCCAGGGCAACAAGTTGATTCTAGCCATCGAGATCAAAGCTCCTAAGCGCCAATCCGGTTGCAATCATCAGCGACGGGGCGTCGTTGGCCAGCACAGCTGAATTGACGCGCGACGACACTGACATATTGGCAAATGGGTTCGCCACCGTAGCGGGCGTTCCCAGTTTTTCCTCAATTACTTCCGCCAGTCCGGGCAGCGATGCCACACCACCGGCGAGCAGGATGTGATCCACATCGTTGAACTGACTGGACGAAAAGAAAAACTGCAGCGATCGGGTTACCTGTTGCACCACGTTGTCCCGAAACGGTTCCAGAACTTCCGGTTCATAATCATCCGGCAACCCTCCCTGCTTTTTCGCAAGGCCCGCTTCTTCTTCGGACAAACCGTAGCGCCGCTGGATTTCTTCGGTCAGCTGTCTGCCGCCAAACAATTGCTCCCGGGTATACACCGTTTTGCCATCCACCAGCACACTGAGAGTAGTCATGGTCGAGCCGATGTCGACAATCGCAACGACCTGATCCTGCTGGTCGGCAAATTGGTCGCGGATCAGTTCGAAGGCGCGCTCCATGGTGAACGCTTCCACGTCAATGACGCGCGGCTTGAGTTCGGCCAGTTCCAGCACGCTGGTACGCATTTCGATATTTTCACTGCGGCATGCCGCGATCAGCACCTTCACCATTTCCGGTGACTTGTCTGAGGGGCCGAGCACGTTGAAATCCATCGCAACTTCTTCAAGCGGATACGGAATGTATTGATCGGCTTCGAGGGAAATCTGCAGTTCGAGAGAGTCGTCATTCAGGCCCGAAGGCATTTCAATGACTTTGGTAATGACGGCGGAGCCAGGCACGGCAACCGCGGCGTCCCGAAGCTTGGTTTTGGAGGACTGAATGGTGGCCTTGACCGCTTGCGCCACCGCTTCGACATCGTTGATGTTTTTCTCCACTACCGCATTTGCGGGTAGCGGCTTGACAGCGTAATTCTCAACACGATATCCGTTTCCATGTCGACTCAATTCCAGCATCTTGATAGTGGTAGAACTGATATCCAGGCCAAGCATCGGCTTTAATTTGGTTTTAAACAAGCTAGGCACGCTCTATTCCTTTCTGAAAATCCACTGCTGCGCAGATTATGTATAGCACCGAAAAAAATCCCTGCCAGGAGCCCTGACCCGTGAAAAGCCCTCTATAATGTCGGCCCGGCACGGTCGGTGCGATAACTCAACTAGATGTTAGCCAATGAACCTGAAGAAAACGATTTTTACACTTACCTGGTTGGTACTCGGTCTATGTGGGGGCGTTCTTGCAGTGTTGCTCGGCACACACTTATACCTTAGTCCATCTTTGCCATCTGTGGAGACTTTGCGCGACATCCGCTTGCAAACTCCTCTGCGAATCTATTCTGTCGACGGCAAGCTCATCGGCGAAATCGGCGAGCAAAGACGCACGCCGGTCAAGTATGAGGAAATTCCCCAGGGTTATATCGACGCCCTGCTATCCGCAGAAGATGACCATTTCTATGAACACAATGGCGTTTCAATCAAAGGTTTATTGCGCGCCACGTCACAGTTGCTGACCTCCGGAGACATTCAAAGCGGCGGCTCCACCATCACGATGCAGGTGGCCCGAAACTTCTTTTTAAGTTCCCGTCAGGAGTTCATGAGGAAGTTCAACGAGATTTTGCTCGCGTTGAGAATTGAGAGAGAGCTCACAAAAAACGAGATCCTTGAGCTGTATGTCAACGTCATCTTCCTTGGTCACCGCGCCTACGGTATCGAAGCGGCGGCTAACGTCTATTACGGCAAGTCGTTGCATGAACTGACGACTTCCCAACTGGCCATGCTGGCGGGCATTCCGAAAGCACCTTCCACCATGAACCCTATATCCAACCCGCCCCGCGCCTTACAGCGCCGGGACTGGATCCTCGGCCGCATGTACAGCCTCGGAAAACTCACCGACGCGCAGTACCGGCAGGCACTCAGCGAAGCGGAGTCGGCAACTTACCATGGCAGCCGCATAGAACTCAATGCGGCTTACGCAGCGGAAATGGCGCGGCAGAAAGCCGTGGAGCTCTTTGGTCGCGGTGCCTATACCGATGGCTATCGGGTTTACACCACCGTCGACAGCGAACTGCAGGAAAGTGCGCAGAAGGCGGTAATCGACGGTCTGCTGGAATACGATCGCCGTCACGGCTACCGTGGGCCAGAGAAGAAATTCGACGTGCCGGAATTAATTCTGGTCGGCGGTATGAACCGGCCGATCAATGACACTGACACTGACACTGACAGCGAGGGGACCGAAGCGGATCCGACGATTGAAACGAGCGGCACCGGCCTTGTGATCGACCCGGACCCCGAGCGCGCCGTAGTCCGTGACTGGTATGCACAACTGCAGGAAGCCCTTGATCCTGTGCCTACTTATGGCGGTCTGGAACCGGTAGCGATTGTCGGTGTTCGGGAGAAGGAAGCAGTCGCCCTGCGTGAAGATGGATCCCTGGTCACGATCGCCTGGGAGGCGGGCCTTGCCGCCGCGCGGCCCTACCTGACCGTCAACAGCGTTGGCCCCAAACCGACGTCCGCCTCAGACGTGGTCGGCCTCGGTGACATGGTCCGGATCCGACGTGACGAAAAAGGCGTCTGGCACCTGCACCAACTGCCCCAGACGCAGGCGGCTCTGGTTTCATTAAATACGACGAACGGCGCAATTTCGGCGCTGGTTGGCGGGCTCGATTTTTATCACAGCAACTTCAACCGGATCACCCAGGCAAAGCGGCAACCCGGATCGAATTTCAAACCCTTTGTCTACACCGCCGCCCTGGAAAATGGTTACACCGCGGCAAGCATCATTAATGATGCACCCATCGTCTTTGAGGACGACAAACTTGAAACCGACTGGCGACCGGTCAATGACAGCGGCAAGTTTTACGGTCCGACCCGTCTGCGCAAGGCACTGTATCTTTCCCGCAACCTGGTTTCCATTCGCCTTCTTAAAGGCACCGGCATCAGCAAGGCGCTGGAGACGCTGAGTCGTTTCGGTTTCGATGCGGCGTCCATGCCCCGGGACCTGTCCCTGTCTCTGGGCAGTCACGCCATGACACCGCTGCAGGTTGCCGCCGGCTACGCCGTGTTTGCCAATGGGGGTTACCGCGTCGAGCCTTACTATATCGACCGTATTCTCGATTTTGATGGCAAGCCGGTGTTCGAATCCCTGCCGTTGACGGCCTGTTTCGGCTGTGAGAACGAGGATTCGGACAACACGCTGAGCGAGCAGGAAGAGGCGGAGCTGAGACTGAATGCGCCCTTTGAATTCGACGGTGATCCCTTTGAACTCAGCCGCAAGGTCAAAGCCCTCACCGGCACCCTGGAGCCCGAAGATTACCCCCGCGCGGACAAAGTGGTGGAAAGCGAGATCGTCTACATCATGGATTCCATGTTGCGCGACGTGGTAACCCGCGGCACCGCCACCAAGGCACGGGCACTGGGGCGCTCAGATCTGGCCGGCAAAACCGGTACCACCAACAATGCAACCGACGCCTGGTTCAGCGGTTACGGCGGCGGCCTGGCCACCACCGCCTGGCTTGGCTTCGACAACTATGAAACCCTCGGTCGCCGTGAGTATGGCGGCACCTCGGCGCTACCCATCTGGATCGAATTCATGAGCGATGCCCTACGCAATCGCCCCGAAAAACGCTTGCCACAACCCGCCGGCCTGGTGACTGTGCGGATCGACCCGGAAACCGGTCTGCGCGCCCGCACCGGTGACCCGGACGCAATTTTTGAAATTTTCAGGGAAGACCAGGTCCCCGGCCTCGAAAACGGTAGCCCCACCACCCCCAGCCCCTGGGAAGATACCGGCGGCGCGATTTCTACGGACGAACTGTTCTAACGCCAGCCAATAAAAAAGGGGCCTTGCGGCCCCTTTTTGTTCCAGCGGATTTTTCCGCCAGATCTTGAATTCCCTCGAAGGGATTATTTGGTGGTGCGGCGTCCTGCGAAGCGCTTGTTGAAACGATCGATACGTCCGCCCGTGTCGACAACTTTCTGCTTGCCGGTATAGAACGGATGGCACTCCGAGCAAACCTCGATGGAAATCGGTTTCGCCATGGTGGACCGGGTTTTGATAACATTGCCGCAGCTGCAGGTTGCTGTCAGCTCGCCGTATTTTGGTTGGATGCTCTCTTGCATATCGATTGCCTCATTTAACGCATGCCGCCACCCGATCTTTTGCCGGGCACCGCACGCCAGGGTAGGTGGCTTTTTTGGATGGCGCAGTCTACCAGAAAGTTCCCCACGCGCAAGCGGAGGGTTCAGCCTGGCCCCTTCACTTCAGGAATCTCGTTCACATAATTCATGTCAGACATACTGCTCGTTGCCGTTCCCTCACCTTTGCGCCGACTCTTTGAATACCTGCCGCCTGTTGCGGATCCGGCTCGAACCATCCAGCCAGGCACCCGCGTGCTGGTGCCTTTCGGCGGGCAGTCACTGGTGGGGGTGGTTATCAGCACGACGTCCCAGTCAGGTTTTCCGCGTCACAAGCTGAAGCCGGTGACCGAGGTACTCGACAGCGATCCGGTTATCCCGGAAGACCTGCTCTGGCTGTGCGCCTGGAGCGCCAACTATTACCAGCACCCGCCCGGCGAAGTGCTCCACACCGCCCTGCCTCTGGGTTTGCGCAAACCCCAGACCAGCGACCGCTGCAAACGCGTCTGGACGCTTACCACCGAAGGCAAGGGCCTGCCGGACACCGCGCTCCGGCGCAGCCCCAAGCAGCAGTTGATTCACCAGGTGCTGCTGCGCCAGAGCACAGTGGATGACGCGGATCTGGCCCGCCTTGAAGTGGCGCCGTCCGTGCTCAAAGCCATGGTCAAAAAAGGACTGCTGGCAGAGGAGCAACGGCGGTTTGCCGCCAACCACGATCGACATACGCCGCCGTCGGCCCCGTTGCTGCTCGCGGAAGAACCTCTGCCCCTCACCGAAGAGCAACAACTGGCGCTGGACGCGGTGCGCTATCACGAGTACGGCTGTTATCTGCTGGAGGGCATCACTGGCAGCGGCAAGACCGAAGTGTATCTGCACGCGATTGCCCGGGTGCTGCAGGCGGGGCGGCAGGCGCTGGTGCTGGTGCCGGAAATTGGCCTTGCGCCGCAGACCTTGCGTCGCTTCCGGCGGCGGTTTCAGGTGCCGGTGGTCGCCTTGCATTCCAATGTGAGCGACAAGGCACGCACCGATCACTGGCATCAGGCGAGAACCGGCGAAGCGCGGGTGGTGATCGGAACCCGTCTGGCAATCTTCACACCCATGCCGGAGCTGGGACTGATCATCATTGATGAAGAGCACGATCTTTCCTTCAAGCAGCAGGAAGGTCTGCGCTATTCCGCCCGGGATCTGGCCGTGGTAAGAGCGCATCGGCGACAGATCCCGCTCCTGCTCGGCAGCGCGACGCCGTCCCTGGAATCCCTGCACAACGCCTTGCAGGGGCGCTACCGGCATTTGCGTCTGCAGCAGCGGACCGGCGGTGCGCAACTGCCGGATTTTCAGCTCGTCGATATTCGTCAGCAACCCCTCGATGCCGGCCTGAGCACCCTCGCCATTGATGAAATCGGCCGCACCCTGGAAAGCGGTGAACAGGTGCTGGTGTTTATCAATCGCCGCGGTTTCGCCCCCGCGTGGATCTGTGCTGACTGTGGCTGGAGCGCCGACTGCGGCGCCTGCGATGCGCGTATGACATTGCACTACGCGCCGCGCCATTTGCGCTGTCACCACTGTAATCACCAGCGCCCCGTCACCAGCCGCTGCCCCACCTGTCAGTCGGCCCGGCTCACTGCAGTCGGCCAGGGGACCGAACGCACCGAAGCCGCACTTGCCGAGCGCTTTCCCGCTGCGCAGATCATTCGCGTGGATCAGGATTCCATGCAGCGCAAGAATGCCATGGCCGAGTTGTCTGAACATTTGCGCGGGGGTGCGCCCTGTATTGTTGTCGGCACACAGATGCTGGCCAAGGGCCACCATTTCCCCCGGATGACGCTGGCGGTGCTCGTCGATATTGACCAGGGTCTTTATAGCGGAGATTTTCGCGGCCTTGAGCGTCTGGGTCAGCAGATTGTGCAGGTCGCCGGTCGCGCCGGTCGCGGGGATCGCCGTGGGCGGGTGCTCCTGCAAACCAGCAAACCCGATCACCCTCTGCTGCAACGGGTTATCACCGACGGCTACCACCCTTTCGCCCGTCAGTTGCTGCAGGATCGTCAGGCCAACGGCATACCGCCATTCAGCCACATGGTTTTATTGCGAGCGGAATCCAAGCGTGCGGAAAATGCCTGCGAGTTTCTGGAGCTGGCCCTGACCGAAGCCATGCGATTGCGCGCACCTTCACCTGTTCACCGATATCTCGGTCCCATGCCCGCATTAATGGAACGCCGTCAGGACCGATTTCGCTTCCAACTGCAAATAAATTTTGAAAACCGCCCCGATTTGCAGCAATTGCTTAAAGCCTTGCTAGAATTACTGGAAAGCCATGCGCTGGCAAAGCGAACGCGCTGGTCAGTGGATGTAGACCCGCAAGATATGTCGTAATCGAAATAGCGCCTTCGTAGCGATTTTCCGATGTTGCAACCACTTGCCACCCGCATGGTCCTAAAAGGGTTCCGCCTGAACCGGCCCGACTGGTTCAGCGTAAAAGAAGAACGCATTGCTTATCTTACGGGGTGTTTCTCTGGAGGCAATGGAGATATAACGCCCGTTAAGTGACGGCATCACAAGGAATGAAACAAATTCATGGCGACCCGAAAAACCAAGGGCAAAACTCCCTCTCAAGTCCCCGCCTGGCTGTGGCTGACCACAGGCACGCTGCTCGGCGCGCTGGTGATGTTCCTCATGCAACTGACCAAGCTGGACCCGGAAGAATCCAGGGCCATTCAACGCCAGACCATCATGGCGAGCAATGAATTCAAGGAAACCCGCTTCGAGTTTTACAAGCTGCTCAAAGAATCCGAAGTGAAGGTTCCCGAACGCAAGGAAGCCTTCAAACCCAAGCCCAAAGAAAACGTGCATTACCTGTTGCAGGTGGCATCGTTCAAGAGTATTTCGGATGCGGAAGAAGCTCGGGCAGAACTGGTTTTACTTAACTTCAACGCCAGAATCGAAAAGGCCGATGTGCGCAAGGGCGAGACCTGGCACCGGGTGTTGGTCGGGCCCTTTGAAACCCGCTCAACACTGCAGAAAGCCCGCAGCACTCTGCTGTCCAATCGCTACGAAGCCCTGACGCTGACCCGCAAACTCGGCGGCTAACTACTGTTCAAAAAGGGTACCGTTGCACAACGATACCCTTCCCTGCTCACCATCACCTTGCCTTGCCTCTCCCTTTCGATTTGCCACTTCGCTTGAAAAACTGCGCTTTGCCCCCAACTTCCGGACACTTGGTCTCGGGTCTTGACCGGTTGCCGTTGCGGCACAATTGATCACCAGTCTGACCCCTGTAAATCGAACTTTTATCAAATGGGTTACACCGTGGAACAATACCGAGGCACCACCATCCTGTCTGTCCGCCGCCAGGGCAAAGTCGTCATAGGGGGCGACGGACAGGTCTCGCTGGGCAACACCATCATGAAAGGCAACGCCCGCAAGGTCCGGCGTCTGTATCGCGACCAGGTGATTGCCGGCTTTGCTGGCGGCACTGCGGATGCATTCACCCTCTTTGAACGCTTTGAAGCCAAACTGGAATCCCACAGTGGCAACCTGGTCCGCGCTGCGGTGGAACTGGCAAAGGACTGGCGCACCGACCGGGCATTGCGCCGTCTGGAAGCACTGCTGGCAGTCGCCAACAAGGATGCGTCCTTGATTGTGACGGGCAATGGCGATGTAATTCAGCCCGAAAATGACCTGATCGCAATCGGCTCCGGTGGCGCCTTTGCGCAAGCCGCCGCGAGCGCACTTTTGGAAAATACCGAGCTGGATGCCCGCGAGATTATTGAAAAAAGCCTGACCATCGCCGGCGACATCTGCGTCTACACCAACCACAACTTCACCATCGAAGAACTCGAGTATTAAATTCCCATGACCCAGATGACCCCCCGACAAATCGTTCAAGAGCTGGATAAATACATCATCGGGCAGGCCGCCGCCAAAAGTGCCGTGGCCGTCGCCCTGCGCAATCGCTGGCGTCGCATGCAGCTGGAACCGGAGCTGCGCAATGAAGTCACGCCCAAAAACATTTTGATGATCGGCCCCACCGGGGTGGGCAAAACCGAGATCGCACGGCGCCTGGCCCGTCTGGCCAACGCACCGTTTATCAAGGTTGAGGCAACCAAGTTCACTGAGGTGGGCTATGTAGGTCGCGATGTGGAATCCATCGTGCGCGATCTGGTGGACAGTGCCATCAAGCTTTTTCGGGAACAGGAAACCCGCAAGGTGCAGGACCGGGCCAAGGATGCCGCAGAAGAGCGCGTGCTCAATGCCCTGCTGCCTCCGGCCCGGGACCACCAACCCGAGG
>CAZJKJ010000067.1:0-18369 GCA_964546435.1 uncultured Cellvibrionaceae bacterium
AGCGCTTTCTCAACCCGGAACGGGTTTCCATGCCCGATTTCGACGTCGACTTCTGCATGGACAACCGCGATCGGGTGATCGGCTACGTCGCCGACAACTACGGCCGCGACGCGGTATCCCAGATCATCACCTTCGGCACCATGGCCGCCAAGGCAGTCGTGCGGGACGTGGCGCGGGTGCAGGGAAAATCCTACGGGCTCGCCGACAAACTCTCGAAGATGATCCCGCCAGATCCGGGTATGACCCTGGACAAAGCCTTCGAGCAGGAAGAGACCCTGCGGGAATTTTTGGCCACCGATGCCGATGCCCAGGAAATCTGGGATATGGCCCAGCAGCTCGAAGGCGTGACCCGCAACGTCGGCAAGCACGCCGGCGGCGTGGTGATCGCGCCCACGCGTCTAACCGATTTCGCACCCCTGTACTGCGATGAAACCGGCGCGGGTCTGGTTACCCAGTTCGACAAAAATGACGTTGAGGACGCCGGGCTGGTGAAGTTCGACTTTCTCGGTCTGCGGACTCTGACCATCATCGACTGGGCCAAGGCAATGATCGACCGCCGACTGCTTGGCGCCGGCGAGCCGCCTCTGGACATAGCCGCCCTCCCACTAGACGACGACAAGACTTTTCAGCTGCTCAAGCGCGCCGAAACCACGGCGGTGTTCCAGCTGGAATCGCGGGGCATGAAGGACCTGATCAAGCGCCTGCAACCCGATAATCTCGAAGATATGATCGCCCTGGTGGCGCTCTTTCGTCCCGGTCCGCTGCAATCGGGCATGGTGGATGACTTTATCAACCGCAAACACGGCCGCGCCCAGGTCGCCTACCCGGACTCCCGCTACCAGCACCCGTCACTCAAGCCGATTCTGGAGCCGACCTACGGCGTTATCGTGTATCAGGAACAGGTCATGCAGATCGCCCAGGTGCTCGCCGGCTATACGCTCGGTGGCGCGGACCTGTTGCGGCGCGCCATGGGCAAGAAAAAGCCGGAAGAAATGGCCAAGCAACGCGAGATCTTTCAAAGCGGTGCAGCGGCCCAGGGCATAGACCCGGAACTGGCTATCAAGATCTTTGATCTGGTGGAGAAGTTTGCCGGCTATGGTTTCAACAAGTCGCACTCGGCGGCTTACGCACTGGTTTCCTACCAGACGGCGTGGCTGAAGGCGCACTATCCGGCCCAGTTCATGGCGGCGACCATGTCTTCGGACATGGATAAGACTGACAAGGTCGTGACCTTCATTGAAGAAGTGCGCAACATGGGCCTCGAACTGCTGCCTCCCGATGTGAATGCGGGCGACTACCAGTTCACGGTAGATGAGCAGAACCGGATTATCTATGGCCTTGGCGCCATCAAAGGGCTGGGGGAAGGGCCCATCGACAGCATCATCGAAGCGCGCAAAAGCGGACCTTTCAAGGATCTGTTTGATTTCTGCTGTCGGGTAGACCCACGCAAGGTCAACAAGCGGGCCCTTGAGGCGCTGGTGCGCAGCGGTGCCATGGATCAGCTCGGGCCGCGGGTGGATGTGGACTATGATCGCGCCGTCATGTGGTGCGCCCTGAGCGAGGCGGTGAAGACCGCAGAGCAGGCCGCAGCCAATCTCAATGCCGGCATGATGGACCTGTTCGGAGGCGAGGCGTCCTCCAGCGCGGACGCAACCGATGCCTATGAGGATTTTCGCCGGGTTCGGCGCTGGAGCATCAAGGAGCGTCTGAATGGCGAGCGGGAAACTCTGGGGCTTTATTTGACCGGCCATCCCATCGAGGAATACGCCGACGAACTCCGCCATTTCGTCTCGTTTTCCCTGGCGCATGCCCGGCCGGACAAAAGCCGGCAAACTGTCGCAGGGCTGGTGGTGGCTTTTCGGGTCATGAAAACCAAACGGGGCGATACCATGGCGTTCGTCACGCTGGATGATCGCACAGGCCGCATGGAAGTGGCCGTATTTGCCGACACCTACAACAAGTTTCGGGAAAAGCTGGTCAAGGACGCGCTTCTGGTGATCGACGGGCATATCAGTCATGACGATTACAGCGGCGGTCTCAAAATGCGTGCGGATGAAGTCAGGGACCTCAACGACGTCCGTCACGAACGTGTCGCCGGCATCCGTATTGCCTGGCAGCAGGGTGATGAGGGCGCGCGTAACGGTGCCGGCCAGCTGCGCAATGCGCTCGCCCCGCATTTGCAGGGCGCCTGCCCGGTGACGGTGGTTTACAGCACGACGGGCGCTTCCGCCGAAGTGAAGCTCGCCGACCAATGGAAGGTTAAACCCAGTGATGAACTGCTGGTTCACTTGCGCACACTGTATGGACAGCAGAACGTGCAAGTGCTCTATCAGACACGCCAGTGAAATCAGGCCTGGATAAGGCTCGCTGCGGCAAGACGCTCTGCGGGCTTCTGCGTAGACAAGAAAGTGTTAAACTGCGCGCACCAGAAAATTACACCTCCTGCAGTGTCACCGGTTGTGCCGGGAATTGCATGATGAACGTCGGTTTTTATCGTCGCTCTCGACCGGTTGCGCCCGGTCGCGTGACTTCCGCCACCGGTGGAGCACCCATAACAATAGACGGTTAACTCGTATCTATGAATTTGAACTATTTGAATTTTGAACAGGGAATTGCCGAACTCGAAGGCAAAATCGCCGAGCTGCAGCTGGTAAGTCTGGGCAATGAACTCAATATCAGCGAGGAAATTGAACGGCTGAAGGAGAAGTCTTCGAAGCTTACTGAAAGCATTTATTCCAATCTGACGCCCTGGCAAATCGTACAAGTCGCCCGTCATCCGCAACGTCCGTATTCCTCCGACTATATCCGCCGAATTATTGAAGACTGGGATGAGCTGCACGGTGACCGCCATTTCGGCGACGACCGCGCAATCATCGGCGGAGTCGGTCGGCTCGATGGTCGCCCGGTGATGGTGATCGGGGAAGAAAAGGGCAGAAGCGTTTCCGAAAAAGTCACCCGCAACTTCGGTATGCCCAAGCCCGAAGGGTACCGCAAGGCGTTGCGACTGATGGAAATGGCCGAGCGGTTCAAGCTGCCAGTGCTCACATTTATAGATACTCCTGGCGCCTATCCCGGGATCGACAGTGAAGAACGCGGCATCAGTGAGGCCATCGCGCAGAATCTGGCGGTCATGTCGCGCCTGCGCACGCCTATCATCTGCACGGTCATCGGCGAGGGGTCTTCGGGCGGTGCGCTGGCCATTGGCGTCGGTGATCAGCTCAACATGCTGCAATACTCGACCTATTTCGTAATTTCTCCCGAAGGTTGCGCCAATATCATCTGGAAAACTGTGGAAAAGGCGCCCCTTGCGGCTGAGGCCATGGGGGTGACGTCCAGCGTTCTGCAGGATCTGGGTATTGTCGATGAGGTAATTCCCGAGCCGTTGGGCGGCGCGCATCGGAACATTGACGCCATGGCGCGCACCTTGCGCGACAAGCTGATCGGTCAGGTGGACAGGCTTGCAGGAGAGGATCTGGATTCGCTGCTGGAGCAGCGCTTCAACCGGTTAATGAGTTACGGCAACGATCGTTGAGTTTCAATCCTTAACGTGGTTCCAATGGAGCGCGCCGGGCGGCACGCTCCCTGTTTCCCGGGTCTAAGCGCAGGCCCTATTTTTCTGACCAGAATTCAACACGCTCCGCCAGCTCGGGACGGTGGCGCTCCTCGGGCTTTTCATCGTAGCTGCCAATGTAGATAAATCCGGCAACCCGGTGATCGGGATTGTCAGTCAGCAGTTGCTTTACAGTCTCATCATAGCCGTACCATTCCGTCAGCCACTGGGCGCCGAAGCCCAGCGCGGTGGCGGCGACCAGGATGTTTTGACAGGCTGCGCCTGCGGACATGATCTGTTCCCACTGGGGGATCTTGACGTGGTCCTCCGCCGTGCTGACGACCGCGATGACGACAGGCGCCCGCAGAAGCAGGTTGGCCTGGAAATCCAGAAGTTTTTCGGAGCTGTCCGGGTGCGTCGACCGATAGATTTCAGCCAGTTTGCTGCCGAAGGCGGCGCGTGCATCACCGCGGAAAATTATGAAGCGCCAGGGGCCCAGCTTGCCGTGGTCCGGCACCCGGTGCGCACAGCGCAAAATCAGTTCAAGTTGTTCTTCAGTGGGGCCGGGTTCCCGCATGTCTTTGGCGGAAACGGAGCGGCGGGAAAGCAGCAGATCAAGAGTGTCCATCGGTACTCCAGAAGCGGTGGGTTGCGTTTTGACGGTTATGGCACAGAGGCATTTCGTAACGCGCCATAGGCTACACCATTTGAGCGGCTTTCGTTTATCTTGGGGCAGAAGTTCATGTCGCTGGCGATCAGATTCGCGCAGCGCCGCCCAGCTTTTAATCGGAGGTTCCCCGGCATCGACTTGGGTATAATCCGGCGTTTTTTACTTCGACAAGCGGAGCTTCCATGACTGTACGCACCCGAATTGCCCCATCTCCCACTGGGGATCCCCACGTAGGCACCGCCTATATCGCCTTGTTCAACCTGTGTTTCGCTCGTCAACACCACGGCCAGTTTGTGCTGCGCATAGAAGATACTGACCAGGTGCGCTCTACCCGTGAGTCCGAACAGGCTATCCTCGACTCGCTGCGCTGGCTCGGCCTTGAATGGGATGAGGGCCCGGATGTGGGCGGACCCTGCGGCCCCTATCGGCAGAGTGAGCGCAGCGAGCTATACGCGCACTATGCCAATCAGTTGCTGGAATCGGGGAACGCGTTCCGCTGTTATCGAACGCCGGAGGAACTGGAAGAAATCCGGGAGCGCCGGCGTGAGACCGGTCAGCATACGGCTCTAAAACCTTCGGATCTGCAGTTGCCTGAAGAAGAAGTGCGTCGTCGTCAGTCCGAAAATTATCCCTCAGTCATTCGCATGAAAGTTCCGGAAGAGCCGGGCGTGTGTCCGGTGGACGATATGCTGCGCGGCAGCATTGAGCTGGACTGGGGGCAGGTGGATGCGCAGATTCTTATCAAATCCGATGGCATGCCGACGTATCACCTGGCCAACGTGGTGGATGACCATTTGATGGAAATCACCCATGTGATCCGGGGTGAGGAATGGATCAATTCGGCACCAAAGCATATTTTGCTTTATCAATATTTTGGCTGGAAGGCGCCCGTTTTTTGCCACCTTCCGCTACTGAGAAATCCGGACAAATCCAAGCTGAGCAAACGCAAGAATCCCACGAGCATTCTCTATTACCAGCGCATGGGGTATCTGCCCGAGGCGTTGCTCAACTATCTGGGACGCATGGGTTGGTCCATGCCGGATGAACGCGAGAAATTCAGTCTCGCCGACATGCAGGCGGCCTTCGATATCAAGCGGGTCTCTCTCGGCGGTCCCATTTTCGACGTCGACAAACTGCGTTGGTTGAATGGATTGTGGATACGGGAAGAGCACACGGATATTGAGCTGGCCCAGCGTCTCGAAACATGGCTGCTGAACCGGGACAACCTGCTGCGGGTGATTCCTCAGGTCAAGCAACGCATGGAAACCCTCAGCGATTTCCTGCCCATGGTCGCATTCCTCGGCAGTGGCCGCCTGTCCCTTGAAGCAAGCAGCTTTAGCGGCACCAAACTGGAACTTGAAGATCAGAAAAAAATTCTCCAGTTCGTACAATGGCGCCTGGAGTCTTTGCGCCAGTGGGAACGCGACCAGATTTTTGCGGCGATCAAATCCCTCGCCGATGCGATGGGGCTCAAGCTCAAGGATTTTCTGGCGCCGGTCTTTGTTGCTGTTTCCGGCTCCACCGCCAGCTTTTCCGTTATTGACGCCATGGTACTGCTCGGCCCGGATCTGAGTCGCGCCCGCCTGCGTGAGGCCGTGGACGTGCTGGGAGGCGTGGGCAAGAAGGTGCAGAAGCGGTATGAGAAGGAGTACGAGCAGCTGGCCCGGCAATCCGGCTCGCCGGTTGAAAATGACGGTTGACAGCGTCCATCTTCCTGATAAAATGCGCCCCCTCAGAAACACAGTCTTCTGGGGCTATAGCTCAGCTGGGAGAGCGCCTGCATGGCATGCAGGAGGTCAGCGGTTCGATCCCGCTTAGCTCCACCAAATAAAAACCCCCGCTCGCAAGAGCGGGGGTTTTTTGTTTACGGGACCTGCGGTCCCACCATGTTCGGCTTTCGGCCGGGTCTGGTTATTCCGGTTCGACCTCTTCCACTTTGTGAATCGAAATCGCGTTGAGATCCAGCTCGCCGCCTTCCATCAGCAGATAAAAACGGAACTCGCGCAGAGTGCTGGCGGAGAAAACTCCTTCAAGGACCGTGGTTGTCTCGCTTTCAGACACGGGCGTATGGGCCACTACTTTGGTCAGATAGGCCGCGTTTGTTCCGGGCGCCTGTGGCAACTCCGTCGCATTGACCAGCAAAAAGGCGGTTGCGTCGGCTGTGGTCGGATAGGCGCCGACCTCGGCGCGGACGCGATACGTCTCTTCCGGTTCGATGCGAATATTCGCCAGATGCAGCGTAGCGGCGCTGAGGGTCCCCTCGCAACTTGCGGCAAAATCCGGCACAACGCTCGCGCCTTCCTGAGTTTGCAGCGCGACGCCTAATGCACTTGCTTGGGCGGCCGCCAGTTCATTGGACTTTATCCGCCAGCCGTCTTCCAGAAACTCAGAGAGATCGGGTAACTCGCCGGTCGGATCAATTTGATTGGTCTGAGGAATGATGGGATTGCCTTCCAGACTTCCCGGCCCGACTCGCTCCAGGCGCAGATTGCGATGCATAAATTGCCCCGCGTCCGACCGGATCTGCAACTGCAGACCGCTGCTGCCCCAGAATTCGAACTCGCCGCTGACCGCAACCCAATCATCGCCGAGCTGATCGGCGCTGATCAGCGGATAGGAAATATACAGAGATTCGCTATTGCTGTTCGATATCAACTCGTCGAGCACGACGAAGCTGATATCGACGATTTCCTCCGCAGTGCCTGCACGTACCTCGGCGGAAACCCGATAGACAACGCCGCGCTCATTGGCGTTGAGATGCATTTTTTCCAGGGTGACTGGAGTCTCCGGATGGACGTTCGTGGCGTCCTCGCCGACTCTGAGATTGGCTGGGTCGCCATACTCAAAAGGTTCGGTCTCCACCGACCAGCCTGCATAGTCGATCCAGTCAAGACTTGGTGCATGGGAATAATCCATGACCACCGTATTCGGCACTGGCGCCGAATACTCAACATCGCAGGCGATATAGCCGGAGCTGGAAGTGGAACTCGAACTCGAACTCGAACTTGAAGAAAAACCACTTGATGAATTCGAAGAAGTTGAAGAAGTCGAAGAGGAGTATCCGCTTGATGAATTCGATGAGGTCGAAGAGGAGTATCCGCTAGATGAGGTCGACGAGGATGTACTTGACGTACTTGATAATCCGCTGGAAGACGATGAGCTGGTGCTCTCGTCAAGCGGCGGTGCGAGTTCGGAGCCGCAGGCGCCCAGCGCTGACGCAGCTAAAGTTAAAAGAAGGAGGCGGCACGTAGGGGTTCGGGGCACAAGACAGGACACAGGATTTTCCTCGCTGAGACAGCAGCACAAAGTATGTCGGTATGGATGGCTGCGTTGACAAATTAATGAAGCAGTATCGACGCTACCGCATAGGTTCCACCGCGCGCCATACGCAAAAATACGTAGATAGCCACCATTGTGGTATGCATCACATATTTGTTCTCTTGTTCCGTGATGTCCGTTTGCCTCCGGCACAAAAAAGTGCGCGCCAGCGCTGCGTACATGAGTCGGAGAGTGAGGACCGGAAACACTTTCCGGGCTGATACAGGAAGCACTTCACTAAACGGCATATCGTAATATGATAATGTCTTGATGGGCTTATAGTTCAAAATGCCGAAAGGGCTGGCTTTCGCCATCGGCTCCTTCAACTCGTGAGGAATCAAAATAATGAACCACCAGAAATCTTCTGTGCGGCTGGTCACGGCCGCACTTTTAATTGGCGCGTGGATAACGGGATGTGGGTCCGAAGGGAGTTCTAGCAGCTCTTCGTCAAGTGGGGCCTCGTCTACCAGCAGTTCGTCTACGTCCAGCACTTCTTCCACCAGCAGCACATCCTCTACAAGCAGTACTTCTTCGTCCGGCTCGGGAACCGTGCACGCGACCTGTCCTGGCAATGCCAATGATGCGTTCGAGCAGTTTCCGCGTCAGGTGCCGGGTCTGGTCGAAGCTGAAGATTTCGATCCGGAAGGTTACATGGATTCCTCCGAAGCCAACGAAGGTATGGCCTATCGGACCGATACTTCTGTGGATATCAAGTCCATTGACAGTGGCTATGCAATCGGCTGGATGACCGCCGGTGAGTATCTGGAATACACCGTTGATGTGGAAACCGAAGGCGAGTACGACGTCGTCATCCGCTCTGGTGCTGTCGGAACCGGCAGAACCTTGCGTATCACCCAGTGCGATCAGGTACTCCTGAACAGTTTTACGGTTCCGAACGTTGCGGACTGGGGTCAGATGAAAACCTGGTCGGCAGGCAAGATTACCCTCAAGCCGGGCCTGCAGAAAATCCGGGTCGAGGTAAGTGGTGTTGATTATCTGGATCTGGACTGGATTCATATCGGCGAATATACCGGCGAACTCGATGGTGAAGATGAGCCCGCAACACCGGACAATCCGGCACCACAGGATCCAACTTTTAGCGCCGGATGCGGAACGAACCGTACTCTGCAGAACGGTTCTCACAATATCAACGTCGATGGCACCAACCGGTCGTATATCCTGAGGGTTCCCGATAATTACAACAACGAAACACCCTATCGACTGATATTTGCTTACCACTGGCGCAGCGGTAATGCCAATCAGGTGGCGTCGGGAGGTAATGGCGGCTCGACCGAAGATCCATTCTACGGATTGTGGGATCTGGCAAATAACAGCACCATCTTTGTGGCACCGGAAGGCATCAATGCCGGGTGGGAGAACAGCGGTGGACGTGATGTGCGCTTCACTGATGAAATGCTGAAGCAGATCCAGAACGGGTTCTGTATCGACAACTCCCGCATATTTGCCACGGGCTTCAGCTACGGTGCAGGAATGTCTAATGCACTCGCCTGTGCACGGGCAAATGTGTTCCGGGGCGTCGCGTTGTATGCCGGGGCTCAGATCAGCGGTTGTGATGGCGGTACAACGCCCATTGCATACTTCGGTGCACACGGCATTGGCGACTCGGTTCTGAACGTTTCCACGGGGCGGAGTTTGCGCGACAGATTCGCAAATAATAACGGTTGTGATGCAACCAACGCACCCGAACCCGCCCAGGGCAGTGGCACGCATATCTGTACTTCGTACACAGGGTGTGCGGAAGGTTATCCGGTCCGCTGGTGTGCATTTGATGGTGACCACAACCCGACTGAAAAAGACCGTGGCCAATCCAAATCCTGGGTTCCCGGTGAAGCGTGGCAGTTCATCAGCCAGTTCTGATCGCTGTTAGCTGACGTAAAAAAGCCGGTATGAAGATACCGGCTTTTTTTGTGTTTCGTTCACGGACTCCGATCACCGATCACCTTCAGAACGGTTCGTTCAAAAAAGATCTTCAATCGATAAATATCGCTCACCGGTGTCGTAACAGAACACCAGCACTGTGGCACCTACGGGCATCTCGTCCTGCTTCTGTTTGACGGCCGCAAGCGCCGCGCCCGATGAAATGCCAACAAAAATACCTTCCTGCCGGGCACAGGCACGAGCCATATCAAAGGCGTCTTCATCGTTGACCAGAATGGTGCCATCCAACGTGTCCATGTGAAGATTCCCGGGGACAAATCCCGCTCCAAGGCCCTGCAGTCGATGCACGCCTTTTTCTCCTCCGCTGATGACCGCTGACCTGGTCGGTTCCACCGCAAAAGTTTGCAACGTCGGAAAGGATTTCTTGAGGACCTGGCTGCATGCCGTAATGTGACCACCGGTGCCGACGCCTGTAATCAGATAATCGATTCCCTCCGGGAAGTCTTTGAGGATTTCCTGCGCAGTTGTTTTCTTGTGAGCGTCGATATTGGCGGGGTTTTCAAACTGTTGCGGCATCCAGCTTCCGGGATTCTGATCCAGCAGTTCCTGCGCTTTGGCAATCGCGCCATTCATGCCCAGTTCTTTGGGGGTAAGTACCAGTTCCGCCCCCAGAGCCTTCATGTACTTGCGCCGTTCGATGGACATGGATTCCGGCATTGTCAGGATCAGACGGTAGCCTTTTACCGCTGCCACCATCGCCAGGCCGATACCGGTATTGCCCGAGGTCGGTTCAACGATCAACGACCCGGGTTTAAGTGTTCCGGCCGTCTCCGCCGTTTCAATCATTTCAAGGGCAATGCGGTCTTTGATGCTGGCGCCGGGATTGTAGCGTTCGGCTTTCATCCACACTTCAATATCGTTGCGGAACAAGTGATTCAAACGGATGTGAGGGGTATTGCCGATAGTCTGTAGCACGTTATCGTATTTCACGTGGATCTCCTGTCGTCGGTAGCAGTAGCAATGGTGGGGGCATTGTAGCCTGAGACCCTGAGGTCCTGTAAATGCGCACGGTCAGCTCCGGTATGCGGTGGCAGATCGGCAGAGGGCTTCATCAGCGGTCCTTCCTGCCACCGCGCGACCAAAAAAATGGCCCCGAAGGGCCATCTGCGTTGCTTAGCGGCGGCTGCGTTCCACAAAATCCCGTCTGGTTTCACCGGTATAGAGTTGGCGGGGACGCCCAATCTTGAAGCCTTCGCTTACCATCTCGTGCCAATGGGCTATCCACCCTACGGTGCGGCCGGTGGCAAAAATCACGGTAAACATTTCCGTCGGAATTCCAATGGCTTTCATAATGATGCCGGAATAGAAATCCACGTTCGGATACAGCTTTTTCTTGACGAAGTAATCGTCTTCGAGGGCAATAGTCTCGAGCCGCTTGGCGATCTTGAGCAGAGGGTCATCTTCAAGACCCAGCACGGACAGTACTTCATCGCAGGTCTTCTTCATGACTTTGGCGCGGGGGTCGAAATTCTTGTAAACCCGATGACCAAAGCCCATCAAACGGAACGGATCGTTCTTGTCTTTGGCTTTGGCAATATATTTGTCGATGTTCTTCTCGTCGCCGATTTCTTCAAGCATGTCGAGAACCGCCTCATTGGCGCCGCCGTGTGCAGGACCCCAGAGCGTGGCAATCCCCGCAGCAACACAGGCGAAGGGGTTGGCTCCGGAAGAGCCGGCAAGCCGCACGGTGGACGTCGAAGCGTTTTGCTCATGATCGGCATGCAGCAGGAAAATCCGGTCCATGGCTTTGGCCAGCACGGGGTTGACGCTGGGCTTATCGCAAGGCGTGCCGAACATCATGTGGAGAAAATTTTCCGCATAACTCATCGAGTTGTCTGGATACATGAACGGCTGGCCGATATGGTGCTTGTAGCACATCGCCGCGAGTGTGGGCATCTTGGCGATCAGCCGGTAGGCGGAAATCAGGCGGTGCTGAGGGTTATTGATGTCCAGGGCGTCGTGATAGAAAGCGGAGAGGGCGCCGACCACGCCGCACATGATGGCCATGGGGTGAGAATCATGGCGGAATCCGCGGAAAAACCGGGAAATCGATTCATGCACCATGGTGTGGTTGGTGATCGCTCCGACAAACTTGCGGTAGTCATCCTCGGCCGGCAGATTGCCGTGCAACAGCAGATAACAGGTCTCCAGAAAGTCCGAATTTTCTGCCAGTACGTCAATCGGATAGCCCCGATGCAGCAGGACTCCTTCTTCACCATCGATAAAAGTGATTTTGGATTCGCACGAGGCGGTGGATACGAAACCGGGGTCGTAGGTGAAATACCCCTTTCCAGTCAGACCCCGGACATCTATGACATCGGGTCCGGCGGTGCCGGAATATACGGGAAGTTCAATCGTTTCGTCCAAACCGTCGACCGTAAGGTGTGCTTTCTTATCAGTCATTACGGACTCCTGTAAGCAGATTAATAATTCGGGTTAGAGGCGGCCGTGACCGAAGGGGCAGTGACCCGCTGGTGTCGGCACTGGCGTCGTGGCGACAGCTCCGGCGCACAGTGTAAAGGGCAGCGCACAGTGTAAAGGTAAGGAGGCATCATTATCGAGTCGAAGCGGGCCTCCCGGGCCGGGGCGCGTAGTATAGTGACATTTTTCAGAAGGCGGGAAGCAAAAAGGGAAACCGCGCCAAAAATCTTTTGCTGCAAACGGCGACAGCCAGCGATCTGGCCAGCTTGTGGTGCATGTTTTCCACGTAGGCGCCGAATCGGTGCATTTTGGCTGCCGGTTGCCGGGAGTTGCGGGTCTTTTGCTCCGATTTACCGTTTGTAATTTTCCCGGTGCGTCACTATAATTCGGCGCGTTTTTGCGAGACAGTGTTTTGCGCCCATTTTTGGACCCTGCGTCTCTTTTGGCGGGCATTTCAGCCACTCTGTTCAGGCTGGGCAAAGCGATCCCAGGGCCGGATGTCCCTCTGCTAGCGTCGGTCTTGCATCCTCCCCGACATCCGAAGTTCACGTGCCGTGAGTAACGCTAAGGTATGAATCTGTGAAGAAGAATCGACCTGTCTATCTCGACCTTTCGACGATAAAGCTGCCTATCACAGCTTATGTCTCAATTACCCACCGGATTTCCGGCGTGATATTGCTTGGCGGAATACTCCTGCTTTTCTGGATGTTCGACGCCAGTCTGCGCTCCGAATCCAGTTTTGATGAATTGCAGCAGCAACTTGCAACGCCCCTGGTCAGTGTCGTGATCTGGCTGGTGCTGGTGGCTCTGGCCTGGCACTTCTGGATGGGGATCCGGCACCTGGTCATGGATCTCGGCTATGGAGAGAGCCTCCGGGGCGGACGCATCAGCTCATTTCTGGGAATAGCAGCATTTGTGGTGTCGGCTCTGGCACTGGCGGGGTGGATCTTATGGTAACGACAGTTTCGGGCTACGGCCGCAGCGGCGTCGCTGATTTTGTAATTCAGCGGGCGACCGCCATAGTGCTGGCTGCCTATACGGTTTTCCTGATCGGATATCTGGTCGTGACGCCGGATCTGACCTTCGAAGTCTGGCGTGGGCTGTTCGACCGCCTCTGGATGCGGGTATTCAGTTTTCTGGCTCTGATATCCATCGCAATGCACGCCTGGATCGGCCTCTGGGCGGTGCTGACCGACTACATCACCGAGCGCCTGATCGGCGCGAAAGCATTGGCGCTACGCATGTTGTTCATGGCAGCCAATGCGGTGGTGACTGTGGCCTACCTGTTTTGGGGTGTCGAGTTGCTCTGGCGGCTCTGAGGCTGTTTCAGGGCGACAGGTCGGTTTTTGGGGCGATAAAGTAATTTTGAGGGCGATAAAGCAATGGCAGGCATAAAAACTATTACTTTTGACGGTATTGTTGTCGGCGGCGGTGGGGCCGGCATGCGTGCTGCTCTGCAAATGGCCCAATCCGGTTTCAAGACCGCGGTGATTACCAAAGTATTCCCGACCCGTTCTCACACGGTCTCCGCCCAGGGCGGAATCACCTGCGCGATTGCCAGCGCGGATCCCAATGATGACTGGCGCTGGCACATGTACGACACGGTCAAGGGGTCCGATTACATCGGTGACCAGGATGCCGTCGAGTATATGTGTTCGGTGGGTCCGGAAGCGGTCTTTGAGCTGGAACACATGGGTTTGCCGTTTTCGCGCACTGAGAATGGCCGGATCTATCAACGGCCGTTCGGCGGCCAGTCGAAGGATTTCGGACGCGGTGGCCAGGCTGCCAGAACCTGTGCGGCGGCGGATCGAACCGGTCATGCCCTGCTGCATACGCTTTATCAACAGAACGTGCGCAGCAATACCGTTTTTTTGAATGAGTGGTTTGCGGTCGATCTGGTCAAGAATCAGGACGGCGCGGTCGTCGGTGTCATCGCCATCAATATCGAAGATGGCGAGGTGGTCTATATTCGTTCCAAAGCAACGGTCCTGGCCACGGGCGGTGCCGGGCGCATATTCGCCTCCACCACCAATGCCCATATCAATACCGGCGATGGTATCGGCATGGCCCTGCGCGCGGGTTTTCCCATGCAGGACATGGAAATGTGGCAATTTCATCCCACCGGTATTGCGGGGGCTGGAGTGCTTGTCACTGAAGGGTGTCGGGGAGAGGGCGGTTATCTGATCAACAAGGACGGCGAGCGTTTCATGGAGCGTTACGCACCCCTGGCAAAGGATCTGGCGGGCCGGGACGTAGTGGCGCGCTCAATGGTGCTCGAAATACTCGAAGGCAGGGGATGTGGCCCGAATGGAGACCACGTTCTGCTGAAACTGGACCATCTGGGTGAAGATACCCTGAATGCGAAATTGCCGGGTATTCTGGAGCTGTCGCGGACCTTCGCACACGCGGATCCAGTGAGGGAGCCGATTCCGGTGGTGCCGACCTGTCACTACATGATGGGTGGAATTCCAACCAATATTCACGGTCAGGCGCTGATGCCGGACGGTGAAGGCATGGATCAGGTCATACCCGGCCTGTTTGCCTGCGGTGAGGCCGCCTGTGTGTCAGTCCACGGAGCCAACCGTCTGGGTGGGAACTCGCTGCTGGATCTGGTGGTGTTCGGACGGGCGTCCGGCCTGTTTATCGAGAAAGCCCTGCGCGAAGGTATCGAATACCGGGCGGCCAGCAGCAGCGATCTTGCCGCGGCTACCCAGAGACTGGATCGGCTCAACGCCTCGTCAACGGGGGAGTCGGCGTCCGTTTTGCGCAAAGAGCTGCAGACGATCATGCAGAACTATTTTGGCGTTTTTCGCAAAGGCGAATTCATGCACGAGGGCATACGTCAGCTCGCCGACATGCGTGAACGGATAGAAAATATTTCCCTGGAGGATAAATCCAGCGTGTTCAACACGGCGCGTATCGAAGCGCTTGAAGTGCAGAACCTGTTTGAAGTGGCGGAAGCGACGGCCATATCCGCTGAAGAGCGCAAGGAGTCGCGAGGGGCTCATGCGCGGGAAGATTTTCGGGTTCGGGATGATGCCAACTGGCTTTGTCACTCCCTGTATTTCCCGACCGACAAGCGCGTCGGAAAGCGCGCGGTCAACTTTGCACCAAAGACCATGGAAGCTTTTCCACCGAAAGAACGTACGTACTAGACGCAGCAGTACCCAAGCACTCCGTGATGGATGCGATATTGTTGCCGCATGAGGTAGGCATATGCTTAAAGTTGAAGTTTATCGCTACAATCCGGACACCGACCGGGCGCCCTACATGAAGACTTATCAGGTCGACACCCAGGGCAAAGATCTGATGGTACTGGATGTGTTGGAAATGCTGAAAGCGGAAGATGCGACTCTGGCATTTCGCCGTTCGTGTCGCGAAGGTGTATGTGGCTCTGACGGCATGAATATCTCCGGCAAGAACCGCCTCGCCTGCATCACGCCAATATCGGAATGCATCAAGAACAACAAAATTGTTCTGCGTCCATTGCCGGGGTTGCCGGTCATACGCGATCTGGTCATCGACATGACCCAGTTTTTCGAGCAGTACAAGAAAATCGAACCCTACCTCCAGAACAGCGACCCGGCTCCCGCTATTGAGCGTTTACAGTCGCCGGAAGACCGGGCGAAGCTCGATGGTTTGTATGAGTGCATCCTGTGTGCCTGTTGCTCCACTGGGTGCCCCTCATTCTGGTGGAACCCCGACAAATTCATCGGCCCCGCCGGTCTTTTGCAAGCCTACCGGTTTCTCGCCGACAGCCGCGACACTGCCACAGAGCACCGTCTGAGCAAGCTGGAAGACCCTTTCAGCGTATTCCGCTGTCACAATATCCAGAACTGCGTCGCCGTCTGCCCAAAAGGCTTGAATCCCAACCGCGCGATCGGGCATATCCGCCAGATGTTGGTACGTCGAGGCGTGTGAAACAGCGTATATAACTGCGTATATAACTTCGAGCAGGCTGGTCAGACGCCGTACGCTGAAGACCGTAAGCACAAGATACGGTCAAGAAATCAGGGTCAAAAACCAGAGTTCAGGAACCCGAGTCAATAATCAGGGCTCAAAAACCACTGGCCAGCCGCATAAGCCAAAAGCCGAAGCCGCAGGCCAATCAGATTTTGAAAAGAAAGTGACGATCAGAATCGTTCAACCAGACGAGTTTTTTCACTCAGGAATGACAGGGGCCGGCCCCAAGCGAGCCGTGCGGCCTGCCATTCTTCCCGGATCATGGTGGAAACAATGCAAGACAGCATGATGGAGCTTTTGTGGAGTACTTCCCATATCTCTGGCGGCAACGCCGCTTATGTGGAAGGTTTGTATGAGGCTTACCTGCTGGACCCATCCGCGGTGCCTGAAGAATGGCGGAATTTTTTCGAACAGCTGCCGAGGGTCAACGGAGTTGTTGCCAAGGATATTCCCCACTCGGAAGTCATCGAATACTTTACCCTGCTGGGCAAGAACCGGACCCGCCCCATCTCTGCACCCGGAGCAGGTGGCTCCTCCATTATCCATGAGCGCAAGCAGGTCGAAGTTGTCCAGCTGGTCAACGCCTACCGGCTGAGCGGACACAAAAAAGCCAGGCTCGACCCGCTGGGGCTGGGCAACCACCGGCCGGGCTCTTTGCCGGAGCTGGATCTCGATTTCCACCGACTGTCCCACGCCGATCTCGATCTGGTCTTTCAGACCGGCGATCTGTCTTTTGGCATCAAGGAAGCCCCCCTGCGGGAGATTATCGCGAATCTCGAACAGTCCTATTGCCGGCATGTCGGCGCGGAAGTCATGCATATCACCAGTTATCCGGAGCGCACCTGGTTGCTGGACCGGATCGAAAGTGCCCGCTCGACACCGGCGTTGAGTCGCGAGGAGCGAATTGACGTATTGCGCAGCCTGACAGCGGCCGAGGGTCTGGAACGTCATCTGGACAGCAAGTATCCGGGTACCAAGCGTTTCGGGCTCGAAGGGGGAGAAAGCCTCATTCCAATGCTGGACGAAGTGATTCGCCGGGCCGGTACTTACGGTGCCAAAGAAATGGTGCTGGGGATGGCCCACCGGGGACGACTCAATACACTGGTCAATATTCTTGGCAAGAATCCGTCCGAACTGTTTGAAGAATTTGAAGGCAAAAAGCTTGTAGATACGTCCGGGGACGTCAAATACCACCAGGGTTTCTCGTCAAACGTCATGACGCCGGGCGGTGAGATGCACCTGGCCATGGCCTTCAACCCATCGCATCTGGAGATAGTATCGCCGGTGGTGGAGGGGTCTGTGCGCGCCCGTCAGGACCGCCGGCAGGATTCGGTGCGCAACAGCGTCGTGCCGGTGGTAATCCATGGCGACGCCGCCTTCGCCGGTCAGGGCGTGGTGATGGAAACTTTCCAGATGTCACAGACACGGGCCTATCGCACCGGTGGAACTGTGCATATCGTGATCAATAATCAGATCGGGTTCACCACCAGCCGCCGCGACGATGCCCGCTCCACCGATTACTGCACCGATGTCGCCAAGGTGATCGAAGCACCTATTTTCCATGTCAATGGCGATGATCCTGAAGCGGTGGTCTTTGTCACCCGTCTGGCGATGGATTACCGCAATGAATTCAAGAAGGACGTCGTGATCGACCTGGTTTGCTACCGGCGGCGCGGCCATAACGAAACTGATGAACCCTCGGCAACTCAGCCGCTGATGTACGCGGCAATCCGCAAACACAAAACTGTGCGGACGCTCTATGCAGAGCAACTGACCCGCGACGCAATCGTTTCCCAGGAAGAAGTGGATACCATGGCGTCCGATTACCGGGATGCGCTGGATCGCGGTGAAACCGTGGCCCGTGGTCTGGTGACCGAACCGGATCGCTCCCTGTTTGTCGACTGGACTTCCTATCTTGGTCATGACTGGCTAACGCCTTCGGACACGACCTGCGAGATGAAGATACTGCAGGAGGTTGCCGAGAAAAGCTGCACGATTCCCGATGGAATCGTCGTGCAACGCCAGGTAGACAAAATCTATGACGACCGCCGCAAGATGGCCAGTGGCGCCTTGCCCATCAATTGGGGCATGGCCGAAACACTGGCGTACGGCACATTGCTCCAGCAGGGTCACCGGATCCGGCTAACCGGGCAAGACGTCGGGCGCGGTACTTTTTCCCATCGGCACGCGGTGGTTCACAACCAGAAAGACGGCTCAATGTATGTGCCGTTGCAGAACCTATTCGAAGACCAGCCGGTATTTGACCTCTACGATTCGCTTCTATCCGAGGAAGCGGTGCTCGCCTTCGAATACGGCTACGCCACTACCACGCCCAATGCGCTGGTGATCTGGGAAGCCCAGTTTGGTGATTTCGCCAATGGTGCACAGGTGGTAATCGATCAGTTCATTACCAGTGGAGAGCACAAGTGGGGCCGATTGTGTGGCCTGACCATGTTGTTGCCCCATGGCTATGAAGGCCAGGGCCCGG
>CAZJKJ010000068.1:0-18312 GCA_964546435.1 uncultured Cellvibrionaceae bacterium
CAGAATGCTCATTTACAGCACGTAAACTCCGCTTCTTCGCCTGTTTTTGCCTTGCACTGGCTGCCTCGATAACGTTTTTCAACGGCCTGCCAGAAGCTGTTGAAAAAGTGCCTGCGCTCGGTGATGCGGCGTTAAAAACAGGCTCAGAATGCTCATTCTCGCCGGCGTCGACTATATTTGTTAGTACGCCCCGAATTCAGGTGGCTGCCGTTTGCTTCCAGGAAAGACTGCCATGTCGATTACCATGAAAAATCAGACTCAGGGAACCCGTGACGATCAGGTTTTGCAATGGGTTACGTTCAATCTCGATGGCGAAACCTACGGGGTCAACGTGATGCAGGTGCGCGAGGTGTTGCGCTATACCGAGATTGCGGCCGTGCCGGGGGCACCGGATTATGTGCTCGGGATTATCAACCTGCGTGGCAATGTGGTGACGGTCATAGACACCCGCCAGCGGTTTGCGCTGGAGCCTGGCGAGATCACCGACAACACCCGCATCGTGGTTATCGAAGCCGACAAGCATGTCATGGGAATCCTCGTCGATAGCGTTGCCGAGGTAGTCTATTTGCGACTGTCGGAAATCGAGAAGGCACCGAGCGTGGGCAATGAAGAAAGTTCCCGGTTTATCCAGGGTGTCTGCCACAAGAACAATGAACTGCTGATCCTGATCGAACTGAACAAATTATTGACTGAGGGGGAGTGGAGCGATCTCGAGCAAATCTGAGGACAACCGGTGATGACAGAGCTGGCGATCGGGATGGCCCTGTGCAGTTTGCTGATTGCGGCAGCGGGCGCGGTGGCTCTGGTGCGGCTGCACGGGCGTCTGCAGGAAAAGCAGCGCGTCTGGGAGGACAGCATCGATCAGCGCTTCCGAGCTCTGGAAAAGCTGGTAACAACGACCACGAAAGGATCGGTGGGCGTCGGTCAGCGGCTTGTCGTGCTGGAGCAGAAACTGCAGGCACTGGCCGCATCCCAGGAAAACCAGGACCCGTCTGGCGACCGGCAGGCCTATACCCAGGCCGTGCAGATGCTGGATCAAGGCGCGGATATTGATACCGTGGTGGCAAGCTGCGGGCTGAGCCGTTCCGAAGCGCAACTGATGGCGCTGGTTCGCAAGCAGACCGCCGCAAAGCCTGCCGCAAAACCCGCTGCCAAAACCCGCGAGCGCGGCTGAAGATGGGGGCACGGCATTTTTCCTTTGCTTTTATCCTTCTGTGCGCAGCTGTAATGCAGGGCTGCGTAACGGTGGACAACCGGGTGCGCTATCGCGACGGCGAGGGAGTTTTCGCGAGGGACTGGTTTGACCTCATAGTGCCGGGGCGTACTTCCTATCAGCAACTACTGGGGCACTACGGCCCGCCTTTCCGGACCCTGGACGGCCCCGACAGCGGGCAACTGGCAAGCTGGGAATTTCTCCGGCAGCAGCAGAAACGCACGGCAGTGTTCGGCCTGATCAGTTACACCGATACGGAAGAATCCCGACACTACCTCCATGTGGTCTTGCGCAACGGTATAGTGGTCCGGCGCTGGCAGGACCGGACGCGCGATGTTGATGCGGCGGCGGTATTCCAGGCGGTCGGTCTGCGCGAGCTGGCGCCGGTGGAAGAAAGTCAGGGATTGTTGCCAGGTATCGGCGCAGGTCCCCCGGACGCACCGCTACGGGCCCGGGACATCGCCGACGAAAAAACGCCGGCGCCCGAAGAAGCCCTGCCGGAAGCGACGCCCGTCATCGACCCGCCCGCGCCAGCTGAATCTGTCGATGGCGGGTTTGTTCGTCCTCTTTAACCCCTTTCAGAGCGGCCCGCACAACCGCGCTGGCGCGCGCGAAAGTCCATCCGTTTTTCCCGACCGCCCGGACAATGAAAGGCCCGTCACAATTCACCGGTGAATTCCGTGCCGCGGCGCCGTAATACTTGATGACACAGGCATTAATCGTTAGCTTCCCCGCTTTATTGGAATTGTCCTGACCGGCGAATGGCCGTTGCGGGCAGGTCAAATTCCGCAACGATCAAAAGGGGACCGTTTTGAAACTTCCAGCTCGCTCCGTTCGCGGTGCCTGCCTGACTTCGGCCAGTGCTGTCTTCCTGACGGCCTGCGGGGGCACCTTTGGTCCGCCGCAGTCCAACCCGTTTCCGCCTGTCCAGACTCCGGTGTTCTCCGGCAGCTCCAGCAGCTCCGCCTCGGGCGGCTGGTCCTCGGGTGGCGGTTGGTTCGACCGGCGCAATCTGCTGGAAAACGGCGGTGCAGAAGACGGAGTGGACCCCTGGGTCGGACGCGGCATAAATCCCGAATTGAGTCAGTCCATGGCTCGCAGTGGTCTGTACAGCATTCTGGCGGTTAACCGAACGGCGCGCTGGCAGGGTTTGATTATGCCCCTGGGAGAGTTGACAGAAGGCGCGATGTATACGCTCTCGGGCTGGGTCAAACTCGCCGAAGATGAACCGCAAACCAGCGCGACGCTGACGCTGCGCCTGAGCGGTGACGAGGATAACGAGTATCTGTTGCTGGATGAGTCGCCTCTGAGTTCAGACCGCTGGACCCTGCTCAAAGGACGCTTTCAGCATGGGGCTCGCGCAGCGGATCTGCAGGTCGACGCGGTCATCACCGCTGACAGTCACATGGCAAGTTTTTACGTGGACGACATGACCCTCATCCGCCAGGACAGCGATTTCGATTAAGCCGGGAAAAGCTGTTTCTCGAGATTGCCGCAATAATCTGGTCCCTCCAGTGTGGGCGGGCAGAATGCAGTACCGCCGCGCTCTTCATCCTCTGCACATAGCCAACGGCGGCGGATTCATCCATAATCCGCACCCCGGATACCGCGTGACTGATACCGCGTACCGCGTGAACGACGCCGAACTTTACGCTTTACCTTTCTGAAACTGTCAAATAGGGCCGCGCGAGCTATTCTCGTCTTTGACCAGCGGTTTTTATCGGCCTGAATTTATAACGACCTTTTATAACAATCCTTTTTTACCAACTGATTTGCAACGACTGTAGTCCCATAAAAACCCCGGGAGTCTTGTTATTTATGAAAATTGTAATTGTAGGAGGGGGTGCTGGCGGTCTCGAGCTTGCGACGAAACTTGGCCGCAAGCTCGGCCGTAAACACCGGGCAGACGTTTTGTTGATTGATCGTAATCAGACCCATATCTGGAAGCCGTTACTGCATGAAGTGGCGACTGGCACTCTGGATGCGGGCATTGATGCCGTCAGTTACCGGGCGCACGGGCATACCCACGGCTTTCGCTTCAAACTCGGAACGCTGGAAAGTGTGGACCGGGTCCAGAAGGTTATCCGTCTGCAGCCCTTGTACGATGAAAAAGGCGATCAGATATTGCCCGAACGGGTGGAGTCTTATGACCAGCTGGTTCTTGCCATCGGCAGCGTCAGTAATGATTTCGGTATTGAAGGTATCAGCGAGCACTGCATTTTTCTCGACAGTCCGCAACAGGCACACCGGTTTCAGAAGTTGCTGATAAACCGTTTCCTGCGCGTGAATCAGCTACTGGAAAATGATCCGGATCAAAAGTTTTCCGTTGCCATCGTAGGGGGCGGGGCGACCGGTGTGGAGCTATCCGCTGAGCTGTTCAACGCCCGTCAATGGTTCACTCTTTACGGTCTGTCCAATATCACGCCGGAACATTTCAAGGTCACCCTGATCGAAGCCGGGCCGCGACTGCTGCCCGCATTGAGCGAGCGCCTGGCCGGGACAGTGCACAATGAACTGACGCGCCTCGGGCTGGATATCCGTACCGGGACCCAGGTAAAAAAAGCAGAGAAAGGCCGGCTGATCACGGGCACCGGCGAAGCCATTGATGCCGATATTGCGGTCTGGGCTGCGGGTGTGAAAGTGCCGGAATTCGTCAAGGAATTCGGTCTGGAGACCAACCGGATCAACCAGATTGTCGTCAATGAAACCCTGCAACCGCCGAATGACCCCAGCATTTATGTGATCGGGGATTGTGCCGGTTTCCAGCTCGCGGAAAACCGGTGGGTGCCGCCCCGGGCGCAGTCGGCCCATCAGATGGCCAGCTGCGTTTACCAGAATATTCTGAGATCCATGGAGGGCAAACCGGCCAGGCACTTTGTCTATCGGGATCACGGTTCGCTGGTGTCACTCAGCCGCTATACCGCCATCGGGCAGCTGATGGGCAACTTTACCCGGAGCAACTGGAACGTCGAGGGAAAGCTCGCCCGCATGGCGTATATCTCCCTGTACCGGATGCACCAGCTCGCCTTGCATGGCTGGATAAAAACCGGCCTGATGACCCTGGCAGAAAAGATCAACCACGTGATCAGACCGAGATTAAAACTGCATTGATGAAAGTGCGCGCCTGCACGTGCGGGCGCGCGGTTACGGCCAAAAAAACCCTGTCTGTTTATTCCCCCTCAAGGGCCTTTTTCTGACGGGCCCGTCGCGACATCATGTTCAGCACTTCAACGAGCGCCGAAAATGCCATGGCAGCATAAATGTAGCCTTTGGGGACGTGGGCGCCGAAACCATCGGCAATCAGCGTAGTCCCGATCAGCAGCAGGAAGCCCAGCGCCAGCATCACGATGGTCGGGTTGCGCTGAATAAAATTTGCCAGCGGATCAGCGGCAACCAGCATGACAGTCACCGCAGCGATCACCGCAATAAACATGATGGGAAAATGCTCCGTCATGCCCACAGCCGTGATAATGCTGTCGATGGAAAATACCAGGTCGAGCAACAGAATCTGCATCACTGCGGCACCCATTCCTAAAGCAACAGTTTTGCCTCCGGTTAAAGCTTCGTGGGGGTCGGGGTCGACATTGTGGTGGATTTCCTTGGTCGCTTTCCAGACCAGAAACAGCCCCCCAGCAATAAGAATCAGGTCGCGCCAGGAAAATTCGTTTTCAAAAAGCGTGAAGATGGGTTCGGTCAGCTGAACGATAAAAGCAATGGTTCCCAGCAACAGCAACCGCATTATCAGAGCACCACTGATGCCGATCCGGCGGGCTTTGGTGCGCATGTGTTCCGGTAGTTTATTGGTGAGGATTGAAATGAAAATCAGGTTGTCGATGCCCAGAATGATTTCCATGGCCACCAGCGTAGCCAGGGCCATCCAGGCGGCGGGGTCGGAAGCAAGCGCAAGCAGACTGTCTGTCATAGCAATTCCATGGGAAAAAAGAACGGGGTAGGAGTGCGAATCGCGCGGATTGTACTACAGATGAAATAAACCGGATCTAGGGAATGATCGAGACCGGGCCAGCGCCCATCGACTCAGGAGGGCGGTCACCATTGCGAACTGGTGACCGTCTGCAGGTTTGTGTGTGCGACGACAGAGTGCGGCGGCTTGTGACCGCCTTACCACACGGGAATGACTGCGGAGATTTTAACTTCCGGTAACAGGAAAGTGGCATTCATGCGGTTACAGGCGGTTTCTCCCATAAATTGATATTCACCGCCCGCCCTGACATCCGACGCTTCGCCCATGGCGCCTCCGCGGCCGACAGGAGTGGTGCCACGATAACAGTGATAAATCTTGTTGCCGGTGTTGTCGCCACCAATGGAACAATAACGCTTGTCGGAGGTGTTATTGGAACAGCGCCACTGTACACGGATGCCGTCATCATACAGCCGGGCCCGCCAATGGACATCGACGTTATTGTGGCTACCGTACCGATACCATCCCGACCAGTCCTTAGAAAGCGTGCCAATGGGTGGTGCGGTCGCCAGTTGTACAGGAGTCCCGAGTCCACGCCGGGCTTCGGCGGCTTTGCGTTCCTCTTCCTTGCGGCGCTGTGCAGCGATGCGATCCTGTTCGGCTTTGCGCTGCGCTTCCTGGCGCTGTTGTTCCTGGCGCTGTTGTTCCTGGCGCTGTTGTTCCAGACGCTGTTGCTCGTCCTGCCTGCGTTGCGCTTCGACACGCTGTTGTTCCGCGATTCTGCGCTGGTCCACCTGTTGTTGTGCGGAATTGCCAGCGTTGCCGGTCTGCGCTGACTGTACGGATGACTGGAGGTTGCTCTGGGTGCGCATCGCCACTTCGTGCCGCCGGGCGCGCTCTTCCATTTCCCTCTGGCGTTCCGCAGCCTCGGCGTCGCGACGCATCTGGTCCAGCATGGCCTGCTGTTGTGCCTGCTGGCGGGCCTGCTCGGCCATGGCATCATTGACCGCGGCCTGGAATTCCGGACTGGCCGCAACCTCCAGCGCCACGCCGGCAACCGCGCCTACGCCCTTGACGACGCCAATGGTCCCTTCAACACCGGCGATAAAGCCGCGGGTCATCAGGCCGGAAAAGCCCACGCCCTTGCCCGCCAGATCTTTGCGGATATCTTCTTCCAGCACAGCCGCTGTGGTGATAAACGTCTCATCGGCGTGTTCCTTCCGCACATTCAGCAACAGCAAACGAAGGTTAGCCTTCATGGAATGACGTGGATCTGTCGATCCGGAATAATTATCAAGCAGGTACTGAGTTGAGATCCGGTATTCATAGACCGGCTTGTCGCCGTCGAGAAAACGATAAACGATATTCAGATTGCCCGTAGTCACCGACCGCTCAGCGTCGGCGGCAACATCCGTGTACGCGCGACCGACCTGAATACGCAGCCTTCGCTCGGCTGTCTTGTCGAAGAAGTTCGAATCCCGCAGCGCTATACGCAGATCGCCGCTGAACTCAGCCCATTCGCCGCCTGTGCCACTCTCCATGTCGATCAGACCGAGCTTGTAGGGAATAAATGGCGCATCGGCTTTTAATGACGCCATCCATCTGTCGGGTGGCAAATACTGCTTTGCGCAGACGAGGGCAGGTAAATGCAACGCAATGCATGCGAGCAGCAACGGCGCCCGCACGAAACGAAAGTTTGGCATCATTCAAACGCTCCCTGTTCGATCCACGAGCTGATCACACTCTCATGCGCACCCATTCGCGCCTTGCGGTCAACGGAACCTGTGGCATTTATTGCGAGCAGTGGAATTCCCAGCCAGCCGAACAGCTTTTTCTTCCTGGTCCTGGTGTCGATGCTGTGTACTTTGGAATCCCCTGCCCAGAGCTCATAGCTATAGATACCTGTGGCCGTAAAGGTTTGAGGGATGGTCAGCATGCTGAAACTGCTGATCATCAGCAGAAGGATTGAGTCTTCCTTAAGCGTATCGCCACTTTCAGTAATTAATATTCGGTAATCCGCATTTCCGTTTTCGGCTTTCCTGAAACCGTAACCGTCAAGAATTGTCCAGAACTCTTCGCTGCGCTGCTGCCGGACTTCCGCTGCTTTCTGAGGGGTGGCCTGCGGCACTGCCGGATCGCTTTCATACACCACCTCCACTGTGAGTCCCCCGGGATTAAAGCCTTCGGTGTCCCCGAATCCGAGGACAGGTGCATCGGATTTGATAGTGGCACAACCGGAAAGAATGATGCCCGCCAGACATAAAAATAATCTCATCATGATCGCTTATCCTTGATTTTGATCGATACAGCTTTTCATGAATTAAAGACCTAAAAGCAGTCGATGGCAAAACCATTCGTGATTTTAAAAATGGAAAATAATGAACGGATATTAATGTGCAGAAAAAGCGGGAGGATTCGGCAACGGAATACATTAATTCGACAGTTTTCAGGCGCTGATGGCGATTAAAACTGGAATGGATCAGCCGGCGTCAAGATTCCGACCGGCGTGCAGCGGGAAGAGGGTGGAGGCGAGTTTGGAAAAATAAAAATGAGGTTTCTAAGGCCGTTATCTACGTTGTATCGGCGGGCGCAACCGCCATGCAATGGATTTTATAACCTGTACGTGGCACTCAGCCCCAGCACATGGACTTCATAATGAGGGCTTTCCTGCCCCGTTGCCAACCATCCGGGGATGGTGTCAGGTTCAACCCCGTCCACAAAAAAATCCTCCGAGCGATATTTTTCATACCAGTAATCCAGTCTCAGGGACAATTTTTCATCTACGGTGTAAACGCCGAAAAATTTTATGGAAGCCATCTCGGTTTCCAGATCTGGGAAACCAAATTCAGGGCTGTGTGTACGGATCTGCATCTGGCCTTTTCCGGCGGAATAACCCAGCTCAATGCCGAGATCGAAGGGGCCGAGATCCCGCAGTTCGGTTCCCACGCCAGCGGTATCTATCACATCTTTTTGCCGTCCGCTCCAGTCGGGCAGATTGAACGCGCTGCTGCCGTCCTGATGGGAATCGATGCGCTGGCGGGTGAGAAATCCGTAAAGCGTCAATTTATCCGTGGGCGTGCCGGTTACATCCAGCGTCTGGGAAAATTCCCGCGCCGCCGTCAAACCCACGTAACCTTCCGCATAATCGTCAAGTGCATAATCGAGAGACCAGGACACGCTGAATGCGTCGGCGGGAGTAAATGTCAGCTGGGCTTTTACCGCGTCCCTATCCCTTTCACTCAAGTTGAATTTACGCAGTAACGGGTTTTCCGGAGAAGCCAGATCCGGCAGCGGTTCATGGCCCTCTATAAATCGTCGTTGTTCGTGTCCAGTTTTGAACCGGATATCAAAGGCCGCAGCTGGCTGCGCGCGCATCTGCGCCCACCAGTCTGTCGTTCCGGTTTTTTCGACTTCCTGCCAGCTGCGCTCGAATTCTTCACGGCCGATGCCGCTGCTGAACTGCAGCGTCGGGTTGACCCGCCACTCGGCCAGCAGCCGGCCGCCTTTACGCTCGAAACTGTAGGGTCTGTTGTAGCGTTCGCGGGCGCGGGCCAGATCGTTGCTCACCTGCAGATAGGCGTCCCGCGGCGTGTCATTATCCCGCTCCTGCAGGAAGGCCTCGCCGGTCAGGGTGAGATGCCTGCGAGCCTGGGCCACCGCCTGAATGCGGGTCGAAAAAATGTCCACCCGACCATCCAGTGACGCACGGGGACCGGCTAGATTGACAATATCCGGGTTGACCGTGGGCGCCACAAACGTTTCATCCTGTTCCATGCGACCCACGGACAGCCGGGCCGAAGTGTTCAATATCGGCAGGATCTGCCAGCGACCGGACAGGGACAGCTGATTGAAATTATTGTCCGGCTCCTGGACCAGCAGGCCGCGTTCGCCTCCCGCTGCAAGGGGAGTAAAGGGATTGTCCCAGATAATGAACGGGGACCTGTTTTTGAAGGTTGAACCCTGATAGCTGGCCTGAATCTGCCAATCCTGTTTGAGGTAGGAAACGGCCGCCTCCAGGCGGTCTGTCACACGATCGACTGGCATTGGCAAGGTAGTGCCTGACGTCAGGAAAGCTGCGCCCTGCAGCCGCAATCCGTCCTGCTCCGTGCGCCGATAATCCAGCGTGTATCGCCAGCGTGACGACTTCTGATAATCACCACCGGCCCGGTATTCATGCCGATCAATGCCTGTCTGCAGAGGTTGCAGATGGCGCCCGGGATTCATGGCGCCGGTGCTGGATTGCTGCTGCCAGTCCGCCGGTAGTCGTAGTTGTTCGGAACCGGGGTTGAGCCAGACGGTTTGCGCTCCCTGGGCGATAAAGTGGGGGAGGCTGCTATAGGAGAGAACCAGATCGAATTCTCCCTGGCGGCCGCCTTCAAGCAGCAGGCGCCGCGATTCCAGGGCCAGATTGGTCGCCTCCGTCCGAAGGTAGCCTGTGTCCCCGTCCCGCTTCAGCACCTCCGCCTGGAGTATGCCGAACGGCCCCTTATCATCAAGCCCGGAAATGTCACCGAATTTTTCTGCGGCAGCCGACACATAACCTGCACCGGTAGTGACCGAGCCCTGGCGCTTGCCGGGTTCTGGGCACAGACGACAGGACCAGCCCGATGTATCGGTCGCCGGCCAGTAGCCAGTGTGATGGATCGCTGGGCTCCCCGGCTGCGCTTCTTCATCAAGGTTTTCCTGCGCATACAGGAGGGGTGTCGCCAGTGCGATGATCAGCACCGCGCCAAGATTGCGGGCGCCGGAGCGGTGTCTGCTGGTATCTCTACCCATAGATCAAACTCCTAGCGACTGAGGTTGGCGCCCGACGGATGATTTGAACCGTGCACCTGGGAGTGACAGTTGGTGCAGCTGCCCAGCAGCAACATGGCTGATGGAGCCTTTTGCGGCAGGCGTGCTTCAGTGTGGGGAATGGCGGGATGTCCCGCCCTGGAGTGACATTCCTGGCATAGCAGCGGCGCCCGTTTGCGTAACAGGGCTGGATGGTTGGATCCATGGGCCTTATGGCAGGACGTGCAGTCTTCAGCGGCCGGCGCGTGCTCCCACAGGAAGGGTCCGCGTTTTTCGGCGTGACACTCAAAACACGTCTGGTTGGTCGTCTCCCGTACCAGCAGATCATCGTGTAGATTGCCGTGGGGCCGGTGGCAGTCCGAGCAGATGGTCTGGCCTTCGCGAATGGGGTGATGCGATGCCTGAAAACTTTCTGCCCGCACCTGAGCGTGGCATTCGACACAGACGCCTGCCTGGCCGCCGCGGGTCATGACCGGGTCCTTCAGCGCGTGCAACTGGTGACAGTCGATGCAGGCAATACCTTCACGTTCATGAATGCTGCCGGTCCAGTGGGTAAGAGCAGCACTCTGATGGCAGCTCAGACAAATGCCATTCGTCCCGGATTCAGACAGCGTCGCATGAGTGGCGAACGCCAAGGGAGCAGGGCGCTCCTGACCAGGGCGAAGGCGACGGGCGTGATCGCCGCCAGGTCCGTGGCAACTTTCGCACTGTTGCTGGGCGAAAGGCGTACGCGGGTCCCTGGCCACGGCGTGAGGGGTGGAAAATATACCCAGGACGCCGGGCTCTTCATGACAACCCAGGCAAGTGTCGGCGCCCTTGGGACTGAACGGTGGCAGTGTCGCGTGGGGGTCCTGCGCCCAGGCTGCGCCGGCAACAAGGGTGGTCATCAAAAGCAGCTGTACTGCCAGGGAACGTTTAGAGTCCATGGACGCGATCCACCGCTGCGGTCTGACCCGGGCCGTGACATATCGAACAGGTCTCACCCGTGGAAGTGTCCAGTACCTCTTGCGTGACTCCAAATGACCCGCCATTGAGGCTCATGTGGGCCTGGGCAAGGTCGCTGGTATGACAGGACGCGCAGGCAGCGGTTGCGGCGGACACCTTTAGATGCACATCCGGAGCGCCAGGGCTGCCAGCGGTTGCTATGGACGTGCCGCGTACGCCGTCCGACAGCGGCAGCTGGTAGGAATCTTCCGTGTGACAGGCCAGGCAGTCACTGGACGGACGCGGGTAATGGATGTGGCTGTAATCGTGCGGTGTATTGCCGAAGCCATAGGCGACGTAGGGTTTGTCGCGGATGTCGGCGCCATGGATTCCATGGATCATGTATTTCAAATCTACCGACTGCTCGCTGCGGCCATCGATAATCGATACCCCTCCAACCATGGTGTCGCCAGCTCGCCGGGCGACATCCGTGGTGTTGTTGTTGTGGCAAACAGCGCAGAGTTGAACTTCATCGGTTCGCTGTCCGCCGTGAAACGCGAGGGCGTCATTTTTACCATGACAGGCCGTGCACTTTTCTACCGAGACAATCTGTCGCCGGGGTTGTGCTTCGGTATCGGTAATGGGGAAAAATTCGACGGCGCCCGTGATGGGAATCTGGAAACCATCGGCATGCACTGCGCGTCCCTCCATGGCGATGGTGCCTGAACCGCTGGCAGTTGCGGGTATCGGCGCAGTCGCAGCGATTGAAAAACTGCCATCATCATTGACCGTGGCGGTGGTCAGGGCACTGGTGATCGACAATCCGGCGGCGGGCCCGTGGATGTAATCCCGCGTGTCCCAGCCGAGGCGGAACGTCAAACCGGCGCCCGTGCCGAAATGCGGATCAGTCTTTATGTCGTAAGGCGCGTCGTCATTCCGGGGATCGGTAATGGAAAATCTTACGGTGGGTGTTTCATTCGGCGCCGTATTGTCTATCCCGAGTATATTGAACTGAAAATTTGCCGCCGCTACCTGGGCGGGTATGGCATGGCTCTGCAGTACATCACCGGCAACACTACCTTCCCGGTGACAGATGGTGCATTCGGTATTGTTGGTCGCCTGATGGCCAATGCCGGTCTCGAAATCAATATCATCATGACAGGATCCACAGGCTTCAATGGTGGGGTGGCCGTTTATCAGGGCGGCCTGGGGCGTTGCAGGATTTTCCGGGTCATGACAACTCAGACAGTTGCGCGGATCCTGGGGAAGATGAATGCCGCTATAGTCGTGAGGCGTGTCGCGGTAACCCCAGATGGTGTAAACACCGCCTGCCTGAACGCTGGGCAGGGCCGCACCCGTGTGAATCCGGTGGATCATCACCGCGAAATCCAGGCTTTCGCCACTTTGCGCATCAACAGTGCCGGGGTTATGGCAGGTTACGCAATAATCCACCGAAATTCGCGCACCCCCGTGGACCGCCAGATGATCGCCGTGGCAACTCGCGCAGTTTTCCTGGGACACCACATTTAAATCAGCGATTCCCTGTTCAGCGGTCATGCCGGTGGCAGGCTGAAATGTGTAAATCGCATTGGTCGCCGGCACAGCCGTGCCACGGTACTCACCGCCCACCTGCATTCCAACCCTGTGAGTCAGCTCAGCATCGTAGGTGACTGCGAGCGGCTCGGTGATGCTCGTCAGGTTCACGGCGAACGTGTAGCGATAGGTGCCGTCGCCGTTATTCTCCAGCGTGCCCGCACTACTGCTTTCAGCGGTCGCCTGGACCTGGGGTTCGGTGCCTGGCCATGCACCTGCAGTCGGTGTTTCCAGCCGGTTCAGGTAACTCTGCCAGGAGGCTGAATCGCCATCGGTTCCGGGGTTCAGCTTGGCCAGGGTAAAGCTTGCCTGGGGCAAATTGGAAAAGGCATAACCGTCCTGATCAACCACAGTGAAGTCAACGACCGGATGCCCGTTGGCAATCGTCACACCTGTAATATCGATATTTAACTTTTCCGGGGCTGGCCCGCCGGTGGCAGGTCCGGAAGGACCCGGCGCTCCGGCAGGTCCGGGCGGCCCTGGATTGCCCTGCACGCCGGCTTCACCGCGGTCGCCCTCGCAGGCGCCCAGTCCCAATACCAACATGAATATCAACACAAAATGATTGAACAGGTTTCGGTTCGGATGTAATTCGGGCATGACATTTTCCCCGCGGCAGGGCAGTAATTTGGTGAACCGGGTCGGAAGTTCCGCCCGGCGCCCGGACTTCCGCAGCCCTGCGCATTATTCCTGGTGCCTGCATGACAACTCTGGTCAGGCGCAAAGGTATCAATGTACAGCTCTTGAGACTGGATGCCGAACATCTCGCCACCGAACATTTGATTTGAATCAAATGATGGAGAAACTTTTTATATGTGTCGAAGCTAAATAAGGCTTGACTGCTATTATTCGGAAAAACCTTAACAAACCAAGTTGCTTTACCATGCAGTCGTGAGAAAATCCGAACGCCCTGATTTTTTATTCGTGAACCTATTATGAGTCGGGTAACAGGGAAGGATTTTCAGCGTGCACGTTAATCATACTAGCTGAACAAAATCGGGCCGTGTATCTCATTGCAAGGGATTTTATACAGAATGTCTGGACTTTGCGCCCCGGCATTGTGCTGCCATCTTTAATGATTATACTTCCATCGAATTGGCATACTCAGGGGTCTGAAAATGCGAATGTTTTATCCTACAGAACGAGATACCTCCGCTGCTTTAAAAACCCTATTGGCTGTTGCAATCGCTTTTACGGGGGTGGGGGCATCCGCCAAAGCACCAGAGTTTGCTTCTGCCTGCGTATCCTGCCACGGAGATAACGGGCTCTCCAGCGAAGGGACATTACCAATCATTGCCGGTGCCTCTGGATTCTTTATAGAAAATCAGATCCTGCAGTTCCAGGAAAAGACACGACCTTGCGTAGCCGACTATTTCAAAGCGAAAAAGGAAGGTGTCAAGGCGGCGGACCATTGTGTTCTGGTCGCGGAAATGCCGGAAGCCACTGTCAAGAAAGTCGCGGAGTATTACGCAGCGCAACCGCATAAAAACGCCGAGCAGGCGGTGGATGGGAAACTGGCCGCCCAGGGAAAGAAAATACACGAACAACGCTGTGACAAATGCCATTCCGACGGCGGTGGTCTGGCCATGGATGATGCGGGAATTCTTGCCGGTCAATGGAAGCCGTATCTTGTTTCTACAATGACAGACTACAAGGCTGATAAGCGGTGGCAGGATGAAAAAATGAAAAAGGAAATGAAGAAATTGTCGGATGACGACATCAAGGCGTTGGCCGAATTCTATGCGTCCCAGTCAAAGGCCGGCAAGGCGAAATAAGCAGACCTTTCATGACAGTTCAACCAGCAGTTGGCTGGAAAGCATGAAGGTATTTTAAGAATAATATCTCCGGCGGATACCAGGGTGTTCGCCGGTATCCGCTTGATCCAGTCCTATCTCCAAAAACAGGCATTTCTTATCCGGGAAAGACTTGCGTTTGAATTTTCTTGAATTGCATCAGTTGTCGAATGGATCCGGCAGAAAAACCCGACAAAGATAACAGCACGAAGGGGGCAGACGCATGAACACTACACCGCCGGACGAAACAGACAGTTCAAGTAAAGGCCAGGCGGGCAATCTCGGGCGGGCACTATGGTGCAGACCCACACGCTGGTTTCTCTTCGGTATACCCATCGGAGGATTCCTTGCCTTTGTGGTCGGTATTATTTTCTGGGTCGGATTCGAAACGACCGTGCATGCCACCAGCACCACCGAGTTCTGCATCTCATGCCATGAAATGGAGGAATTCGTTTATCAGGAATTCAAGACAAGCATTCACAACAGCAATCGCAGCGGTGTGATGGCCGGTTGCAAGGACTGCCATCTGCCCAAAGAATTTTTCCCGAAAATGCGCCGAAAAATTTATGCGGGACTGGTCGAAGTGCCCGGCCACATCATGGGGCGGATTGATACACGCGAAAAATACGAAGCGCACAAACTGGAGATGGCGGAAAGAGTCTGGAAACACATGCGTGCGACGGATTCCCGTGAATGTCGTAATTGTCACAGCTATGAAGCCATGTCCACCGAACTCCAGGGCCGCCAGGCTCAACGACGGCATTCAGCAGAGTATCGTGCGGAAACCGGTAAAACCTGTATCGACTGTCACCAGGGCATTGCGCATTCACTCCCCGAAATGCCAGAGGTCGAAGAGTAGAATAGAGTAGTGACATGCCCGCTGGCGTCAGCATCGTGAACTGATTTAAGAAACCAGTTAAGACATCAGGCGAAGGTCAGCCCGAGGGCGAGCAGTGCGATGGAAGCCAGCACTGTGCCGACGTTGACCCCCAGAATTGGCGACAATGCGGCGCGGCCGGCGGCGGCGCGGGGCAGACGCCAGGCGATATAGAGGACGGCGGGCAAGGTCAGCAAAGCCAGGGCGCCGGTTTGCGGCAGCCGGCCGGAGGCGAGGGCAAGGGCGAGGGTAGTAAACGCGCCCAGCAGCATGCCGATGACCACCAGCGAGCTTCGGGGCAATCCCAGCATGATCGGAAGATGACGACGTCCAACCTGGCGATCCGCTTCAACATCGGGGAACTGGTTGATCAGAAGCAGTTCGCTGACCAGCAGAAATACCATCAATGCAACGACCATTGCACCCGCAGTGACCTCGCCCCCAAGAGCAATCAGGGTTCCCAGGATCATGGCGGGGCCAAACCCCAGGCCGGGGGCAATCAGGCACAGAACTGGTGAGCGGGTGATCCACGGCGTATAGGCGACCACCAGGAGAACTCCGATCAGACCGGTCACCAGCATGGGCCAGCCTCGCAACCAGGTGAAATAGAGACCGATAACGACGACGGCTGCAACGCTCGCAATGGCAACAGCCAGCACCCGGGGGGCGGCAGCGGGATTTTCCGGCAAGGCCCCCGTACCGCCTGAGAAAGGTGTTTTAACAGTTTTAAAATCCAGCCCGGAGCGGAAATCCTGATATTCATTCAGCATGTTTACCGCTATATGTGCCAGCAGTGCGCCAAGAACAATCAATCCGATATGTCCGTATTGGATGTCCTGGCCCTGCTCCAGCGCCAGAATCACTCCCAGCCACGCGCATAAGGGAGCCAGAATCAGAAAATTCGGCCTGCTGGTTTTTAAAGTGGTGCTGCTGCTGATGGTTGAACTCGACATGCGTGTTCTCCGGCTGAATCAGAGTCGCAACGGATGCTTTTTTCGAAGGGCGAAGCGACCGTCATATTTTTAGGGTGCATCCCGGGGAGATCGTAAAGTGAACTGAAAAGCTCACAGCTTCAATAATAGGCGAAGATCCTTCCGGATGCAGTCGCAGTCTGACACATGCACTTGATGCGTTATTGATTGGAAACAATAAAAACCAGAAATGCGACGAGCCACCCGGCAATTGCCAGCAGCTTCCATGCGCGCACCGGGTCACGCTGGATAAAAGGTAATTCCTCCGGGTGCAGCCAGTCCGGGTTGGGGCGCTGCAGGTCGCGCAGCCATTCAGACAAGGCTTCATAACGCGTTCTGGGCGTGAGATTCAGGGTCTTTTCGATGGCCTTGTCCATCCAGACCGGTACCAGAGGATTGTAGCGGCGGGCCGGAATATATTTGAGTTGTTGAAAATCACGCTGCTGGCTTGCTTTTCCGAAGGCGGTACCAAAGGGGTGCTCGCCTGTAATCATTTCGTAAAAAATTACGCCGAGGGAAAACTGGTCGGAGGTATAACCTACAGGGCCGCCGTAGCGATGCTCCGGCGCGGAATAATCCAGGGTGCCGAGGATCTGGTCGCGGGTAATTGCGGAAGCCATTTCCTGAATGCCGGCGACATGACAGGAACCAAAATCAATCAGGACGGCACCGCGCGCCGTGACCAGAATGTTGGCGGGTCGCAAATCCTGATGCAGGGTATCCTTGCGGTGAAAGGCGCGCACGCCCTTTATGATCTGCTCAATCAACTCGACCGCATCCGGAATGGGTAGCGGCGCGCGTTCCCTGATCAATTGTTCGAGCGTAGGACCGGGAAGGTGTTCGGTCAGGTAATAAAGGCAGCTGCGCGGATGCGGTGGCTGTACCACCCGAATGACCTGGGGATTCTGGATGCGGGAACCGATCCAGGCTTCCATGACAAACCGCTCGATATAGGCCACATCATCGTTGTAACGCGGTGAAGGTGTTTTCATCACGCACATTTTTCCGTCGGCTCCCCGCACCAGATAAATCTGGCTGCGTTCCGATTCATGCATGATCTGCTTGATCTCCAGACCGTCCAGCGTCTGGCCGGGTTCCAGCAGCGGCGGAAATGGCAGCTGGGACAGAACCGTGACGGAATCACTCTGAGTGGGCGTACCCAGGCGGCGCACCCGCGCCACCTGAATGCTGAGATTATCCGTGGAACCGAGTTCAAGTGCCCGCTGGGTCGCGGCCTGGACGAGGCGTTCAGGTTGCTGGTGGAATTCCCGGATGAGTTCGTTGAACTGGCCCTGGGGAACCACGTCATGGATGCCGTCGCTGGTGAGCACAAAGACGTCATCCACTTCGATTTCGTCGGCGACTGAATCAATTTCCAGCACCGGATCGGCGCCGAGGGCGCGGCTGAGATAGGTGGTGGTCCTGTCGATACGCTGGGAATGGTCGCGCGTCAATAATTCGACCTGCTCGCCACGCAAGCGATAGACGCGGGTATCGCCGACGTGGAAAACAAAGCTCTTGTCACCCTTGAGAATCAGGACAGTAAAGGTGGTGAGGAATCCGCCTTCGCGCACACTGTTGCGACTCTGGCCCCACAGGTAACGGTTGAGGGAATGGATAACACGGGTGGCGGATTTGTAGGTACTCCAGGTGTCCGGCGTGGCGAAATAATCCGTAAGAAATCCAGTAACCGCAGACTGGCTGGCCTGCCGGGCTGCGGCGCTGCTGCTGACGCCATCGGCGATGGCAATGGCGATACCTTTGGTGGTGAGCATTTCCCGATGGGCGGCTCCGGGAATACGGGCGCCCACGGTGTCCTGATTTTCCGCCTTGCGGCCGCGATCACTGTATTGAACGAGTTCAATGTCCAGCAGCGAATGCAAGTGTTCCACAGATGGCTCCGACAGTAACGAAACGTCCGTCATCCTAGAGCTCATCCGTGTCTGCGGCAAACATTCCGGGGGATGTCAGGTCAACTCGATGCGCTGAATGGTTCCGTCCTCAAGAACTTCGGTCATATGACCCTGCGGTTCTTCAAGGAACTGCAGGAAGCCGAGCACGACCAGGGCGCTGGCTGCGATGATCAGGAAAAACGTGCTCGTGCTGACAAAGCTGAAGATCGTCAGGTAGGTAACCCCGCCCACATTGCCATAGGCACCCGCCATACCGGCGATCTGTCCGGTCATGCGACGCTTGACCAGTGGCACCATTGCGAACACGGCACCTTC
>CAZJKJ010000069.1:0-17954 GCA_964546435.1 uncultured Cellvibrionaceae bacterium
TCGGGACTGTACCAATGGGTACGGACGAGTTGCGGATAATCCATTCGCGGGTTTCGTGAATGTTCTTGCCCGTCGACAGATCCATGATGGTGTCGGCGCCCCAACGGGTACCCCAGGTGAGCTTGGCCACTTCTTCTTCGATGGACGAACCCAGCGCACTGTTGCCGATGTTGCCGTTGATCTTGACCAGGAAATTGCGGCCGATAATCATTGGTTCGATTTCGGGATGGTTAATGTTTGCCGGAATGATGGCCCGCCCGCGAGCCACTTCATCGCGCACAAACTCCGGTGTGATCTCCGCCGGAATGCTCGCGCCGAAGGAATGCCCCGGATGTTGCTGGGCCAGTACGCCAAGCTCCCGCGCCTGCTGCAGGCTCATGTTTTCGCGAATTGCGATGTATTCCATTTCCGGCGTAACGATGCCGCAACGCGCGTAATGCATCTGCGAAACATTGTGCCCCGACCTGGCGACTCGCGGGGTGCGCTGATGCTGGAACCGCATCGCCGCAAGCCTGGGGTCATCAAGCCGCTCCCGGGTAAATGCCGAATTGCTGCCGTCGAGCAGTTCGGTGTCGCCACGCGCTTCGATCCAGCGGGTACGGATCGGGGGCAAACCGCGGCGCAGATCAATTTCTATTGCGGGATCGGTGTAGGGGCCGGAGGTATCGTAAACACGCACGGGCGGGTTGGCTTCGCCGCCAAAATCCGTCGGCGTATCCGCGAGGGAAATTTCCCGCATGGGTACCCGGATATCCGGCTGCGAACCCTGCAGATAGATCTTGCGCGAACTCGGAAACGGCTTGATCGACGATTCATCGACCCGGGCTTGTTCACTGCTGAAGTGCTCATCTGCATGGTGTTGTTTCATAGCTGATCGTCCGCTGGTTACCAGTATTGATAGAAGTGATGGACAGGACCGTTATCCGTGACCAGCTGCAAGCGGTCACTTTCCCCGATGGCGCCCTGAATGTAGGTTTTGGCGGCGGCAATGGACTGGGGCAGACCCAGCCCCTGTGCCAGCCCCGCCGCGATGGCTGTCGACAAGGTACAGCCGGTTCCGTGGGTGTTGTTCGTCTGCAGGCGCGGAGCACCAAAGGGCTGCAGTCCTTCTTCGGTGGCAAGATAGTCCACCGCTTTGGACAGCAGGCCATGGCCGCCTTTCAGGAGTACCGCATTGGCGCCAAGGTCCAGCAATGCCATGGCCTGCTGTTCCATTTCCTCATAGCTAGTGGCAACCGAGCCGCCCAGCATGCGGGCCGCCTCTTCGAGATTCGGGGTCACGACCGTCGCCAGAGGCAACAACCGGCTGATGTACGCCGGGACTATGTCGTCGCCCCGGACCAGTGAACTGCCGCTGGTCGCCCCCAGGACCGGATCGACCACCAGGGGAACCCGGAACCGCATCAGGCAATCGGCCACTGCATTGAGGATTTCAAGATTGCCGAGCATACCGATTTTGATGGCGTGCAGCGGCATTGCTTCGGCCACCGCTTCAATCTGGGCGACCACCTGTTCAGGTGCCACCGGATAGATAGCCGCCACCCGTTCGCTGTTCTGGGCCGTGAGGGCCGTGATCGCCGTGGCTACGAATACGCCAAAGGCGCCGCCGGTCTTGATGTCCGCCTGGATTCCCGCACCCCCGCTGGAATCGCTGCCGGCAATGCTCAACACCACCCGCACCGGGCGGGACGGTTTATCCGGTGCCCGAGAAGCCGGGTTCCCGGTAGAAGCCCGTTCTTGGGCAGAAGCGCTATTTTGGGTCATGGTTCATACACCACTGTCGTCTGAATCGTTATAATTTTGACGCCATCAATTCGAAAGGACTGCGGAGTAGACGAACTGGGGAATATTTGACAGGCGGTGAGAAACCGGTAAGGCAAACATCTCGTTCCCTACGCCGGCATTACCCGGATCAGGTCAGCGGGTTTTTCTCAGCGCCCTCGTATTTACGAGTCCGCACCCCGACAAGACCGGCACAGTCTAGCGAAGACGCTCGCGGTTTTCGAGCACGGATTCACGCTCTGGCAATGATGCCTATAATTTCTGAGCCTTCACCTGAACCTGGGCGGCGCAGCAATACGGGTTAGCCCACCGGAACGTATAGAAGACGAACCCCAAACGGACGTACCGAACAACCATGCGGATAATCCAGACCCCGCTCATTTACACCCAGCGCCCCGGTGGACCTGCCCAGGTTGCGCCTGCGAACGCTGGCGTATCGCCTGAGCCAAAAGGATCGTCTTCCGCAGCAGATCCGCCTGCCGTCCTTCTCTATTCCACCCGCCAGCTTCATGCCCCCGGTCGTGGCGAGCCGGCGGGGCTGTATGCGCAGCAGGCTATCGGGCCGGTTATCGAAGGCCAGCCCCTTACCACCAGCCACCGTCAGGCACTCGCCGTGCAGACCTTCAACCGGGTTGCCGAATTCGACGGTACACCCGCCATCATCGACGTCTATGCCTGAGGGCGCACCCGGTTACTTAACCTGTTTTTGATGGGCCGGAGCCCCGGCAAGTGGGCACAAAATATACATACAGTGAAGACACGTTGACCGAGTTCGCCTAGAATGGCTACCCGATTTCAGGGCAATTGATACTGACCGGCCTCTGTTCAGTATGCCAACTGGGGAGGACATGGCCCTGTTCCGACAAGCAGACTCCCACCTGTATTGAATTCTTAAGGACAGACATGACGACCTCACGTATTTTCCGCAGGGCACTTCTGGCTTTTTCCGTGTCTTTTGCGATGCAGCATGCTGCCGCTGCCACCTTGCTGGACATCTATCAACAAGCTGTCGAGAACGATCATGAATACCAGGCCGCCCGCGCCAATCTCGAAGCTGGACGCCAAAACCGCGCCATAGGTCGCTCGGCCCTGTTGCCCCAAGTGACCGCCGACGCTACCTGGTCCCGTTCCGACCGCGATGACAACAGCAACGCTGGCATCGAGGACAGTGATGTGGTGGTGCCTGTGCCCACCAATCCTGATGGCAGCACCCCCGGACCTGCGTTCATCGCTACCGGCAACTTTGAATCGACCAGCAAGACCGTCGGCGTCAGCGTCAACCAGCCGCTGCTGGATTTCGGCGCCTGGTATCGCTACCAGCAGGGTCGCTCTCTCGCCAGTGAAGCGGAAGCGACTTTCATGGACGAATCCCAGGACCTGATTCTGCGGACCACCAACGCCTACTTCAATGTGCTGCTGGCGGCTGATACTCTGGCCACTTCACGGGCCGAGTCCGAAGCGCTGCGCCAGCAGCTCGAACAGTCCCGCCAGCGTTTTGAGGTGGGGCTGACGGCCATCACTGAAGTCCACGAAGCCCAGGCCGCTTTCGATTCAGCCAATGCCAACCGCCTGCAGTCCGAAGGCAATCTCGGCGTCGCCTTTGAAGCGCTTGAGGTTCTGACGGGCCAAAGCTATCAGGAAGTCAGCCCGCTAAAGGAAAAGCTCGAAGTCACGCCACCGGAACCGGCCAACCGCGAGCACTGGGAAAAACTTGCGCTGGAGAACAATGCGCTGCTCAGGGCGGCCCAGTTTCGGGCTGAGGCGGCCGAGTCCACCGCCGACATTGCCAGGGCGGAGCACTTCCCTACCATCCGCGCCGGCTTGCAAAGAGGCAAATCCGACGTCGAACGCAAGTACGGCGACGAGACCATTCCGGTCGATGACGCCACGACCACCACCATGTCCGTCACCCTGTCGGTGCCCCTGTTCGGGGGCGGCGGAATATCGGCCGGTCGCAGGCAGGCATACAGTCAGTACCTGAGTGCCCGCGAACTTTACCTGGGCGCGCGCCGCAACACGACTCAGGCCACCCGCGTTTCGTATCTGGACGTGATGACCTCCGCCGCCACCGCCCGGGCCCGCGAACAGGCAATCGTTTCCGCCCGCAGTGCCCTGGAAGCAACCCAGGCGGGCTACGACGTCGGTACCCGCGATCTGGTTGACGTCCTCAACGCCCAGCGCAATCTCTTCAGCGCCCAGCGGGATTTTTACGATTCACTGTACAGCTACATCATTGCCCGGCTGGAGCTGAGCCGAGCCGCTGGCGTTCTGACCGAAGACGATATCGTGCAACTCAATGCATGGCTGGATACCTCTCGCAGTGTCACTGTCTCCATTCAGTAATCACTGACAGCAAAAGGCCGAGGCCCCCATGCAGAACCTGGATCAGTGCTTCGATGTGCCGGGCAGCGACCTGGCACAGGCCAATTTGCAGCGGTTCAAGTCCATCTGGGAAAAGCGCGCCTCGGCCGACCAGTCTGCGGCCCTGCTCCAGAAGCTCAGCGAGGGGCATCTGCCCCGGTTCCACCGGCTCGCACTGGGCAGCGAATACGCCATCAACTGGCTGTGTCACCACCCGGATGAATTCCTGGCCCTGCTCGATCAGGACCTGAATACACCCAATACGCTGGACGCCTACCGGTTGCAGTTGTCCGCCGCGCTGACCCTTGCGCCCGCAGAATGGGACGCACAGCTGCGCCGCATCCGCAACCGGGCCATGTGCGGCATCATCTGGCGGGATCTCAACCGCCTGGTGGATACCATGACCACCACCGCGGAACTGACCGCCCTCGCGGACGCGGTTGTGGCAGCCTGCCTGGATTATCACTATCACCGCCTCGCCGAAACCCTGGGGGTTCCGACCAGCCATCAGGGTCACCCCCAGCCAATGCTGGTGATCGGCATGGGCAAGCTGGGCGCCCACGAACTCAACCTGTCCTCCGATATCGACCTGATCTTCGCATTTCCCCGCAGCGGCGAGACCCGGGGCGTCGACAAACCGCTTTCGAATCAGGAGTTTTTTATTCGTCTGGGGCAGGCGATCATCAAATCCCTGGACCCTGTCAGCGCCGACGGATTTGTATTCCGGGTCGACATGCGGCTGCGGCCCTACGGTCAGAGCGGCACTCTGGCGAGCAGCTTTGGGGCGCTCGAAGATTATTACCAGACCCAGGGGCGTGAATGGGAACGCTTTGCCATGATCAAGGCGCGCATCATGGCGAACAACGGCTCCAGAAAGTACACCGAGGAACTGCAGGCGCTGCTGCGGCAATTCACGTACCGCAAATATGTCGATTTCACGGCCATCGAAGCGCTCCGCAACCTCAAGCACCTGATCAACAAAGAAGTGAAACGACGCCGGCTGCAGGACAACATCAAGCTCGGACGCGGCGGCATCCGCGAGATCGAATTTATCGCCCAGGCGTTTCAGATTATCCGGGGCGGACGCGATACCGTCCTGCAAGAGCGTCGCCTGCTGAGTGTCCTGCCTCTGCTGGTCAAACACCGCTGCCTGCCGCCCGGTCTGGATCAGGCGCTGGCCGAGGCGTACCTGTTTCTGCGCAACGTCGAACATGCCCTGCAAGCCTGGCAGGACAAGCAGACCCAGCAATTGCCCACCGATGCCACCGCCTGCCTGCGCCTGGCACTGGTCATGGGCTTTGCCGACCGGGAGTCCTTCCTCGCCGAGCTGGACCGGCACCGGGATCGCGTGCACGAACAGTTCAGCGCCATGATCGCCGAACCGCGCAGCAGCGACGCCCGCCCGGGTGGGCCCACCCTCCTCTGGCGCGATCTGTGGAGCTTGTCCGACGCCGATCAGCAGGATCTGGTGGCAGAACTGACCAAGCTCGGATTTGAGCAGCCGGAAGCCGCAATCGCCGTTTTGCGCAACGACCTGCTGGTGGCACCGGCCGTTGTCGCCATGGCCGCCACCGGTCGCGAGCGCCTGAATCAGTTACTGCCGCTGCTGCTGCAACGCCTGAGCCGCAGCCAGGACCCCACACGCACGCTGACGCGCCTCGTCAAACTGCTCACCGCCGTCGCCCGTCGCAGCGTCTACCTGACTTTGCTGATCGAAAACCCCGGTGCCCTCGATCAGTTGGTAACCCTGAGCGAGGCCAGCCCCTGGATCGCCGACCGTCTGGCCGGTCACCCCGCCCTGCTCGATGAACTGCTCAATCCGGCGGCGCTTTACACCATCCCGACCCTGGAAGAGTTGACCCAGGAACTGCGCAGCGAACTTCTGCGTGTCGATGAACATGATCTCGAAGGCCAAATGGAAGCCCTGCGTTACTTCCGTCAATCCCAGAGTCTGCAGGCAGCAGCTTGCGAATTGACCGGGCGCCTGCCGTTGATGAAGGTCAGTGACTATCTGACCGAACTGGCCGAAGTGCTCCTGGCTTATGTGCTGCACATGTCCTGGCAGCAGATGGTGGCCCGGCATGGCGTGCCCGCCGGCGAATCCGCGACCGAGCCGAACTTCCTGATCGTGGGTTACGGCAAGCTCGGCGGCATTGAACTGGCGCATGGCTCGGATCTCGATCTGGTGTTCATCCATGACGCCGACCCCAACGGGCAGACTGCTGGCGATGCCGAGGGCAATCGCGTCATCGATACTCTCACTTTCTATATGCGCCTCGGGCAGAAGATCATTCATATCCTCAACGCCAATACGCCTTCGGGCCAGTTGTACGAAGTGGACATGCGCCTGCGCCCGTCGGGGAATTCCGGGCTGCTGGTCACCAGCTTGACGGGCTTTCGCAAGTACCAGGAAGAGTCGGCATGGACGTGGGAACATCAGGCCCTGGTTCGCGCCCGGGTGATTGTGGGCCCGGCGGCTCTGGCCACGGAATTTGCCGATTTGCGCCACCACATCCTCACCCGTGAACGGGATCCGGCCAGGCTGCGCGAGGACGTCCTGGGGATGCGGCAGAAAATGCGCGAACAGCTCGGCAGCAACGCCCGCCAGCGCGCCGAGGGCCGCTTCGACCTGAAGCAGGATACCGGAGGTATTGTCGACATTGAATTTTTGGTTCAATATGCCGTTCTGGCCTGGTCCAGCAAACACCCGCAACTGACTCGCTATCCGGACAACATCCGCATACTTGAAGGGCTGCTGGCAGCAGACCGGCTGGACGCCCAAGAGGTTAATCATTTAATCGAAGCCTACAAAGCCTTCCGATCCATGGGTCACCGCCTGACTCTGCAACAGCAGCCAGCGGTCATCGATGAGAGCAGCGCGGAGCCCCACCGCCAAAACGTAATCCGCATCTGGCAAAGCGTTTTCGGTTCCGCCGCGGAGACGTGATCGCAGACTTTAGTTTTCATGTCTCCGGATGCTACAGCACAGTCCAATGACGATCGTACCCCGGCGCCGTCTGCGCGCGGCGGCTGCACGCTCGCATCAGGGATTTGCGCCGGTTCACGGACGGACTGGCGACGGCTCATGACCGCATGTCCGGCCTGGCGAACGGGACCGGCTGCGGCTACAACAGGTAAGGAAGGTTTGTCAGGTTTGTGGCGGCGGTGGTTACCCACCCGCGCGCTGAATCAGCTGCATTTTGGAGAAGTCTATGTCTTTTGCTGACCGCGACGGTCTTATATGGTTCGACGGAGAAATGATCCCCTGGCGGGATGCCAGGGTTCACGTGCTGACGCACACCCTGCATTACGGCATGGGCGTGTTCGAAGGTGTGCGCGCCTATGACGCTGGCGACCGTGGATGCTGCATATTCCGCATGCGCGAACACACCGACCGGCTGTTCCGGTCTGCGCACATCATGAATATGAAAATGCCTTACACCAAAGAAGTGATCAACGATGCGCAGCGCCAGGTCGTTGCGGCCAATGGTCTGAAAGAAGCCTATCTGCGCCCCATGGCATTTTACGGTTCCGAGGGCATGGGCCTGCGGGCCGACAACCTGGCGACCCACGTCATCATCGCCGCCTGGCACTGGCCTTCCTATATGTCTCCGGAAGCCAAGGAGCTGGGCATCAAGGTACGCACGTCCAGCTACACCCGGCATCACGTCAATATCTCCATGTGCAAGGCCAAGGCCAATGGTCACTACATCAATTCGATGCTGGCGTTGCGCGAAGCCCTGGACAGCGGTTGCGAAGAAGCCCTGCTGCTGGACAACGAAGGTTATGTTGCCGAAGGCAGTGGCGAGAACATCTTTATTGTTCGGGATGGCGTGCTGTATACCCCGGAGCTGACGTCCTGCCTGGATGGCATCACCCGCAAGACCATTTTCGAGCTGGCTGCGGAGTTCGGCCTGACGGTTCTGGAAAAACGCATCACCCGGGATGAAGTCTATATTGCGGATGAAGCCTTCTTCACCGGCACCGCCGCCGAAGTCCTGCCCATTCGCTGCCTGGACTCCCGCACCATCGGTTCAGGCACCCGCGGCCCCATCACCGAGCGCCTGCAGAATGCCTATTTCAGTGCCGTCAAAGGCGGTCTCGAGCAACATCGCGAATGGCTGACACCGGTTGCGGATTGACCGCTCGCACGCGGCAGGGACGCCGCCCCCGCGCCATTGTCCGGTCCGCTCTGCGCCGGTAACTAAGACCCGCGCGGCGCAGTTCCTGCGTAACAACTCCTCCATGGCCAATCGGAGCCGGCAAGACACCCTGTGAAATCCTTCCGCGAAAACACACAGCTGTACAAACGCCTGCTGGCCTTCGCCAAACCCTACAGCGGTTTTTTCGCGTTGAGCATTTTGGGATTCGTCATCTATTCCGGGATGGAAATGGCGATGGCCGCCCTGATGGAATACTTTATCGAAGGCCTGCAAACCCGAGATCCGAAGCTGATGATTGCCGTGCCCGTTGTGGTGGTACTCGCCCGCTTCATCCACGGCGTGGGGTTTTTTCTCGGCAACTTCTATATCAGCCGCGTCGGTCTCGGCGTCGTCAATGATTTGCGCAAACAGCTGTTCGGTTCACTGGTTAATCTTCCCAGCCGGTATTACGACCAGAAAAACAGCGGCGAGCTGGTATCCCTGCTGATCTACAACATCCAGCAGGTCACCGGATCGGTAACCAATGCCGTCAAGATCGCCATGCGCGACGGGTTTACGGTGCTGGCGCTGCTGGGGTTCATGGCGTACAAAAACTGGCAGCTGACCCTCGTATTCCTTGTGGTCGCACCCCTGCTCGCCGGCCTGGTTTCCATTGCCAGCCGCTACTTCCGGCGTCTGAGCCGGCGGATGCAGGTATCCATGGGCGGCATCACCCACATCGCCAACGAGGCGCTGCAGGGCTTCCGGCTGGTCAAAAGCTTTGTGGGACAGGCATTCGAGATTCGCCGCTTCAACCAGGCCAGCGACGAGAACACTCGCCTCGCCACCAAATACGAGCGCGTGTCCGCCCTGCAGGGGCCGGTTTTTCACGTGGTAATCGCCCTGAATCTGGCGGTTATCATGTTTCTGGTGCTGTGGCTGTGGCAGGACGACGTCGGTTCGGCGATGGCATATCTCACCGCCGCCACCATGATTGCCAAACCCCTGCGGTCTTTCAGTTCGGTCAACGAAATCATCCAGAAGGGCCTGGCCGCGGCCGAATCCATTTTTGAAGTGATCGACATGCCGCCTGAACCGGATCACGCCCGGACGCCGCTGCAGGTCACGCAGGGACGCATCGAGTTCCGCAATGTCAGCTTTAGCTACAATCCGGAAGTTCCAGCGGTCCGCACCATCAATCTGGTCATCGAGCCGGGCCAGACCGTGGCGCTGGTGGGACGCTCCGGCAGCGGCAAAAGCACCCTCACCAATCTGCTGATGCGGTTTTACGAAATCGACGGCGGTGAAATCTGGATCGACGGCCAGGACATTACCGCCGTCACCCTCGCAAGCCTGCGGCGCAACATTGCACTGGTGAACCAGCAGACGGTGCTTTTCAATGACAGCGTCGCCAGCAATATCGCCTATGGGGGTGAGTCGGTGGACCATGACCGCATTACCGAAGCCGCGCGTCACGCCAATGCACTGGAGTTCATTGAAGCCCTCCCGGAGGGGTTGGACACTGCGGTGGGCGAAGACGGTGCGCGCCTGTCCGGCGGGCAGAAGCAACGGCTTGCGGTCGCGCGGGCGCTCTATAAAGATGCCCCGATTCTGGTGCTGGATGAGGCGACTTCCGCTCTGGATAACGAATCCGAAAAAGCCATCCAGAGCGCGCTGGAAAAACTCCAGAAAGGCCGCACCACGCTGGTCATTGCCCACCGGCTTTCCACCATCGAGAACGCCGACATGATCGTGGTCATGGATCAAGGCGAAATCGTGGAAGCCGGCAGCCACGCGGAGCTGATCGCAGCGGGAGGTCATTATGCGGCCCTGCACTCCGCCCAGTTTGAAGTCTGAGCTGAATTAATAATCCCCTCGCCTGAGCTCTCCGATCTGGTGCTCGGTGCCGCTATACCCATGCCAGTTATTCCAGCTCGCGATACTCGAACAAGTCAAAATCGGCATGCTTGCGGGTCCCCGCCAGATCCTGACAGGCCAGGCCGACGAAGTTGCCGGTGAATCCACAGGGAACGGCGTGCTCATCGGACAGGATGGACGCATCCTGCTCCCATCCGGCCGCCGCCCAGGTTTTGCCATCGACGGAGTAGAAAAAATTGATGCGGTGGTCCTGTATTTCGAGTTTCAGATAAACGCGCTCGTGAGCATCCAGGGGATATTCTTTCTCGATGGGATAACTGACCTGCCCCTGTTCGCACTTCATCAGCCCGAGGCATCGTTTGGAATGGGGTGCGCGGGAGATAAACAGGTAATAAAAATTGTCGGTGCTGTAAAACGCCACCAGCCCGGCCATCTGCTGGAAATGCTCCGGCGAGAATTCAATGCAGGTGGTTGCGGTCACATGAAACGCCTGTTGGCGTCGCGCTACCAGGCTTTGCTCATAGAGTGAGGTGATACTCTCGCGCCCGTACAAACGCAGATGACCCTTGCGGGCCGACAGGCTCATCATGGAATCATCAATCGCCACCCGCGGCGCCTGCCACGGGATACCTAAACGAGCGCCATCGAAATCATCGCGATCAGGCGAAGCCGGCCAGGGATGCGGTGGCAGATCCGGGACGACGCAGGTGTCTTCAGGAATTTTTTTGCCGGAACTCAGACGAGGCCAGCCGTCGTGCCATTCGATACTTTGCAGGGAGGTCTCCCGCCCCAGGATGGAGCGGCCACTGGACAGCGGCCGCCGGCACAAATGCGCGAAGCTCCAACTGCCGTCCCGGTGCTGGACAAAACTGCCGTGACCCGCAGACTGCAGGCGCAGATCCGGATACTCCGCACTCGAAATCAACGGCCCGTCCGGCATCACGTCATAAGGCCCCTGCAAGCTGCGAGACCGAGCCACCGTAGCGGCGTGGGTGCGGAAGGTACCGCCTTCGGCGGTCAGCAGGTAATACCAGCTGTCGATCCGGTACAAGTGCGGCGCTTCGACTAAACCCAGCTCGGTGCCCGGAAAAATGTTTTCCACAGGTCCCACCAGTTTTTGCTGACGCGGATCATATTCCTGCAGCAGGATGCCGCCAAACTGGTTATGCCCCGGACGGTGATCCCAGATCATGTTCACCAGCCATTTGCGGCCGTCTTCATCGTGGAACAGGGACGGATCGAAACCGGAACTGTTCAGGTAAATCGGCTCCGACCAGGGGCCTTCGATATCGGGGGCGGTAACGAGGAAATTGCGAACATCCTTGAAGCTGCCCGTCCAGCGGCGGGAGTCGGTATAGATCAGATGGAACTGCCCGTCGGCATAGCTCAGGGCCGGCGCCCAGACACCTGCAGAGTTCTCGTGACCACGCAGATCCAGTTGCGAATACCGGGTTAACGGATGACAGACGACCCGCCAGTTAACCAGATCTTTTGAATGGGAAATCTGCACGCCGGGAAACCATTCGAAGGTCGATGTTGCGATGTAGTAATCATCGCCAACCCGCACGATGGACGGGTCGGGGTTAAAGCCCTTTAAAACCGGATTCTGAATCGTCGCCATGACGTATCCTCTTTCAACTTCGGGTTGTAAAAAGACGCTGATGATAAAGCCAGCTGCGCAGGTGTGCCCTGTATCAGCTCGCGATTGTTACGGGGTCGCGGCCTGGGCTTCAAGCAGATTCGCCGGTCTGCACACGCCACTGGGCCGCATACAAACCGTTCCGTGACAAAAGCTCGGCATGGGTTCCACGTTCCGCCACCCGCCCCTGCTCCAGCACGACAATCTGATCCGCATGAACAATGGTCGACAACCGGTGCGCGATCATGATGATGGTGCGCTCATGGGCAATGTTCTTTAACGAGCGCTGGATTGCAGCTTCGGTTTCGTTATCGACGGCACTGGTGGCCTCGTCGAGTACCAGCACGGGAGGATCCTTGAGCAACGCCCGCGCCAGAGACAGGCGCTGCCGTTGCCCGCCGGACAACCGCACGCCGCGCTCCCCGACCAGCGTATCCAGCCCCAGGGGCAGACGCTCGATAAACTCCCAGGCTTCGGCCACCTGCGCCGCAGCGATCACCGCTTCGCGAGGCGCGTCCGGTCGTCCATAGGCGATGTTTTCACCGATGGTGCCGTCGAACAGGAATACATCCTGACTCACCAGACCAATGGCTGCGCGCAAATCGGACAGTCGCAGCCGCTCCACCGGAATGCCGTCGATGCAAAGCTCACCCGCAGCCGGCCGGTAAAAACGCAACAGCAATTTGATCAGGGTGGACTTTCCCGAACCCGTTGAACCCACCAGCGCGAGGGTGGTACCGCCGGGGATGTCCAGTGATATCGAATGAACGCCGCCGGGGCTATCGGGGTAGAGAAACGACAGATTACGCAGGGCAATGTCGCCTTTTACAGGAGCGGCAAGGCGCTCGGTGCCTTCGTCTTTGACCTGATTGGTGATCTTCAGCAAATCGAGAATTCGTCGAGTACTCGCCATGGCGCGCTCAAAAAGATCTACCGTTTGCGCCAGACCCGTCAGCGGCCACAACAGGCGCTGGGTGAGAAAAACCAGCACGCCATAGGCGCCGACATTCAGGGAACCATCCAGTGCTTTCAAACCGCCAATCACAAAAGTCGCCAGAAAGCCTGCGAGAATCGCCATGCGGATGACGGGGATAAACGCGGAGCTGATGGCGATGGCGCGGCGGTTGGCCTGCACATAATCCTCGCTGGCCCCACGCAAGCGTTCGGCTTCGCGCTGTTCGGCGGTAAAGCTCTTGATCGTGGCGATTCCGCCGATATTGTTGGACAGGCGATGGGCCAGTGCGCCCACTTTCTCCCGCACCGCCTGATATCGCGGCCCAGCGCGCTTCTGAAAAAAGAACGCACCCCAAATGATGAGGGGGATGGGCATAAATGCGAGCAGAGCAATCGCCGGTGACAGCACAAAGAAGACCGCACCCACGGCAACGACGGTGACTGCCACCTGCACCAGATCATTGGCGCCGCCATCGAGAAAGCGCTCCAGCTGATTCACGTCATCATTCATGATCGAAACCAGCTCGCCGGAGTTGCGCGATTCAAAAAACGCCATATCCAGCTGCTGCACATGTTCGTAGGCATCCTGGCGCAAATCCGCCTGCAGGCGCTGAGCGAGATTACGCCAGAGAATCAGGTACAGATACTCGAACAGCGACTCGCCCGCCCAGATCAGGAATGTCAGTACCGCCAGCACGAAAATCTGCTCCCGCGGCGCCTCAAACCCCAACCCCGCAACAAAGCTGGTCTCGCGGTTCACCACCACGTCAATGGCAATACCGATCAGGATCTCCGGCGCAATATCGAAGAGCTTGTTGATGACGGAGCAAGCGGTGGCCGCCGCAATCCGGCGGCGATACCCGCGGGCGTAACGCAGCAACCGGGCGAGCGCATTAAAACTGGAAGTATTCCGAGATGCCGACATGGACCCTCCGCAGAGGCGCCGAGGTGGCCCCTCAAATGCCCAGCAGCTTAGCGGCTTCTATGGCGCCCGGGAAGGTTGGGACAGTTCATTTGCACAGGCGATGGCGCCAGTGGAACCTTCGCTTCGTCTGGACTGCCGTAAAACTCGGTGCCGGGAATGCTACTTTAAATGCCGACCCCCATAGCCGCGTCAGAACGCTTTGAGGTAAACCGGGTAGATCGTGGCTGCTTTGAAAACTGGCCGCTAATGCTGCCTGTGGCGACTAAGCAACTACCAATGACGATGGCCACAGAAAATAAGGGCCGTACCGCTTACTCATTCGAAATTCCCCTCCTGCTGCTTTACCAGCCTCGGTGATGTAGTGCTTTCCATCCTTCAATTCGAGAAGGCCACCAGCGACCATCCTATTCAAGAACTCCTGAGTTTCCAGCCCAAGCTTCCTGGCCAGTTTCGACGAAGTAAGTTTGTCAGAATCGCCCGCCTCATCTTCAGATTCAGACGATTGGGGTGGTTTGAATGAAGGATCATCTTTCGAAACCTTCTCTAGCGACATTCTGACTTCATCGCTAATTCTTATAATACGCTGAGCCTCTTCATAAGCCTCCCGATATAGCTCGCCATCATCCGAGCGGCTGAGGGCAACCCCCATTTCGTTATTGTTGACCTGACTAAACTCGTACAGATTCAAACTTGTGATGATGCAGCTCTCTTCATTCAAGTAACATTTTGCGTGAAGATTTTTACAGAAACTCGTCCGAACGAACGTCAGCTCTCGCAGCCAATTAATCTCTTCCGGCTGAAGTTCATTCTTGCCATACACGATTCGAACATCGATTTTCAACCGGTTTTTATCTTGCAGCAGCTCCTTGATCCGATCGTTTAGCTTTAAAAACGGACTAATGAGAATCAGTCTGTCTGATGCATTTTTGATCAGCTCCTCAAGAAAATAGTTTGTAGCGCTCGTATTCAAAAATTTGGCCAAAGCAAATGTCTCCTTTTATTAATAGTAGTGCATCATTAAGGTTAGGTGAGCGGGCTGACTCTCATTTACCCGCCGCGCACCGCTGACGCTAAACCTTAGGATTTTGAAGTTAACTCACAGCGCCGCGATGAAGAATTCGAGCAAGATTAGAAGTATAGACTTCGGATGAACCGTTTGATGGAATCGGGAAAACCTCGGAAAGCGGCACCGCGGATCTTTATGTCCCCGGCTGTGTACGAAAAATATTTTTGATAGAAATTTTGCTTAAATGCTGGTCGCGCACGAGGACCGCTCCTGCTGGCTGAGCGAAGTCGAAACCCCGTGCATGCGAGTGAACGACGGTGGATCCTGCGACTTCGCGCAGGATGACGTAGGTGTGGAGCACAGGATGACTTAGTTGGGGGGTGCAGGCATCGGGTCACACGTAAATCATCTTGCGCGTCATGCCGCCGTCCACCACAAAATCCTGCCCGGTAATAAAGCCAGCTACGTCAGATAGCAAATAGGCACAGAGACTGGCGATATCGTCCGGGCGCCCGGCCCGGCCCGTTGGGTGCTGGCGATGATCTTCCGCACTCAGTCGGGGTTCTCGCCTGCGGGAGGGTTTTTTGAAGTCGTCGACGACGATCCAGCCGGGACTGATCGCGTTGACTCGCACCCGTCCGCTGAGACTGACTGCCAGTGCGTGGGTCAAGGCGATGACGCCGCCTTTGCTGGCGGCATAAGCCTCGCCATTCGGTTCGGACTGATAAGCGCGGGTGGAGGCGATGTTCACGATGGCGCCTTGGGCGCTGGTGAGATGTCCGACCGAATGCTTGCACAGCAGGAAGGTGCCGGTCAGGTTGACGTTGAGCCAGCGTTGCCAGTCCGCCAGTGCCAGCGACTCCACCGGCCCCGACACCGGGTTGGCAATACCGGCGTTGTTGATCAGACCGTCCAGCCGGCCGAAATGGTTGACCGCTTGCTGCACGGCATGAGCGACCTGATCCTCCGAGGCTACGTCGGCCGGAATCACCAGCAACTCGGCGCGATTTGCCATTTCCGTGCGCAGCGCCCCTATCGCTTCCGCATCGGCATCCACTACTGCCACAGACCATCTGTTCAATAACAGATAACGGACGATTCCCAAACCGATCCCCTGGGCTCCGCCCGAGACCAATGCCACTTTCTTTTCACTCATAACCCGTTCCTCATTGTGCAAATCTTTACGTGCTACCGACGCTAGTCCGGTCACCATGGTCGCCAGCCTCGCAGTCAACCGCATCCCCGCTCAGATCGACGCTATAGTTAATGAACCGCCCACTATCGCCGGCCAAACATCGGCAAGGCGTGCTGATTGAATTCTGGCATCACGACGTTCTGTCTGCGAGGCGGTGCGACTTTTGGTTAATACATTCATCCCAGTCACAAAGACTGACATCGTTATCTCGACTAACGCAGGGTAATCATGACTGATCAGAATGATACTGCTACTGGCGCCAGCGGCAAGAAAGCGAGAATCCTGCTCGCGGATGATTCGAAGCTGGTGAGGGTGAGCGCGGGCAAGATGCTTGCGGCCCAGTTCGATCTGGTGCTGGCAGAAGATGGCGAGGATGCCTGGCAGAAGATCAGTAGTGACGACAGCATTCAGGTGGTGTTTACCGATTTGGGCATGCCGAAGCTCGACGGCTATGGCCTCATCCGCCGGATGCGCGAGTCCGACAACGAAGGGATCCGCAATCAGCCGGTTATTGTGATCACCGGTGCGTCGGAGGATGAAGGCGTGCGTCGAAAGGTGTTCGAGGTGGGCGCAACCGACTTCATCACCAAGCCCTTCAAATCCACCGAACTGATCGCCCGGGCCGAAGCTCACGCGAGCTATCGCCGTGACCGCAAAGCCCTTGAAGATGCCATTGATGTGGATCTGCTCACAGGCACCCTGAATCAGAGCGGCCTGTTCAAGCAGCTGGAAAAGGATATTTCGTTCATAAACCGGCACAGCGAAAACCTCGCCGTCATTCTGTTTGAGCTGGACCATTTCAAGCGCGTTCACGACCGTATCGGCGACGACGGCACCACCCGGATCCTCAAGCACACGGCGGACGCCCTCCTCGGCGCCATCCGCAAGGAAGACAGCATCGGGCGCTTTGGCCCCGACCAGTTTCTTGCGATCCTCCCCATGGCAAAAACCGAGGGCGCGATCATTCTTGCCAAACGCATCAGTGCGCGCATCAAGACCTTCAAGATCACGGTCGCGGGTGAAACCCTGCCGGTTTCCATTTCCGCCGGCGTGGCCGTGGTCAACAAGGGTGAACACGTCGTTCGCGATAAACTCCTGCTGGTGGCCGAAAAGGCGTTACAGAACGCCCGGATCATCGGTCCCGGTGAAGTTCAGCTTCTCAAGCTTGAAAGTCACGGCCAGGTACCTGCCCGTACGCTGGTATCCATAGATAAAATTCTTGAGGCCATCAATTCATCGAGTTTCGAAATTCGCGACGACACCCTCGATGCTGTGGTGGAGCGACTCCGGCCATTGATGGGGTTGCTGAGCGAGGAACAGCGCAACTTATTGATGGACCAGGAATAAAATCAATTTTTGCCGCCGAGGGTATGCCGGTAAAGCATGGTCGTGCTTTACTCGCCACACCGGCTGCGCCGGTACCCGCCCCACGCGCCTCCCCCAGCGCCCGCAGTAGAGGTAAATATTCCCGCCCCCTTCCTGATCACCTATCTCGGATTCTGCTTCCCGAAATCACCGCGAAATGTGATCCGAATCTACGTTCCGACAGACGGTCAAGCCACCGGTTAATTGAGAGTTGTGGCGCGCTAATCATTGAATTGACTTACAGTCCCGCGCGAACGGGATGTTGGTGGAGAGTCGCCGGGCGGGCGATAAGCGGCATTTTTCCTGGACACAATCATGAGAGCGTTGACTTCATTTATGGGCCGGAAGTATAAGTGGCCAACCTGATCCGGCAGACTTTCACTAGTTCTTAAGTGCCAAGTTTGATTCGGCACCCAAGACTCCAACTCGCGGATGTCGGTCGGAATCAGCCCTGGCAGTAAATGGTTTGATGCTCGGAATCATGGCGGTGTTTCACCCCAGCCCGGATCGAACTGCTGTTTTATCAGGCAGTTCAATACTTAAATAATAAAAAGTTTTAGAGGTTTTGAAGTATGAAATCCCTTTCTCTCACCAGCAAACGTTTGGCTATTGCTATTGCTTGCGCAACTGGCTTCAGTGTTGTCGGAGCCAATGCCCAAACCCTGACCAACAACTCGGTCGGCACTCACAGCGGCTTCTATTATTCA
>CAZJKJ010000070.1:0-3570 GCA_964546435.1 uncultured Cellvibrionaceae bacterium
TATGGATGCGCCATGCTGTGCTATGTCACCCCCAAGGAGCATCTGGGTCTGCCGGACAAAGACGACGTCAAGCAGGGCATCATTACCTACAAGATTGCCGCCCACGCCGCCGATCTGGCCAAAGGTCATCCCGGCGCCCAGCTGCGCGACAATGCGTTGTCCAAGGCCCGTTTCGAATTCCGCTGGGAGGATCAGTTCAATCTGGGTCTCGATCCGGACACCGCCCGTTCCTATCACGACGCGACGCTGCCGAAGGATTCTGCCAAGGTGGCCCACTTCTGTTCCATGTGCGGCCCGAAATTCTGCTCCATGAAAATCACCCAGGAAGTGCGGGCCTACGCCGCCCGTGAAACCGGGCAACAACTGGATGGCGAGGACGTGGTGACCCTGGTGGATGTCGAGGCGGAGATGCAGGACAAGGCGCGTGAATTTCGTGAACAGGGCAGCCAGCTGTATCACAAGGTTTGAGGTATATTTCAATGAACCCCAACCGTTTTGATCGAAAGGATGTTGAGGTCATCGAACGCGAAACCTGCTTCGAAGGTTTTTTCCGGCTCGACCGGTTCCGTTTGCGTCACAGCACGTTTCAGGGGGAGCAATCCCCCGTGCTCGAGCGGGAGCTGTTTGTAAAATCCGGCGCCGCCGCCGCCGTAGTCTATGACCCGGTCAACGATCTGGTTGGCCTGGTGGAACAGTTTCGCATCGGAATGTACGACAGTGAGCCGAGTCCGTGGTCCCTTGAAGGGGTGGCCGGTTTGCTGGAGGAGGGCGAAGCGCCGGAGGCGTTGATCCGGCGGGAGCTGATGGAAGAGGCGGGTATCGAACAGGCGACCCTGGAGTTTATTACCCGCTTCTTTCCGACGCCCGGCAGCTGTAATGAATTCACCTGGCTGTACTGCGCGCTGTGCGACCTGCAGGGGCGCGGGGGGGTATTCGGTCTTGCGGAAGAAGGCGAAGACATTTTTTTGCACGTCTTCCCGGCGGAGGACGTCTTCGCTACTATGCTGGAAAACAGGAGCGCCAATGCCGCCGCTTTGATCGGGCTGCTCTGGCTGCAACTCAACCGCGTCCGCCTGCGGGAAACCTACGGCAGGACTTAATCCGGGTCGCTCTGGCGGCCGCAGGCTGTATGGATGTGATGACATGGTCAAAGTGGGTGATGAGCCAGCAGTAAAGCGCACACCAACGGTCAATTTGAGCGGCCACCACGCCCAATGCGAATCCAATTACCATTTGTGCATGGCGTTGTTGCCGGACTGTCGTCAGGGTCGCAATCAGTGGAATTTCGCCATCAGCGGACACCGACCCGTCAGGATCCAGCTTGTCATCATTGAAATGGCACCCTACACCACCACACTGGATCTGGTGCAGCTCGATGGGGGGAGCAATTACCTGCAGGCTCCGCGCATCCGGGTTCGCCTTTATCACGATGCCAGCATGGCCGAAGTGGTTGCGTGGAATCACCATCGCCACTGGCAACCCGTCTACGACTACCCCAATCCGCACATGTATCAGCGCGATGAAAAGCTGGTCTTGAACCGCTTCCTCGGTGAGTGGCTCTCCTGGTGCCGCAAATTGGGTATCGAGGATGAAAACTTCTGTGAAAAGAGTCGCATAAACGGAAGGTAACCGCTGGCTAATTCCCGACATGAGTTCACACTTAGGAAGGACGACGGAGTGAGCTGCATTGCCTCCGGTTGCCAATGATATGGCGGACTCGATTCAGGAGATCCGTATGGTCAATGCGGAGCCCGCTACCGGGTTTCATTGCGGGTTAACAGCTAGAGGAAGACGGCTTATGTCGCGGGCGAGTGACAAACCGATTCGAGTCTTACAAGTGACAGACAGCCATCTCGGGGAGCACAGTGACGAGACCCTGATTGGCCTGCGTACGGCGGACAGTCTCGACGATGTGCTGCGCCGGGCGCGCAAGCATGCAGGTGACATTGACCTGGTGCTGGCAACCGGCGATATGTCCAACGACGGTACCTCTGGATCCTATGTCCGCTTCATCGACGCAGTAAAAACGTTTTATCCCGGCACTCCCCTGGCCTGGTTACCCGGCAATCATGACGATCCCGGTGGCATGAAAGACGTCGGGAAACCTGGCCCCATCACCAACTATGTCGAATTGGGCGAGTGGCGTTTCATTCTCCTGAACTCCAGAGTTCCATTCGAAGAGCGCGGCGAACTGCACCCGATTGAATTGAAGCGGCTGCAGCATCTGCTGGAATGCAATCCTGGCGCTCCCACCATGATTTTCCTCCATCACCAGATCGTGCCGGTCGGCAGCGTCTGGCTGGATACTTACGTAGTCAGCAATGCCGATGAATTCTTTGCCATCACCGACCGCTTCGACAACATCAAGGCAGTCTCGTGGGGACATGTTCACCAAGAGTACAACTCGGTGCGCAGAGGTGTGGATCTGCTGGCAACGCCATCGACCTGCGTCCAGTTCAAGCCATTGAGCCGGGAGTTCGCCATTGATAGCGCCATGCCCGGCTACCGTGTCTACGAACTCTTTGCTGACGGTTCTTATGCTTCGGCAGTCAGCCGCATCCGGCAGAAGAACTACGCCATCGATTTTGCATCCTCGGGTTATTAATCCGTACACATAAGTGCCACCTCGCGCGAAGGGGTTCGACCCCTCTGGGCCAGCAGAAATCTCCCTGCATCCCCGAACTCCGCAAGCCCCCCTGAATCCCCCTTTGACCGTGGGTTGCTCTTAGAAACGGCCGCGTAACATGAGTCTTATCTGCCGATCCTGAACCGCCCAGCTGGTGGGATGGAGCCGGTTGTGGGGAGTGCCCTGGAATTCATAGGGCCCTGAGAGAGTGTGTTCCAGGGTGTTGGTGAGGTTGTGCGCTTCGAGCGCCAGCTCCAGATTCTTCGACAAAATGCCGACCAGAGAGGCATCGAGGCGGCCGGTTCCGGCTTGCCATGTCGGTCGTTGGGTGTCCAGATCGATCACGGACTGAAGCCAGTCGTCCCGCCAGCGATAGTTGAAGGTGGCCCGGAGAAAGTCGTTCTGGTAAGTTCCCGACACGCTCCAGTTATTGGGGGACAATCCTTCCAGCGGCAGGGTGGTATCGCCGGCGGTCAGTGCGGTGTCGCTTTCGATACGTGCGTACTTCACTTCAATCGCCATTTGTTCAAGCGCGTCCGAGAGAAACCCCATTTTCTGGCGCACCCCCAACTCAATTCCGTAGATTTCAGCATCGCGACCATTGACCACGCGTTCCACTTTGACGTTGCGGGTGACGCCGTTGTTGGTAAAGGGCTCCTCAACCACCTGGCGCTCAAAGGAATCCGCCAGATGGTTGTAAAACACCGCCGCGTGGGTGCGGCCGGTGGCGGAGAACTGCCATTCCAGGGCGCTATCGAACCGGGATGAGCGGATGGGCTGCAAATGCGGGCTGCCGGCTTCACCCAGCCAGCGGTCCACGACGCGTTGGCCGTCATCCAGTGACACCGTCTCGGCCTGCACCTCGGCAAACGCCCGCAGGTCATTAAGATCCGGGTGCGCCATATTCCGGGACAGGGCAACGCGCCAGGTCACCGCCGGAGTCA
>CAZJKJ010000070.1:3670-12419 GCA_964546435.1 uncultured Cellvibrionaceae bacterium
TGGGTTTCGCGGCTTATCCGGCTAAGGTCCTGGGGGTAGAACGGATCGCGGCTCCAGCGTTCGGCCGAATTGCCGTTATGGATGCCGGGTATGACCGCTGAGGCCAGGTCAATATCATGGGCGAGTGTCGCCGTGGGCAACCAGAACCGGGCGTTCATGCCAGAGGCTCCGCGGAAGAAATCACCGGTATCCACCAAGCTGACATGCGGTGACGCGTAGTCGGTTATCCCCAGAAGCGGCGCATTCCAGATATCGCTGATGGAGTGCCAGTTGTAACCCGAATCCTTAATGGAGGATGCCTCTCTGGCCCAGCGCACGCCGGCCTGCAGTGACGTCACGCCGGGCCCGTCTCCAGCTTCGAACACCGCATCCAGCCGACCGGTGTGCAAGGTTGCGTGGCCGTCCTCCCAGTGGTCCATGGCCGCATTCCAGAAATAATCGTCCGGGTCGGTGAGATCGGTGGCGGGGGTGACGTCAAAGGCGGGCAGAGTATCGCCCAAGGCGAACTGGAGCTGATCCAGATAGCGGCTGGTGTAAACCGTGAAGTCCACGGCCTCGGTCCGGGCCCGGATCTGCTGGACGTTGCCGCGCAAGGCCCAACGTGAATCCGGCGCATAGCTGAACTCCAGGGACAGCTCGTCGGTGTGATTGCGGCGACGCCCGGATTGGGTGTTGCCGTCCATGCGTACGCCTTCGCCCGCTTGATCGCCCCGCCAGGCATTGGAGGCGAGGGCGCCGGAGTAGAAGTTGCCCTCGTCGTCGACGGTGAAATCCGTCCCCGAAGCCGGGCGCAAATCCAGCTCGTTGTCGCGGACTCCCGCGGAATACTGGAGCGTCTGCCGGTCGTGGTGAGAGGTGAAGTATTGCAGGGTGGCCTCGAAGGCCGGACTGGTCCGCAGCTGCAACGCGGCGCTCCAGGTATGCTGATCCTGATGCTGGTGCTGCTGCCGCCAGCCGAATCCCCGGGGCATGTAAACAAGCTCCGGAGTCGCGCCAGAGTCTGTCAGGTCCATCCGTGGAATAAACGGTTCCAGCCAGATGACATCCCGCCGCTGGGTCCGTTCCTGGGTCATGCCAGTGAGCAGCAAGCCGAGCCCGCCGATGGGGGTGTCGGCCTTGCGATTGAACAACACAGATAGGTGCGGATCCCATTCCTGCGCCAGATCGTTATAGACGTGACCGGCGCTGAAGGCGAGATGCCGGTCGCCCAGGGCGAGCGGTTTGTGTGTGCGGATGGTTACGGTGCCGCCGATACCGCCTTCGATCATGCTCGGGTCGGCGACTTTGCTGACGTCAACGCCTGCCATCCACTCCCGCGACACATCCTGCCAGCTCAAGGTATTGCCGCCACGAACGGCGAACATCTGGCGTCCGTTCAGGTGGGTTTGCACGCGGTTCAGACCGAGGACGTTGATCCCGCTGGCTTCTGTTTCGAACAATGCCAGGGCTGCGCCGGCAGTGACGTCGGCGCCGGTACTGCTGATATCGATGATCTCATCGGGTCCCGGCGGCGGGGTAGGAGCGGTTGTCGCCGGGGGTACAACCGGGGCCGCCTGACGGCGAATGATCTGGGCTTGAGCAAACGGCGTCAACACGAAGGCCAGGCCGAAAACGACCCCGAAAAGAAGCCATTGCCGCATTTCGTTCCTGTACCTTTCGCTGCGTGTTCGAGGAGATAAACGGGGTGGGCTCTGAGGTCAGTCGCAAAGGGTTACCGCAGAATTCAGTTAGTGTTAACAGGCCCAAAGCAAGCATAGACCGAGAATGAGTTTGGCGCGAACAGACGGTCATGACGACCCGGGACACGACCTGGCACATCCATGACGACCCGGCACAGCCGCGAATCGCAGCAACGGTGGGGAAGGGCTTAAGATGACGCGATGGGCGCGGCCTGCCGGGGTGATGCCACGCGCCCTTCGTGCCAGGCTCTGTACGAAAAGTGCCTGCGCTCGACGATTTCTCGTACAGACCCGAGGGCTAATTACACGGCGCTTGCGATTCTGCCTGTCCCGAGGGAATGGGGTCCTTCGCAGAATTCTTCAATCATTTTCAGGTTGAATGCGGGGAGATCAGCCGGGGAACGACTGGTCACCAACCCTTCATCCACGACCACCTCTTCATCGCGCCATTTGGCGCCGGCGTTGCGCAGATCGGTTTTCAACGCCGGGTAAGACGTGAGCATCCGGCCATCCAGCAGATCCGTTTCAATCAGCAATTGAGGCGCGTGGCAAATCGCTGCGACCGGTTTGCCGGCATTGATAAACGCAGCCACCAGATTAACGGCCGTCGCGTTCTGGCGGAGCGAATCGGGGTTCATGACCCCACCGGGCAGCAGTAATCCGTCAAAATCCACGGCGCTGACCTCGTCCACAAAAAGGTCGACCGGATAATCCCGGCTCCAGTGATCTTTGTCCCAGGAGCGCACGGTAGGGCCGGAAGGGGCAATCACCTGAACCTGCGCGCCCTCATCTAACAGGGCCTTACGGGGCGATGTGAACTCGACCTCCTCGAACCCGTCTGTCATGAGCACTGCGATTACTTTACCTTCGAGACGTTTTTTCATGGCAAATCTCCTGCTCAATAATTGTTCGGGCGAGAAGTCAAGAATGCTTGGGGACACGCGGATACCTCAGAGTGCGAACCAGTGGGTTGCCGTCACTGACCACGGAGGATGCAAGCGACAGACGATGTAAATCCACGAGACCTCAGCAAAAGATGTTCCAAACTGGACGACGGTAGCCGCATTGGCAATTGCAGCGGCGGCGGTAACAGATTGGTGAGATTGGTGTGACAACGTGTTACTGATTCTGCGGGTATTTCGTGCAACGTTTTGTGTAACAGTTGCACAATTGTTGCGCGCACGTCTCGCAGCGCAATTGTGGGAAAATCAAGCGACCAAAAAAAGCGCCCTCAAGGGGCGCTTTTCGAAACGGCATTCCTGTCGTTTATCGGGAAGAGAGACTTTCCCGGAGGCGCACCTCGGCCCGGCGGTTTTCCTCGCGGCCGTCGCGAGTGCCATTATCTGCAATCGGTGATGACTCACCTTCGGCATTGACATCCCAGTTACTGACTTCCAGATCCTGGTTTTCAAGATAGGATTTGACGCTCTCGGCACGTTGTTCGGAAAGGTACTGGTTGTATTCTTCCGGGCCGCTGGCGTCGGTGTAGCCCTCAATGGAGACCGATACCGGGGTGGCTTTTTCTTTGACTTGCTCCACCAGGCGATCCAGAGATTGCTTGGCGTCTTCATTCAGCTCTGCGGAATCAAAATCGAAATTGACGATGCTTTTGTCTCCACTTTCAGCAGAGCCAGCCGTGGCCATGCCAGAGTCCATGGCCGAACGATCGCTAGCGCCGTACTGATTGCGCTGATAAATATCGTCCTGGGTTCGGTCTTCTGCGATGGTCGCATCGTTAGTCTGCTGCTGGCTGTCAATTTGAGCAGCTTTGGTATCCTTATTTTTTGCGCTCGGGTGCTGCGTTCCGCTGAAAGTCTGCTGATCATCGCTATGCGCATCTTTCATGTCCCACGCACGGGTCTGGGTGTCTGCATAAGCAGCGCTGCTCAACAATGCCACGGCCGCTGCCAAACCACATTTTTTCAGGATTAACTTGTTCATGATCATCTCCGTCACTCTCCGATGGATGTGCTGGAAGACTTGCCAAGACCGTGCCAGATCGTGAAATTCGTTTTTGCAAGTCTCGAGTTGGATGCATGGGAGCGACGTGGGAAATTAATTAAATGTATAGCGCAACCCGACTTTTACAGTGTCGATATCCGTCTCAGGGAGATAACCGGACATGGTTGACGAGGAACTGCTATTACCGTGGTCGACTTTATAGCGACTGTATTCAAGGGTGAATTGCAGAGGATCAGAAATGGCGAGTGCGGCGCCGGCGCTGAAAAACAGTTGGTCATCATCGGTGTCACTGTCCAGTCCGCCGATATTTATCTCCATATTCGAGTAAAACATGCCCGCCTTTGCAAAAATATCCACGGTGCTCGCTAATGGCAGGTAGCCCACGACTGAAAATGCATAGCCATCCAGGGTGACATTCGCAAACTCCGTCCCGTACTCGCCAAAATTCAGCCAGGACGCTTCGATACCCAGAAAGGAGTTAACGCGTGCGCCGAGGTTCGCCTCGAAATAATCATTGTCATCGTCGAGTGAGCCGCCCCTTGCTTTATATCCGCCATAACTGGCACCGAAGTAAATTTTGCTGCGTTCATTGTCATATGTGCGGGCGTGGGTGTGGGAGGACCAGGTGGAGAGCACGGCGCCGGCACCGAGCATCATGCCGATGGCCAGCAGCTTGTTGAAATCGTTCATGAGAATAGCCCCGGATTCAGGTCGGTCGTAAGGGCAGCAGAAAAACGGATCCGCTGCGTTTCGAAAACCGGAACGGCGCAATATGTGTGCCACGCCCGCATTAACGGACGAGGGTCTGTCCGAAAAATCGTCGAGCGAAAGTCAGGCGAGGCAAAAACAGGCGAAGAAGCGGAGTTTACGTACTGTAAATTCGCATTCTGAGCCTGTTTTTAACGCAGCATCACCGAGTGCAGGCACTTTTCGTACAGAGCCTGGGATCACTCGGTTAATGTCAACGTGCCCAATACATCGGCATTGAGATAGCCGAGATTGTCTTTGTGGCCGGGCGTGTCCACCGAGCCGAGCATGCTCTCCCGCTCGAAATTCCCCGGCGCGATACTGTGATCGCTGTCGATGTAGGAAACGGAAAAACCGAGTTTCTTGCCCTGAGTCAACTTAACGGGTTCATTGACTGCGCCTTCTTTCGCAACATAGTCATCGGCAAAAACCTTGAAGCTCATTTCCCAGACATGTTTGCTGCCGACGGATTTGCGGACAACGTCGACATGGTCCTTGAACGATGTCGGACCTTGAGGGCCGGTATCGATCACGTCGCCGTGGATGCTGATGTGATAGGCCCAGGCATTGGCAAAATTCTCCTCGTGATGCTTGCCGCCGCTGGCGTCTTCATCAATGAAAATTTCCACGGTGTCATCATTCCAGTAGTTGTCGAGGGGATCCTGGTAGTGATCGACAAGGACGTCGTCGGTAATTTCCATCAGCACATACAAGCGGTTTTCGTCCCAGAGCGCCTTGAACTTGCCCTGATAATCGTCCGGTGATGGATATTCCTTCTGCGCACCCAGCCAGAGGACGTCGACGGCCTGCCAAGGGGCTTTGTCCCAGATTTCGTCGACAATACCGTCAATCACCGGCGCCAGCGTTGCGCGCGGCGCATCATAGTGGTTGCTCTGTTTGATGACAGCGCCGGCAGCACTGCCGCCTGGGTCGGCGCCGGTTTTGGCGGGTGCGTGGCCGTTGCAGGCGGTGATCAGGAGCACGCTTGCACAGGTGGCAAGCGCTCGGGACGCGGGACGGGAAAAGACGGCGGCGGAGCGGTAAGTCATGAGGTTTCCTAGTTAGTCATCGGGCAAATAGTCTACGCAAAGCAGTTTATCGACATGCTGTTCATCGGGCTCGTCCACCCGTGGCGCGGATCGGGTGCGGTTAACCCATACTGATGGGCGCGACGCCGACGAGCAGGGTGTGCAACCCCATGACGAACAGGACATACAGCAGCAAGCCGCCCACAATCGCCAGAAGATCATTCCACTTGCCAACGGGGAGGGTGGGGGTGGCGCTGGTCGGACGTCGCTTGATGGAAATGCGATCCGCCACGGCCCAGGCGAGAATGCTGCCGAAGAGCACCACATCGGCCACGGAGCCGTTGGCGAGAAGATGGCTGAGGGCCCAGAGCTTGATGGCGACCAGCATGGGGTGCTTCAGGGTAGTCTTGATGCGGCCGGGCAGGTAGGCGGCCAGCAACATCGGAAAGACCGGCAGCATCAACAGGAGGGTCAGATGGCGCATGCCTGCGGGCGGACTGTACAGCGCCGGCGCTTCCAGCCGGGCGATGGCATATCCGTGAACAATCAGTGCCAGCCCGAGCAACGCCACGACGCTGTACAGACTCTTCCAGGTCAACAGGCCCAGGCGGTTGACCATGTGGTCCCGCCACGGGCGAGCGGCGATGGACACCGAGTGAATGCCCAGAAAAATGACCAGTCCCGCGATAAGTATCATCATGTTGATTTCTCGTTAGGTGCGCACGCCAGACAGCGTGGGAGGGAATCCGGCAACTTCCGCCGATGAGTGAACGACCCGGCATTCTACCGGTGTCCGTCGGCGGATACGAGTCGGCGAACTGCGCAAGCCTCAGCTGCGTGATTTGCAATCGGGTTCGCGTTTTTGCCACTTCCCGGTATTGCTTATAAATTGATCTACTACACTGACAAAAAACCTTCTCCGTGAAGTCGCCGGCCTGATGGCAGGCAGGTCACACTCAGGAAGATCTATAAATTGAGCCGAGCGGTACGAGGCTAGCTGACGATGTATGTGGTTTTGTTGATGACAGCCCTGGTCTTGGCCGGTTGTGCCCAGACGGTTGAAATCCGGCACGATCTGCAACCTCCCGCCCTCTCGGTGGGTACGCCTGTGAAAGTCCAGCTCCAGATTCCGCCACCCAGCCTGAGACGATCAACCGCCGAAAGCGGTCTGGTTGCCGTAGGGATGCTCAACGACTGGAATATCGATCTGTACACCCATTTGCCGCAAGCCATGGAATGGGTCGTGTCGGGGCCCTTCAAGCATCTCGAAATCAGTGACAGTTATCATTTTGATTGCCAGGATTGCGGGCTGTTCCTGCGGCCGCAAGTCACCCAGTTGCGGATGAACAATCTCACCATGCAGGCGTTCCTCACGGTGGGCATCGCATTTTACGATGCGCGCGGTGTGCGGGTGGCCTGGGTTGAAGGGCAGGGACAATCGTCTGCCATGAGTCTGGACCGGGTCGGCGCGGGGGTTGCCGGCTATTTTGTCCCGTTTCTTGGCACGGTCATCGGCGAGAGCGTCGTGCGCGGGACCGTAGAAGCGGCATTCAGTCATGCCTTGACCGACCTGGCGGAAAAGCTCCAGACCGAAGTCAATCGCGGCGCCCTGGCGCGCACCTGGCTACCCGCAGAACTGCTGGACAAGCAACAGTTTGGCAAACAGGAATACGCCGCCGAACGGGTGGCGCTGGATCACGGCTGTGATCTGGGTCAGGACGGCCTGCGACTCGTCGAGCAAGCGTATTTTACGGAGAAATACGATGCCCACTGCTGGGCACAACCGGTGTTCCGGATCATCTGTGAATATGGTCGTTGCGAAGCGGAACCGGCATCGCAGCCCCGAGTGGCAACCGGTGCGCTGCCTGGGGTTATGGCTACCGGTGATCCAGACGCCAGATCCGCCAACCCCTGAGGGGTCGGAAATCTTCAGAGCCGCTCAAGCGCTCGCAACTTCTGGCGATATCGGTCCGAGTCCGCTTCATTGGCGGCCGTGTCCCGAGCCGCCGCCATTTCATTGCGGCTCTTGGCAAGATCGTTGGTCTTCAGGTAGACCAGCGCCAGTTCAAAATGGAACGCGGGTTCGTCCGCTTTCAGGTGCATGGCCCGTTTGAGCAGGCGCACTGCCTCGTCGTAGCGACCCATTTTGATACTGGATTTGGCGAGGTGGGACAGGATGTACGGATTCTTGCGGCTGTTCCTGATGACCCTGGCTACAATTTTATCCGCATTTTTCGCGTCGCCTTCTTCCCGATAAAGCACATACATATTGGTCAGTGCCGAGGAATTCTGCGAGTTCAGCTTACGCGCCTTCTCATAAGACTGCAGCGCCAGATCGCGGTGACCGGCCCGCTTGTAAAGTACCCCGAGATTCGACCAGATGTGGCTCGCCCGGCGATCGGTGTCCACCGCTTTAAGCAGGTAGGCCAGAGCGGTCGGAAGCTGGCCTTGCTGAAACTGTTCCATGCCCCGGTTATTGTAGAACTCGGCCAACGCCTCGGTATCGGATAACGTGCGGGTTTTCAGCAGGCGGGTCCGCTCCGGCGAATAGGCATCCGTCAGCTCTACCGTCAGTTCGTTCCCCGGCACACGCACACCCACGTTGATGTGAGAAGCAAGCACATACAGATCATCCCCCGGGACCCAGTCCAGCGGTATGTCCACCGTCTGGAACCGAGCTTTCAGCCCCACGTGCCGCGCGGCGGCCACATACAAGCTCGCCAGTGCCAGGCAATTGCCGTGACGGCTGTCGAAGGTTTCCTGAGCGCTGCGGGTAGCCGTGTTGTCGTAGCCAATCGCCAGAAAATTGCGCGAATAGAGCAGGTCATGGAGTGCGAAGGTGAGATCGTATTTCTGGCGGATATGGCCGAGAGACCGGTCCAGCATCCCCTGGATGGACTTATCGATCGCCAACAGATCAACATCCTCGATCACCGGCAACGCTGTCAGATCGATGGGCAAGAGGGATACCGGTGCGTCCGGAGGCGGTGCCGTCTGAACCGGCTGCCCCGCTGAATCCTCGGTATACCCGGCCTGCGCCGCCGGCTCCTCAGCAACCGCCAGCGCCGCCCACAGCAGCAAGAGACACCCTGAAAAGGACCTCATCACAACCTCCACCCATTGCGACGTCTCGTTATTATCATTATGGAATCGATGAACCCGTCATTTTGACAACAGACCGACTAATTCGCTCAGACCCTTGGAAGGAATCCAACACCAACTCAAACTGACACGTCAACTGACGTGCAGCCGGGACACCCACTTTTTCGTGCAGCCGGTGCTAACAAGACACCCACTTTTGCCACACTACCCGGACACCCACTGTTTATCGAT
>CAZJKJ010000070.1:12519-17779 GCA_964546435.1 uncultured Cellvibrionaceae bacterium
TGCTAACAAGACACCCACTTTTGCCACACTACCCGGACACCCACTGTTTATCGATCAACCACCTCTATAATTTTACTGACAAGACACCCACTCTTTACTAGCGGGACACCCACTCCTGCTACCGAGACACCCACGTTTACTAACGGGACACCCACTCTTACTGGTGCTACCGGGACACCCACCGTTCACTACTAAAACTGTACTAACGGGACACCCACTTTTAGTATCGAGACACCCACAACACACTACCCGGACACCTACTATTTATCGATCGATCACATCTAAAATATAGGTTAAAAAATGTCCTTCAAAAAAGATGTGGAATATACCCGGTTCCGCCGGAGAATATTCCGGGCCTGTCTATAATTGCTGTTACTCCCCACCCGATTTGTCTCTTATGAACTCAGCCCTTGAAACCGGCCAGCGGCCCCGTGCCAATGGCCGGCTGCGCCGCACGCTGCATTGCTCTCAGAAGGAGGCGGTGGCTTCGGCTGTCATGACGGCGACGGGGGACAATTTTTTTAATGCCTTTGCCGTGTATCTGCAGGCCTCCGCGCCGCAGATATCGCTGCTCACCGCGATCCCCCAGTTCGTTGGTGCCCTGGCGCAAATGAGTTCGGTCTGGCTGACTCAGGCCATCAGTCGCAAGACGCTCGTGGTCGGAGCGGCTGCTTTCCAGGGGATTGTTGTGCTGCTTATAGCCGGCCTCGCTGCCGTGGGCTGGCAGGGCAGCCAGGCCATGAGAATCCTGATCATTCTGGCGGTGTGTTACCACGCGGCATCCAATATCATCCAGCCGCACTGGCGTGCATGGATGGGCGGGCTGGTTCCGCCGCGACGACGCGGGGTTTTCTTTGCGTCGCGGACACGGCTGACCATGGCCACCTCGCTGCTGGTGTTTCTCGGCGGGGGTGGATTGCTGACGGTCACCGACAATCACCAGATGGCCTGGCTGGGATTCACTCTGGTATTCGGGGCGGCCGCGCTGGGGCGCTGGATCTCGGCGCGTCTGCTCGGTCAGATGCATGACCCCAATCCGCATCCGTCGATGTCAGAGCCGGAAGTCATCATCAGTACCTGGCAGCAATGCCGGACGGCATTTCGCGACCGGACGTTCCGCAATTACAGCTTTTTTGTAGCGTCGATGCAGGGGATGGTGGCGATCTCCGCGCCGTTCTTTGCTGTTTACATGCTGGACGATCTGAACTTCAGCTATCTGCAGTACAGCCTCAACAGTGTTGCCTCCATTGCCGTCCAGTTTGTGACCCTGGGTTTCTGGGGGCGAGTCAGTGACCGTTTTGGCAACCGGTTGGGGATGGTGATCACCAGCTGTTTTCTGCCGACGCTGCCGGTGCTCTGGCTGGTGTCATCCGATTTTTATTATCTGCTGGTGGTGCAGGTAATTTCCGGGTTTGCCTGGGCAGGGTTCACGCTCAGTACCGCCAACTACCTGTACGACATCCGTCCCCGGCGCAGCAATTTTGCGACCTATGCGGCCATGCAGTCGGCTCTGGGTGCCAGTATGGTGTTTATCGGCGCGCTGGCCGGCGGTTGGGTGGTGCTGCGCGCCGACACCTTGCTGCAATACCTGCCTTTCGATCCGGGCGCGCCGATCCTGCTGGTGTTTATTGTCAGCGGTGTCATGCGGCTGCTGGTAATCTTGTGGTTTCTGCCCAGAATTGAAGAGCCCCGCGTCCGCCATCGACCTCAGGTTCTTGAAGTGGTCTTCCGCGTCGCGCGGTTCAATCCGATATCCGGGCTGGTGCTGGACTGGTTGACGGTGATTCACAAAGATCGGGATCAGAAAAAGAGGCCCTGATGTACAGGACCTCCTTGAGAGGCAACCGGCAAATACGGCTGCCGGACTATTCAGCGTCCATGTCCGAGAGGGTGAGCACCATGCCCTGGTCGGAAACCATTTGATCTTCCGCAATGGCGACTCGAACCGGATATCCCAACTCGTCGTCGTACTCAATTTCGATGGTTTGCTCGGTCTCGATAATGGCTTCACTCATCCAGTCAAACAGGGCCGGCACGGTCGCCGGGAAGTACGACAGTTCCTCTTCCGTCAGTGCCCGGTCCTCAAGCTCCGACCGGGCGCTGGTTACCTCGCCGTTTTCCACTTCGATACTGATTTCTCCGGAGGGAATACAGAAGCAGGTTCTGGTAAGTGTGAATTTATAATCGTCGATCTTTGCGCTCTGCCAGAGCGCCTGATTAATCTGCAGATCTTTCAGCAGCGCGATATCTTCCTGGGTCGTCTTGCCGCCGCAAGCTTGCAGCGTGAGAGCGAGCGCTGCCAGTGTCATTGCCAATCGTAGTTTCATGGTCTGGTTTCTCCGTTTCAGATAAGTCTTCCCAGTTGCACATCTCCTGTCTGGATCATGGTAGATGGACGCCATCGCCGAATCCATGATTCGTACAATTCTTAACATTTACCGGAAGATACCCGCTATTCAGGCGATGCAAATGGCTGACCGGCATAACGCTCGCGAACGCCGATCATCGTCGCCTCAACAAAAATGCTTGACGGTGCCCACTATCAGTATTAGTGTAATAGCAACATATTACACCGCTACAGATAAAGGAGCGTTTTCCATGGTTGCGATAAGTGTCAACCAACTTGAATTTGGCTACCGGCGCGCAACGCCGGTGCTTGCGAACATCACCTTTGAGCTGCCAGTGGGGAGTATTGCCGGGCTGATGGGTGCAAATGGAACCGGTAAGTCGACGTTGATAAAGCTCATCAACGGCAGCCTCTTTCCGGCTCGCGGCAGTTTGACGGTAGGGCAGCAGGCGCCGAGCAGTCGTAGGCTCGATCTCCTGCAGCAGATTTTTACGGTGCCGGAGGAAGTGCAGTTGCCGAATACATCACCGCTCGCTTTCGTGCGCAGTTACCGCCGGTTTTACCCGAATTTCGATCAACTCCTGTTTGAGCGGGCACTCGAACGCCTTGAAGTCACCCCGCAGCCACGCCTGCTGGATTACTCGTTAGGGCAACGCAAAAAATTCCTGATCGCCTTCGCCCTGGCAACACAAACCCATCTGCTGCTACTGGATGAACCCACCAACGGCCTGGACATTCCCTCCAAGGAACAGTTTCGCCAGCTGCTGCTGGAGACTCGCACGGATAACCACAGCGTCATCATCTCTACGCATCAGGCCCACGACCTGGAAGGCCTGATCGACCGGGTTCTGTTGATGGACAAAGTCAGTCTGTTCAGCAGCGATATCAATGCGCTTACCGAACATCTGGCGGTGGGCTGGTTCGACGAACCGCCCGCAGATGCACTTTGCAGCCGGCGCTCAGTTAACCAGTGGCAATGTCTGGTTCCGCGTAACGGCGACGCGGAAACAGAAGTCGACCTCGAATTGTTATTCACTGCGTTTCATCAAAACAAAACGCACCTTCAGAATTATTTGGTATAGAGCGGGTGAGCACTATGTTCAGTGTTAAGCGAAGTTTTCACATTTTGCAGTTGCGGTACGATTTTCACCAAAGCGAACTGGTAAAAAGCGTGTTGATGGCGTTCGGGTTGATCGCCGTCAGCACCGGCATAATGTTCAGCATTGGTGGCGTCGACGGGCACAAAATTCGGGTGCTGTATGTAGCTGCAGCACTGTTCGCAGCCAGCAGAATATTTTTCAGTTGGACGAAAGTTGATGCAGAGTTGTCGAGATTTCTCGGCATTCCCGCCACCGAAGCAGAAAAGTGGTTTGCTGAATGGATTAATTCGCTGTTGATCGTACCTGTTCTGATTGCAGTGCCAATCATTTTCGCGGCGATTTTCAATTCCTTGATCCAGACCGGCAATCCCGTCGACTGGTCAGTGCTCTGGGGTGGTCTTGGCGGTGCGTTTCGCAGCTATCTGATCATGCATCCGATCTTGTTCTTCGCGGCAATTTATTTTCACAAGGCAGTCGTGCTGAAGCTGTTCAGTTGCCTGGTACTCCTCGCCATCGTCACGGTACTGACGGTTCTCGCCATTCTGGGGGAATCGCTCATGCACAGCGGCGGACACGGGCTCGCGTCCCACGGCTGGGTTCCCTGCTTGCCAGGCAATAGTTGCCTCTGGGTTTACAGCCTCTTTTTCTGGGGAATGTCGTACTTGCGGCAGCGCGAGCTGGAGGTGGCATGAAGTTCGATGACGGCCAGGCAATTTATCTGCAAATTGCGGACTTTATGGGGGACGAGATCATTGCCGGGCACTGGCCGCCCGGCGAGCGCATCCCCTCCGTCCGGGAGCTTGCCAGTCAACTCCATGTCAACGTCAACACGGTTATGAGGGCTTACAGTTATATGCAAGACCAGAACATTATCGTCAATCAGCGCGGTATTGGATTTTTTACCCATGACGCCTCCAAAGAAGCCGTCGTGACATTGAAGAAGCAGCGGTTTGAAACCCGGGAATTGCCCAATCTGTTCCGGCAGGCACAGGTCCTGGGGTTTACGCCCGACGCCCTGGCACAGCATTACCAACACTATCTGGAGACAAACAAATGACCAAGTCACGATATCGCCCCGGAAAGCTGAAACTTACCGATAAAATCCTGCTGGGAACCGCAGCGGCCTGGTTGACCCTCGTCGCAGCAACGGCCGTCAACGCCAAAGGCCAGTTTGCGGGCAGCATGGAAAGCACTGGCGAAGTAATAGAAGAAATGCGTCAGCTTGATGAGTTCCATGAAATCACGGTTGTCGGATCGGTCAACGTCGAGTACACGCCGGGCCCGCGATCCGAATGCCGCCTGATCGCCGAATCCAGTGTGATGCCAAAACTGCAAACCAGTGTCGGCGGCAAGGCACTTGAAATCCGTCTGAATGGCAATATATTCACCGACCATACCGCCAAAGCCGTCTGTACCTCCCCGGCGCTGCAGGCGTTCTACAGCAAAGGGACCAGCCGCAGCGTTTTAACGGATATAACCGCCAAACGCCTCAGTTTGACGGTGCAGGGAACCGGCGATATCGACGTCACCGGTGAAGCAGGGCAGGTGAACGCCACTGTGCAGGGGACGGGAAATCTTCGGCTTGACGATCTGGTCATCGAACAGGCCGAGCTCCTTATCCAGGGAACCGGGAGCATTCACGCCAACCAGGCGGCCCAGGTCAACGCCTCCATCGCCGGAACCGGAAACATCTACATCTCCAGGGACGCCAGGGTCGGCGAGCAGAATCTTCGCGGCGTCGGCAGGCTGCGCAGAAACTAGGGTCTGTACGAAAAGTCGTCGAGCGAAGGTCAGGCAAGGCAAAAACAGGCGA
>CAZJKJ010000071.1:0-7432 GCA_964546435.1 uncultured Cellvibrionaceae bacterium
CTCGCGTGCGATGGCCGATCGCATGTCATCCAGCATTTCAAAATAAACCAGAATGCGCACGTCGTAGTCGCAGGTAAACCCGTCAGTTAAATGACTTCGATGTTGCCATATCCGTTGGAGCAAGCAGCTGGTCACTCCGATGTAAAGGGTACCCCGAGGACGGCTGGCAAGAATGTACAAGCTTGGTTGACGTCGCATCTGATTTCGTCCTTGTGTTCACGATTTCCATTGTTAATTGAATCTCGGTTTATACAAAGGGGTCCGATACAAGTCAATTTTCCCGGAGTTCCACTTAGGATAGGCCAAGTAGCTGCATACACTGGCAATATAAACCAAACCTCCCGCTGAACCGCTCCGTAAACCCCTCACTACAATTCTGGGGTGGTACCGGTCATGAAAAAATTCCTCCTTTTAGCACTTCTGCTGTCACCATCACTCGCATTCGCCAACAAGGGGCGGGATGTGACCTATGAGGTTGGCGGTGAGAAGTACGAAGGTTTCTATATCAGCGCCGGCAAACGAGCGCCGCTGGTGGTGATACTCCACGACTGGGACGGCCTGACAGACTACGAAAAGAAGCGGGCGGATATGTTGCGCAAGCGGGGTTATTCGGTGTTTGCTGCGGATCTGTATGGTAAAGGCGTGCGTCCAACCGAGGTAGGTGACCGGATTCAGCACATGACGGAGCTGGAAGGAGACCGGGAGAAGATGCGCCGACTGGTTCTTGCAGCCCTGGCAGAAGCGGATGCACAGGGTGCGAATACGGGGAATGCAGCCATAATCGGCTACTGCTTTGGGGGTTCGGTTGCTCTGGAGCTGGCGCGTTCCGGGGCTGATCTCAAAGGCTTTGTTTCCATCCACGGGGGTCTGACTACGCCGGAAAACCAGAATTACTCAGAAACGCGTGGGCGGATTCTGGTGCAGCACGGGGGAGCAGATACAAGTGTCAGCCTGGAGGATTTCATTACCCTGGCCGATCAGCTGGAACAGGCCGGTGCTGATCACGAGATGATCATCTACGGTGGGGCGCCACATGCGTGGACAGTGTTTGGTCAGGAATTGTATCGCTCGGCACCGGACAAGACATCCTGGCTGCGATTGGTGGACTTTCTGGAGAAACTGCTGAAGTAGGCACCGGTCAGCGGGACCGGTGCCTCGGGCATGACTTAGAAATTCATCCGGGCGCCGATGGCGAACGCGGTGACGTCGGCGGAAAAGTTCAGGTCAAAAGTACCCGCGATATTGGGCTGGAACCAGTAAGCCAAGCCACCGAAAACGCCGGTTTGCTCATAGGTAGTGGAGTGGAACACGCCGAAACGGGTTTCCAGCTGCGGCTTCAGAAAGCCGCGCATACCGGCTTCCAGGCCCAGACCGGAATCACTGGAACCGTGATCAGGGGAAACGCTCTGAAAGGCAATGGCGCCGTACACGTCAAACACTTCGTTATAAGCAGTGCGGTAACCGCCGCCGAACTGGAAGGATGACGAACCGCAGAAATCGCCACTGACATCCGTAAAAGAACCCGCAACAAACCAGTTGTTCTTCAGGTCCAGGCTGCCGTGCAGGTTCAGACCGTCCTGATCGCAATCAAAACCACCGTCATCCAGAGACTGGTCGACGAACTGGATGCCCGCATAGGTGTAGGACAAGCCGGCTGGCGCGGCGGGGTTGTTCTGGGCAAGGCACAGCGGGCTGGCCGCCAGCGCGGATAAAAGCATGGCACCACTGATAAGACGTGAATGCATGGGTATCTCCTGAGATTTAAGGTTGGTTGATGTAATCAGTTTTTAATCAACTGTTGTAATTCTTCTGCCGCAGACTTGGCCGAGTTGCATACGGACTTGGGCGCGCACTCTACTGACCCTATCCCTAACGGCACCTGAATGAACACCGGAAAAGGCAGGAGATCGGACGAGCAGCGTTCAAATGCTTGCGAAGGGCAGGCGTTCAGTCTTCGGCGAGGGCGTCTTCCTCTTCTTCCTTGCGATGGCGCACAGCGATCCGGCCAAAAAATACGCCACATTCAAACAGCATCCACATGGGAATGGCGAGCAACGCCTGGGAGAAGATGTCTGGCGGGGTAAGCATCATGCCCACCACGAAGCAGCCCACGATGATGTAGGGGCGTTTCTCCGCCAGTTTCCCGGGGGAAATGAGACCCGCAACAATCAGAATCACGGTGGCGACGGGTATCTCGAATGCAAAACCGAAAGCAAAAAACAGCTTGATGACAAGGTTGAGGTGACTGGTGATATCGGGCATCACCGTGACCGATTCGGGCGCTGCGGCGGTGAAAAACTCAAAGATCAGCGGAAAGACCACAAAGTAGGCGAAGGCGACGCCGGCATAGAACAGTACGATGCTGGAGAACAGCAGCGGCAGCGCGAGGGCTCGTTCGTTCTGGTAAAGCGCCGGGGCGACAAAGGCCCACAACTGGTAGAACAGGTAGGGCATGCTCAGGAATACAGCGACAAAGAACGTGAGCTTCAGCGGTGTGAGAAAGGCTGCCGGCACGTCGGTGACGATCATGCCGCTCTGGGTATCCACCGGCAGATGCTTGAGCAGGGGCGCGGCTACAAACTCGTAGATATCGTTGGAGAAATACAGCAGCGACAGCAGGATCAGCACAATGACAATGAGCGCCCGCATCAGCCGGGAGCGCAGCTCAATCAGGTGTTCTACCAGCGGTTGCGCGGCTTTGATGTCATTGGGTTCAGGGCTTGTCATGGCGGGTTATTTCTGGGGTTCGTCCGGTTGCGGCGGTGGCGAGGCCGGTGGGGAATCGGGGGTTACGACTGGCGCTGGAGCATCGGACGCTGGCGCCGGGGCTGCCGCCGTCTTGCTGGCATGGACGGCGTGCACCGCATGCACGGCTTCGACCTCGGGGGAGGGTGTGGGTGCAATCTCGTTCTGCAGGGGCTCTTTGTCCCATCCATTGAGTTTGCCTTCCAGGTCTTTGCGCAGTTCCTGCATTTTTTCCCACTCGCGCATGACCTGCTCGTTATGCAGTTCGCGACGAATCTCATCAGCCCCCAGTTGCTGCTCGATCTCCCGGCGGGTCTCAAGCAGGCTGCGTTTGATGCGGCCGACCCACAAGGCGATGGTCCTGAGGGTGGTGGGCAACCGTTCGGGACCGATCACGAACAGGCCCACCAGCAGGCACACCAGTAATTCCATGAAACCAATATCAAACATGAACTACTGCCGGTTTTCGGTTTTTTGGTTTTCAGTTGTCTGGCTTTCCGTTTTCTGGCTTTCCGTTTTCTGGCTTTCCGCTTTCTGGCTTTCCGCTTTCTGGTTCAGGGGGTTGCCGGTGTCCTGAGTCGTATCCGTTGATTTGTCGTCTTCGGTCACCCGTCGGGCTTCCTCGGCTTTGATTTCTTCATCGCTCATGGCTTTCTTGAAGCCCTTGATGGCACCACCAAGGTCACCACCCAGCCCCCGCAGGCGCTTGGTGCCGAACAGCAGCAGAACAATGACCAGAATTATGAGCAACTGCCAAATGCTGATTCCACCTAAACCCATAAAATTACCTGCCGATAGATTGAAAAGAAAACGGGGCCCCGTTGGGCAGCAGTCTGCTAGCCACGGGACGGCCGGGAGGCCTTTTCGGTCAGCCCGGATAAGTCAAAGCGGCGTTCAAGCTCCCGCAACACGCTGTCACTGGATTCCCCCAGATGAGACAGCATCACCATGCAGTGAAACCACAGGTCGGCGGTTTCCCCGATCAGTGCAGCCCGGTCACCACTGAGCTGCGCATCCTTGGCCGCGAGTATCGTCTCGGTGGCTTCTTCACCGACTTTTTCCAGGATTTTGTTCAAGCCCTTGTGATGCAGTTGGGCTACATAGGACGATTCCGGCGGCGCCGCTTTGCGGGCTTCAAGAACTTCAGACAAGCGTGCAAGAACATCATTCATTGTAGTCAGACCTGTTACCCGTAGATGTCGCCTGGATCACGGACCACCGGTTCGGTGACCTGCCACTGATCCGCGGCAATGGTGCGGAAAAAGCAGGATTCCCGGCCGGTGTGGCAGGCAATGCCGCCTTGCTGTTCCACCCGCAGGAGCAGGGTGTCACCGTCGCAATCGAGTTGCAGTTCCACCACCCGCTGGGTGTGCCCGGAGGATTCACCCTTGCGCCACAGACGGTTGCGGGAGCGGGACCAGTACACGGCCGCGCCTTCGGCGACGGTGAGCGCCAGTGACTCCGCATTCATCCACGCCATCATCAGCACGCGCCCGGAGGCGGCGTCCTGGGCAATTGCCGGGATCAGGCCCTGGTCGTTCCATTGAATGCTGTGCAGAAAGGAATTGCTCATGGTCTCGGGGTGCTGTGGCCAGTACTACGGGAGGCGTAGTGTAATGGATAGAGTGTAAAACGCCCAGTAATACAATTTGATGAACCGGATGCCGGGAGGCTCTGCGAGCGGTGAGGCAGGGCATGCAGACCCCCCGGCACCGTGCGCCGGGGGCGGGCACGCCGTCAAATGCGGAAGTTGTCCATTTCATGTTTGAGCTGGGTACTTTCCTGCTCCAGCCGGCTGCCGTTGCGGGAGACAACGGCCGCATTCTCGGCCACCCGTTCGGACAGGCTGTGGATAGCCGTAATGTTCTTGCTGACTTCGTGCGCGACTGAGCTCTGCTCGTCAGAAGCATTGGCGATCTGGTGATTCATGTTGTTGATGGTGTCGATATTGGAGCGGATGCGGCCGAGGGATTCCTCCACCTTGCCGGAACTGTCCAGAGTCTCCTGAACCGAATTCATGCTGGTGCTCATGGACTGGTGAGCTTCGTCCGCCGCCCGTTGCAGCTGAATGATGATCGACTCGATTTCTTCAGTGGATTTCTGGGTCTTCTGGGCCAGAGAGCGAACTTCGTCCGCCACGACCGCAAAGCCGCGGCCCTGTTCGCCGGCGCGGGCCGCTTCAATGGCGGCGTTCAGTGCCAGCAGATTGGTCTGTTCAGCGATGGAACGGATCACTTCCATGACCGAGCCAATGTTCTCGCTGCTGAGTTTGAGGGTCTTGATCTTCTCGGCGGTGGCTTGAATCTGGTCGGTGAGACGCTTGACGGTTTCCCGCGATGAACCGACGACCTGGGCACCTTCTTCTGCAATCCGCGCAGTTTCCTTGGTGTGGCCTGCTGTTTCGCCCGCGTTGCGCGCCACTTCATTGGCGGAGTGGGACAGCTCCTGCAACGCGGCGGCGACCTGCTCGATCTCACGCAACTGCTGGTTGGTGGAGGTGACCGTGCTTTCCGAAGCGCCGGACATTTCTTCGACGTTGGAGCGCACGTTCTGGGTGACCACAATGACGTTGCGGATAATGGCGGCGATCTGCTCCATCACCCGGTTGAAGTTGTCTGCCAGGCCAGCGATCTCGTCGCCGCTGTTGGTGGGCAGGCGTCGGGTGAGATCACCGCCACCGTCGGCAATATTTTTAAGCGAGGTGGTAATTTCGTTGACCGGCCGCAAGACCAGCTTGCGCATGAGGAAATAAGTAGTCAGCAGGGACGCCAGCAGCAGGATGGCCACCACGATGATGCTGGTCTTGATCTGCCCGGTGAGAACTTCGCCGATACTCGCCGAGGAAAATTCGATGTCGTAACGACCGATGACATTACCATCGCGCGTGATCTCGACATCGGTGCTGAGGATGCGGGGCGCGGAGTTGGTGTTGCTCTGTTCATTGGCGGCGCCCATCTGCTTGCCGCGGTGGTCAACCACTTTAAGGCTGGTGACCAGATCGGTATTGACGAAGGAATCGACAATGGCCTGCACCTGCTGGAAGTCATAAGCGAACAGGGCTTCCATGAGGGCGGAGTTGGCCAGATCCTTCTGTTGCTGCATGACCTTCTCAAAACGATGGTCCTGCTGCCCTTCAAGGACCTTGTAGTTGATCATCAACACCGCGACGGCGGTCAACATGACTATGACCGTCAGGGCAATCATCATCTTGGTCGAAAGTGATCGTGTAATCATGTTGCCTCATCCTGCAAGAAAATCGTAATGCGCCCGCCTCCATGCCGTCCGGCGCGAGCCCCGGACCCGTATCTTGCGGCTGCTCGAACAGGACGTCGACGGTGCGCCATCGTCAGTAATGTCAAGTCACACTCTGGCTGTGAAGTTGAAGGCGACCCTGCCACAACGTTGGTGCCGTCGGCAGAACGTAGGTGAGAGGCGAGACGACGACGCTCCCGCTGCTTCGCTTATCCTTAAAGTTAGCACAGCAATGGTGCTTGTAAACTCGCGCCCGGCGGTTGTTGGTTGGTTGCGGGTAGCAGTGTTGCAGGGGGCAGGGACGGCGTTGCCGGTGTGGGAGCCCCCCGGGGAAAAGGGCCGGATCACGGGGAGGGGGACAGGCCCCGGCTGGTCGGATCGCTGAACAGCACTGCGTTATTGCGGCCATTGTGTTTGGCTTCGTAAAGCGCCCGATCGGCACGGCTGATCCATTCAGTGGGGGAGTCGATAACACCGGACAGCTCAGCCACGCCGAGGCTGATGGTGTAGCTCAGGTTGTGGCGTTCGTGCTCTACGATGAATGCCGCAACCGCTTTGCGTAAACGCTCGGCGACCATCATGGCGCCGTCCGCACCGGTGTCTACCAGGATGATTGCGAATTCCTCGCCGCCGTACCGTCCCGCCAGGTCAATATCCCGAATCGTGTTCTGAACAATCTGCGCCGTTTGCCGGATGACTTCGTCGCCCGCCGTGTGGCCGTAGGTGTCGTTCACCTGCTTGAAGTGGTCGATGTCGAACATGACCAGGCTACACAGGTGCTTGTAGCGCTGAAAACGGCGGAACTCGTGTTCCAGGGCAATCTCCCAGGTCTTGCGGTTCAGCAGGCCGGTCAGACCGTCGGTGCGACTGATCTGCTTGAGGCGGGCATTGGCATCCTGGAGCTGCTGGCGATTGGTGGCGACTTCCGTGACGTCATAAATGATCAGACAGATGTGGGCGACCTCTCCTTTGGTATTGGACAGGGGCAGGATGGTGCAATTTTGATACATGTATTCAGCCGATCCCGTAACCGGGCGGTAGTTGCGGAAGCGGAACAGATAGGGGCGTTCTTCCCAGGTGGTAAACGAGGAATTGCGCAACACGGCAACGGACTGGACCTTGCGGCGGAACCAGGCATCGGGCAATTCGGGAAACACCTCGAAGATGGGCCGCTCCAGCACTTCCGACGATTCCCGTGCACTGTGGTTTTGCATGAAGCTGTTCCAGAGTTTTACCTTGAATTCCAGATCGAGCACCACCAGGCCCACATCGATGTTGTGGACTACATCCATTAGCCAGTGGAATTCGTTCATAAACTCCGGGGATGAGTGATTCATGTTCAATGCAGAAGGTAATCCAGCTTTTTCAACAGCAGCCCGATGGAAGGTTCCGTAACGATCAGCAACAGGTCGCAGTTTACGTTGAAGCCCTCCAG
>CAZJKJ010000071.1:7532-17562 GCA_964546435.1 uncultured Cellvibrionaceae bacterium
TCGGCAAAGCTGGTGTCGTTGAACAGTAAAATGGCCTCGCCCGCAATACCACCGCCGATGAAGCCCTGACATACGCCCGATACGGAGTCAGTGCTGTTAATGGATTGCAGGGTCATGGCGATGTCGCTCGGGCCCATCATCGCGATATGGGGAATCGAAAGCTCCACAAACGTATCCAGCAAGCGTGCCAGACGGTCCGCCGCACGGCCCATGGCGATGTTGGTCACTTCTTGAAGGCAGTCGCGCTGCTCATCATCAAGTTCCACTGCGCGGCTCATACCTTCTCTCTGGATGAATAATTGACGGTGTACCTCTATTCTAGACAGCTGCTGGAAGAATGCCTGTCATAAGGTTAAATCCGACGCAATTGCCCGGTGAACCCTGAGAACAGCATCACGTACAGGTTCAGAATCTACCGGCCGGACGCCAGCGGCGGATAGCGTCGTTAACCGGGGTGTCGACGCTCACCGGGCAGGCCGGACGCAATCTGCTTGTGGTTGGCGGCGTCTTCGCGCAGAATCTGTGCGGCCCGGCAGCGAGCGCCACATCCGGTTAGCAAACAGCAGGACTTTACTGATGGAGAAAAGCCATGAATGACAGTCTCGGTGATGATCTGGATGCCAATTACGACCGGTTTCTCGAGGAGGCACTGGCCACAGGCTGTGTCTGGGGTCTGGAAAATGAAGAAGGGTGGGCGGTGTGTCCGTCGATTGAAAACGATTCGCTGGACGTGATGCCTTTATGGTCCCAGCCGGAATTTGCCCAGGCGCATGTCAGTGGCGAATGGTCTCACTATAAAGTGGTGCCGATTTCACTGGAGGAGTTTCTGGACGACTGGCTGCCGGGCATGCATGAAGACATCACCCTGGTCGGGCCGAACTGGAATGCCAGCCTGGAAGGGGACGAGATGGAACCCCTCGATGTACTCGAAGATTTTACCGGCGAGGACACGTCCGACGATTAGACGGTTAACAAACCGTTCTCGAAGATTAATAGATACGTCCGGATCAGAGACTGCCTAAAGTCTCCCGGACGTCCTGACCGACTTCCCCGACATTGTGCGCGGCGGTCTTTTTATACAGAATGCGGCGGTCCGGCCCGACCACCACCACGGCGGGGGTGATGTCGATGGCAAAGCGCCGTGCGACCGAATCGGCCCGGAGAATAACGGGCAACCCCTGCGCATGCTCCGCACTAAAGGCCGCCGGATCACCGTTCTCCCAGACATTCATTAAATAGAAAGTCACCTTGTGGTCTTTTTGCGCTGCGGCAACCCGCTTTATCTCCGGCAACAACTTCTTGCAGTGACCGCACCAGCTCGCCCAGAACACCATCACCACCATGTGTCCGGAATCCACGGTGTCGTAGAGAGACGTGGGCTGATCGAACTGATCCATCAGCATCCAGTTCGGCGCCCGGTCGCCCACCTGCAGCGGTTCCGCATGAGCGGCGCCGAGCGCAGCGACAAGGCAGGCGGTTGTCAGGATTAGCCAGATTCGCATTAGCATGTCCGCTTTTTTCGAGTACGTGCTTGGAGTAGCCCGGTTTCAGATGGTTCCCGAGCAAAGCCCGCCGATTGTCCGGGAGCCCGCACGGCAATGGGTCCGCAAGTTGCGCGGCATGTTGTACCATGCCCGGCTCATCTGCAGAAAGACACGCCCGGTAAACCAAACGGGACAGCCGTTGTCTTTGTTTCGGCGTAATTGAACACTGCAGTGTCGAGTTGACGCAAATCCAGACCGAATTAACCGTTCGAATAATTGCAAAAGGAAATCCAGATGCGAAAGAACCACAAGCTGCCGTCATGGGCGCTTTGGCAAAGTCTTTTGGCAGTGCTGTTGGTGCTGTCCGGTATTCAGGCGGCGCACGCCCAGCGCGGAGTTGAGCAAGTCACCAGCGTGGAAGGCATAACCGAATACCGACTTAAAAACGGGCTTGAAGTCCTTCTGTTTCCGGATCCGACCAAGGAAACCGTCACCATCAATGTGACCTACAAGGTCGGTTCCCGCCATGAGAATTACGGTGAAACGGGGATGGCGCATCTGCTTGAGCACTTGCTGTTCAAGGGCAGCAAGAATCACAAGGACATTCCGGCGGAGCTGAGCCGTCACGGAGCCAAGCCCAACGGCACCACCTGGATCGACCGCACCAATTATTTCGAGACCTTCAACGCGACCGATGAAAATATTGACTGGGCGTTGAGTCTGGAAGCAGATCGCATGGTGAATTCCTTTATCAACAAGAAGGATCTGGACAGTGAAATGACCGTTGTGCGCAACGAGTTTGAGCGGGCGGAAAATAATCCTTTTCGCGTGCTGATGCAGAAAATGATGTCCACGTCCTACATGTGGCATAACAACGGCAAGCCGACCATCGGCGCCCGTTCCGATATCGAGAATGTCTCCATTGAGCGCCTGCGGGCGTTTTATAAAAATTATTATCAGCCTGACAATGCCGTGCTGACCGTCGCCGGCCAGTTCGATACCGCGGACATGCTCAAGCGCATCAACAATACCTTCGGCAAGATAAAAAAGCCCACGCGTGTGCTGGAAGAACATTACACCCGTGAACCACCCAAGGATGGAGAGAAGAGTGTTGTAGTGCGGCGGGTGGGCGACATCCAGTGGTACGCGACGGCCTACCATATCCCGGCCGGTTCCCACCCCGATTATCCCGCCCTGGAAGTGCTGTCCCAGATTCTCGGTGACACCCCCCGGGGGCGCCTGCATCAGAACCTCGTCGAAAACAAACTGTCGGTGGGAACCTTTGCCTTTCCTTTCCAGCTGTCGGAACCCGGCCTGATGTTTCTGGGTGCGCAGGTTGAAAAAGAGGGTGATCTGGATAAAACCCGCAAAGCATTTCTCGATACGGTGGAATCCATCAAGAGCAAACCGATTACGTCCGAGGAAGTCGAGCGCGCCCGGCGCAATTTGTTGAAGGAATTCGATCTGGCGTTCAACTCTTCGGAAACCATTGCCATTTTGCTGAGCGAATACATCGGTATGGGTGACTGGCGCCTGTTGTTCCTGACCCGTGACCTGATCGAGAAAGTGCAGACGGAAGATGTTCAGCGGGTTGCCGAAACGTATCTCGTGACCAACAACCGCACCGAAGGCCGCTTCATCCCGACCGAAAATCCGGAGCGGGTGACTATCCCGGAAGCACCGCCGGTGAGCGAATTGCTGGCGGGTTACAAGGGGGGCAGCGGCCATGCCCAGGGCGAGGCATTTGATCCGGACTTTGACAACATCGAAAAGCGCACCGAGCAGTTCGCACTGGACAGTGGCGCGGAAGTGGCCCTTCTGCCGAAAAAGTCCCGGGGGGAATCCGTGTCGGTCCGGCTCAACATGCAGTTCGGTACGCTGGACACACTAAAAGGCGCTGGCGCACAGGGTGAAGTTGTGGCCGACATGCTGACGCGCGGGACCACCCGGTACACCCGCGAGCAACTTGAGGACCGGCTGGATGAGCTCAAGGTCAGCCTCGGTGTGGATGGGCAGACAAACGGTCTGCAGGCCACACTGGAAACCACCCGGGAAAACCTGATTCCGGCCCTGGAACTGCTCGGACACATCCTGCGGGAACCCTCATTCAACAAGAAGGAATTCGAACAGCTGCGCGATCAGGTTATCGCCGGACTGGAAGCATCGCGGCAAGAGCCCCAGGCCATCGTGTTTCGCATGATGAGCCGCTTTTACGCGCAGTTCCCGGCAGATCATCCGCGTTATGTGCCGACAATCGACGAGCAGATTGCCGAGCTGCGCGCTCTGACGCTGGATCAGCTCAAGGCATTCCACAAACGTTTTTATGCCGCGAATTTCATGCAGATTGCGGTGGTGGGAGATTTCCAGGCAGAGCCGGTCAAAACGGCGTTGGCGCAGGCATTCGGGGAATGGGTCGGCAAAGAGCCCTATGTCCGGGTGCCTCACGATTACAAATCCCTGACACCGGTCAATGAAACCATTAACACACCGGACAAGGAAAATGCCGCAATGGTGGCAATGTTGCCGCTGAAGCTCGGCTCCGACAACCGCCAGGCAGCGCCGCTGAATATCGGTGCTTATATTTATGGAGGTGGGTTCCTCAATAGCCGTCTGGCGACGCGCTTGCGACAGAAGGACGGGCTTTCCTACAGCGTCGGCGCCTGGGCCTCCATCAGCCCGTTTGAAGAGCGCACCGAGTTCAGCTCCTACGCGATTTTCGCACCGCAAAACATGGCAGCAGTGGAGCAGGGCATTCGTGAAGAGCTGGCCCGGGCAGTGACTTCCGGTTTCGACGAGAGCGAGTTGCGGGCGGCCAAATCGGGAATGCTGCAGAAATCGCGCGTCGACAGAGCCGACGACGAGACGCTGGCATCACTGCTGACCAGCAATCTGTTGTTGAACCGGGAAATGCAATGGCACAAGCAGTATGAGCAGCAAGTCAGGGATGCCGATCTGAAACAGGTTAACAAGGTGTTCGGAAAATTGATTGACGTGGAGCAGCTGTCAATCTTCAAGGCGGCGGATCTGAGCCGGGCTAAAGCCCCGGCCCTCAAACCCCCCATGGCCGCGCCGGCTCTGTCACCTTCGAAATGACAGCCACCGTGCTGGCTTGGATGCCGGCACGTATCCCTCGGAGGGTTGGCAGGCGCAGCCTGACGGGGTGGTTCTGAAGCTTAAGTCCTCACCTTCTGCCAGACCAGCAAGCGATTGTTGGCTGGCATTGCATTGTCTTCCACCAGCTCCAGCCCGGCCGCCTGTGCCACTTGATCCAGAGTTTCGAAATCGCGAATACCCTGATCCGGGCTCTGCATTTTCAGCCAGGCATCGAAGCGGGCGTTGCTTTCGCTGGTGAATTGGCCGTGGTAGTTGAACGGCCCATACAAAAGAAACAGCCCGTCGGCGGGGAGCTGCCGGGCAACTTCCCGCAGCATTTTTTCCACCAGAGGCCAGGACATGATGTGTGCAGTGTTGGCGGAAAACACGGCGTCCATCTGCGTGGGCCAGTCGGGATGGCGGATATCAAAGGCGGTGGGTCCGATCAGGTTGTTGCTCGGATGTATGATGCACCACTGGCGAATGCCGTGGAGGCTGTCTGCAACGTCCGAGCAATGCCAGGTCAGAGTTGGCAGTTCGGCCGCAAAATAGACCGCATGCTGGCCCGTCCCCGAACCAATTTCGAACACATGGCGGCAGTTCACCAGGACGCGCCGCAGGATTTGAAGAATCGGTTTCTTATTGTTTTCACAAGCTTGCGAGAATGGCAGTGACACGGGGACCTCGTCGAAAGTTACAGTCTGCGGGTAAATATCCAGCGCTGGCCGGTCGAATGCTCGGCATCAAACCGGTAGCCGCCTCCATTATATTTCTGCAAATCCTCAGCCCGCGTCAGGCGGTGATGAATGGCAAACGCCGCCATGGCACCACGGGCATGTTTGGCGTAAACGCTGATGATTTTGTACTCGCCGTTTTTATAATCCTTGAAAACCGGTTCAATAACCGGCCGCACCAGACGCGCCGGGTTTACGCTTTTAAAATACTCCTGCGAAGCGAGGTTCAGGATGGCTTCGGCGCCGGTTTCGAGAGCCTGTTCATTAATTTTTGCGGTAATCCGGTCGCCCCAGAATGTATAGAGATTGGCGCCGCGGGGGTTCTGCACGCGGGTGCCCATTTCCAGGCGGTAGGGCGCGATCAGGTCCAAAGGTCGCAGCAATCCATAAAGACCCGACAGAATACGCAGATGCTGCTGGGCGAATTCGAAATCGCTGCGGGTGAACGTGCTGGCTTCCAGTCCCTGATAAACCGTCCCGGCAAAGGTGAGGGCGGCGGGGCGGGCATTGGCGAGCGTGAGAGGAAGCTGCCAGTTCGCAAAGCGTTCACCGTTGAGCGCTGCGAGGGCCGGGCTGATGGTCATGAGCCGGGCCAGCTGCGGCGCGGAATAATCGCGCATGATCGACACCAGCTGACGGGCGTCATCAAGCATCTGCGGCTGCGTGAACGCCAGCGGCGGCAGGGGCGTTACCAGATCCAGGTTCTTGGCGGGCGACAGCAATACGATCATCAGGCGGACCTACAGGGGTTTGAGTATGTCGAGCCACCAGTTCAGAGGCGTGACACCGTCGTTGGGATCATACACGTTGCCGTACAGCCATTGACTTTCTGCGTCCATGGCCTCATTGAGAATGGCTTCGATCTGTTGGAAGCCACAGCTGACATGAATGCTATAGATCAACATGCGAGGTGTCTGGAAATCCAGCTCGCCCCCGAGCTTTTCCCAGCGCGGTGTAATGCGTTCAGCCAGAACATTCAAGTCGCCCCGACAGAAAACCCGCACACACAGTTTGCCACCGCGTTGCCGCACCTCGTACTGCCCCGTGTCTTCATTGAGTTTGATCAGGTCATCCCGCGCGATCCCCTTGATAAACGCGGGGGATCGCAGCAGGCGGCAGGCGCCGTCGGCGTCGATGGTAACCGGTATTTTTTCCAGCACCGGCTGGCCCTGAGCATTGCAGCCGGCAAGCATTTCAACATGGTCTGTCGCGGTCATGATAGTGTCTGTGCGCCTTGATTAAACGTATAGGTCTGGCAGGTGGATTCACACCTGACGACGGTCGGCGCCATGGGCCGGAGCCGTTGCGCGGGAGAGCAGGATAATAACAACCTTGCCGCTATGCCAGTGGCCCGACTGCACATTCAACAGGAGAGTCCCAAAAATGGCTTTGATAAAACGTCTGGTAATCACGGTTTGCCTTGCAGCGACCGTTGGCTGTTCGGTGAACCCGGTGACGGGTCAGAAAGAGTGGACACCTCTGAGCCCTCAGGGGGAAGTCAGTCTGGGGGAACAAAATTACGAGCCCTACCAACAGCAGCAGGGCGGGCGCTATGTGGTGGACCCGGAGTTGTCGGTGTATGTCAATCAGGTAGGCCAAAAGCTGGCACGGGTGAGCGACCGACCAGATCTGCCCTATGAATTTGTGGTTCTGAATGACGGTACGCCCAACGCCTGGGCGCTGCCCGGCGGCAAGATTGCCATCAATCGCGGGTTGCTGGAGTTGCTGGATGATGAAGCGCAGCTGGCGGCCGTGCTCGGGCATGAAATCGTGCACGCAGCAGCCCGTCACACCGCTCAGAAAATGGCGCAATCGACGCTGCTGCAGGTGGGTATGGTCGCGGCGGGCGCCGCTGCCAGTGGGTCCGAGTACAATCAGCTGATCACCATGGGCGCGGGCCTGGGCGCAAACCTGTGGCAGGCGCGCTATGGGCGGGAGCAGGAATCCCAGGCGGACAAGTACGGCATCGATTACATGGTGAAAGCGGGCTATAACGCCCAGGCGGCGGTGGAGCTGCAGGAGAAATTCGTGGCGCTGAAAGAAGGGCACACAAGTGGAGCCATGGATGCATTGTTTGCCAGCCACCCTGCATCGGAACAACGGGTTGCAGAGAACAAGGCACTCGTCGCGAACCTTTCCGGTGGTACCCGCAATGAAGCGGCATACAAACGAGCCATCAGCCAGATCATCAAGGACAAGCCCGCCTATGAAGCCCATCAGGCAGCCATCACGGCGGCGGCCAAGAAGGACATCGCCGGCGCCTTGAAGCAGGTCGACACCGCCATTGCCCGTCAACCCAATGAAGCGCAGTTCTATATTACCCGCGGACAGTTGCTCATGGCGGACAAAAAGCCCGAGGCGGTGCAGGCATTCCAGAAAGCGACGCGACTCAACCCCGAGTATTTTCTCGGTCATCTGGGACTGGGGCTGAGCTACTTGAACCAGAAGAGCACAAAGGACGCACAGCCAGCGCTGGAACAGAGCTTCAAGCTGCTGCCCACGCCTCTGGCCAGCTACTACCTGGGTGAGCTGGCACTTGCTGGCGGGGACCGCACCAAGGCCCGCAGCCATTTCGAATATGCGGCGCAGGGCGAAGGCGAAGTGGCTCAGGCCGCCAAGGCGCAACTGGCCAAAATCGTACCGCCGGCGCCGGCGCCGGCGCCCGCGGCAGCACCCGTGCCCCGATAGGGGCCGGCGGCCTGTTCTCGACAGCTGATCCCGCGCGCTATGTCAAAAAGGTACTTCCACAGCGCTATTCGCTTTTGTGGAGGAGCTGTCCGGGCCTGCTGGCTCTGTGCTGGAAAACCAGCGCCCCGGCAGTCTGCAGCAGGCTTTCAATGGTGGTGTATTTTTGCGGCGTCACCGAATAGACACCGATGGTTGCCGAGAGTGTGTGGGGTCTTTTCTGAAAGTCGAGCAGCGGCTCTTCCCGGATCCGCTGCAGCAGCGCCTGGGCACGTTCGAGGATGCGCTGATCCTCGTCCTCAATGCAGAAAATCATGAATTCGTCATCACAGATGCGCACCGCCAGGTCGGTGGTGCGGCAAAAAAGCTCATTGATCAGAGCGGCGATCCGGACCAGACAGTCATCCCCCAGACTACTGCCGCCCAGCAGGTTCAGCTGACGGAAGTCATCCACATCCAGCATGACCGCATGCATGCGCATTCGCTGCCGCTTGGCCGCGCCCAGCAGGAATTCTCCCCGGGTACTTAGGTGATTGCGGTTCTTCAGCTGGGTGAGCGGGTCGGTTTCACTGCTGTACTCGAGGCGTTTGCACATCTCCCGATAGAGCAGGTTGACCTTGTCGAGAACGTTGCGCAGGTACTCTTCCTGCGTGATGTCTTTCACAACAAGAAGCACATGGGTGATTTCCCCTGAATCCGGGCTGCGAAGAAATCGGGTTTTCACCAGCGCCCAGTAAACGGCGCTGTGACCATGACTGCTGCGGATTTTGAGGGTGCATTCCTGCTGACTGGCCAGGGCATGCTCAAAGAGCGCCAGCCCTTCGGTATGGTGAGCGCTGATGATGTCCCGCACGCCTTTGCCCAGCAGTTGGTCTTCCGGCAGCCCGCTGATCTGGCGGTAGGCACGATTGGCGAAGATGATCTGATCATCACCGTTCCGGTATTCGGCCAGCAACAGCCCCTCATCGGTGTTGTCCACAATCTCTTGCAGCCAGTGCGGCGACGTCATGATCAGCACCTTCCCTTGGGTTGGGTCAAAGCGGGTGTGATCATAACAATTTCCTTTCTGCACCGGTAAAGGGCGATCGCCGGGCCGTCAGAAGTTCCGAAAGCCTCTCTAAAAGTTAGTTGCCGGTCATGAACCTGGCAATAAATGAGGGTCTGCGAGCTGATTTGATAACCGTATCACATACCGTTTTGCGCTGTTTCATAGTTTGGCGTAACACCAACGTTTAATATGCGCCCTGATATTCATACTCCCGCAGGAAAAATCCCTTTAACACAAGGACTCTGCGCCGCAGACGGACAGGGGGCAGAGGTGGTGCTCCCACTGCCAGTCGCAGTTAGTTATCGTTCGAAGCCGAAGCCAGCTGGCTCGACAGGAATTGTCGCCGCCACAGGATCGTTCGATGTGTATATGCATTAGGAGAAAACCCGTTTGAAGACGCTCGCCTCGATACTGACGCTTTTCGGCTTACTAACCCTTCAAGGCTGCAGTGATGGAGGTCCGCGGCCGGTGCCGCACCCGGACAGTGCAGGCCCCGACTACAGCGGCGGCGCAGAAAAGCCGGAGGAACGCGGGCTGTTCCTGATGCAGGACACCATGTGTGCCGCGTGTCATACGGACAATATGGATGGCACATTTGGCGGATTCATCCCCTTTGATGTCAACGACCTGCAGCTGACTTCACTGGACGACCTCGCGGCCTATATCGACGAAACCATGCCGCCCGGTAATGAGGACATGTGCGATGCCGACTGCGCGGAGAACATAGCCGCGTATCTGAGTTCCTACTACATACCTGGCGGCGTTTCCGGCTCGTCCAGTTCATCCAGCTCTTCATCATCTTCATCTTCATCTTCATCCACGTCCAGCTCATCCAGCACCAGCAGTTCATCGTCCGGTGCGGACGGCAGCTCGTCGTCATCGGGTGGTGAAGCCAAGCCGGAAGTTGATCGCGGCATGGAATTGATGCAGGGCTCTATGTGCACGGGCTGTCACAATGACAACGGCGACGGTACTTTCGCTGGTGG
>CAZJKJ010000072.1:0-14444 GCA_964546435.1 uncultured Cellvibrionaceae bacterium
CTGGCGTTTTGCCCAAACCTGGCATTGCGCCCGATCCTGCAAATCAGGGCGCGATGAATCAGGGCGCGATAAATCGCGCCCCTACGGGTTGGACGCGGGTATTCATCGACGCCACATGCCCAACCATAATCGCACCGTAGGGGCGCAATTCATTGCGCCCGATCCCGGCACCCCGCCCGATCCTGGTATTGCGCCCAAACCCGGCATTGCGCCCGATCCTGCAAATCAGGGCGATAAACCAGGGCGCGATGAATCGCGCCCCTACGGGTTGGACGCGGGTATTCATCGACGCGGCATGCCCAACCATAATCGCGCCCCTACGTTGGGGGATATGGTGAGGGTGTTAAAAGCGGTATCGACACGACAGATTCGACGGGCAGGGCAGGATGCCTTTGCTTGGCAGCGCAATTATTACGAACATATCATCCGCGACGAGTGTTCGCTGGTCCGCATTCGCGAATACATCATAAACAATCCGTTGCAATGGGCGCTGGATCGTGAAAACCCAGTAAATACAGCATTACGGACAGATGATTAATGCTCCCCCTGCCAAGGGGGAGTTTTTATAGTGCGAGTCGGCGGATGTTTAACCCGCGAAGCGATGTTCCGTCAGTCCCGGTACGTCCACGCGAATCTGGAAAACGGAGCCGGAATCCGGGAACTCTTCCAGCTCGCTGTCCGGGCGTGAACCGACACTGGTGATATACAGCGTTTGCATGTCGCTACCGCCAAAGGCAACCATGGTCGGACACCGGGCGGGAACGGTGATTTCCTGAATGATTTTACCGTCTGGACTCAAACGCACCACTCGACCCCCTTCGTATAACGCGGTCCAGTAACAGCCTTCACTGTCCACGGCGGCGCCGTCGGGTCGACCGTGTCCATGGGGGAACTGGTGGAACACCCTGCAGTTGGAAACCGTGCCGGTATCCAGGTCGTAATCACAGGCCTGTACTGCATGGCTCGGCGTATCGGCATAGTAAAACGTGCGACTGTCCGGGCTGAACGCGATCCCGTTGGCTGTCAGCAGGTCACCCACCCATTTCTTCACTTCGCCCTCGGGCGAGAGGGAATAGATGCTGGCGCCGCCGTAATCCTTGGGCGGGTAGACAGTTCCTGCAAACATGCGGCCTTTCGCATCGGCGCGACCATCATTGAACCGGTTTTTGAGCATGTCGGCCTCGGGGTCGGCAATGAATTTGCGCTCTGTATTCCAGCCATCCAGCGTATAAAACCCGCTGCGCATCGCCAGTAAAAACCCGTCTCCCTGCCGCAGACTCATGCAGCCGATTTCTTCATCAAACTGGAGGAATTCATCGGTGCCCGTCGCCGGATTGAACCGGTGCAACTGCCCCTGATTGATATCCACCCAATACAACAGCTGATTCGTTTCATCCCAGCGCGGACATTCTCCGAGACTGGCTTTGATCTTGAGGGCGATTTCGACTTTCTGCATGTGTATCTCCGGAATCGGTGTAAGAAAATGCCGGGCATGATGGCACATAACGGAAAGAGGCAAAAGTTGCGAGATGATGCGCGCCGGCAGAAGCTCGCCGGCGGGTACTTTTCGAGCAGGGATTGACGTTGCAGCGATGCGGTTGTACGGCATCAATGCTCGTCAGGGGTTGACGCAGGCGGTCGTTTCCGTGACTTCGTGCTCGACCGGTTTGGCCGTTTTATCTATGGCGACAAAGCAGTAAGGGTGAGTGATGGCAGTGCCAGCCGCACACATGCCCGGTGTCGATTCATCGTAATGAACGACGACCGCGTCGGCGGATTCTGTTATCGACGTGACTTCAATGGAGTACGCAGTCGAAGGCCTGGGGTCCAGATGAATGGCGATGACGGTCTTGGTGTCGAAATCGACAGCGGGAATTTCACCCTGATTGTTCAAATCAGTCGCCAGGTAGAGTTCCTGGAACCGCTGCGACGAATCAACGGCTTCAACGGAGAACTCAGTGATCGATGTGGCATAAGCGACGCCACAGTCGACGACCTCAAACTCCAGCAGCGGATCGGGGATGGTCAGCTCTTTCTCGGCGCCACAACCGACCAGCAGCGCCAGGGGAACGGGCAGGAGTGCTTTGAACATGGGCGTGATCTCCGTGAAAGGGCGTTCAATCATGCAGAAGCACAATGCCCGTGTCGAGGCACCAGCTCTCAAAACGGACGGGTCAGTTCAAGACTCAACGGCATATTCCTGAAATACATCAAAGACGAACTGCCGCGGTTCATAGTCCGCTGGCATGCTCGGTGCGACCAGTGCAGCCAGATCATTGATGGAGCGGTGTCCGTCGATAAAGGAAAATATGTTATCGACCCAGTCGGGCACGCCGTTGATTCGCAGGGGCGGGACGGGCAGGTGCGGCAGGATCAACCAGGCCGGGTTTTCCCCGTGTTGCAGCTTTGTAGTGCGCACCGGCGCGCTTACGACAGGCCCGGTGCCGAGCTGTGCAAGGTAGCCCCAGACGGATTCCGTGCGCGCACGGCTCGCCAGGGGAGACTGGACATAGGGAATGTCGAAATGTTCATGGTGGTGCACCGCGAACCCGGCCAGCCCCAGCAGCTCGCGGATTTCAGTGTGAGAATACTTCTGCTGTTCCGGCATTCCGTCGTAGTACTTCAGGGGACCGTAGTTCAGCCAGTAACCGCCCGGTTGCAGCAACGGCTGCAATTTCCCCAGTAAATCCCTGAAATCCCCGCCGACGATGTCGATAAACCAGGGCGTAACGATCAGGTCGAATGAGCCCCGCGCAAGCGGCAGGTTCCAGGCGTCCGCCGCCAGTACGTGGAAATTCCGGCTGCTGTGTTGCGCTGGCGATGAGGGCACGGAAAGATCCCAGGCCATCTCCACCGCGTCTTTTGCCGGTTCAGGGGAAGCCACTTCCCAAAGGGTAAATGAGCCCATGTCACGGATCAGATGCTTGGCCGTGTAGGCCAGGAGCGGATTGTGGTCAACGGTGACCAGTAACTCGGGATTCCAGTGGTTGTATAGATCCCAGCTGAGACGGCCGGCACCCGCACCCAGCACCAGAATGCGCTTTGGCTTGAACGGCGGATCGGCCGGCGTCAGCGTCAGGATCTGCTGCAGCATCAGCTGGTTTTCGTCCGGCCGATTGTTGTCTTCGGTATTGAACCAGGCCCAGTCCCGCAGCATCAATTCGTAATATTGCAGGAAGCCGGCGGGGCGCAGATTCTGCAGGCTGGCATTGAGCTGCGGCTGCAGGCCGGCGTTCTCCAGGATGGTCGCCACGCTTTCGAGGCGTTTCAGGCGCGCCCGTCGATCCACGTCCAGTCGTTGTCGAGTGGCTGGCAAGAGGCCGATAAAGCGTGATTCCAGGTCGTGCAGATGTTCGAGCTGCTTTTTTTCTTCTTCCAGCTTTGCATACAGATCCTGCCAGATGACCCGCTGCTGTTCGCCATTGGGAAACCAGCACGGCAGCCCGTTCAGGGAGAAAAACCGCAGGTTGCAGGGGCCGCAGCTGGCCGCCTGAATGTTCAGGCCCTCGGCTGCGGTGGCGCCACAGCGGGGACAGATCAGCAATGACTGAATACCGTTCAGCATGGGAGACATCTCGTTTTCCGGAGTCCGGCAACTTTACCGCGATTCCACCCCAATGTGTGCTCGATAAGGGCACCGGCAAGGCTTTTTGAGCCTAACGGTTGCCCGCATTGTGCCGCAACAGGGTCGCGGCTTCTTTGGCGAAATAGGTCAGGATGCCGTTGGCGCCTGCACGCTTGATGCACATCAGGGATTCCAGCATGACATCCGCCGAGAGTGCGCCGGCCTGAATGGCCAGCTTGTGCATGGTGTACTCACCGCTGACTTGATAGACGAACGTCGGCGCCCCGAATTCTTCCTTGACCCGCCGCACGATGTCGAGATACGGCATGCCGGGTTTGACCATGACCATGTCGGCACCTTCGGCCAGGTCCATGGCAACCTCGTGGAGGGCTTCATCCGAGTTCGCCGGATCCATCTGGTAATTGAATTTGTTGCTCTTGCCGAGATTGCCGGCGGAACCGACGGCATCGCGGAAAGGCCCGTAGTAGGCGGATGCGTACTTCGCGGAGTAGGCCATGATCTGTGTATTGATAAGGCCCGCCAGGTCCAGCTCTTCACGGATGCCGCGGACTCGCCCGTCCATCATGTCGGAGGGGGCAATCACATCGGCACCTGCCTGCGCGCACACAACCGCCTGCCGGCGCAGGGCGGCTACGGTGAGATCGTTCAGCACATAGCCACTGTCGTCGATAATGCCATCCTGGCCATGGCTGGTGTACGGATCCAGTGCGCCGTCGCAGATGATCCCCAGCTCTGGAAAGCGGCTCTTGAGGGCGTGGACCGTGCGTGGCACCAGACCGTCCGGGTCAAATGCCGCTTCGCCGTCAAGGGTTTTCAGCTCGCTGTCGATGCGGGGGAAAAGCGCAATGGCCGGAATGCCAAGCTCAAGCAGCGCTTCGGCTTCGCGCAACAGCAGATCGGTGGAGTAACGGTTGATACCCGGCATTGAGTTGATGGCTTCCTGCTGCTTCTTGCCTTCAATTACAAACATCGGGTAAATGAAATCGGCGGACGTCAGCTGGGTTTCGCGCACCAGGCGGCGGGAAAAATCGGAATAGCGATTACGGCGAAGCCGCGTCAGGGGGAAGCTGCGATTCATAAGGCTGTCCGGAATGGTATGGAGGGGTGGTGTTCGGAAAGGCGTGGAGACTACATCAACCGGCTGCAGTGGACAATGCTGCGGCGCACAGCCTTTGAATTTCCCGAAAAAGGTGATGCGGGAACGCTGCCCCTTGCGGGGAAGCGGCGCAGGCGGCGACTAGAACAGTCGCCGCCTGTTACTTTGCTGAACCGGTTATCGCAGGCGGAATTTTTCCCCCGCTGAATACGGTCGCCAGGATTGCAGAACCTGTTCAGCAGCAGGTTGGACGTCACCCAGATCCGGTTCCTCGGTGGGGCAGGAATTAGTGGTGCGATAATAAAGTGCGGCGGCCAGCAGGTCTTCAGCAGGGTCGCCCAGAGGCTGGTCAATGCTGAGATTGCCGTCCACACAGCCGGGGTTTTCGTGTGGCTCCGTGGCATCGCTGGAATGGGTCGGTACGAATCCGGATTCCTGATAGCCGGAGTAGCCCTTGGCATTTTCACCGACGAACATCACCGTCAGGTAAGTATTGCCGCAGTTTTCCACCGGAATATAACCATAAGGTTTACCGCAGGTGGCATCGCCGATCTGGATGACCTCTACGTCGGCCCCTTTCAATCCGTTGATAAAGGATTCGCTGGCGGAGCAGGTGGCCGGGGTGGTCAGCACGAAAACCCGATCAAGGCCCAGCGAGGGCAATGGCTGTCCGGGTTCGGTCTCGCCAATTCCGAGTGTCTCCGGATAAAAGGGGACCGACGTCAGCGGTTCGTTGGTGACCGGGTTGAACTGAGGGTGGAAGCTGTTGAACACCGGCGTTTCAAACGGGACTCCGTCGGTAACCGCTGGCCCGGTGAGCATGTAAGCCAGTTGCGCGGCAATATCCAGATACCCGCCCGGATTGAAACGCAAGTCCACCACAACGTCGGTGACGGCCGCGTCGCGGAAAGTCTCTACGGTCTCGATCAGCAACGCTTCCGAGGTGGCGTTATGGGCATTGAACAGCATGTATCCAACCGGGCCGGCCGCTGTATTGACGACTTTCGTGGTCGGCAAGGCATGTCGGTCGGTAAATTCGGCGGACAGGCTGACTTCGCGGATTTCGCCACTGTCCGCATCGCGGATGCCGAACACGTGGGTTTCTCCAGGCTCTGGTGAATAGAATATTTCGCCGAGCCGATTGCGGACGCTGGCATCCTGCTGGCCGCTGGCCACATCAATATCATCGACGGTGACAACATAGTCGCCGCGCTGCACCGAGTGCGCCGCTTCACTGTCCGGTTCGACGAACGCAATGCGGGCCGTGATGATACCGGCCGCGTCGTCGCTGAAATTCCAGATCACGCCGTAACCGAGTTCTTTGGAATTTTCTGAGGCCGCCAGAAATCGCTCGGTAGACATCGTTTGCGCAAAAGGATCCTGGGGCACGGTCAGTGCGTAAAAATAGTCCTCAACAGAAAAGTCGGCCGGGTCTAGATCCGGTAACTGATCGGTCCAGTAATACAGTTCGTGGGTCATGGAGCGCAGCCACATTTTTTCGTCCATCTCCGTGCCCTGCAAATCCAGCCAGGGTTCGCCCGTGCGAGGATCTGTCCCTTCGCGAGGTGTGACACAGCGCTGGGCGAATTCTTTCCGTGGCGAATATTCGTCCACGACATAGAGGGGCGCAGGCGGAATATCCGGTTCGTCCTTGCCGGCGACCGGGGCGGGCGAATCTGAGCCACTACTGCTGCTGCAGCCGCTGCCCACCAATGTCATCGCGATCAGAAGAATAATATTCGCTGCCGGTCGATGCAGCGCAACTGAAGAAATAGATTTCATAAATAACCCGTGAATCCAGCGTGATTGCACTGATCGCAATTGTTTCGCAATCAGTCATGAAAAAGTGCCAGGGATTGGTGTGATCAGGCGCACTCGGGGCACGAGCTGGCGCTTGTGTTCGCCTATATACGTGGTTATGGTCGCGAGTGCTTAATGTCCGGATGTCAAAACCGGACGGACGTCATGGTTTCAGCTTTTTCAACTTTGGGATATCCCATGCCAGATAAAAAAATCCTGCCACTTTTAGCGGCACTGATATTTCTCTCTTTCGGACTGACGGGGCAATCCGTGGCTCAGGCGATTTTTGCGGGCAACGACGGGTATGACTTGTGGTTGAAGTACGCCCCGGTGCGCTCGGAAGAAACTCGGGACACCTATCGCGCCGCGCTTCGCGGCTGGCAGGTGGACGGCAAATCCGCCACGGCGGACGTGATCCGCGCCGAGCTGGAGCACGCGTTGCCCGCCATGCTCGGCGAGGAATGGTCCAGCCGCGCCGGTGGCAACCAACTGATCGTCGGCACGTTTGATTCCAAGAACGTGCGTCGCTATCTGAAAGGGGAAATCCCCACCGGAATCGGCGCGGAAGGGTATCTCATCCGCACGGTGCAAGCGGGAAAATTTACGCATGTCCTGGTGGCGGGCAAGACGGAGGCGGGCAGTCTTTACGGGACTTTCCATTTTCTGCGGCTGTTGCAGACCCGGCAGCCGGTCACCCGTCTCGATCTGCACTCTTCCCCTAAAGTACAGCTGCGGGTATTGAATCACTGGGACAACCTTGATCGTCATGTGGAGCGAGGATATGCCGGGCAGTCGATCTGGGACTGGCACAAGCTGCCGGATTATAAAGAACAGCGTTACTACGATTATGCCCGCGCCAATGCGTCGGTCGGCATCAACGGGACGGTGCTCAACAACGTGAACGCTGATCCTCTCATCCTGACGCCGCATTATCTGGAGAAGGTCACCGCGCTGGCGGATATTTTCCGGCCTTACGGTTTGAAGGTGTATCTGTCGGTGAAATTCAGTTCGCCGCAGCTGATCGGCGGATTGGCGACGTCCGACCCTCTGGACCCGAAAGTGCAGCGGTGGTGGCAAGACAAGGTTGCTGAGATTTACCGGGTGATTCCGGATTTTGGCGGCTTTCTGGTCAAGGCTAATTCCGAGGGGCAGCCGGGGCCGGGGGATTACGGGCGCACTCATGTGGAAGGCGCCAACATGCTGGCCGCGGCCCTGGAGCCTCATGGGGGCGTCGTCATGTGGCGGGCATTTGTGTACGCCAATGAAAAAAACGAAGAACGCTCCCGCCAGGCCTACTCGGAGTTCAAACCGCTGGATGGCAAGTTTCGGGATAACGTGCTGGTCCAAGTCAAAAACGGTCCCATCGATTTTCAGCCACGCGAGCCATTCAGCCCGCTGTTCGGCGCCACGCCCAAGACTCCGCTGATGATGGAATTCCAGATCACCATGGAATATCTCGGTTTCAGCACGCATCTGGTTTATCTGGGAACCCTGTTTGAGGAAGTCTTGCAGGAAGACACGCACGCACAAGGTCCCGGTTCCACCGTTGCCAAAGTGGTGGATGGCTCGCTGTTCGGTAACCGCATTTCGGGAATGGCAGGGGTTGCCAACATCGGCACCGACCGCAACTGGACCGGGCATCCGATCCTGCAATCCAACTGGTACGCCTTCGGGCGGCTCGCCTGGGACCACGCCCTGCCAGCCGGGGACATCGCCACCGAGTGGGTGCGCATGACTTTCTCCAACAACCAGAAAGTAGTGGACCGGATTCGCGACATGATGATGGCCTCGCGGGAAATCACGGTGAACTACATGACGCCGCTGGGCCTGCACCACATCATGGGCGAAGGCCATCACTACGGCCCGGCGCCCTGGGTCAGGGATCTGGAAAGAGACGACTGGACTTCGGTCTACTATCACCGGGCCGACGCCAAAGGGATCGGTTTTGACCGCTCACCCTCGGGCGTCAATGCCGTGGAGCAATACCACCCGGCGGTGCGCGATCTCTACGCCAGCCCGCAATCCACCCCGGAAAAATACCTGTTGTGGTTCCATCATTTGCCCTGGGATTACCCGATGGCATCGGGGCGACCACTCTGGTCCGAGTTGGTGCACCGCTATTACCAGGGCGCCGAGGATGTGAAAAAAATGGCCCGACGCTGGGATCGTCTGGAAGGGAAAATCGACCCGCTGCAATTCCGTCAGGTACAAATGGCGCTGGATATTCAACAAAAAGAAGCACTCTGGTGGCGAAATGCCTGCGTGTTGTATTTCCAATCCATCGCGAATCGTCCTATACCGAAAGGACTGGAAAAGCCGGCCGGCACCCTCGCCGGATATCAGGCACTGGAGTTTCCCCATGCGCCGGGACAGGGGCGCTAGTCGCCGTTCATACCTCGCGAGCGCAGCAGTAATGAAACAGCTTCTAATAATAATTTAACCAACGGGAGTGGACCCATGAGTTTCATCAAGCAGAGCGCGCCGGCATGGCTGGGCGTATTCATGCTCGTCATGAGCGGATGCAGTGATAAAGATCGTGAACCGGACACCTCATCCGCGCAACCAACCGCCAGTGAGAAGAACCCGGCGGCGGCGCTTCCTTTCTGGAATCACGAACTGCCCATGGAGCAACGGCTGGACGATCTGGTCGGGCGCCTGACACTTGAAGAAAAGGCCGCCCAGATGATGAATGACGCTCCGGCCATTGAGCGTCTGGGCATCCCGGAATACAACTGGTGGTCCGAAGCGCTGCACGGCGTGGCGCGGGCGGGGCTGGCGACGGTCTTTCCTCAGGCGATCGGTCTGGCGGCGACCTGGAACGAAGACCTGATCCACGAGGCGGCGGTTGCCATCTCCGATGAAGCCCGTGCAAAACATCACGCCTTTGCCGCTAAAGACAAACGCTTCATTTATCAGGGGCTCACCCTCTGGTCGCCGAACATCAATATTTTTCGCGATCCCCGCTGGGGGCGAGGGCAGGAAACCTATGGTGAAGATCCCTACCTGACCGGCAGGCTGGGGGTGCAGTTCATCAAGGGGTTGCAGGGTGATGATCCCGAATACTTCAAAACCATTGCCACCGCCAAGCATTACGCCGTACACAGCGGCCCCGAGCCGGAGCGCCACTCGTTCGATGCCATTACCGACATGAAAGATTTCAACGAGACTTACCTGCCGCAATTCACCATGGCGGTGCAGGAGGCGAAGGTGGAATCGGTGATGTGCGCCTACAACCGGGTTAATGGCGAGGCGGCCTGCGCCAGTGATTTCCTCAATTCCACCCTGCGGGATCGCCTGGGGTTCGACGGGTTTGTGGTCTCGGATTGCGGCGCCATCGCGGATTTTCATGAACACCACAAAATTACGGCAACGGCAGAAGAAAGCTCGGCGCTGGCGGTGAAAAAGGGCACGGAACTCAATTGCGGTAAAACCTATGCGGCGCTGGTCAAGGCCGTGGAGCAGGGCCTGATTACCGAAGCAGAAATCGATGTGGCGGTGAAGCGGCTGTTCCAGGCCCGCATGGAACTGGGCATGTTCGACCCCGTCGAAAACGTCAAATATGCACAGATTCCCTATTCCGTGGTAGACAGCAAGGAGCACCGGCAGCTGGCATTGCGGGCCGCCGAAGAATCTATGGTATTGCTGAAGAACGCCAACAACACCTTGCCACTGCGCAAGGATCTCAAGTCCATTGCAGTGATTGGACCCAACGCGGACCAGTGGCTCATGTTGCTCGGCAACTACAACGGCGTCCCGTCATCGACGGTCACACCCTTGCAGGGCATCCGCAACGCGGTGTCCGCGCCGACACAGATTCACTACGCCCAGGGGTCGCCCTGGGCCGAGGGCATTCCGGTATTTTCTACCGTGCCTGCCGGGCATTTGAGCTGGAACGGCAAGCCCGGACTGAAAGTAGAGTATTTCGACAATGCGGAACTGACCGGCAAACCCGTGGCAGCGGAAACCCACGAAATCCTGGACAGCAACTGGAGCGACCGCGCGCCCCGCAAAGGTCTCGATGATGACAACTTCGGCGTCCGCTGGATCACAGAACTGACCCCCAAACGCAGTGGCACCTATCGTCTCGGCCTGATCAGCACCTGCAAAACCAAAGTCTTCTTCAGCGATCAGCAGGTGCTGGCAACCTCCTATCACTTTCGTGACGAGTGGGGTGATCCGCGTCTGCTGGAAACCCGCACCATGGAGCTGGAGGCCGGGCGGAAGTACAAGATCGTAGTCGAAGCGGGAGAGACCTATGCCGATGCCCAGGTACAACTGCTTTGGGCGCCGCCCGTGCCCGACCTGCAGGACGAGGCGCTGGAAGTCGCCAAAAATTCCGAGGCGGTCATTTTGATGATGGGACTGACGGCGCAGATGGAAGGCGAAGAGATGGACATCTCGGTGGAAGGTTTCCGCGGCGGCGACCGCACTCGCCTGGATCTGCCGGAAGCTCAGAGGGATTTGATCAAGGCCGTGATGGCGCTCAAGAAACCGACGGTGCTTGTCGTCATGAACGGCAGTGCCCTTGCGCTCAACTGGGAGCAGAAAAATGTCCCGGCGATTATCGAAGCCTGGTATCCGGGGCAGGCCGCAGGTACAGCGCTGGCAAATGTGATCTTCGGGGACTACAACCCGGCAGGGCGTCTACCGGTCACGTTTTACCGGTCCACCAAGGATCTCCCGGCCTTCGAGGATTACAACATCACTCGCCAGACTTACCGTTACTTCGACGGCAAGCCCCTGTACCCCTTCGGTTACGGCTTGAGCTACACCACCTTCGAATATTCCACGCTGGATTTCAGTCCGGAAATCAAGAAGGGCGCAACCTTGCCGGTAACCGTCAAAGTTAAAAACACCGGCACCCGTGACGGCGACGAAGTGGTGCAGGTGTATCTGAGCCATCTCGACCCGCAGGTCCGGGTACCAATCCGCAGCCTGGTCGCCTTTGACCGGGTACATTTAAAGGCGGGAGAGGAGCGGGAGTTGACTCTGGAAGTGGCTGCCGACGCGTTTTCCTACATAGATGCGGAGGGCAAACGAATACTCGCACCGGGCAACTTCGAACTTTCGGTGGGGGGCGGTCAACCCTACCAACTGGTGCAGACCACGTCCAATGTTCTGACGGGAGAAGTCAAAGTCGCACCGTGATCTTCAAAAGACGGGTGCAGAGGCAGGACAGGGAGCAAGAAGGGGCGTGACGCCCCTTCGGATTTAGTGGTCAGGTTTCGTCTACCGGATCCACACAGAGGGGCATGTCCGGCCCGGCTTCCACCGTGAAATATTCACGACCTTCCGCACCATTGCGCACGTGGCGGGTACGCAGGCTGAACTCATATTCGCCGGGCGGCAAAGGGACTTCAACGCCGAGGGTCTGCATGGTCACAAATTCCCTGCGGACATCCTCAAACAGCTCGCCGAGAGTATTGCTGCTGCTGCCGTAAAAATACTTGCCATTGCCCGCGGCGGCGATGGCCTCCAGCTCGGCGGTATCCACACTGGTACCCAGGCCAATCACATGCGTGCGTAACCGGGGAATCGTGGCCAGAGCCGCCTGCACATCGGCGAGCGAAGTGGGTTCAGCCCCGAATGAAGTCCAGTGGATGCCGTCGGCGTTGCCCTCGTTCCGGTAGGAACTGTTACCGAAGAAGAAGTGGTTGTCCTTGCCGTCCGAGAGTACGACCATGATGTGCTGGTCGCGCTGACCCGCCGCCACACCCTCGGCCATTCGCTCTGCGTGAACTCCGGCCATGTGGTGAACCGCCTTGTACAGACCGGTAAAGGTGCCTTCCGCGGGCGGTGGAATTCGGTAAATGTCGTCGATGGACCAGGGATTGCCACCGGCGTCTTTTGCCGGTCGGAAAATGTACTCATGGAACCATGCAAGCTCCCAGTGAAACTCTGAATTGATGTTTTGCCAGGTTGCCTGGGTGTCGCGCAGGATCGACACCGCGGCTTCCTTCATGGGTTCAAAGGCGGGCGGACTGTGGTGGAGCATGGAGTAACTGCTGTCGAGAACCAGTGAAAGCAGCAGATTGGACTGCAACAGATTCGACTCGCGGCTGAGCAGGGATTCCACATCAACGGCTTCACGGTCGACATACAGCTCCGACGCGAGCTGGGTGGGTTCGCTCTGGGAATTCAGTTGCGGATCGACCAGCTGACCGTTTTCGTCCCGAGCCACAAACTGGACAATAAAGCGGGTGGCCCCGTTGCGTTCGACCCGGCACAGAGACTGGCTGGCCACCTGCACCGTCAGCAGGTTTTCTACGCACTGGTCGCCTTCGGCATGCTGTCCATCCGGACAGATCAGAGAATCGCGGACGCACAGACCGTTTTCGCTGTGATAACCCTCACCGCAGCTGGGCTTTTCCTGATCCACCACACTGCCGCCGCCATTATTGCCACACTGACCGGGATAACCGCCATTGGCGCAGCCCCCGCCACCGCCACCACTGGAGCAGGCGCTCATGAGTAAACCGGATAGAACCATGGATGCGAGGGAGGTATACGACACGGAGTGATTCACAAAGGTCACCTGTGGGTAATTGAATGGTATGTGGTACGTAATGCCGGACTGCTTCTATTGACGGCTCGACGGTAAACGCGCTCTGGCTTCGATTATTGGAATCTGTTGCTGGCATCATCCGTGAAAAAATGCGTATTGAACATCAGCTCCGCAGGCTCTTGCCGACACTCTGCACGTGATGCGCAATACGCTCACAGGATGGACTCGGCAAATTAAACGGACAGAACTGAATTCGAACTGAATGCGGATAGCACACCGACCAACGGCCGGTCGGATCCGCGCGAACGTGGCCAGTTTGGCGTTTGCGGGGGGATTAGTCTATATACACAGATGAACAATTTTCCGGAAATTCCGGATTATTCGGAATAATGACCGCGTGCCGGTCGGCGCTGTGCACAGCCGCCCGGACCGGATTCAAGCAGACTTCCTTCAGGAGCAACCATGAGAGTTCGCCGTCAATCACGCACCTGGCTGGCCGTGAGTATTGCCGCCGGTCTGGCCACCGGAATCGCGACGCTGTTGAGCGCCTGTAGCCCGGTCACCAAAAAAGAAGAAGCCAAAACCCTGGAATTCCTCACCGAGCCTTTGGTCACCGACATCTACACCGCTGACCCGTCAGCCCATGTCTTTAACGGCAAGCTCTACATTTACCCCTCCCACGATGTCGAAAGCGAAGTGCAGAAAAACGGTGCCGCAGGCGCTGGCTTTGACATGCGCGACTATCACGTTTTTTCGATGGATAACATTGATGCTCCGGTGCGGGACCACGGCGTGGTCTTGAGTCTGGAAGATATTCCCTGGGCGACAAAGCAGTTATGGGCACCTGACGTTGCCGAAAAAGATGGGCGCTATTATTTTTATTTTCCTGCAAAAGACCAGGAAGGGCTGTTCCGCATTGGCGTTGCCGTGGGTGACCGGCCCGAAGGCCCGTTTGTTCCTGACCCGGAACCCATCGCCAACACCTACAGCATGGACCCGGCTGTGTTTCAGGATGCCGATGGCAGCTACTACATGTATTTCGGCGGCATTGAAGGCGGGCAATTGCAGCACTGGATCGGCGGCGTATTCAGCACCGAGCCCTTTGTTCCCACCTCCGACCAGCCAGCCATTATGCCCCGCGTGGCGAAGCTGGCCGATGACATGCGCCAGCTGGCAGAAATTCCCCGCAACGTGGAGCTGCTGGACAAAAACGGCCAGCCCATCAAGGCCGGTGATAAAGACCGGCTGTTCTTCGAAGCGGCCTGGGTCCACAAATACAACGGCAAATATTATTTCAGCTACTCCACCGGTGGAACCCACTTCATCCAGTATGCAACCGGCGACAACCCCTATGGCCCGTTCACCTATCAGGGCAAAATTCTGGAACCTGTTCTGGGATGGACGACCCATCATTCCATCGTGGAATTCAACGATCGCTGGTGGCTTTTCTATCACGA
>CAZJKJ010000072.1:14544-17514 GCA_964546435.1 uncultured Cellvibrionaceae bacterium
TAGTGCGCGGGATCACGAGGCCGGTTCCAGCGTGCAACTTTTACAAGAAGTGGCACGCTTTTTTGATGCATAACTTTTCGGCTCTGTCCAAATCTCCTCTTGAGCTTTACCAACAGCAATGCTGCGGGCTGCAGCCCCACTTATTCCACTTGCTCCACTTTTGGCACCGCGTGTGCATCCGTCGTTTACCGTCAGCTCATCAACGCAATTAAAAAAGCAACGACGCAAAAAGGAAACTCACCGTGTTGACTCAACAAGTCTGGATGGGAAGTTCGGGCGACCGGGGGCTTTCGAGTGCCAGCGGGGACGGTTTCAATCTCGATGTCACTGTCTGGCAGTGGTTGCAGGCCTTCTCAAGCGGGGATGATCCCTGGGTTCCGGCGATGGTTGAAGTCGTGCGGGATGCGACGGCGCTGGGCAGTAATCTGGTGCTGGCGATGCTGGTCACTGGCGTGGCCGGATTTCTGCTCCTGAACCAGAAAAAATCCCTTGCTACCTGGCTGGTCGCTACGGCGGTTACGGCACTGTTGCTGAACCACGGGCTGAAGGAGTGGATTGACCGGGCGCGTCCGGATGAGCTTTTGCAGGCAGCCAGAGTATTCACACCGAGCTTTCCCAGCGCGCACGCGATGCTGTCCGCCACGATTTATTCGGCTCTGGCGGTGGTCATTACCAGCCACCGCTCATCGACGCAAAATCTCTATGTATACACAGTGGCGGGGTTGCTGATTCTATTGGTCGGCCTCAGTCGCCTGTACCTGGGTGTGCACTGGCTGACCGACGTGCTCGGCGGCTGGGCGGTCGGCCTGGCCTGGACCTGGGTGAGCTGGCAGGTCTGGCGGAAATTCTACAGGGAGAGACAAACCGGAAAGGGTAAAAAACAAGAAGAGTAACGGGTTACGTTAACTGAAATAGACAGAAATTCGGGGAGATCATTCATGAATGAAGTAGAGATGAAACAGAAACTGACGTGGCTGGCGCGACTCGGCTACGGGTCGCGGGGCGCGGTGTATCTCGTAATCGGCGGGCTGGCGTTGATGACGGCGTTCGGCAATGGCAGCAAGACCACCGACAGCAAAGGCGCGCTGATGCAGATTCTGGAACAACCCTTCGGCAACGTCATGCTGGTCATTTTGATCATTGGCTTGCTGGGTTATGTGGTCTGGCGCCTGTTTCAGGCAACGAAAGATCCGGATAACCACGGCACGTCAGGCAAAGGGCTGGCCATCCGCATCGGTCTGTTCGCAAGCTCGGTGACCCATGCCGCCCTGGCGATCTGGGCGATCCGGGTGCTGATGGGATCGGGCAGCAGTGAAAGCGGCTCCGGCAGCGCTCAGGGCTGGCTCACCAGTGATTGGGGGCAGTACGTGCTCGCCGCCGTGGGCGTCGGTTTTGTGATCGCCGGTCTGGCGCATATCTACAAGGGCTGGAAGGCCCGCTTCAATAAATACATGAGTATCCCGGCACGCCACCAGTCCTGGGCGCAACCGACCTGCCGTTTCGGGCTGATTGCGCGGGGCGTGGTCTGGTGTATCGTTGCCTGGTTCCTGATCCACTCGGCGGTGGTCGCCCGCAGTGGTGAAGTCAAAGGCATGGACGACGCGCTGGCCGCCTTGCGCGACAGCGCCTACGGTCCCTGGCTCTTGGGCATAGTGGCGGCGGGGCTGTTCGCATTCGGCGTATACAGTGTCCTCGAAGCGCTGTATCGACGCATTCAAACGACGGGATAGCAGACACAAATATGCCGACCAATGGAACCAGGGCCCTGTTTTTAAGCAATCCCAAAAGCCGGTCGGGAAGTGGCGAGCAGATCACCGCAGCCATTAGCCGGTTAAAGGATTCCGGAATCGAACCCATTCAGGTCGAATCCAACAGCGCAGAGGATGCCTGCAGGGCAGTTGCCCGTTTCGGCAAGGAGGTCGATTTCATCGTGGTGGTGGGCGGGGATGGAACCCTTCACTCGGTGGCCGACGCCTTGCTGAAGGCGGGCAAACCCCTCGGGATACTCCCGGCGGGCACCGCAAATGATCTGGCGCGCTCTCTCGATATTCCCGCCGATATTGAGGTCGCCTGCGAACTCATCATCGCCGGCCATACCCGCCGGATTGATCTCGGCAGCATCAACGGGGAATATTTTTTCAACGCCGTGCATATCGGGCTGGGGGTGGAGATCACCCATCAGCTCACTCCGGAGGTGAAAAAAAGCTGGGGGGTATTCAGCTATCTCAAGGCCTTTTTTGGGGCGCTGACTCACCGTAAAAGTTTCCGCATGCGGTTGCTTCTTGATGACCGGTGCATTCGTATGCGCACCATTCAGGTGAGTATTGGCAATGGTCGCTTTTATGGCGGCGGCACCGTGATTCACGAGGATGCCAGCATCCAGGATGGTCGCCTCTGGCTTTACAGCCTGCGACCTCAGTCCGCCTGGGACCTGCTGACCCTCGCACCCTGGCTGCGCGGCGGCCGACATACCCGTCCGGACCGCGTATTCGCCGCCAGCGCCGCACGCATTGAAATCCACACCCACGCCCCCAAAGAAGTTCACGCAGACGGGGAGCCCGTTACCCGGACCCCGGCAACACTGAAAATCCATCCCGGCGTGCTGGAGGTATTTGCGCCGCCGGAAACCGGCACTGCCGTTTAGGGAGATGCACTTATGAAGATCTGGCAAAGCGATGAACAAGTTGCCCTGCAAGACCTTGTTGTGGCCATCCAGCACAGCGCCGACCAGTACGCCGATGCCGCCGCGATGGTGGAGGTCGGTCCCGCCGCCGATGCAATGACCGCCTTCGCCCGCCAGCGCGAACAGCTGGCGGAGCAGTTGCGCCAGGCCATTCGCCACCAGACCGACGATCTGCCGTCCGTTCCCAATCAGGACAAGGAAGATGGAGAGAAGCTGTTCAACCGGATGCAGGCCGCATTTGCAGAAGACGGAGTGGCCGCCGTACTGCAACAGCGGCTCGAGGAAGA